>JBCBKJ010000038.1:0-54767 GCA_038522085.1 Chloroflexota bacterium
GCAAGAATTACGTTCCCTAGTTTCCCTTTACATTACTTCTAACATGATTGAGCTTCCTCACTCAATACATTCACTTGCTAACTTAGAATACCTAGCTATAGATGCACCTCTTGAAACCATACCAGATTGGATAGGTAACTTTGCGAGACTCAAAAAGCTCTATCTCGGTAATTATGCACGTAGTAGATTCAGAAGTAGTTTAGGACTTGAAGATCCTAGATCTAATAAATTCAATTTATCAGCCAACTATAAATCAAACTATCAACAAATTCCAAAAAGTATTGGGAACTTACAGGATTTGGAAACACTTCATCTGGGTGGTGAGTACGAGCATGTCCCAGCAAGTCTAGCTTCACTTTCCAATCTCACTTCTCTTAGATTAAACGGTAATTTGAAACAAATACCACCAGCAATTTTTCATTTAGAGAATTTAGAAACTTTAAATTTAACAGAAAACAACATAACGCAGATTGATCCTGAAATAATCAATCTTGAGAAATTAGAAAATTTCAAAATCAATGGAAACATTGAAACCCCACCACCTGAGATTGTTGAATCTTCATCATCGGGTTCATCTAGTCGATTTGGTAGCTCATCTAGTTCATCAAGTCGTTTCGGTGGCACATCTAGCTCATCTTCATCTAGTCGTTTCGGTAGTTCAGAATCTAATCAGTTACCTGGATCATCAGAAAGCCGATTCGGTAGCTCATCGGGTTCATCTAGTCGATTTGGTAGCTCATCTAGTCGATTCGGAAACCCATCAATTACAGTGGATATAACCGCTGTACAGTCATATTTTCGACAATTGCAAGCAGAGCAATTTGACCACATTTTCGAGGCAAAATTGCTCATTCTTGGCGAAGGGGGTGCGGGCAAAACAACCTTTGCCCGCAAAATTCAAAATCCTGAAGCCACTATGCCAGAGCCAGAAGATACAACACGCGGTATTGATGTCAACGAATGGGGCTTTCGATTCAAAGACCAGCAACGTTTTGGGGTCAATATTTGGGATTTTGGTGGTCAAGAAATTTATCATGCTACCCATCAATTTTTCCTGACTAAGCGTTCGCTATATGTCCTCGTCGCTGATAATCGTAAAGAAGATACAGACTTCAATTATTGGTTACACATTGTCGAGTTACTTGGTGGCAAAAGTCCTGTCTTGATTGTACTTAATGAGCGTGGAGACCGCGCACGCCAAATCAATGAGACAGGCTTGCGAGGACGCTTCTTGAACATCAAGCACATTATGGCATGTAATCTAGCAACCAAACGCGGGCTAGATAAGATAAGACGCGAAATAGCACATCAGATGCTACAACTCCCACATGTAGGAACGAAATTGCCCCGCAGTTGGGTTGATGTACGTACTGCGCTTGAGAAAAACCCACGTAATTACATAACATACGAAGCGTATATTCAAACTTGTATAGGCGAGGGATTAAAAAACGAAGATAATATGGATCAAATATTGGGCTACCTACATGATTTAGGGGTCTGCTTGCATTTCAATGATGATCCTATTCTCAAGCATTATGTTATTTTAAAACCTGAATGGGGTACGAGTGCAGTTTATGGTGTGATTGACCACAAACCAATTGCAGACCGCTTTGGGCGCTTCACAATGGCAGACTTACGTGATGTTTGGTCGGATGAGCAATACAATCGGATGCACGACCAACTATTACAATTAATGATACGCTTCAAGCTATGCTATCAAATACCTAATTCTCCAGTATATATTGCGCCTCAGTTGTTGAATGCCAATCAGCCCAAGTACGATTGGGATGTTAGTAACAATCTCGTGTTACGCTATGAGTACGAGTTCATGCCGAAAGGTATCATCACACGCTTGATTGTTGCTATGCACGAACACATTGATGATGATATTGTCTGGAAAACAGGTGTTGTCCTCAGAATGCATGGTGCATATGCTGAAGTGAAAGAAAATTATAAGGGTAATGAAATTACAATCCGTGTCATCGGTAATGAGCGCGAACGACTTTTTCAAATAATTAGCTATGAAATTGATAAGCTCAATGATTCATTCGAGCATATCGAAGTCAATAAGCAAATTCCTTGTGGATGTATTGAGTGTAGAGATAGTGAAACACCTCACTTTTGGGAATATAGCTATGTCTTCAAGCTAGTCAAAGCACAAATGAGTGTCTTATGTCCCAAAAGTGAAGAAGCAGTTGACCCTGCGCCGATGCTCAAAGAAATACATATGGCAAATCAACACCATCGTGAAATGATGGCACAATCAGGACAGCCATCTGTATATATTGATAAGATGTTCACAAGTGCAACACAATTAGGGCAAAATTTTGAAGGAATTTCAGGAGAATATTCTATGGAAGATAATAGTCAAGATAACTCTGTACACGCTGGTCGTGACATCAAAGATAGCCCCTTCAAAAACACTGTACAAGGCGATTTAGTTATAAATCATGGTGTTATCGGGAGTACACAGGATGATCCACTACGCGATGAAATCAAGCAACTCTTGCAACAACTTGAAACTGAGTTGAACAAAGTTGATCCATCTCAGAAAGAGATAGCAGAAGAAGTTCAAGAGTATGCAAATGATGCAGCCGAGCTTGCCGCTGAAGAAAAACCTCGTAAACGTAAGCTAGAATCTACAGGTAACATGCTCAAAGAAGCGGCACAAAATCTACTAGAAGTGACACCTATTGCCGTAGAGATTGCAAAGAAATTACTTTTGCTTGCTTAGATTCTCGGCTAACTCACCAACCCATGTCGCACAGCGATGAGGGTTGCTTGGGTGCGGTCAGAGACATTGAGCTTGCCGAATACGCTGCTGACGTAGTTACGAATGGTGCCTTCGGACAAAAATAGTTGTGCAGCAATCTGTTTATTCGATAAGCCCTTCGCCATCAGTTGCAAAACCTCTTGTTCACGTTCACTGAGCTTATTCAGGTCAGCGTTAGCAGTTGCCGGTGTGACGTTACTTTCCGCATGTTTGACGTGTGTGAACAATTTTCCGGCGACGGCTGGGTCTATTGGCGTCTCCCCTGCTACGGTTTGCTTCACCGCTTTGATAAGGTCAGCAGGGGGCGTGTTTTTTAGCAAGTAGCCAGCCGCCCCGCTACGAACGGCATCGAATACCCACTCGTCAGCGTCGTAAGTTGTCAGCACAAGCACCTTCGTTTCGGGATGATGTGCTTTGATGTGGCGTGTCGCTTGGATACCATTTTTGCCCGGCATCTTCAAATCCATGAGGATAATATCCGGCGCGTGTTCCGCAACCAATTCAATTGCCTGTACACCATCTTGCCCTATGGCGACGACTGTCAAATTAGGGTCACTTTCTAAGATGACCTGCAAGCCCTCTGTCACAATAGCTTGGTCATCACAAATTACGATGTGTATCATAAAGCTGTCTCCACAGTGAGCGATACAGATGTTCCGAGCCGTTCTTTGCTGTCGATAACCAGTGTACCATTAATCATGCTGGCGCGTTCCTGCATGCCTAACAAGCCAAAATGACCATCGCCATTTTTTGATTCTACGGTATCTATAGGAAAGCCAGTGCCATTATCACGAATCGTTAGCTTGAGTGCCACATCATACATATCCATCACAACACTCACATGGCTTGCTTCTGCGTGTTCGACTACGTTGGCAAGCGATTCTTGTGCAATGCGATAGATGGCTTGTTCGATGTCGGGTGAAAAGCGCATATCACGAGTTGGCGTCTGTAAATCGAGTGCGAAATTACCCCGTTGCGCCGCCGATTCTGCTAGATTGCGAATTGCCAGCACCAAGCCCATATCATCGAGTGGTGATGCCCGTAAGTCACGCAATGCCCGCCGTGTTTCATCATTACCATCATTGAGCGTGGCAATCACTTCATTGAGCATGGTTTGCGCACGTTGCGAGTCTTTTTCCCACAGGATGCCGACTGCATTGAGCTTGACAGTTACGGCGCTCATGGTATGTGCCAGTGTATCGTGCAATTCACGCGCAAGTCGATTGCGCTCTTGTGTTACGAATAATTGCTCGCGTGTGGTTGCATAGGCAACCAATTGTCGATTTACGGTAGCAAGTTGCTCTTTTTGCTCCCGTTGTGTTGCCATGATGCGCGTCACGATATAGCCCACAATCAGAAAACTATTTCCACTGACGATGTTGGCGAGTATTTCAAAGGGTAAATCCATTTGAATATAGTAGCTCATGACTATGACGAGGGTGGTATCGAAAATGAAGATACCTGCTGTGAAGGCAATTACTACACGGAAACGATATTGCCAACTCAAAATCACTAATGGCACAAACATAAAAGCCAGTGTCATCAACGTCAGCAAAACAGGGATTACCACGCCTTCAACCTCAGGTAAGGTGAATGACTCCAGCCATGGCGGAATCTCGCGGATGTCTGATTGACCAAGCCGCGTTAAGCCAATTTGTATGAGACGTTGCTCAATGATGAGGTGCAAGGTGACGACAACAAGTGCAACAGGCAAATAAAGTTGTTGCATAATGCGATGGATGCGCTCGCTACTGAGATAAATCAACAAACCCGTTACGACAATCACATTCATCATTGTGAGAACCGGAATCCCCTGCGGTGGCACACGGGCAACAAACGATACAAGTGTCATAATGAGACGTATCAACAAGAATAAACGGAATGTCCGCAAGAGATTTTTTTCAATCGGTTGTTTCATACTGTGCTAAATGCCCTTCTACGAATAGACATACGCTTAGCTTACCGTATCTGTCGTCATCGTGGGATATGCCTACTGTCATATGTGGGTATGACAATGTCATATGACAACATGCACTCTGCATGTGCAATCGTGACGGCAGGCACTACGTCCCCAGCCATGTGTGTGATTTACTGAAACTGTCAACGAAAACCAACATAAAACACACACCAAAGGACAGACAAACCATGAAACGATATTTACAGTATGGCATCCCTGCCACTTTGCTACTCATCGCATTGGCGGGTGTCATATTTCTATTTTCGCAGGATACAGATACCGCAGACGCACAGACTGAAACTAGCCCTACTGTCGAACAACGTGACATTATCGTTGAAGTCGATGGCACAGGTGTTATCTCGCCAGAACGCACGCTCCTTCTCAGTTTTTCGGTGGCAGAAACTGTCGCTGATGTGAATGTCGAAATTGGCGATACCGTTCTGGCAGGCGATGTGCTGGCAAGCCTCACAACAGAGAATTTGCAACTACAAGTTGATCTTGCGCAAGAAGGCGTGAATGCCAGCCAAGCAAATCTCGATATGATGATCGAAGACCCCACAGCCCTTGAATTAGCACAGGCAAATGCCAGTATCGCTAACGCACAAGCAAGCCTTGCATCCGCTATTTTGGCACAAGATACCAGCGACGCACAAATTCTGGTCAATTGCGTTGGGCTGACGACAGCCGAAGATGGTCTGGAAGCCGCACAAGACGCCTATGATGATTATGTAGATGCTGGCTTTGAGGTTGACCCCAATTTCTTGCCCGACCCCGATTCGCAAGCTGGCACGGCGCTCCGTGATGCACAGAACAATTATGATGTGACCGTTGCCCAATGTGACATCACGACAGCGAATGTACAAAACGATGCGAATGTAGATGCCGCACGTGCTCAGTTAGAACAAGCCGAACTCGCGTTAGAGGCATTGCAAGATGGCGCAACAGAGACGGAATTAGCGGGCGTGCAATCACAAGTGAACACCAGCACACTACAACTACAACAAGCCCAAAATCAGCTAGAAGATGCCACACTCATTGCACCTTTTGATGGCTTAGTGACGGATGTTGCTATCGTAGCAGACCAACAAGTAGGCATGGGAACAGTTGCCGTCACGCTGGTTGATAATAGCCAATTACACGTCATCACCCAAATTGATGAACTCGACATTATGGATGTAGAAATCGGGCAAACCGCAGAAATTACGCTCGATGCGCTACCGAACACTGTTTTGAATGGCGCAGTTAGTCGTATCACGCCAGTTGCCAACACCCAACAAGGTATCACCACTTACGATGTGCGCGTTGACCTCACAGATAGCAACGAAGATGTGATGCTGGGCATGAGTGCCGATGTGAATATCCAAGTGGCAACGCTAGATAGTGTCTTTGTCGTGCCAAGACGTGCTATTCAGCGCAACGACGAACTTGGTGAATTTATCACAGTTGTACAAGATGGTGAAGAAGTCGATGTTGCCGTCACACCTGGTTACAGTGCAGATGGCGTCATCGTCATTGAAGGCGACCTCACGGCTGGTCAAACAGTCGTCATCGTGGAGGAGGACTAATCATGGAATTTGAGACGCTTGATAATGACCCAAAACCTGTTATCCAAACACACGACATCCGTAAAGTCTACACCATGGGCGATAACGAAGTTCATGCGCTCAAAGGCGTTTCGATACGGGTCAATGAAGGCGAGATGGTATCCATCATGGGACCTTCTGGCAGTGGCAAAAGCACGCTGATGGCAATTCTCGGCGCACTCGATAAACCAAGCAGTGGTGACTATCGCCTTGACGGTGAAGAAGTGAGTGCTTTATCAGAAGATAAGCTCTCAGATATTCGTAATCGGCGCATTGGCTTCGTGTTCCAGAAGTTTAATTTGCTGGCAAACATGACCATTCTCGATAATGTCGGCTTGCCCCTGATTTATGCAGGTATCGACACCCGCGAACGGCATGAACGCTCACGCCAAGCACTAGAAATCGTTGGCTTAGGAGACCGTATTGACCACAAACCAACCGAGTTATCTGGCGGTCAGCAACAACGGGTGGCGATTGCTCGCGCATTGGTCACAAACCCAGCCATGATTCTCGCTGACGAGCCAACCGGTAACTTAGACACCGAAACAGGCGACGAAATCCTGACACTTTTCAAGAATTTGCACAAAAACGAAGGTATCACACTCGTCATTGTCACGCACGACCCAGAGGTGATGATACAGACCGAACGGTGTATTTACTTGCGTGATGGTTTGCTCCATGAGATGCCCGATACCTTGACGATGCTCTGGGATGAGAAACACGCAGAATTAGTAGAGGAAGGCGTACCCGCATGACATTCCGCCAGAATATACAGGTCGCCTTTAGTGCGCTAATGGCAAACAAATTGCGCTCGGCACTGACTATGCTCGGCATCATCATCGGGGTGGCAGCCGTCGTCTCACTGGTGTCGATTGGTGAAGGTGTTGAAAGTGCCATCACAGGCGAAATCGAAGGCGCTGGCTCGAACATCGTCGCCGTTGTACCAGGTGCAGAATTTGGACCCTCCGCAGGTGAAGACACCTTCACGCTTGCAGATGCAGAAGCGATAGAAAATGAAGTCGCTAATTTGGATGGTGTCGCGCCACAGTACGTCAGCACGGGACAGTTGCAATACGAAGATACAACCGTTGTTGTGAGCATTACGGGAACAACAGCCAACGTAACAGATGTGCTGACTATCAATATGGAACTTGGTAATTTCTTCACCATCACTGATAACGACAACGCCGAACGGGTGATTGTCATTGACGAAGACACAGCAGAAGACCTCTATGGGCAACTGAACCCAGTCGGGCGCTTTGTGCGGGTGAATGGTGTGCGTTTTGAAATTATTGGTATGGTCGAAAGTGAAGGCGGCGGCTTAACAGGTGGCGGTGGTGCAACAGCATACGTCCCCATAAATACCGCTTATCGTACGCTATTCGGTGCAACAACAGAACGCGGTACAGATAACCCTGTAACAGTCATTACCATGTCTGCTACCACCGCAGACGACATCGACCAAGTAGCTGACGATGTGCTGTTCTTGATGCGTGACCGCTACGATGTTGGCATCAATGAAGAAGATACCTTCACAGTCATCAGCCAAGATGACCTGCTAGAAATCGTCGGTCAAGTGACAGGTATTCTGACGCTGTTCTTAGGCGCAGTTGCAGGTATTTCACTTGTCGTCGGTGGGATTGGCATCATGAATATCTCGTTGGTATCCGTGACGGAACGCACCCGTGAAATTGGTCTGCGGAAAGCGGTTGGTGCGAAATACCGTCATATTGTGACGCAATTTCTCATTGAAACGATTGTCCTCAGCACGCTTGGCGGTCTGATTGGTATCGCACTCAGTTTCCTTGCCGCGTGGGGTATCACCCAAACGGACTTGCTAGTCGCTGTCATCACACCGGAATCCGTTTTGCTCGGCGTTGGATTCTCAATGCTGGTAGGCGTGTTCTTTGGCGCATATCCAGCAAACCGCGCCGCCCAATTACATCCAATCGAAGCCTTGCGCTACGAATAATCAATACCTTTAGACACTCACAGGAGATAATACCTATGAACATCAAACGTACTCTGCTTGCCCTATTGCTCACCTTCGCACTCAGCATCGCTGTCGCTGCCCAAGACGTTACTACCGTGACAATTGGCGTACTCATCACCGATGAAGACCTCAATCCGGCACAAGCCGAAGTCATGCGAAACGCTGTTGACCTTGCTGTAGACGAAGTCAATGATGATGGTGGTATTAAAGCAGATAATGGCAATATTTATCGTCTGCGCGTCCAATATGAAGCTGTTGGCAACTCAGCCGATGTGAACCAAGCTATCGCAAGTCTGCAAGCAGATGGCGTTGTAGCGATTCTTGGCTTGGACTCAAACGCCCTACTGCCTGCCGACCTCGCTATCAACGTACCCTTGTTGATGACGGCTAGTGGTATCGACGGCGCATATACAAATCTGTCTGATAACCTGTTTCAACTACGCGCTAATGACACCACCCTTGGACGTATGGCGGTTGAATTTGCCATGAGCGAGTTGGACGCTGAAGAAATTGGCTTGGTGGCTATTGATAGCCTGTATGCCAACGCCACAGCCGAAGCCGTCATCGAAGCTATCAATGATGTTGACGATGATTCAGTAGAATTAACAGTCAACGAAAGCCATGCACTCGACACAAGCGATATGAGCGATATTGTAGCGACTATCAGCGAAGAAAATCCTGATGCGGTTATCGTGGCGGATACGCTCAGTAACACCCAAATATTGCTGGATGCACTGGCGGAGAGTGATTGGGATGGCGATGTGGTCTATGCCTATGGGGATGACAATCTGCTGACGATTAACGAAGGCGAGCTTGATTTCTATGCCTTACGCCTTTGGTCAGATATTGTAGATGATACTATCAGCGAAGATTTCGTTGACCTCTACGAGACAACTTACGGCACGTCACCAACTGAAACCAGTGCGCTGTACTACGATGGTCTTAACTTGCTCGTCGCGGGTTTAGCCGATGTAGGCAATAGCGCGGCTGATTTACAAACATGGCTCACCAACACGGCAGACTATACGGGCGTGCAGGGCATTTATAGTGATGCCAACGAATTTGGTGAACTCATCCGTATGGCAGTCGTCGTACAACTCGATGAAGGCGAATTGACCGAGGAACAACGTTATACAGTCGATGCCCTTGATGATGCTATCGAAGAAATGTCAGAGGCAGACGACGCGACTAGCTAAAAAGATAGAAAGCAGTGAAAACAAAATGCTGAGGGAGCATCCTCAGCATTTTTGGTTTTATGGCATGTCTTGGAATCAGAATCGCACATGAATAGAAAAGCGAGAGCTTACTTAGCTCCCGCTTTGACGATACAACAAACAGTAAACGATGTTAGCGCACAGTCACAGAAACCGCTGTAAGGTCTAGTGCAACAGATGCCACAAGGTCAATTACAGCTTGGTCTGTAAGGTTAGCCGCACCCAAGCCAAGTCCAATAGCTGCTCCAGAGACGGCTGAACCATCTACTAAAGCACAAAGTACATCTCCGCCATTGGTTGTAGCGTCATCATCTTGGGCAATTTGGAGCTGGAACGCAATATTGAAATTTTGACCAGGACGCAAGTCAGTGAATTCATCTGCTAAACCAAGATAGCTAAACGCACTAGGATAAGATACCGCTTGGTTGGGTAAAGCTACACCAGGAAGAGCAGGTGCAATGCTTGAACTTGGGAACGCATTGTAGGTGAATGCACGTTGAATGCGTAATTCACCGAGCGCAACACACAAGATGCCAACATTCTCGACTGTTTGTTGCCCACGGTTACCAAATTGAACAACAACCTGCGGACGTTCTGTTGCAGTGACGCTGATGTTGCTGTTGTTAATCTGGATGTAGGCGGGTGAGGATTCTTGTGCGGATACAGCATTCATAGTAACAGCACTGAGTACGAGTACAACGATCCAAACAATTATACGACGGTTGAACATATTACTTCCTCCATAGAATAGATAAATGTCTACGCAACCGAACAACATTATCCCGTTATGATGCTCGGTTACATCACATAAATCGTATGGAAGAGGCGCTTGGATCAACTAGCTAATTAAACACTAATGCGTATCGTTTCCTTGGGCGATTTGTAGCAGAGCATTGGTTTTGTTAGATAAACAGCCACAAATGACCCTGTTTACTATAGATCCTTGAACTGAGAGTTCGCAGGTTTAACCATGCTCTAAAATGAGTAGCTACTAAAAATCAGCTACTTAATTGATCTAACAGCCTCCTTCGCACGATAACTATTGTGGATATTCAACAAGTGTAGTTTCACAACTACGCACGAACAATAATAGTGAAGGAAGTAACGTATATGAAACACATGACCCGTTTTATCACTGTCATCATACTCGTATTGATGACGTCTCTGATTGCTCAGGCACAAGATGGTGGCGAGCTTGCGCAAATTCGTATTGCCCACTTCTCGCCAGATACGCCTGCTGTCGAAATTTATGTTAATGGTGAGTTGAGTGGTATTCAAACACTCACATTTGGTCAAATCAGTGGATGGGTTCAACTTGTACCCGATACATACAGTATTGCTGTCGCTCCTGCAGGTACATCACTGGCAGATGCTGCTATTGGTCCTGTAGACGTAACACTTGGAGCAGGACAATGGTTGACAATTAACGCTATTGGTTCGCTCAATAGCGGTACTCTGACCGCAGGTGTAGTCAGCGAACCATACGGTTCGTTAGGTGCAGGGGAAGCAAGTGTTACCGTGTTCCATGGTATCGAAGATGCGCCTAATGTGGATGTTATCCTGCCTGATGGCACAGCAGTGGTACAGAATTTACCCTTTGGTAGTGGCACCACCATCAATGTACCTGCCGGAACTTACGACTTATCTGTTGTTGCCGCCGGCACTACAGGTCCTGCGGTCTTGGATCTTTCCGGTACAGCACTGGCAAATGGCACGTATTACTACGTAGGTGCGATTAACCGCCTTGCTACCCCACAAGTTGCACTCGCGGCTATTAGTTTCAACACTGTTGCGCCCCTCTTGGCTGGTGGTAATAACCCTGGCACGGTAGTGGACATCGCTCTTAGCGATCCTAATTTTAGTATTTTGGTAGATGCTCTGCAGGCGGCTGGGCTGGTAGAAGCCTTGCAAGGTGATGGACCATTCACTGTTTTCGCACCTACCAACGCAGCATTCTTAGCATTACTCGCAGATTTGGGTCTGACTGCTGAAGAATTGTTCGCTGATACCGACTTACTGACGAGTGTATTGCTCTATCACGTAGCCCCTACCCGTGCTTTCTCAACTGATATTGCGGGTGTACAAGGTATTGCTACCTTGCAAGGTAGTGGTATTAATATTGGGGTAGATGCGCAGGGTGTTGCACTTGATTTCGATACCCGTTTACTTGCTACAGATATTCAAGCTGGTAACGGTGTTGTCCATGTGATTGATAGCGTATTAATACCACGTTGATTGCACAGACTGAAAAAATGATGTGTGTGCTGTCTGGTATAGGCAGCACCGCATATTTTTGTTAAATTCTGTTGGAATTTTATCACCTATGCGTGTATTACTGTACACGCATAGGTGCATTTATGTTGTTTGAATAATGTGAGATGCGGATGAGTGATAGGGATAAACAAACTTGGCAGGATACTACGCTGATGGCATGCGTGCGACGAAGAAACCAACGCTGTTTAGAAATACTTTACCATCGGCATTATAGATTAGCGTTTAGTATGGCAAAAACTGTCCTCAACAATAAGGTGCTGGCAGAAGAAGTCGTGCAAGATATTTTTCTCGCTATTTGGGAACAACCAGAAAAGTGGGATGAACAGAAAGGTAGTTTTAGCAGTTGGTTGCTTACGATCACGCGCTACACAGCAATTGACAGGCTACGGTATGAAAATCGACGTCCGCCGACCTTAGAATCCCCATTGGACAAACTACCACACCTGTTAGCACGCGACGAACCCTCTTTTGAAACTAAGCTCGATAATGCACAACTGCTGAGACACTTGCTAGATGATTTGCCAACCGAACAGCGTCAAGTCATCCTGATGGCATTTTTCAAAGGTATGACACATCCTACTATTGCACAACATCTTGGTATACCACTTGGGACTGTAAAATCACGGATACGACTTGGACTGCAAAAATTACGCGAAAATTGGCAAAATGAGGTATCTACGATTAGATTATCATCAGACTAAGAGTGTATTTAGTGTTCTCTAGTAAGAACAGCAACCCTACTTTTATCCTTAGCATAGTGAAGATTTTAGTGTAAGTTGATAGCAATAAAGAGGCGAAAATAATGGCAAGTGAGCAACCTGTACCCTGCGAAGAGGTGATGACGCTCATCGAAGCATATGCAATTGGGGCGACAGACGTAGAAGAAACACAATTTGTAGAAGAGCATCTTGCTGACTGCCCAAAAGCAGTTGCCGCATTGGTTACTTATAGAGATATTGTCGAAGCGTGGCATTATCTTCCTGCAATTACTAAAGCACAACAACCAGATTCTATCCCGCCATTGAATATACCTTTGCGGGTGGAAAAACAGATTGGTACGACGCATCATCATACCTTAGATGCACAAATAGAACGCATTCCACCCTTGAATATCGTCACACCATCAAATAATTCAGAAACTCACAATCAAGAGACTGTTGGTGCTTCAGCGCCGCCCCTAGTCTCTGCATCGAGACCAGTATTTTTGCTTGTTGCTAGTCTTTTACTTATTTTACTCATAGGAAGCAATGCGCTACTGTTATGGCAAAACAACCAACTCAACATCGTGCTTGAGGATACCCGCGAATTACTTGACATCGCTGTAGTGCAACCGTCTCCTGTTCCAACACTACTAGCGACTGAAGTGATACCAGCACCAGTTACACTTACCTTTACCAATGCCGCTAACTCACGAACTGTTAGTGACGATATTGATGTCCATGGTAGCGTTGAGGTTATTTTTACTTGGGATACAAACACACAAGTTGGTTCATTGTATATAGAAGGTCTTGAAGTCAGTGCGCCTGAGCGCCTCTATCAACTATGGTTAATTGACGGAGAAATTGTCGATCTTGTTGGGCAAGTCACTGTGAATGAAGATGAACAAGGATCGTTAATTTTCCAATCATCTACACCCATTGATTCCTACTCTACATTTTTGATTACTACAGAGCCGGATAACGACGCTTCAAAGCGTACTCCACTCATTAGTGGTCAGCTATAGTTTTAGAAGCTAATAGAAAGCAGTGAAAGCAGAATGCTGAGGAAGCATACTCAGCATTTTGGGTTTTATGGTGTCCCATAGCATCTATCTAGCAACGAATAATAGATACGCTAATGACGCCTATAGATAGTTTGTCGGAAATATTTATGCAAAATGAGATGTGGATGGTGGAATAATATATCTAGGCAGTCTGCAATACGTAATGTGTTACGACGTAACCATATCTCATGTTTATAACGGTTGAGAAATGCCCTCACATATCTTTGCATAAACGCACGTTGGCTGTACGTATCAAGATGTTCAATACTCCACTCCCATAAAGTACGCCAAACAATCATATCCCGCCGTTCTGCTTCGTAAGGCTTACCTACATAAGATGATGAATTTTCTCCGTGAATACGATAAAAAGAACTCGGTGTTTCCAAATTACCAGCTACTAATTTGCACTTTGACGCCAGTTTGTAACACAGGATAATATCTTCTTGTACTCTTGTCTCAGAATACATGCCTACACGCAACAATGCTGATTTACGAATCGTAAGAGCATTGCCACTGAAGAACAAATGACCACGATGAAGATATTTCTCAAAAAGTTCGTCAGAAGGGGTGCGTTCTATAGCCGTGAATATACCTGATTCATATGATTCTGGGTGACGCTCTTGCCACTCAAGCCGCGCAGTTTCATTTTCGTAGTGCATGCCGATGACTTCATAAACACCATCTACTGTTGGATCTGACTCCAGTATAGAACTTGCAAAAGCAAAGCGATTTGCCGCGTAATAATCATCTGCATCTAAAAAAGCAATCATTTCATGCTTTGCGTTTAGTATCCCCAAGTTTCTACTTGCGGCTGCCCCCTTATTGATACCATTTGGATGTTGTAAGACGCAGACACTATCATATTCCTCTGCATAGCGGTTGCATAAGGCAAGGCTATCATCTGTTGACCCATCTTCCACAAGAAGAATTTCGGCAACCTCTGGTTGTATCAACACGGACTTAATAGATTGTTCAAGATAGCATGCGGCATTATAAACGGGGATAATGACAGTAATTAACATAGAAGAACTCCGTTGTGACTACTATCAAATATTATGAAGAGGCGAGCAAGACAAAATACACGTACACTCGGGTGCAGAAAATAACATCAAGAGCCTTTTTGGTTGATGTAGAGTTCTAGTGATAATTATTCATTTATCATAAGCAGAGGCTTGGGACACAGCATAATGACTACGCACAGCATCCAGTAGTGTAGAATAATATCTGAAATGCGCTTGCTCAGATGAAGACGTGCGGGCTTCTTGTAGTTTTAGCTTAATCATTCGCTTGAGCTTACCCCAAACTGAAATAGATGGGCGATGCACTCTTTCTCGTACAGCTTTTTGGATATGCTCTGGCTCGGCATTTAGCGCCTGCTCCCATGCCTTAACTTCCGGTGACATATCAACACCTAACGCTGTTCTCTGCGCAATTTCGATAAATAAGAAGGCATAATAAGCCACAGCATCAAAAGGATGATGAGCAAGGTTGCCACCCATTTTCACTTGCATGTTCATATAATCATTGTAGATTTGATTATTTATCAATGATGCTGATTTTACAGGTACGGCATTATAAAAATTCTCTTTACCTCCAAAAGACTCCCAGATGTCTTCTAGATTGCGCTTCACGACTAGATTGCGTCCATTGCTATGTTTTACACTGATAGCATATAACACCTCATCAATGTGATATACGCTATCTTCAAGTGCTAATTGCGCAAAGCCAAATGTATAATCTGGTGCGATATAACTGCATACACGGTCTAGTTCCCCCGAAATATCAGCAATGAGTGAATGATGCGTAGCAGAATTATAACCACGGGGGAGATGATTACGTCCTTTGATGAACTGCTTCTCTGTGGTTGCCCAATAGTAACCAAGAATAGTCTCTGTTGTTATTACAAACCACTCTTGCGTGGCTAAAGAAGGTTGCAAATACCCATGTCCCTCTGCATCATGAAAAGTCTGATGTTCCCACGTAATGATACGGCTGTTTGTCAGCTGAGTAGCGTCGTAAATTTTTTGCAACGCTGTTGGCAAAAGGACATGCTTATCTGCCAACACAGTAACATATGTTCCTGATGCTGAACGAATACCTACGTCCCAATTATCCGGCATCGAAAGCTCACCTGTACGCACATAACGAATGCGTGGGTCAGTGTATTGCTCAACCACCTGCTTAGTCGCATCTGAATCATCATTATCAATGATGACTAGCTCGTAATCATCGAAGGTTTGCCAGAGTACACTCTCTATCGCGTCTCCCACAACTTGGCTACGATTCTTAGTCGGCAATACAATTGAAAAAAAAGGTTGTTCTGCGTTTTGCATAGTCTTACCTAATTACCTAAAGATTCAAAGAAATACAGAATCAGCAGATTCGACATGTTGCGTATCCCAATCTAAAATCGGGCGCACCACACCGGGGAAATGACCTGAATATAAGCCCCTTGCCGTATCTCCTTGTACCTCATCATAAATGGTGAAGCGCAGGGTCGATTTCAAATCTACATAGTTAACTGGACGCAAGATTTTTTCACTCACATTATGGATATGTGGGTCAATGGTGTATTGCCCTTCTGCCAAGAAATTTGCCGGAATGTGACATACACTACGGTACAAACCCTTGCTACGGGGTTTTTCGCGCCACGTTGTTTGCGTCATGCCCCCTGTCAAGAAAACAACCGTCTCTGTCTCGTCGCGGAGCAAGAAAGCAGGAGCAAAGGTCGCGCCTTCTTCTAATGCCCAATATTCAAACTCGACATGAATTGGATAGCGCACATCAAACACCCCTGGCGAACTTGGCATATCCGAATAAACACGCACACTTTTCAAGCGCACTTTTTCGTTACCAGGTGCCGATTCGATACTGTCCCACTCACGCGCTTCCGACGCCGTATCATCAAGCGATAAATACGATGCAACGACCTCGCGGATAGGTCCATCTTGTATTAAGCGCCCTTCTTCCAGCAGAATGCCTCTCTCGCAGAAACGTGATACGGCTTGCATATTATGCGATACCATCAGCACAGTGCGCCCTTCGCTTGCCACATCGCTGATTTTCGCAAAGCATTTTTTCTGGAATGCCACATCGCCTACTGCCAGCACTTCGTCTACGAGCAAAATATCCGTATCGAGATGTGCCGCAACAGCAAATGCCAAGCGCACGCCCATCCCACTCGAATAATGCTTGACGGGTGTATCAATGAAATTTTCGACTCCAGAAAAGGCAACAATTTCATCAAACTTCTCGTCAATTTCTGTGCGGGACATGCCTAAGATCGAACCGTTGAGGTAGACATTCTCGCGTCCAGTCAGTTCCATGTTAAACCCTGTACCCACTTCTAGTAACGAGGCAACCCGTCCGCGTGTGATGGTGCGTCCTTCGGTTGGACGGGTAATGCGTGTCAGGATTTTGAGGAGCGTACTTTTGCCTGCCCCATTGCGCCCGATAATGCCGACGGTTTCGCCAGCATTGACCGTGAAATTAATATCGCGCAACGCCCAAAATTCTTGATCCAAATCCGCAGCCGCGCTGGCTTGCCCGCGTGCCAATTTGTATGCACGGCGCACAGGCGCTACCAAGGACTTGATAACAGATGTCGCCAGAAATTCTTCGCGCTGGTTTTGTAATTTACCGATGTTGTACATCTTACCCAGCGATTCGACTTCAATTGAACGATAGGTATCATTAGACGACATCAGCGAAGAACCCTTCTGAACGGTTGAAATAGATTGTACCTGTGACGACCAAGAACAGTATCACACCCAGCGAGATAAAAATCGTCTCATCAGGGGCGTTGCCGCTACCCAACAATGCCCAACGAAAACCTTCAATTACGCTCACCATCGGGTTTAAGCTAAGTAACCAACGCCATTGTTCATCAATGATGCTGGTTGGATAAATGACTGGTGTGATGAACAACCAAAGATTAATGATGAAAGGCATTGCAAACCGTACATCACGAAATTGCACATTAAGTACCGATAGCCACATGCCGAAGCCAAGTGCCGTCAACATTGCCATCAACACGAACAAAGGCAAGAAGATAAAGGTCGGTGCAATGCTGACCCCAAAGGCGAAGCACAGCAAAATGAGCATGCTGAATGACAAGCTCATATCTACCAAACCTGTTATCACACCGGATAAGGGTAATACCATACGTGGGAAGTAAATTTTCTTCAGCATATTCGACGACGCTACTAAGCTGGTGGATGCTGAGTTAAGCGCCGTTGTGAAGTATGTCCAAGGTACAAGCGCGGCAAAATTGAATATCGGATATGGCAAATCGTCAGATGGGATTTGCGCAA
Source organism: Chloroflexota bacterium (assembly GCA_038522085.1). Classification (GTDB taxonomy): domain Bacteria; phylum Chloroflexota; class Anaerolineae; order Aggregatilineales; family Phototrophicaceae; genus JAUZRW01. Next base: position 17,870 of record JBCBKJ010000038.1, read on the forward strand.
AATTACCGAAAAATATAGTGAAGACGACCATCGTTAATAAGGGTTGCAGAATCGCCCAAGAGACGCCTAAGACCGTTTGTTTGTAGCGTACTTTAACATCGCGCCAGACCAAAAATCCCAGCAACTCTCGATATGCCCATGTTGATTTTAGCTCATCGAGAAGTCGGTTTCGTGTGGGTTCGTTAATATCGACGGGAATTTGTTTTTCGATTGCAGGACTCGCCATGAAAATTCCTTGGCTCGTTTATGAGTTTGAATTACTCGCTACGATACAAGCGGGGTTTCTATTTTGCAAGCCATTATTGTAAGACGTCAGTAAGACATGTGCAGAGGCATAAAAGTTTTAATTGTAGGGCTAGGCTGTGTCTCTGTCCGAGCGGGCGCGGACACAGCAACCTCCCTACGAAGTTTGATTTATTTTCCAGACTCTATCATAGCAATCGTTTTACGCATCGGCTAAACAGCGCAGATAGCCATCCGGCGCAACACTGATGAGCAACTTATTCTGAATAGTTGTATCAATCTCGAAACGGCTGGTGCTTTTCAAGAAATCATGCACGGCTGTTTTCGGGTTATCGCCATGCCCCCATGGGCGATTATCTGAATACTCAGGTTGCATATCTTCAATGACCGTATCAAAGACAACCAGATAACTATCTTTGGTCACGAATGGGCTATATAAGGCAAGTTCTTCTGTGACATGTCCGTGTGTGTGCAAAGAATCCAGCGCAACAAGCACTCGTTTTTTACCTTTAGCATGTTGCGCAACTTGTTCGATGATAGCTGGGTCAATGGATGATCCCTCTAACATGCTAATGCGGTCATAAACAGGATGCGCTTCAATGGCTTCGCGGTTATGCGGGCGAATATCAATATCAATACCCAGCACCTCGCCGTCTATTTCCATCATCTTGAGCAGGGACGCATAAAAAATGAGCGAGCCACCCCGCGCTATGCCTGTTTCAATAATGAGGTCGGGCTTCACTTGCCAGATTATCTCCTGCATAGCGACCATATCTTGCGGGTATTGGATGATAGGAATCCCCATCCAGCGAAAATGATACGAATATTCATACGAAAACGTGCTGTCGAACCACGCTTGTGTCGCATTTTGGACGCGACTATCCGACGCCATTTTTTGAATCATCTCTGTATTGCGTTCAGCAAATTGTTGTCTATCGTCACTCATCTTTGTTTTCTCTCTCTTGTTCGCGCCACCATGCAATCGTCTCTTGGATGCCTTCTTGGCGCGTGTATTGTGGTATGAAACCGACTTCTTTGTGTAAACGGGTGGTATCCGCAAGGAGTGCGGTTGGTTGATTACCGTCTGGTCTGGCACCTAATTTGATTAGCTCTCTTTTGCCGAGCGCGTCACCAATTGCATGTATGAAATCTGCAAGGCGCAACGGATTGCCGGATGCCATGTTCACTGCACCCTGTACATCACTCTGTAGCAACGCGACAAACGCCCTTGCCATATCTTTGACATACAGAAAATCGCGTAATTGTGTTCCTGATGATGTTTCGGCAACGGTGTCGTTGAGCAAAGAACGAATCACATACGGTACAAGACGCTCAGGTTTTTCGCCACTGCCAAACGGAAAGAAAATCCGTCCCCAGCCGACACTCAATTCAACTTGTTGCGCGTAATTCATGATAAGTTGATACAAGTTCGCCTTGCAGTTGCCATAGGGTGTTTGTGCAGTGATGGGCGTGTGGTTTTCTATTAAATAGCCATAGTCCCAATTATACTCCGCGCATGTCCCCGCGAATACAGCCCGTCGCCCACCCTGCTCATGAAATGTCATCAGCAGATGCAGACTTGCTTGTACCCAGCGATAATTATCAAGTGATGTCCAATATTTACTAGGGGTCACATCCCATGCAAAATGTAACAAATGCGTCGGTTGCACGGTCTGCATGAGCTTAGTAACTGCACCTGCATCGAACAAATCCACGGTTTGCCAAGTGATGTCATCGCTCGTTTTTTGCTGGCGCGTTGTGGCATAAATTTCTACATCATCTATCGCCTTGAGCAATTCCAGCACATGCGCCCCAATGAAACCACTTCCGCCCGTAACGAGTATCCTCATGCTGTGAAATCCTCGTAAGTGCGGTCTTTGTCAGACATGATACGCGGTTCAATATCACACCATTTTATGCTGAATGCCGTGTCATTCCAGCGAACGCCTCTTGCGCTCTGTGGATGATACACCGTTCCCATCATATAAAAAACTTCTGTCGCGTCTTCGAGTGTCTGAAAGCCATGGGCTATACCTGTTGGCAGATACAACATCCGGCGATTCTCTGCTGAGAGTTCCACACCCACCCATTGCTTATAAGTCACGGATTCAGGGCGCATATCTAACGCGACATCGTAAAGGCTGCCCGTCGTACAACGCACAATTTTGACTTCACCATGCGGGTCAGCCTGATAGTGCATCCCACGTAATGTACCCCGTTTCGCATTGAAGGAGATATTACACTGTGGATAGTCGGTGTGTAAGCCGTTTTCTGCTAAGGTAGCAACATCAAATGACCGCGCAAAAAAACCGCGGTCATCGCTAATGCGCTCAATGTCGATGATATAGACACCTGCTATGTTTGTTTCTGTGAGTCTCAAACGATAGTCACTTTCGGCAATGGGATGATGAATTTGCCACCCGCATCACGATAGACTTGCTGTTGTGCGAGGACTTCTTCGGCAAAATTCCAGACGAGCAAGAGCGTATAATCTGGTTGCTTCTCTACAAGGGCTTCCGGCGGGACAATTTCTAAATGCGTGCCAGGTGTATAATACCCTTGTTTTGCTGTACTACGGTCAGCTACAAAATCGAGTGTCTCTGCACTAATGCCAAAATAATTGAGTAGCGTACTGCCCTTTGCAGACGCCCCGTAAGCGACGATACTATGCCCCTCTGCTTTGAGCGATTGCAAGTGAGCAACTAAGTCTGCTTTTAGCCCCTCTACCCGTTCCTGAAAATCACTGTAAAATTTGAGGGTATGCACGCCCCACCCTGCTTCTTCGGCTAACAACGCTGTCACGGAGGCTTGGCGTTTAGCACTGTCTGTATGTTCAGCAAAGATACGCAACGAACCACCGTGAATCGCTACACGTTCCACATGCGTAATAGTCAGGGCATGACGCGCAAAGAGTTTATCGAGAGCAGTCAGTGAAAAATAGCAGAGATGCTCGTGATAAATCGTATCAAATTCGAGATGGTCAATGAGGTCTTTGACATAGGGTGCTTCTACAACGACAACACCATCATCGGCTAGTAAAGTTGCCATCCCTGCGACCACATCATTGAGATTCGCAACGTGCGCCAACACATTATGCGCATGGATGACAGAAGCGCGTTTACCTTCGCTCACTAATTTTTCGGCAACCTGCGTCCCAAAAAAATCCACAACCGTTGGAATGCCCTTCTGTTCTGCAACTTCTGCAATATTTGCGGCAGGGTCAACGCCTAATACAGGCACACCCTGTTCTTTGTAATATTGCAAGAGATAGCCATCGTTACTCGCCACTTCAACTGTGAGGCTATCGCTATCAAGTTGCCGTTCGTCTACCAAGCGATGAACGAGCGTTTTCGCATGTGCCAGCATGGTATCCGAAAAAGACGAAAAATACAGATAATGACTGAATAGCTCTTCGGGTGGCACAGTTTCCGTGATTTGCACCAGCATACAATTCGCACAAAACACAAGATGCAACGGATAACGCGCTTCATCGTCGGGTGTCGGGGTTTTGAGGAGTGCGTTGGCAAGCGGTGTCGTGCCTAAATCCAGAATCGAGTGAATATCGACACTGCCGCACGAACGGCATGTAAAATTAGCTACTTTCATACCGTTGCCTCCTCAAAAAATGCTTGATACCACGCAATCGTGCGCGAAAGTCCCTCGTCCCATGCGTAAGTTGGTTGCCAGCCGAGCGTAGTACGGGCTTTTTCTGCGCTCAGATATTGATGCTTAATTTCATGACGCACTTCGTCCCGCACATCCGGCTGTAAATCGGATTGCATCTCTTGCAAGATATTTTCGACGACATCCAGCACGGTTAGTTGCAATTCATTAGAAAAATTGAAGGCATGTCCGGCGAGTTCGGGTTGCTCTGCGAGAGCTTGGGTGAGCGTCATATACGCGAGTGCGCCATCTTCCACATAAAAATAATCACGTATGAACTTGCCATCAGAGCGAATGATAGGTGCTTCCCCACGAATAACCGAACGAATCGTACCTGGAATGAGCCGATTCCAATTCAAGTCGCCACCACCGAAGAAATTCCCACAGCGCGTAATGACGACAGGCAAATTATAGGTATTGGCGTAAGTTTGCGCGATGAGGTCAGCACAGGATTTGCTCACGTCGTAAGGATGTTGCCCCTGTAGAGGGGTATCTTCTGTATATGGCAGATTATCTTGTGCGCCGTATGCCTTATCAGAGGATGCCATGATGATTTGCACCACTTGTGGACTACGGCGACAGGCTTCTAGCAATTCCCATGTGCCTTGAATATTGCTCTCGAAGGTAGAAATCGGGTTACGATTCGCTATCTGTACAATCGTTTGGGCGGCGAGATGAATCACCGTCTTAATTTCGTATTCACCAAGCGCCCGTTCGAGTAAGTCACGGTCTGTAATATCACCGCGCACCATTTTCACCCGTTGCGCATAGCCCTGACGCACAAACTCGCTCTGAGGCACATCATCACGCACGAGACATACCACATCGGCTTCGGCTTCTAGTAAATAATGCACCAACCAGCTGCCGACGAGTCCCGTTGCGCCCGTGACAAATACCGGACGGTCACGCCAGAAATCTTTGTTTATGACCATAGTTTCCACGGAGCCTCGTCTCTATCCCATAAATTACGCAGTAAATCGCGGTCACGCACGGTATCCATACACTGCCAGAAATCATCGTGTTTATAAGCTGTCAATTGTCCATCCCGCGCCACCCGTTCGAGCAAGTCATGTTCAAACACGGAATCATCACCCGTCAAATAATCGAAAATAGCAGGTTCGCACACCAAAAAGCCACCGTTAATCCAGCCTTCGCCTGCCTGCGGTTTTTCGGTGAAATGACTGACCATCTCGCCATCGAAAATCAAACCACCAAAGCGTGCCGGTGGGCGCACAGCCGTCACTGTGACCAGCTTACCCATACGGCGATGATGTGCCAACAAGGCATTCACATCTACATCAGATACGCCATCACCATATGTCACCATAAATGTCTCGCTATTCAGATATTCTTTCAGGCGCAAGATACGTCCGCCTGTCATCGTATCAACCCCTGTATCAATGAGGTGAATTGTCCAGTCTTCAATATCATTAGCATCGAATTGGCGCTCACCTGTGCCAAGATTGATGGTGATATTGCTGTTGACTGGATAGTAGTCTAAAAAGAAGCGTTTGATGTAATCGCCTTTGTAGCCCAGCGCAATATAAAATTCTTTGAAATCATGATGGGCATATTGCTTCATGATATGCCAGAGAATGGGCTTATTGCCAATATTGACCATTGGTTTTGGGCGAATTTGGGTTTCTTCTGCGAGGCGTGTACCGCGTCCCCCTGCCAGAATAACAACCGGAATTGTTGACATAGCTTACCTTTCGTGGCGTTCGCGCTGTGCAGTCTAAGATAAGCTCGGCACGAAATCAATAGACGCCTTGTATTCAGTCTATATCGTCGCCTGTTCAAAGAACAAAAAGACCACCGACACCCAGCCGATGGTCTTTCTGTTGTGTGTTGGGACGATGTAGCATCATCCCTGATACAGCTTGTGTGATTTACAACTTACTCACACAAGCCAGTTTCATCTGCATTCACAGTGATTTGCCCAAGTTGCTCGACAATCACACCGTTATTCCAGATGTAGTAGTTGACTTCGATACGGCTTGCCAATGCGGTGTTAACGGTCACATCCCCAGTTTGGTCCCATGCCTGGGCGCTCTGGATGATGCTATCGTCTGCACCGTAGACTGTCCAATCGAACATGACTTTTTCTTGTGTACCCGCTTGCAATGGTACGCTATTCGGGTTGCTGATACGCCAAACAGTACTCGCGCCATTTTGGTTCTCTACCCAGCAGACATCCACAGCAACCGCAGATGGTTCGGGTGTCACAGGGTCGGGTGTTTCTTCCGTTACCACTGGCTCGGGTGTTTCCTCAGTCACGACAGGGTCTGGTGTCTCTTCTGTTACGACAGGTTCTGGCGTTTCTTCTGTTACCACTGGCTCTGGCGTGGTTTCTGGCGTTGGTTCAGTTACGACAGGTGTCACTTCTGGTTCTGGTGTGGCTTCTGGCTCAACTGTGACTTCTGGTTCAACCGTGACAACAGGCTCTGGCGTGGTTTCTGGTTCGCTTGTTTCACAGACATCCACAGGTTTATCTGCAGAAATTACCGTGACATCGCCCGTGGTATCGTTATCCCACACGTACCAGCGCACGATGATGCGGTCTGCCAGTGCTGTGTTGATGCGGACTTCGCCTGTGTTATCCCAGCGCATGGCTGATTGCAGGACACTATCGCCACTGTACACTGCCCAGTCAAACAGCACTTTCGCTTGCGAGCCTTGCGCGAGTGGTACAGGATTATCGTTGGTCACTTGCCATGCGCTGGTGTTGCCGTTCGGGTCTTCAATCCAGCACACATCAAGGTCGGATTGCGCGAGTGGCAAGCCATCGTCTGTATCTTCTGGTACATCATCGTTGGTAATCGTACAGGTCAGGGTATCCCCAGCTTCTGCTGTGATGTTACCGTTGGCATCACAATCACCACTGAAGGTCGCTGTATATTCCATACCTTCTGGCAACAACTCTGCGACACTGTACGTACCGGGTTCTACAAGCTGTGCTACACCACTGACAACAGCAATTTGCTCTGTATCTGTCAGCAAGAATAGCGGGAAGTCTGCCACGACACCTGTACCACCATCGTCATTCACTACAACTTTCGTCACCGTGATAGTCGTATCTGGCACTGGCACATCATCGTTAGTAATCGTACACGTCAGGTCATCACCTGCTTCTACCGTGATGTTACCGTTGGCATCACAATCACCACTGAAGGTTGCTGTGTAATCCATGCCTGCTGGCATCGTCTCTGCCACACTGTATATGCCGGGTGCAACAGTCTCTGACACACCACTCAGAACAGCAGTTTGTTCGCCATCGTTCACCAATAACAGCGGGAAGTCACTTACGACGCCTGTGCCACCATCATCATTTACCACCTCTTTGATGACCGTCACAGTCCCATCCGTTACAGGTACGGTGAGGTTCAAGCCGACAATAACGGGGTCATGGTCAGAAGAACGATATGGATCTGGGCTATAGACTGGCAATATGGCTGATTCACGTTCAAACGAGCGTTCTTCGGCGTCCAAGATGTCATCGTTATAGTCCAAAACAGGGATTTCATCAGCGTTGATATGCCATGAGGTGATACCTGTCACTTGTGGGAACAGAGCGGTATTCGCCATAGCATAGTCGAGATAGCCGATTTGACCATCAAACACATAGCCATAGCCACCTGCACCCAAGAAACTATCAATCAAATCGGTGAAATCATCACTTGTGCCAAGTGTATCGTCTGCACCTGCTTCGATTGCATCAATCGGACGTTCGTTGCGGTAGCTGTTCAAGTCACCAATGATGAGGAAATCTTCGTCACCACTGCTAGTTGGGTCAGTTGCTAACCAGTCAACCAGAACTTGTGCTGCAACTGTACGGGTGAGGTCACAGTTACCACTACCGTCGGTAGCATCATCGCCTGCACCACAACCTGAACCTTTGGATTTGAGGTGATTGACAACCACCGTTACCACACCCTCGCTAGCAATCTCTTGGAAAGTTTGCGCGAGAACTGGACGATTGCGTGGTGAACCAAACGGACTCACGAAGTCTGGTGTATCGAGTACAGCAGGTCCGCCGATTAGCTCAACCGTATCTGTGCGGTAGATGAATGCTACTGCAATGGCATCGCCACCGATAACACCTGTATTCACATAAGCATAATCTGCACAGCCATCGACTTCGTTCAATTCTGCGATGAGGGCTTCGAGTGCCGTTGAGCCGTTATTCTCAATTTCAATCAAGCCCACGATGTCCGCATTCATGGCACAGATAGCAGCCGCGATTTTATCACCTTGACGGATAAACTCACTTGCAGAGTGTGCGCCACGCGCATTCGGGTTCGTGCCATCATCCAGCGAAGTGAAGTAATTCAGCACGTTGAAGCTGGCAACAGTCAGTGAACCACCTACGTCGGCTGGCTGTGCAGTACGAGGGTTATTGCTGGTGAATGCGTAGCTGAAAGCCGGCTCAACAGGACGAATACGCCATGCGTTCGTGCCACTTTGCCCAGCGAATGACCAGTGCATAACACCCGTCAGATTCGTGATACTATCACCACCCCGCACAAAGTTCGTGGTACTCAAGCCGGGACGTGGATAGAAGTATGGTTCATCTGCGCCGACTTCGGTTGGGTCATTCTGGATATTGTTGTCATCATCAAGGATGATACGACGCGCTGCAAGTTCTTCTAGGAAGGTTGTATAGCCTGCGTCACTAGGCTCATTTGCATCGGTGAATTGTGCTGGACGCTCGGCTTCGGTTAATACAAGTTGCCCGTAACGTGCAAGTTCAAAGTATTCGCTCACGACCAATTCTTGCGGGAAGGTAACGAGCATACCTTCAAACTGTTCAAAGGTATCCGTAGCTTCGGTATCACCACCTGTTGCGGAGAGTGTAACCGTTGCAGGTGTTGGCAAGGGATTTTCGCTACTGATAACTGTCACACTTGCGCCGTCACCTGTCACATCAATTTGGCTCATATCGAAGAAGTCTTCTGCCAAGCCTGTGACTTGTACAAGGTCGCCTACGACAACATCTGTGCTACAAGACCCGCAGAAAACGAAGATACCTTCAGAGGTCAGGAGGTCAGCGTCAACATCGGCATCTTCTTCTTGAATGAAGAAACCGCGTAGTTGGTCGCTTGCTTGGAAATCACCGACAACAATGGCTTCGACCGTGTATGTACCACCGATAACATTTGCCCCAGCACCCTGAATCGCGTGGATACGGGTGATTTCTGTTGGTGTGTCGTCATCTTCGATTGTGCCGTTTGCGGTATCTTGTGCAACATTGATACCACTTGCGTTAGTAGCGATGCTTACCGTGAGGTCTTCCGATGGTTCAAGGTCAGCGTCATCAACTGTTGTGATGCTGAATTGAGCCGAAGTCGTACCTTGCGGAATCGTCACGGTGGTTGGCACACCGAATGTTACCCCGCTCACATCAGCTTGGGATGCAGTTACGCCTGTAACCGTCACGTCAACATCAACGGCTTCGCTGGCTGGCAGTGCCAATTGTAAGCTGTAGACCAAATCGCCACCTTCTGTCACAGTATCAGTGACAGGTACGATGTTCAGGACATTGCCACAAATTTCAACAAGGTCAAGCGCGAGTGGTTCAAAGCTGGAGTTTGAGCTGAGCTCAATTTCGATGACGACACTATCACCGACTGGAAGCGCAAAGGTAAACGGCGTCAGTACCGTTGTAAGGCGTGCGCCGTCTCCAATACCATCAAAGTCGGTATCAAGGAGCAAATCCCCTGCCCCATCATTACCATCTTCTGGCGCAAATGAGCCAACGAGGGTACGTGTACCACCATCGACGGTAGCATAAATTTCGATGCCATCATCACCTTCATAATTGAAGAAATCAGGCGCACCATCAAGCGCACCCAAAGATAGTGTGACGGTTGGTGTCGTCAAGCTACTGATGTCTACAGCCGTCAGTGTAACTGTTTGGGTCGCGGCATTACCATCCCCATCATGGTCTTGCCCTTGGATGCCAAAGTTGCCATCCCAACCCAGTTGGAAGTCATCACGAGCGCCGTTGGTGTTATCCGGCACTTGGTACACGTTGAAGTAATCGAAGCCACCATCATCAAAGGTTGCGGAGAGTGAGAAGAGATCGGTTTCATCTTCTTCAAACGAGATGCTCGCCACACAGGCAAGTTCTACCGGTGGTTCGATAGTGTCGCAGTCAATGGTCTGACCGACATTTACAGCACCTGGCGTTTCGTCAATAGGACCTGTCCATGTGAAATCTTTATATTCACAGCCTGTTCCCGTAAGTTGCAACGATTGCCCGATAGGTGTACTGCCTGGTTCGCTCACGCCAATATCTGTGCTGGATGTACCATTCGCTGGACCAGCCGTTGCATCCACAACGCCTTCGTAGCTCAGGAATTGAATGACTTCGCTATCAGGATTGACCAGTGCCAAGCCATCGGGCGACCCATTTTGCAAGCCGTTCGCTGGCAATTGGAACTCAATGAAGCCATAGCCACCTGATTCATCCGTGAAGACGCCAGCTAAATTAACAGTGTTATAGACTGTGCCATTGCTACCGTTATACAGCGCCATTGTCCAGCCATCAAGGTCAAGACCAGCTGTACCTGCTACCTCAAAGAACTCACCAACATCACCACCATCATTGTCATAGTGAATCTCGTTGATGAAGACTGTTGTTTCAGGTGTTACATCATCACACTCGAAGGATTGTTCAATATTCACATCGCCGGGTGTTTCTTCGACTGAGCCTATCCATGCAAAATCTTCGTAAGCACACCCTGCGTCGGCGAGTTGGAGCGATTGTCCGATAGGCGTATTACTTGGTTCACTTACACCAATATCTGTGCTGGATGTACCATTCGCTGGACCAGCCGTTGCATCCACAACACCTTCGTAGCTCAGGAATTGAATGACTTCGCTATCAGGATTGACCAGTGCCAAGCCATCCGGCGACCCATTTTGCAAGCCGTTCGCTGGCAATTGGAAATCAATGAAGCCATAGCCACCGGATTCGTCGGTGAAGACACCAGCCAGATTAATGGTGTTGTAGACTGTCCCATTGCTACCGTTGTACAGCGCCATCGTCCAACCTGCGAGGTCAGTGCCAGCCGGACCTGCGACCTCAAAGAACTCACCCACATCTCCACCATCATTGTCATAGTGAATCTCGTTGATGAAGACCGTTGTTTCAGTTTCGGTTGGTGGTTCTGTGGGTTCAGGCGTCACCTCTGGGTCAGTCGTTTCGCAATCAAAAGTCTGATTGTTGTTCGCTGCACCCTTTGTTTCGGTTGCAGGTGCTGACCAAGTGAAGGCTTCCGCCGAACAGCCTGTACCAGTCAATTGCAAAGAGAAGCCAACCGGCGTGCTACTGGTTTCTGCAACACCGATGTCGGTACTTTGAAGACCATCTGCCGCGCCACCAACAGCCGTGAAACTACCTTCGTAGCTCAAGAACTGGGCTACCCCATTATTAGGGTCAACAAGCGCGATGCCATCTGGTGCGCCGTTCTGGATGCCATTGGATGGCAGGTCAATAACAGCGAACCCTACGCCGTTGCCAGCATCCGTGAGGATACCGCTCAGTGTTTCAGTTCTGTAGACCGTGCCGTTGCTACCGTTATAAAAAACAACTGACCATTGCGTGAGGTCAGTTCCTGCGATACCTGCCACTTCGACAAATTCGCCTGTATCAGTGCTATCGTTATCATAATGAAATTCGTTAATGAATACGGCACTATTCGTTTCTACTGCCAATGGGGCAATATTCACATTTGCCGTCTCTACTTCTGTGTTGGAAGGACTGAAAAAGCCATCTCCCACGTTTTGCCCTAAATAGGCAAAAGCAGACGTTGCAAAAATCAACAACAACGCACTGCTCAACCAACGTATGCTCGTTCGCATTATTACTCCTACATATTTAATTTAGATGAAAGCGAAAAGACGCCACACATACACGGCAGGTCAACCGTGTGGTTAAAGTGTGTGCTAACGAGTACCCCCTTCAAAGGTATGCTCGCGTCGGTTAGCTGGATGATTCTCTATTGTGTGATGTACACACAAACCCTTTGGACAAATACCCATATCCAGCACATTTATAGCGGAACATTACGTGCATTACAAGCAGATTGAAGGTTAGTTATAATAAGGTTGTGTGAAGTTTTTTCAGAGGACAAGCAAGGTGTGATTTACACTTAGCTATAAACCATTTTATTAATGTACATCCAGTAAAAAGCAATATTATATTAACTTGTCTGTATGTCTTACTTGCAGGGGGTATCAGCCAACGATTATCATCAGCACACTATCCAACCGTGCTAAGAGGTGATGCCAGCATGCCACCGTCTCTCACATTTTTTCAGCGCCCCTTCCCTAGTGCCAATAGTATACTTTTGCATGGTACACAACCCATTCTCATAGATACAGGTTTTCGCACGGATGCCAAGCGCACAGTTGATTTACTACATTCCGTCAATACCGACCCGCGTGATTTGCAGATGGTGGTCAATACACATTGGCATTGTGACCATGCCGGTGGGAATAGCTATCTACAAACGAAATACGGCGTATCCATCGGCGCACACACCATCGAAGCAAGGCGCATCAACAACAAGGAGGGTGATTTAGGCGATGCAACGTGGCTCTCGCAACCCTTTGTCATGTACGAGGTGAATAAATTACTAGAAGAAGGCGATGTGCTGGATACAGGCGACTCACAATGGCAGGTCATCGCCACACCTGGACACGCCATCGGGCATATTTGTCTTTTCTGTGATGGTGTGTTGATTGCTGGTGATACAGTACATAGTGATGATGTTGCGTGGTTACAAACACCCAAAATCGGCACGCAGAAAAATATCGAGATTATGCTCGGCTCAGTGGAAAAATTAGCGACACTCAAGCCAACTGTCAGTTATTCGGGGCATGGGGCATTGACAGAACATCCGCAGAAACGCCTTGATGATGCCCGCCGACGCTACGAAAAATGGGCGCAAGTACCAGAAAAAATTGGTTGGCATGCGACCAAACGCATCGCCACTTACGAAGTCATGCTCCACAACGGCATGACACAACCTGCCCTAGAAAATTATCTTCTAAAATCACAGTGGTTCGCAGATTATGCCCGCGATACGTTCAATATCACACCCGAAGATTTTACCCAGCCAATGATAGATGAATTACTCCGCTCCGGCGCGTTGGTATGGCAAAATGACCTGCTGTACCCGAGCATGCCTTTCACAGCACCCAAATAACCATCCATGATGTTGTCATATCAGTATCACGCGATAAGATGACATGTCTCTAAGCTAATACAGTCACACACTAACCCTATTTGCAAGCTATCACGCATAGATTCATACTTTGCAATACGCTGTTCGATTTCTAGTAATTTTTGCCGAGCGATACGTTGCCATACTTGCGAAAATACCTCGTCACTGTGTAACAGTGTATGAATTTCTGCCAATGAAAAGCCGTTGCGCTGTGCCTTTTTGATAATATCCAGTAGCTGGAAAATATCTTCGCTGTAATCACGATGACCGCTACTGCTGGAGCGCGGTACATCTATGAGTCCGATGCGTTCATAATAGCGCAGAGTAGATGCAGGCATACCCGACTTTGAGGCAACTTCTCCGATTCGCATGACAATCTCCTTGACTTAAAGCTGACTTCAAGTTGTAAGCTACACCCATTAGTTTAGCGAAGGAGTATTCTCATGAGCAAGATACCTATTATATGTGACCTTTCTGCCCTACCAGACCGCGACCAACATCAACAAATCACAGCATCCTTGTTTGCACAGACAATCACACTCACAGAAACTGATACGGGCTATCAAATCAATTTACCAATTACCACACTCAAACTGGTTGCTGATTTCATTGATGGCGAGCGTAGATGCTGTCCTTTCTTGCATTTTGAGATTACTGTCTTTCCAGTAGCAGACACACTTCAATTGCATATCAAAGGTGATTCTGATGCGAAAGCGTTGCTACAACGTGAGTTACTCGCAAAAATCAACAAAAAATCCTGAAAGGTTTACAGAGTTCGACTAAATTATTTCAATTTAGTTTTTTGGTATCACTATCGTTCGGAGCAGGTTCTGACTTAGTATGCAAGCGTAAGAGCTATAAAGATGTTAAGCATTGTAAGCGACGCAAACACTAGTTATCCTGATATTAACCGTTTAAATTTGAGTCCCAGAATTTAGAATCAGATAGTAACTCTTTTGCTAATCGACAATGGACTTCATCCCAATGATAATGTTCAATCATCCACTCTAAATCTACTAGGCGTGGTTCGATTTTACGCGCCTTTCTAAAGAAAAAGATAGCTCGTTGTCGCATACCACGTTCTTCATATGCTAAAGATAACATTGCTAGACCAAAAAAATCATTACGTCCAGATATTGCGTGTTGATCCCAATCATTCAAATTTATCACATAATTTTGCAGTGACTTGGTTTTCGGGATTTTTGGCACAGAGAGTTTTGAAGGTTCCCATTTGACAGGCTTGCGTGGTACATAACGAGCCAAGTCTTGATAGAAATCGAGAGAGGGTAAAAAACCGTTACTTTTTTGCAGAGGATGGCATTGTATATTTATCAGAATGTCAAATTCTTCTCCATCAAGTAAAAGACCATAGACTCGCTTATTATACTTGAATGCTAGCATTATTTCTTTTTCAACCCAACCTGATTCTTCAGCACGAGGTGTCATTACAACAATAAAAGCTGCACAGCCTTTTATCGCATTTTTTATACTTGTCCACCATCTATCACCGTTATCTATCTTCTCATCTATCCAAGTTGCAAAACCCTTTTTTTCAAAGTCTTCTTGGATTTGGAAAGCTCTTTGACTATCTTCATGAGAGTAGCTGATGAATACGTGGGACATTACAAGGTATCCTGCAATATATTTTATTTATCAAATCTATACGTAATTATACAAGAATAACTCAAAACTTTTGTATCTACTAAGCAGTTCCACTGCACAAACTATTAATCATCGTCGTCGTTGTCATTATCGTTATCACTGGCATTAGGCACAGACCCAGCCGGCGCGTTGCCACCCCCCGACCCGCATTGACCATACCACTCTTGCGCGTTATCGTTTGCCCAAGCAGGGGGAGAATTTCCGCAATCATCGCCACGCCACACCTGCCCTGTTGTGTTATCGACCAGCACCAGTATGTTAACAAATTCGATGCTCACTTGGGTTGCATTTTGCGAATCATAGCTCACACGAATGACATCTCCGATTTGCAAAATACCCAAATTAGGGTCATCACTAGGGAGCGTAATTTGCTCCTCAAAAATGGTGATGACATTTTGGTTGATAGCTGTCACACGCCCCTCAATAACAGTCAGTGTCTCCGACGATGTGTCAGGTAGTGCGGTTTCTGTAGGAGCGACACTTGTTGCAGGCGCGACAGGTGATGCGGTTGCTGTGCCGATGGCAAATTGGTCAGATGTGGGCTGGGTCGTGAAAAACGTAATGCCAGCTAATATCCCTCCCCCAACAAGCAAAATGATAATCCATCCCCAATACGGCATCATGCCATTGGACGGCGGAAAGGTCGCATCAATCGTTGGTTCAATACGTGCGTAAACCTGTTCTTGCGCCTGTGAAATATCAGCAGTCGAGAAACGGGCGCGGGTTGTGACATTACCAGCTTCCAGCATCGGGCGCAATTGTGATGCCAGTGTCGGGTAATCTTGCAGAATGCGGTCTATAGATTCACCATCGTGCAAACGGTCAATGCAAATAGTGAGTATTTCTGTGTAGGTCGCGTTACTTGCCATTATGCGTCTTCTTCTGATTTTGTTGCGTCGGATTCATCAGCCTGTAAAATCTGGCGGAGGGTATTCACAGCGCGGAATTGCAAGGCTTTGATTGCATTCACTTTTTTATCCATGATGTCCGCTGTCTCTTGCAAGCTGAGTTGTTGGTCAAAACGCAAGATAAGCACTTCTTGCTGGGCAGGCGCGAGCATGCGTATCACCTGTCGGGCGCGTTCGGCTTCTATCGTGCGCAACGCCTGTACTTCTGGGTTGGTATCGTCGTCATTATCTATCCACTGTTCAATCGTCTCTGCTGGGATGGCTTGCTCTTTGCCGTAATAATCATAGATAACGTTACGGGCAACGCGAAAAATCCACCCGCGCAAGCTCGTATGGGGCGCACGGTCATTTTTGAGCGCCTTAATGAACTTGATGAACACATCACTCGTCAAATCTTCTGCTAACTGAGCATCCCCCACACGCAAGCGTATGAACTGATAGATTGGCTCAAAATAGCTACGGTAAATATCCCCAATCGCCGTTTTATCGCCTTGCTTGGCACGCGCAAGGCGCTCATCATCCGTTGTAATGTCTGGTAGCACCAGAACAATCATCTGTGTTGTGTTATCCATTTACTGTCGTGAAATTGACGCTAGTATAGATGCTGAGAACACAAAAAAGTTACGGTCAATTTCTCAGATTCACCGTAACCAAACAGGTATCCGCCTGTCTGTAGCTATAGAATTGCTTATTACAAGGAGAATGTCTTTATGCACAAGCGTTTTACGGTCATCTGGCTGATGCTCTCTCTATGGTTACTGATGACGGGGTTTGCCATCGCTCAAGAAAATACTGTTCCTGATTTAACTGGCTTGAACGTACCACAAGCTGCTGCCAGGCTCAACGAAGCAGGCTTACGTTTAGGTATTATCAGTGCTAATGCAGAAGAATTGACGACCGCCCAACCCGGTACCGTGCTATCACAGGCGACCCCAGCCGGCACAAGTGCAAATCAAGGCGATACTGTTGATATTACCGTCTTGAGTGATGCACGGGTGCGCTTTGTATACGACGATAACGACCTAACCATGATTAACGCAACTGGCGCAACCGTTGACCTCAGTGGCTTGACCTTTGATAGTGATGATGGCACACGGCGCTTTTTAGCAACGACATGGCGGGGTGATTTAGCGGCTGGTGATTGTACGCAAATATGGTCGATTAGCCGTCGTGACTCCAAACAAGTTGAGGGATGCGACCTGATTCACTGGTTAACCACCACCAATGACGAGACTTCTCATTTCTGGACACAATCAGCAGGCGTCAGCCAATTTTCTGTTGTGCAAAATGGCGAGGCACTTGCTACCTGCGATGCTGCCCCACCTAATTCGCAAAATAGTCCCACCACCTGCGAATTTCTCGTCATCACAGATGCTATCACCTCACCAGCAACAGATTATGTGTATTTCGCCTATACAACAGACCGTTTCGCTGTCATCAATATTTCAAACGATTTATGGATGCCGTTGACCGAAACACCTATTTATAATTTCAATCCACAACTCACGAATATAGGTACATCACTTTCTCTAGGCGACCCGAATCTGTTTCGTAGTCCTGAAATAGTTGGTGAAATCGAACGGTTAGCACCTAATCAATGCCTAATGCTAACGGTTGCACCACTCACGGACGCAGAAACACCAGAGCCATGCAACTTATTAGCACAACGCGAACTCGAAGCAGGCGTTGCGTTTTGGCTTGCACCATTTGAACTTGATTCACCCTTCTCAGAGGAAAATCGTGCTGTCTGCCCTGCCGCCACCGAAGGACGGCTGACCCGCTGTATCATGCCACGCTAAGGCGCATGATACGTGACAATGCAATACGTCGGGCGACAGTCGATGGCATACGGCGCATTGACCGCTAAAGATGACATTTCAGACTCATTGACGGATATAGTCATAGCCGGCGCAATACCAACATCATTGCAAATCATAGATGGAGGCGCTTCCGTTAGCGTCACAAACGAGCGATGTGAACAATCATCTTCATACAAGTCGGATGTCTGCCAAGTCGTAAAAAGTTGCTGGTCATCAAGTGTCACTTGCAAATTTTCTAGTGGAAAAGGCTGGCGTGTGATGTTGATGAATACCAGCCCATCCGCTTGATGTGATACGAGGAGTGCAGGCACACCATCAGCGTTTAAGGGTGCAGGTGGTTGGATAAGTGGCACAATCCAATCATCGCGCCATAAATCCGTAGATTGCATTGCTAAATCAACCGTGGGGTCTATGAGTAATTGAGATGCCCGACCATTGAGCGACATCATCGACCACACGCGAATCTGATGATTTTCGTAATCATCAAGCGTGGATAGATAGCTTGCAAAACGGCTTATCATATCTGGATTATCCGACATCTGCGCAATCTGACGATTGTTCAAATAACGTGTCAGATCAACTTGGCGTGTGACACTTGTTTCAGGATGGGTTGCATAGAAATAAATGTTACCACCTTTACTCCGCAACTTCATATGCCATGCGAGATTATGACCTTCCTCTGTCCAACTGGCATACCCCGGATAGGCAAAATGACGCACGGGTAACAACAGTTGTGCCGCGAAGAACACCCCTAACCCCAATAAAAGCATTCGGTGTTGTTGAAGATTGGCTTTGCGAGGTTCGTCGGCTGGTGTTGTGTTCTCCCAAAATCTGAACCATGACGAAGGCAAAAAGAGTAACGTTGTCGTGAAAGCTAGTAATGGGAAAATGCCGATGTTAAATAACTCGTAGTTCGTCATGTGGAAACCAGCCATCAGCACAACCCCTAACCAGCGCGTGCGATGCCACAAGATGATCGGCACAATCAGCAAGTCAAAGAATAAGCCACCATAACTGAACAGGTGTACCATCCACTCTTGCGTGAATAAATGCCCTATTAGGGGGAAGTCTGTGCGCTCAGCTAACCAATCACGCATCGGTTCGCCTAGTAACCAGTCAGGGTTAATTTTTGCGATACCGCCATACACATACACAATTGCCATTTGTGCCTGAATGGTTCGCAATGACCACGCAGGGACATGCTCCTTCGTTTGCACACGCCCACGCCACGCATCCCAAGACCACTTATGATGCAAAGGCATAAAAATAGCTAAGAAGCTCATCAAGCTCACGAGGTAAAAGTGATTTAAGTACTGTGTCTGGTCAATCAAAAAGCAATAGGTAAATAATAACCAGAAAATAGTCATTGATAGACGATAATACGCCCCAATCATTATCAGGATTGCTAGTGCGCCTAACAAACACCATAGCCAAACCATCCACACACCCGGAAGGGGCGCTATCCAGCCAAAGCCTGTGTAATGAAAATAAAACGTGGGTTCTATGTAATAACGAAAAACACGGTCATAGTAAAAATAGCGCCATACTTCCCACAGCATGATGCCACCGAACGCCACCCTGAAAAATACAAGCGGCATAATATCCACTGAGTCAAACATTGATTGCGTCCATTTTTCAATTCGAGACATTGATACCCTTCCATCAGAAACTAGATGTGCGCTCTTTGGTTCAGAGAACGCACATATATCTAGCTATATACCGAACCATCAATCATCGTCGTCATTGTCGTTATCATTACCACCGCTACCACGTCCGCCACCGTTACCAGGATTACCACCCCCTTCGCAACGCGCACGCCAACCATTTGCAGGCGCCCAATCCGGCGGTGGATTCTGACAATTATCACCACGCCATACATCCCCTTCTACACTCACGAAGACATCAATATCTATGTAGACAATCGTGATATTAATGATGGTGATAGAGATATTTGGTGAATCATCATCGTCGTCATCATCAACGACTGTGCCTTCAATCCGAATGACATCCCCCAATTGCAAAACAGAAATTGCAGGGTCATCTTCTGCCAACGCAATGTTGAAGTTGTAAATCGTAATCATGTTGACATTGATAGCTGTCACAGGACCTTCTATCACGACAATGAAGCCATCATCATCGTCACTCTCTGCCGTATCGGTTGCTTCGGGGGTTGCTTCGGCTGTCGATTCAGGTTCTTGTGTCGCATCATCGTCATCATCCATATTTGTAGAAATGACAACGATTGTCGTTGCCTGTATGCGCCCATCGGGGAGTAAAATACCCATGACTTCTACTGTTGTATCATCGTCGTCCAAATCATCATCTATTGACACATTATCTATGAGTACCGTCAAACCATTCACAATAATGGTATCCACACTCACACTGGTAACTGTTCCCGTGAATGTGATGGTAGCTTGCTCAGTAGCTTCTGGCGCAGAGGCATCTGAAGTCGCTTCGGTTGGTGCTTCAACAGTGATGGTTTCTTCAACGGCTGGTGCGTTATCATCATTATCATTGTCGTCGCTTGCTTGTGGTGTACATGCGATGAGCAACGCGCTCAATATAAGCAACACAAAGAGTATAGAACTATTTTTAAAGTGTAATCGGTTCATTGAAAGTCTCCATTTTCAGCATCACGGGTATCTATCTGACACCCCTACAGACAGAGCATCGCCAAAAAGGTTACGGTCACTTTTCAATGAGCCTGTCTCTAATTGTACACATTGAGCAGTTCTACGCGCCTATCTTTGTGCTGATTACGTGTTTCATGTTGTCCTAAAATTAGGCACAATAGTGTTATATCGTAATTTAGCCACGAGGATAATACACACACTTATGTCCCTCAATTACACACAACTCGCAAAACAATTCGACATCAGCGAAGGCGCAATTCAACATATGGCGGCGGCGATGCAGGTCGGCAATGGCACGCAAGCACAATTCAATCACCCTGAACTCGGTGGCATGGGACAGTGGATGCCAGGTATGGTGATGATTGGCGATGCCTTCAACAACCAGCTAAAAGCCAAAGTGATGCAAATCGCAGAAGTCTTGCAAGGTGCATATACCAAAGGCGACCTCCCCCCTATCCGCATGACACCCATGAGCCAGATGAGCAGTCAATGGTGGGCAGATGATATGGGAACGCCCTCTATGGCAGGGGGACAAAACGAAACGCAGTATGCTGTGTTCTATGGTAAGCAACGTCTGCTCATCAAAGATAGTGACACTGAACACGTTTACGACACGGGCAAACACCACATTACAGGCGTCTCTCAGGCACAAGGCAACGGCATACGCTCATTGGTATTCAAGACAGCTTTGAACAAATCACTTACCGTCGATGACCTGACAGAGCTTTAAAGCGCTTTCGCCACGCACTGAAATACGTGGCTAGTCAAATTTCACTTTGCTATTTTATCGAACATTCAAGCTCTGTAGGGACGATGCCTGCATCGTCCGCCTTTTAACCGTATTTGATTCTTAAATTGCATACGTCCATGTCAGCCCGAAATAGGCGACGTGCAAAAACTACCCAATTATATTCTGCTGGTTATAAATATACGCAAGGCACATAAATTACATGGCAATCAGACCCCTTTCCGCTTCTTTAAATGATTACGCTGTTCATGAGTATGCTTATGATGAGACATTCACCATTGATAGTGAGCCGCGAGCGCACTACAAAATATTGATTGACCGTCTCGCCAACCTCTCCGCTGAGGAATTACACTATCGCCAACAAGCCTCTGATTCTACCTTCATGAATCAGGGCATTACCTTTCGGGTATATGGCGATGAGCAAGGCACCGAGCGTACCTTTCCTTTTGATTTATTGCCTCGCATTTTGACAGGCAAAGAATGGCGTCATTTAGAAGCAGGATTGAAACAACGCGTACACGCACTCAATTTATTCTTGCACGATATTTACCACGAAGGGCGCATCTTCAAAGATAAGGTTGTGCCGTATCAGTTGGTCGCAACGTGTAAGGCATTCCGTAAAGAGATGCGCGGGGTCAATGTGCCACACAATGTGTATGTGTCGATTTGCGGAACAGACATCATTCGCTTGCCGGATGGTGAATTTGCGGTATTAGAGGACAATCTGCGCGTGCCAAGTGGCGTGTCGTATATGCTGGCGAATCGTTCTGTGACCAAAAATGTTTTTCCGCGTTTGTTCAATAATTATGGCGTCCGCCCTATTGACCAATACACCCAAGCGCTCTTGAACACGCTACAATCTATGGCAGTCAACACAGAAACACCGCGTGTCGTTTTGCTGACGCCAGGTGTTTACAACTCTGCATACTATGAGCATACCTATCTCGCACGACAGATGGGTATCCCCCTCGTAGAAGGGCGCGATTTACTGGTGCATGATAATGTCGTGTATATGCGTACCACCAGCGGACTGAAAAAAGTAGATGTCATCTATCGGCGCATAGATGATGACTTTTTGGATGCTCTCACCTTCCGTCCTGATTCTGCCTTGGGGGTGAATGGCTTATTCAACGCTTACCGTGCCGGAAATGTTGTGCTGGCAAACGCAGTTGGCACCGGTATCGCGGACGATAAAGCGATTTATGCGTATGTGCCGGAAATCATCAAATATTATTTGGGCGAAGATACAATTCTACAAAATGTTGAAACGCATCTTATGGAAGATGATGCTAGTCGGGATTACACCATCCAGAATATTGATAAGATGGTGGTCAAAGCGGTTGGGGAAGCAGGTGGCTATGGCATGCTAATTGGTCCACATAGTACCAAAGCCCAACAGAGTGATTTCATAGAGGCAATTCAGAGTAACCCGCGCAATTACATCGCACAACCGACTCTCGCGCTATCAACTGCCCCCTGTTTTGTAGAAGATGAAATTGAAGCGCGACATATTGACTTACGTCCGTTCATTCTCAATGGCGGTGAGGGCATGACGATTATGCCCGGCGGACTGACGCGGGTCGCCCTCAAACGCGGGTCGCTGGTCGTTAATTCGTCGCAAGGTGGGGGCAGTAAAGATACATGGGTGCTATATGACTGAACCGATTATGCACAACAACGAACAAATCATGCTCTCGCGGGTAGCGGATAGCC
This sequence comes from Chloroflexota bacterium, assembly GCA_038522085.1. Taxonomy (GTDB): domain Bacteria; phylum Chloroflexota; class Anaerolineae; order Aggregatilineales; family Phototrophicaceae; genus JAUZRW01. The sequence continues at coordinate 40,496 of JBCBKJ010000038.1, forward strand.
TACTATGGGTAGCGCGGTATCTCGAACGGGCAGAAAATACAGCGCGACTATTAGACGTACATCTCAATTTCATGCTAGAAGCCTCGGAAGAATTGGCAGAAAAACGCCTCGCTGATTTACGCAAAAGTCTCTCCGCAGATGAGCAGATGCTCGATTGCACCGCTGAAGAATGCTTCGATATACTGACGTTCGACACGCAAACGCCGTTCAGCATCATCAGCAATATGACCAATGCGCGGGAGAATGCGCGTCAAGCCCGCGAGCAAATTAGCTCTGAAATGTGGCAACAAATCAACAAGCTCTATCTGTACTGCCGTAACAAAGGTTCGTTTTCACTGTGGAACGATGCCCCACACGATTTTTATCTGCGTGTGCGCGAAGGCTCGCATCTATTTCAGGGTGTCACTGATGCGACTATGAATCATAATCAGAGTTGGCACTTCATCCAGATTGGGCGCTATCTCGAACGCAGTCTGAATTTGGTGCAGTTGCTCCGTGCGCAATTTGAAGATATTCCACTGACACTACAAGAAACAACTGTCCCTGACCAATATTTTGACCTCGTGGCAACACTCAAATCCGTGTCAGCCTTTGAGGCATACACCAAAGTCTACAACCCGAACCCTCAGCCTCGTTGGATTGTGTCATTTTTGCTCTTCAACGAACAATTTCCGCGTTCCTTGCGCTTCTGCATCGACATGATTCAACGCTCGATTCTCGTTCTGAGCGATATGACTGGACGCGGTAAAGATACCCGTTTGCATCGTGTAATGGGACGGGTCGCCTCTAATTTGAGTTTTGATGATATGACCGATGTACAAGATTTATCGACCTACTTAGACAATATACAGGGTCAAATCTATACAATTCATGATATGCTTTATGATACGTTTATCACCTATCCGATTGAAAGCGAACTTTAAATCCCCATGTATTACGCGGTTACGCATCTGACAGTCTATGAATACAGCGAACCTATCACCGATAGCGTGATGGAAATTCGCAAGCAACCCCGCAACGGCGACCATCAACGCTGTTTGCGCTTTGAACTCGATGTGAGTCCGTCGGTGCGGATAGCGAAATATCGGGATTATCTTGGTAACACGGTGCATCATTTTGATATTCCTGCACCACATACCAAACTCGCAGTGAAATCGAATGCTGTCGTTGAGTTAACAGAACCGCCCACCCTACCAGATGCCCTTCATAGCTCTGCGTGGGATAGCTTGGATGCGATTGCAGATGATTACGAATACATGGATATGCTGATGCCCGGCAAATACACGCACATGACTGATTTGCTAAAACAGTTTGCAAAAGAAATTGGGTTTGGGCGCACGGCTGACCCTCTGACAGTCATGCGTCATCTAAACGGCGCAATTTACCATGCCTTCGAGTATCGCCAAAATGTAACACGGGTTGATTCGCCCATTGATGAAGCCCTGGAAATCCGGCGCGGGGTTTGTCAGGATTTTACGCATATCATGCTAACACTTGCCCGTAGTATCGGCATTCCAGCGCGTTATGTCAGTGGGTATTTATTTCATCGCAGTGAGCAAGACCGTTCAGACGTGGATGCCTCGCACGCATGGGTAGAAGCATGGTTTCCAGAACTCGGCTGGGTCGGCTTTGACCCCACCAATAACATCATGGCGCGTGAACGGCACATTCGCGTATGTGTCGCAACTGATTACGCAGAGGCATCGCCATCTCGCGGGGTATTCAAAGGCACCGCCGAGACAACATTAGGCGTACAAGTTGAGGTAACAGAGCTAGAAGCTGTGCCACGCGAAGAAACACCTATCGCGCCGGAAATTGTCCTACCGACATATACCTACTATCAGCAACAACAACAGCAACAACAGTGATAAGACTATAGAATGCCCTCAATTGCGCCCAAGAGTGTCTCGCCTCGTTTTTCCCATGTATGTTCACTAGCGATAGTCTGCGCGGCGGCTGTTCCCAGTCGCTGACGCAAATCAGCATCCTCAATGACCGTTGCCAGTGTTTGCTCGATAGAGGCAATTTTCTCTGTCTCAAACGTCATGAGGTCTTCGCCATGGGTGCCAATTTCAGTGATGGTTTCGTAATCCGGCGCGAGAACAGCTTTACCAAGCGCCATATATTCATAGACTTTCATCGGATTACCATAGGTATTGGTCGCGGGCATAATCGCAATATCCCCAGCCGACGCATAACGCGGGACATCATGATAATCAACATAACCCGTGAAAACCGTCTTATCAGCGACACCAATTTTCTCTGCGAGGTCAACCGCTTCTTGGCGTTGTCGCCCTTCCCCAACCAATAGTAAGCGCACATCTTGCGCTGTCTCTAGTTGCTGGAAAGCGTGCAACAGCAAATCTACGCGGTGATACGGCTGGAACGAGCCAACAAATACAATCACAATCGTATCATCTGCAAAGCCGTATTCAGCCCGAATCGCAGACCCATCAACGTTTGCATTGAAAATATCGGCATTGATACCATTTGGTACTTTGAGCAATTTCTCTGGCGCGATGCCATCTTCTTCCAGAAAACGGCGCATGGGTTCGCTGACTGCGACACATAATTTTGCCTGTCCGGTGATGGCTTTGTGCGTGTCTTCTGCGGCTTGCTGATTCCCAACGCCGTATTGCTGTTTTTCTTCCCACGATGGCGCAACATCATCTAACACCAACGGCACCCCTGTCGCTGACGAAGCAATCTGTCCACTTAGACTGAACGCGATGTGTGTTTGCAGAATCACATCTGGCTGGTGTTGTTTGACAGCTTCCGTAAGGCGCTCACCATAGGATTTTCCAAAGCTCACTCTAGCACGGTCACGTATACGCAAGGCAACAGGGCGCGGAATCATCTTTTTCACCAGTTGGCGATAGGTAGTCGCAGCCGTCTGTGAGCCTTCACCAGCGGCTTGGTCAGTCACAATCTCTGCGCCGAGACTTTCTAGCGCGGCAAGCATCGCATTTGCCCGAACCGTATGCCCTGCCCCTTCGGTATCAAGGCGGTGCGAGGGATGTGGCAAGCTGTACAAAATTTTCATGACGATGCAATCCTCTCGTACAGTGCCGCCGTTTCGCGTGCTTGGTTTTCCAGCGTGAACGTCTTTGTCACCCGTTCCCGCGCGCGTTGCCCCATCGCTTCTGCTTCATCAGGTGCTTGCAACAAGGTAATAAGGCGCTCTGCCAGCATGTCACTATCGCCAGGTGGCACAATATAGCCTGTATCACCATCGAGTGTAATTTCTTTCGCACCCCCCACATCTGTTGACACACACGGCAAGCCAGCCGCGCCTGCTTCAATGAGGACTGTCGGCAGGGCTTCTGCCCACGACGGTAAAGTCAGCGCATCACTCGCCGCCAACAATTCTGGCACATCCGTGCGTTGACCCAAAAACGTGATGACATCGCTATGGGGTTGTGCTTGTGTTTTGATTTGTTCTGCGATTTCACCATCGCCAATTAACATAATATGTGCATTTGGGACAGCTTCTTTAATTTTTGGGACAGCATCAAATAACACTTCATGCCCTTTACCACGTCTCAGTGCCGCCACCATCGTGATAATACGCGCATCCGTATCCCAGCCGAATTTTTCGCGGAGGGTCGCTTTAGGCGTATCAACCATGAAGCGGTCAATATCCAAGCCATTGTAAACAGTCTCAATTTTATCGAGCGAAATATCCGCAAGCTGAGAAAAATCTTGACGCACGGCTTCGGATACAGCAATCACTTTGTCAAAACCCCGTCGCGCCGCTGTGAGAACCATTTTGGCACGCATATTTTCGCGCATGGTATCGGCAGGTTCAAATAGCACATGGCGACTCATAACAGTTGGTGTACCGATGCGATGGTGTGCCAGCGCCCCGAAGATAATCGTATCTTGGTCTTGAGCATGAATGACGTCAATTTTTTCCGCCCGCAGATAATCAGTGAAGCGTTGCCATGCTTTGAGGTCAGTCATACGTTTAGCGGCAAGGTCAAAGCGCGGAATACCTGTTGATGCAAATTCGTCTGCTAGTGGGCTATCCCGCCGTGTGTTCATCGACACCAAGCGCAAATCAATGCCTTGTGCCTTGATATAGGGTGCAACCGATACAATGTTGCGCTCTGTGCCTGCCATAGCCAAACTACTAATCATGATGATTACACGCAAGTAGTTTCATCCCCTCTGTTGTTCAATAATATGTAGTGACTGTAATCGTACAGCGGATTGTATTTAGCGCAACCAATCTTTGATATTTTTCTTGAGGCGTGTATACGGTTTGTACAAACGTGATATTTTGTTCTGGAAGCGCCCGAGTGTATCCGCTTTACCAATCTCTACGCGCCACAAATTATAAAATGTCTCTGGCATACGCCATGTACCACACGCTGCTAAGTAGCCAGCGCGTTCAGTCATCATCAGCGATGTTTGGTTAAATTCTTCATATGGATACGCCAAAGTCTCGACAGCGACACCAAGATGATCTTCTATGATGCGCTTGGAAGTACGGACTTCACGTTCTACGACATCATCATCTATATCCGGCAGATGCACATGCGTACAGGTATGGCTACCGAACTCAATGCCATGTGGCAACATATCTCGCATTTCATCCCACGTCAGCAATGGCATCTGTGCGCCAATATCACCATCCCAGACAGCAAACTTACCCACATGGTCAGCGACAGTGAAGATAGTCGCCGGAAAACTATGTTTCTCTAAAACGGGCAAGGCATTCGTCATATTATCACGATAGCCATCATCAAAGGTGATGACCACACATTTATCCGGTAATGCATTGTCATCTTTGCGCATTTGCTTGACAGCATCTGATAATTTCATGATTGTGTAGCCATTATCAGCGAGATACTGCATCTGCGCCGCAAAATTATCCGGTGTCACACTGATGCCGTATGGGTCGAGCGCATCTGTCAGGACACTAATTTGGTGATAGAGTAAAATCGTCGGTGTTTTCATGCTTGGTCAATCTGTTATTCAACGGTTGCTGTATCAGTATTTGTCTCGGCTGTGCGCTTACGCCATGTCACGGATTGCGTGCCAGATAGCCAACGCCATAAGCCGAATAACGCCGCTACATTACTACTGACAAAAAAGTAAATCACACTCAGCAAACGTACTTTTTTGCCTTGTCGTTCTAGAATCCAGCCGACTAGCGCCGCGCCATAAAACCCAACCTGCCCTAGCAAAGACAATTGGTAGAACCAGTGGTACGTTGCCAAAGCAACATTCGCTACCAACATCAGTATCATGAAAATCGGTGCAAGTGGGCGCAGTAACTTATGTGAGAACAGACGGAAGGCAACTTCAAAAGTAGGTGCTTGCGTCAAGTAGCCTGCCCCAAACAAGGCTTGATAACGCCCAGCATTAATGCGCACCCGTCGGTTGAACTCATCGCCCATATGTGCGCTGGCATCATCATAACTAACAGCATCCGGCTCATACACTACGCGATACCCCTGTTGCATCGTTTCCATCGCAATGCTAAATTCATCGTTGATGGTTTTGCCCGTAATCGGACGGTAGATTTCGCGCCGAATCGCAAACATATTGCCATGTACGGCAACGGTGTTACCTGTCTTGGTTTCCCATTTACGGAGTGCCGCTTCGTAGCGCCAATATAAGCCGGCTGGCTTCGCAACGGCATTAGCAGCATCCCATACCGCTAGCGTCCCGACTACCACACCAACTTCTGAGTCAGTAAAAGGTTGCACGAGAATCCGCAGAGATTTTGCTTCGTAATCAGGCGATGCGTCACTGAGTACGACAATATCACTGGTTGCGCGTTCCATACCCAAGTTGACACTGCCCATTTTGCCTGTGCGCTCTGGTTTGCGAATGAGCGTAACACGCGGTGCAAATTCTTCTACAATAGCTTGTGTTCCATCCGTGCTATCGTCATCAATCACAAAAATATCCAGCTTATCTTCTGGATAATCAATAGCGACTGAATTTTCGAGTTTACGGCGGATAACATCGGCTTCGTTATAGGTTGGAATGAGCATTGTCACCGTTGGCTCAATCGTCTCGGTAACAGCAGTTTTTGCAGGTGTGCCTTTCGCACGGACGTACATCAGGAGTGGATACCCGAAGTACGTCCAGAATAGCAAAGCGAAGGAACCCCAGAAAAGAATGGCGACTCCCAATATCAGCATAATTTAACGCGCCCCTTTGCGTTTAATCACTTGCATGACGGTTTCAACAAGAATGCGCAAATCAAGACTCAAGGATGCACGGTCAATGTATGCCATATCCCACTCCACCCAATTATCAAAGTCTGTGTTCCCGCGTGCGGAAACTTGCCACAAGCCTGTAATGCCCGGACGCACGCCGAGACGTTCTGTGTGCATCAGCGAATAGCTACTCAAATCCCAACTCGTCGGACGTGGACCTACCAAGCTCATATCACCACGTAAGACGTTTAACAATTGCGGTAGCTCATCCAAACTTGTCTTGCGCAGAATACGACCAACTGGCGTTACACGCGGGTCTTTATCGAGTTTGAGCGGTTCGGCTAATTTGCCATTTTCGTCTAGCTTTGCCAAACCTTGCGCTGCCAATTCTTTGAGTTTCTCTTCGGCATCCATACCCATAGTACGGAATTTGAACATTTTGAAGCGTTCGCCACCCATGCCTGTGCGCTCTTGCATGAAGAAAATATCGCCTCTATCCGTCATCCAGACAAGTATCGCTATGATAAGCATTACCGGAAGGACTACAATTGCAGATGCGAGAATGACTGTCACATCAAAGACACGCTTGATAATATGGTATGTTTCTTTGGATGCTGCGCTCTGTACAGGATAATCATATGCCCAAAAATCGGGGTCAGATAAATCTGCACGGCTGATACTCAGCGCACCATTGTTCAAGTTAAAGTTAGGAAGTGGATTGAACGTCGCCTGCAATTCACGAATAAATGACGTTACAAGATTACCCGTTTTCTTTTCGCCATAAGCTGGATTCAAGCGCCCAGTACCAGGAATGCGATAAACATCAGTCTGACGTTTCGTATCACCGTTACTATCTGGCATGATAGCGTTTGTATTATCAGCAATTTCAATCAGTTGCTCATAGATAAGACCATCTTCGGGGAAAACAGATAAGCCAATTGGCACTTTCAAACTCTGGCGCACTTTAATTTGATTATAAACGTCTTCTGCTAGTTCCAGTGCTTTTTCACGGTCAGTTTCTGGTAAGCAAATAACGAGGTCATCACCACGCCAGAAAAGAGTATCGTATTTGTAGGTTAGCGAACGGATGATACTCGCAATCTGGAATTGAAAATAACGCCGTTGCATTATGCGCGACATATCGTATTGCATATCCGTTGCAATCAGAGAACTCGCTCTTACAATGAGGAAGCTGATAGGACGCTCAAAACGACGCGCACGAAACAATTCTTCGTTGATATGGTCAATGCCAGCCGTTTCGTCTAAAACATTAATCGTCTCAGGCTTAATCACAACCCCTTCAACGACCTGCTCAAAATTAGTGAGCGCCATAGATACTCGACGGAATAAGGCAATCGTCGCATTTAGGAGTGTGAGTTCAATAATAATACTCGGCAAATCAGCTTCGCCGATACGCCCTTCGACCATGACTTTGAAGACTGTATAAACAATAATGACAGTTGCATAAATCCATGCCGCACGCTTTGCAATATCAGGCAATAAAAGGATGCCCAAGATAATGGCTAACAGCATAACATATACGAAAGCATCAATATTAACCTGCCCGAAGATAACCCACGCAGTTTCAATACGTTCGCCAATACGCTCTATTAGGCGCTCTAGCCCAAATATGCTGATAATCCAGAGGGATGAGATGATGAGTAAATACCTGAACCGTTTCATGTGTGTCCCCTTTCGTAGTATGTAATATTGGTGTCCCGCCAACTTACATAATCATAGTACAAGATGTGTAACTGCATAACGCTACATTACAATTATACGCTATATGACAATATATTACAACTCAAGTCATTTATTTTTAGTAGATTATGAGGATGACTTTGGTACTAATCCAGCTTATGTAACGATATGTGAACAAAACCGCTCATTTTGTTTGATTGGGTTTGTATAAATTTCTATTCTTAATGATATGTTGACTATAGGAAATTTACTTCCAGTAAAGCTTATCACATAAGTGCTTGTCTAGTTGTGCAAAAACTGCAAAAATTTCTACACAGAAAATATATAATTCGGCATTCACGATAATGATAGAAAGACAGGTAATGTCAGGACAACACTTTAACGAAGAAGATGAAAAACAAGTTGTCGCACGCTATCAAAAACGTATTGATACGCATGGTGTGACATTTGAATCTCTTGCTTCAGGTAGCATGGCAAAGCAAACACTACGACATAGTATCCATGCCCAAGCTCTACGCACAGACACCCCATCCGTACTAGATATTGGGTGCGGACTTGCCAATTTTTATAGTTATCTCCAGCAACAAGGCATTGCTACTCGCTATACAGGCTATGATATTGTGCCTGAGTATGTAGACAAATGTCGAGAACGCTACCCCGAAGCGACATTTCAGCATCGTAATTTCTTGCGGGATGGCATTGATGACACATTTGATACGATTATCATGTCGCAGGTACTCAACAATCGCTACGCCAATACAGACAATATGCAAATCATGGCAGATACACTTGCCCTCGCCTTTAAGCACACACGCATCTCAGTCTCTATTGATATGATGTCTAGTTATGTCGATTACGAAAATGATGCTTTGTTTTACTACAATCCCGAAGCCATTTTCGCCCTTGCCCGCGAGCTTACCCCGCGTGTCGTCTTGCGTCATGATTACCGTCGCTTTGAATTTTGCATTCAGCTTTTCCATGAAACAGACGATACCAGCATCTATATCCCATAAAATGCGGTAGTCACTTGAATAGCAACAAAGAGCGCCCTATGTTTTTAAGCATAGAGCGCTTTTGAATCTTAGCAATTACGTTCAGCTATTACATCATTTGCTGACGCCGACGCACCAGCACATAGGCAGCACCAAGACTCAACGTTGTGATACCCAATACCGTAAGCGCAGTACGCCACCAAGGCGTTTCACCCGTATTTGGTAGTTCCGTTACGGTTAGCACAGTAGCCGCTGAACTGATTGGCGTGCCATCAAGGATAGCCGTGTTAGTAACGATAGGCACATCCAGCGTGATGTCATCCCGTATATTTGTGACTACTGACATGGTGAGTGATTCACCTGGCGCAAGCGTTGGTATCGACCAAGATACATCCTGTCCTGTAATCGTCACTGTCCCGCTTTGTGCCGAAGCCGAGATGATTGTTAACTGCGGTGGCACGCTATCGGTCACGGTCAGATTATTTTGCGGCACACCATTCGCTGGATTACTAATCGTAATCGTCCACGTCACATCTTCACCTGGTAAGGCGAATTGTGGGTCAGCAAGTTTCACAACAGCAGGGTCTTCTATGCTGATGCCTGCTGTATCATTTGATGGTGGCGGTGCATCTGGGTCGTTGCTGACCGCTGCCGCTACCGAAATCGCGTTAGCAAGCGTCGGCGAACTCAACACACCAACATTATCATAAGTACCGGGACCTGGCACAAGCACATTGAATGAGATAGTCAGCGCCGCTGTTGGGTCGGCTGGCGAACTGGTATCCATCGTACCATTCCACTCGATACGGTTGTTGTTAACAGCACACACACCGCTATCCGTACCACCTGCCCCACCACCGCTACATTGCAAGTCGATTTCTGCCAACGTTGCAGGGAGTTGCTGTGGCAATTGGATATTATCGCGGATAGTTACATTTGGTTGGCTTGCCCCTGGGTTGTACCAAACCATCGTCCAACGAATGATATTGCCACCCACAAACGTACCCGATTTCACACCAAATGGTGGGTCAAAGATGACAGCCGTTTCGTCAGAGTCGGTAATCGGTGGGACTTCGTTTGGCAATTGCGCCACGTTAATCAGTGGACCTGGACTACCGACCAAACCTGCTTGTGCATTCACACGGGCGCGAATCGTGTACACGATACGTCCATCGCGTGGAATGTCAATCACTTCATCAATCGAGACAGCCGTTGCTGTGTCTGGGAATGGACCCCCACTCGCTGGTGTGCCGGCTGGGTCAGATGCGATACAGCTTGCACCATTCGTCGCCACGCATGTCCATTGTATGGTTTCTGGGTCATAGCCCATTGCGTCGGTTGGCGTCGCAATTGGAATTTCATCCAAGAAGCGCACGTTGATACGGTCAGCACCACTATTTTCAATCGTGATGGTATAGGTATTGAACGTGCCTGCAACAATCGCGTTCAAGCCATCGGTTTTGTTGATGAGCAAGCCCGGATCGCGCACTTGGATGTAGTAATCCTCAACCTCACCACTATCGACTCTGCCGAGTGGGTCAGATGTCGTGAGTGGGTCATTGGTCAGACGCAAACGCGCATAGGTATTACCACCCGTCAAATCTTCAGCCGTATCCGGCACATCGACAGTCAGTTGGACAACGCCATTCGTACCTGTTGGAACAACTGTCGAGAAACCTTCACCAGCTTCAAACGTACCGTTACCGTTCCAATCGAACCAGCCAACCAAGTTCGCAGGCAAGCCCGTTGTATTCACGACGGTTATATCAACATCAACCGTCGTACCAGCGACGAACGGTGGTGGGTTCATACCATCTTCATCAGTTTGGTCGCCCACACCATCGCCCGTGTTGTTAGATGTGCCGACTGTCACTGGCTGACCATCAGTCTCATCATCAATCGTGCCACCGAGATACAAGCCCGTGATGATGCGGTGATTCGGACCATTGGTCGCCGCACTCGTACCGTAGCTATCAGGGTTATCGCCCCAGTCATAAACTGTCACGAAGCCGAAATCAACTGTCAGGTTACTGTTATCGTCGGTTTCACCATTTGCACCCCGACCATCGGTTGGGCTTTCGTCTTCACCACTGGGTTCAGGTGTGCCACCGCCCAATACCACTGTGCCACTGCTGATGCCATTTGCGCCCGGATTCGGATTATTGATACCGTTATCTTGGGCATCGTTATCAGGCGTACCATCAACTGTACTCAAGTAACCATCCAGCGGACGGGTGCCGGCTGTCCAGTTCTCATTTGGCAGATGTACCACATAGCTACCAGGTGGCAAGCCATCGAAGATATAGTACCCATTAGCATCCGTGGTATCGGTTGCAATTGGTGTATCAACACCCGGCGTATCACCCGGACGATAAAGTTCAACTAGTACATTCGGGATACCTGCTTCGTCACCCTCTTGGATGCCGTTATTTGGCGTACCCGTTGTACCACCATCATCGAGCCAGATACGATTACCAATACTGAACACATCGCCTGTGAAGAAACCGAAATCGCGTGTCAGGTCGCTGTTGTTATCCGATGGGTTGTTCGTACCTCTGAATTGCGGACCATCAGCTGGGTTATTGCTGAGGTCAGTTTCACCCGTTGGCAAGTTATTGAACGCCAGTGTCAGCAATTCGCTTGTCACACCCGGCGTTGGGTTGGTATCGCCTGTGCCGATACCGTTATCGTTACTATCAACGTTATCTGCCGCATCCGGCGTTGTACTCTGGAAGCCTTCGAGTGCGCCTGTGCCAGCCGTCCAGTTCGGGTTATTCGGGATATGTACAAAGTAGTTACCCGCTTGCAGGTCATTGAACAGATAGTAACCATTGCTATCAGTTACATCTGGCGCACCTATGAGCGTATCGCCACCACCTGCACCATCAAACGTGCCATTGCCATTGGTATCTTGATAGAGTTCTACCGTAACACCCACGATGCCGACCTCTGTTGCTGGGTCAATGACACCATTTTGATTCAAGTCGAACCAAACACGATTACCAAGACTCATCGTGCGGGTGAAGCCGAAGTCTACGGTTAGGTTGCTCTGGTCGTCCGGTATTGGGTTGCCAAAGGGGTCCGTACCTGGGTCTTGTGGCGTACCCGCTGTGGTTGCGTCAGTTTCGCCTGTTGGTTCTGGCGTACCACCACCCAACGTATATGTACCACTGTAGATACCGAAGTTCGGATCAACCGTTGGTGCAACATGGTCGGATGTGTGGTCAGTGTCGTCATTTGCGTTGCCTTCTGTACCATTTGGTTGCGCGGTGACACCATAGCCACCCAACGCACCACCCGTACCAAAGTTGGTTGCCGCCAACGACACGATGTAGTTACCTGCGGGCAATTCATCGAAGATGTAGTACCCGTTGGCATCAGTGGTCGTGCTGGCGAGTGGTGTATTGCTATCCGGCGTACCATCATTATTGGCATCTGGGTACAAGCGCACAACTACGCCCGGAATACCCGGCTCATCGCCATTGTGCAAACCATCACCTGCGCCACCACCGCCTGCGCCGTTATCATCCCAAACGCGATTACCGATGCTGTAGTACGCACTCGGATACACACCGAAATCAACCGTCAAGTTACTGCTATTGTCAGATTCGCCGTTGTTACCACGCGATTGCGGACCATCGGTTGGGTCGCCACTGAGGTCAGTTTCGTTAATGGGTTCGCTACCACCTGTCAGGTCGATAATACCACTTGGGATACCGCCCCCTGTTGCAGGGTCAGCTATATCGCGCCCATTATCATTCAAGTCGGTGTCAGTATCATCTTCAAAACCAGCACCGCCGTTGTCACTACCACGATAGCCCTGCAACAAACCTGTCACGAAGTTTGCTTGGTCAATGACCACGATATAGTCATTGTTTGCTTGCAAATCGTCAAAGAGATAGTAACCATTCGTTGTCGTATCAGTATCCACGACTGTATCACCAGCCGAGAAGCCCGGCGTGCCGTCCGTATCACGATAGAGTGTCATGGTGACACCATCTGGTACAGGCACTTCGCCCGCATCAAAGACACCGTTGTTATTGGCATCAATCCAGACACGATTACCGATACTCAGTGGCTGGTAGAAACCAAAGTCCACTGTCAAATCACTGTTATTTGGCGTGATAGCCGTGTCATCACCAAGATTGGCTGGTGTACGGTTATTGAACGTACCATTAGTGACACCTGTTTCGAGGTCAGGCTCATCTGTGCGTTCGCTATCCAGCGTCAACGTCACTAAATCGCTGATGATACCGAATGTCGCGTTCGGGTCGCCGTTGTCATTGCTATCATTCTGTAGCGGGTTGGGGTCAGCCGTGTTCGCTGTACCCGTTACCGTGCTTGTATAGCCTTCTAGGGGTTGTCCAGCCGTGAAGTTACTATTTGGAATTACGACGACGTAATTACCAGGTGTCACTGGACCACCGATATTATCGCCTGCATCGGTTGCAGTAGCAGCATTCGTATCGAGGTTATCGAAGATATAGAAACCACCGTTATCCGTGATGTCACGGGCGATTGGCGCACCAATTGGCGTGCCACCTGCGCCTGCGCGATAGAGCAAGACTGTTACCCCGTTGACACCAATTTCTGCATTGTTAAACAGACCATCACGGTCTGTATCAATCCAAACACGGTTGCCGATACTCATCCCTTGATTCGCAAGTGTGAAGCCAAAGTCTACGGTGATGTCACTGTTACCATCGACCTCGCCATAGCGCCCGAAGCTCTCTGGACCATCGTATTCAGTCGCAGGGTTTGGCGGATTATTGCTCTTGTCGAGTTCGTTCAGTGCTTCGCTACGATTCGGGATACCCCCGTTGCCAAGCGTGATTACCTCACTCGTCGCGCCGACTGTCGCTACCGTCGCATCGTCTGGTGTACCGTTATCATCGTTATCGACACCCGCATCATTACCCGCACCACTGACAATCGTCTGTGTACTCAAGTAACTGAATAGCGGATTACCTGCGTTGAAGTTACTCGGCGGAATATGTACGAAGTAGTCACCAGGCGTCAAATTATCGAACAGATAGTAACCATCTGCATCGGTAACATCGAAAGCATCGAAAGTCGTACCATTGAAGACTTGGACAATCGTATCGCCACCAGCCGTACCATCGAACGTGCCGTTGTTATTGGCATCACGGTATAGCTCAACGGTGACGCCTGCGATACCTGCCTCTGACGCCACATCAATAACACCGTTCTCGTTCAGGTCGAACCAGACACGATTACCGATGCTCATAGGTTGGTAGAAGCCGAAGTCTACGGTCAATTCACTGTTACTATCCTGAATATTCGGTTCACCATTACCGAGTGTACCCAAATCTTCAGTTACCGATTCGCCAGATGGCTCTAGGTTGATGCTTGGGCTGAAGACACCGTTCGCTTGTGGATTCG
>JBCBKJ010000039.1:0-50177 GCA_038522085.1 Chloroflexota bacterium
CTCAAGCTACAGGTTTGTCTGCCACATTTCTATAAAAAAAGCGATCTGCACACTAGCACAGACCGCTATCAAAAGACGATACATTTGCAAAAAATGTTTGAAATTATCCGGCAATCAGTAACCAGACTGTGCCAATAAGTAATGTCAGCGCAATGGCTAACCCGACGAACGCATATAACCCCGTTTTGACAGTGTCGTGACGGGTCGCGTGGGGAATAGTTGTTTCTTCTTCGTAGCGCATGATGTCGCTCCCACAAGCAACCAACGTTCATTAATCTCATAATAATCGAATTTGTTACGGTCTGCTTATCGACCTGAGAGAATTAGTACTTTGGTACTGTAAACCTTTTTATCAGCAAATAGACATCACATGTGAAGATGGGCAACAAACGCTCATCAAATGTGTAAATTCATACCTATAGAGAGGACATATCATGAACACTTTACGTAACGCTTTTCTCGTTCTGGCTATCGCTTTGCTGATGGCACTACCCGCAGTTGCTCAACAAGACGGGGCGACTACTGACGACGACACAACCTTTGACCTTTTGAGCGCACTGGAAGCCCTTCGTGCTGAATATGGTGAAGATGTTGTCATCTTAGAAGCTGAACTCGACATGGAAGACATGGATGATGAAGACGACACAGCCGATGATGAAAGTGCGGATAGCGTTTGTGCTGAATTTGAGATTTTGCTAGATGGTGCAGAAGTAGAAGTCGAAGTGTGCCAAGATGCAAGCACAGGGGACATTGTGCTTGAACTCGACCAAGATGATGACGATGATGTAGCCGACGATGATATGGACGATGACGATACAAGCGAAATAACCACATCTTCACCAGCTATTAGCTTAGATGATGCTATCGCTACCGCACAAGCCATTTTCCCGAATGCAACGCTCACATCTATTGAACTTGACATTGAAGATGGGGTACTCGTCTGGGATATTGAATTTGATGATGATTTGCGCAGTGTCGATGTTGATGCGGAATCAGGCAATGTGTTGTACTTCGGCTACGAGAGTGAAGATGATGCTAATTCTAGTAGCTCAAGCTCAAATGATAGCGATTCGTCGTCAAATGTTGACAATGCCTCATCCGATACGAGCAGTGACAGTAGTTCAAGTAGTGGTGATACCTATCGTGACGACGATGATTATGATTACGATGATGACGACGACTATGAAGACGATGATGACGACGACGACTATGAAGACGATGATGACGACTAAATTGCACACAGTCAGATAGTCGCTACACAGTAGAGATGCACCTACCTTGTGCATCTCTACTGACTGTTTTGTTATTTTTACAACGTTCATTTTAGGGATAGGGTAGGGAATGATTGTACTGGTATTGCCAGACCCGCAAACTGACGAGGTATTGCTCAAACGCGCTCGCACAGGCGATAAATCTGCGATGACGATGATTTACCAGCGTTATGTTGATGCAATTTATCAGTTCTGTCGGTTGCGTCTACAAGACCCGCAACAAGCTGAAGACATTACCAGCCATGTATTCACGACGATGATTCAAGGCTTTGCACAGGGCAAAGGTCCCCAAAAGCATTTGCGCGGTTGGCTATTTCAGGTAGCACGTAATACGTTGCATGATAGTTATGGACGGCGTGACCCTTTGCCAATAGAGACAATTGCCCAAATGGAAAACCTCGATAGTGTGCATCCCGAACAAGCAGCATTTACAGCGATTTCTGCGGATGCTATCCGTGAACGCATTGCGCAACTATCGCCTGACCAGCAAGATGTTCTGCTTCTGCGTTTTGACCAGCAACTTAGCCTACGTGAAACAGCCGATATTTTAGGGAAAAATATAAACACTGTGAAAGCTCTGCAATTCAAAGCCGTACAACGCTTGCGTGACCTGCTCCAGCGAGAAGGGATGATGGACTGATGCCAAGCCTACAAGATGCCCTCAATGATAGCCTAGACCGCTTACAAAACGGCGAGTCGTTGGAAGCCTGTCTGCAAGCCTATCCTGAACATGCAGATGACTTGCGTGATTTATTAGGTATGCGTGATATTGTCACTCAAGCCAAACCCGATGCCAGCGAACGCTTTGCCATGCGCGGACGCCTAGACGCACAAATAAGCACGCTCATTGATAATACCGATTTTGACGCGCCAACTCCGTTTCAGTGGTGGTCGCCTTTGAACTTGCTGGTAGCAACTGTTGTGCTGGCATTCGTGAGTATTTTGCTACTCAATGCACAGACAGAAATGTTTGCAAGCAATACGGCAACCCCACTCGCTACCAACACAACGCAAGCGATGCAAACAGCAACCATGACAGTATCAAGCACACTAACTGTTGAATCTATACCAGAGGAACAGGTGACAGCGATACCAACACAGACTATAGCGGTATCTAGCACACCAACAACGGAATCTACACCAGAAGAACAGGCGACAGCGACACCAACGCTACCATCAGAAGCCTCTACAGCACTGCCTTGTACTTTGCCGGCAGGCTGGGTCGTCTATCGCATTCAAACAGGGGATAATCTATCTGCGTTAGCGAATAATACTGGCACAACAGTCGAGCAACTGACGGAAGTCAACTGTATCGACAACCCGCGCCTGTTATCCGTGGGTGATGAACTCTTTGTCCCGCGCCCTGTCACGATTACACCTCAAACAAACACCAATACACAAGGCGGGAGTCCATCAGATAATACCAACTCACAGCCGAACGTCGGCGGTGGCAATAGCAATACCGATAGCGACGATGACGATGATTTTGATGACAACGACGATGACGATGATGATTACGACGAAGAAGATGACTAAGCGCGAAAAGATTAACCGAGCTTGGGCAATTGCACCCGTGTGAGGTCAAAGGTAGGTCCTTGTGTACACGCAGGGACTATCTCTTTGTCAAAGCGCATCATACATGCCCCACATGCCCCAACACCACAAGGCATCGGCATCTGAAACACGCCGAAAATGTAATTTTGTGGGACTTGGGTGCGCAATTGTTCTACTTTTTCGTAAAAACGCGCAAAACGCAGGAGTTCATCGTCTTGATTTACAACCACAAAAATTTGGTCTGCCCAACCGAGTGTCATCACTTGGTCTGTCCATTGGAGCGTACCCGTCCCGCGAATAACCTCGACTTCTGGCGCGAGATGGTCTGTCTTATATTTTTGCGCCTCGCCCAATAAGACCAGCGTCACGCTGATTTTGTTGTGTAGCAATTGCTGTATCATAATCGTGAGGGGTAGCGGTGGGGCATCATCAGCGACCAAGAGTACATTGCGCAATGATTTCCGAAAGCGATAGGGCTTCCCAATCGGACCCAGCACACTATAGTGCATGCCCGGACGATACCGATAGCTAAAGCGCATTTCGATTAGTAAATTGCCTGCTTTTGTAAACCCAGCCGGATACCATTGGTCGCGCAGATACGGATCCCAATGTTCGATAGCATCGTCGTCGGGGTCAATGCGCCGTGCCAGCAAAGACGAGCCTGGCTTGATTTTTGCCAGTCGTTCGTCATCGGTTGCTAGTTCCAGATACATATACGCTTCGTTAATGCGCCGGATACGTTCAATGCGTGCGCGGATTTCGTTCATGGGTGTCTAAAACCTGTTTATTATAGCTATCATTGTAGAGACTGGGCTTACCCTGTCCGTGTCAGCGCCTAATTTAGCAACCTATAGATGAATAAGATGCCATACCATTATATCGTGTTCTTCTTGGTGAATCAGTGAGTTGTTCAATGACAGGCGAATTGTCAGCAGTGTCAAGCATCAGAGAAAGTACCTCGTCGCTGGTTGTATCATCCTCGACAAGAGCTATGAAAGCGATGCCTTCTCCACACCCAAACCACGCTATACCCCTAAAACCTGCTTGCAGATATGCTCCATTTGTCATATTGATGATGTGCGGTTCATCTACATCACGATTCACTGTGTAAATATCTACGCTGTCACCACCACCACAACTCGCCGTAATCGCAAATTGATTCGACACAGGATGCCATCGTGGGTTGAAAAAGACTTCGCCAACCATACATCCAGGGTTAATTTGATGTATTACCTCGTCAATAGTGCCGTTGAGGTTAGTGATGTGAAGCGTATCTTCAACATAAATATCTGCTGTTTCATCAAAACGAATATCGCCATCTCGCACAAAAATTATGTGTTCCGAGTCTGATAACCAATCGAAACCTTTATTCCCGTCATCAAAATCTGTCTGTGTGATATTGGTAATGGTTTCAGTGTCTAGTTCGTAAGTATAAATATCCCAATCACCATCTTCATGCGATGCAAATGCAATATATCTACCATCTGGCGACCAACGCGGATGCAAGTATTGTGTCGTTGTTTCCGATTCAACGATAGGCGTGTGAGCATCACTCTCAATATCATAAATAATGATTGATGCTGTCATTTGATAGACAATTTGAGTACCATCTGGCGACCATGTATGTTCCCGACTGAAACCAATATTTGTGACTTGCTCTACGTTATCAGTAGAAACGTTCCACAAGAATAAATTTCCGTTTCCATCGGTATACGACACAAAACTGTTGGCATCTGGTAAAAAGAACCATGATAGCAAAAACACCGCAATCAATAGGCGCACTATTTTTCATCCCCCCAACTGACGCAAATGGATATCCACCTGTGTCATTGACCAGTGCCAGCCTTTGCCATCCATCCAGCGAATCCGATTGGCATACACCGCATCTTCTATCATGGGCAATAGGCGGTAAATCGCTATCCGGCGTTTTGCGTCTATGCCAATGCGCCCCTGATTATCATACGCCCGATACGCATCATATATTCCGCGCATACTGCCTTCACAATATTTGCGCCAATGATAGTCCGTTGCAAAATCCCATGCGGGGTCGCCTCCATGCGCCCATTCCATATCGAGGATGCCTGTTAGCTTGCCCTGATGTTGCAATAGGTTCGTCAGTTGATAATCCCCATGCAACAACACCGTATGCCTCACGGACGTGAATAAGTGCATATGCGCATCGACTACACGCTGTAACCTATCTAGTGTATTGCCCAAAATATCGCGGTGCGCGTGCATTTTGATACAGTAATTAGCAAAACGTTCTTGCCATAGTGCCGCCCATGATGAATATTTTTTGTCGGATGTCCAGCAGGTGTCATAGGTATGGGTGTGGATATACGCCAGCGTTGCCCCGATTTGGCTGGCGAGTTTCTTTTGCTGAATCGTGTTGAGCTTGCCCCAGCCGGGATGTGCCGCCGAACCGTGTAGCATGGTCATCACGATATATTGATACGGCACTTTAGACTTGCTCATATCGAGCGCGAGTACTTGTGGCACAGGCAGATAATCGTCTGCTAGCATTTTATACACCCGCGCTTCAGTGGCATAACGCGGATTGTCGTTGTGGAGGCGAATTACCAGCCGTTCATTGACTGCATACGCCTGATTTTCCACACCTCCGCTTAAAGGACGAATACTCGTCACCGGAACAATATTATCTTTAGCAAAAATAGTACGAATCGTATCTTCAATATAAGTTTCGCTAGTGACCATTGCGCTTTCCCCCTCATCTAGGTCGCCCAACGTTCAAAAAATAAATGTATTAAGTTGTATTCAGCGGACGATGCAGGCATCGCCCCTACTAATCGTCATCCCCACCAAATAATTCTCGAAATTCCGTATCACCCATATCAGGATGCCATTCATCAGGGTAGGCATCGTGTGCTTTCGTGACCAGATTGCCACTCAAATCGCGGGCAATGCGCTCAATGATACGGGGTTGTATCCATACCACGCTATCGACCTGCACAGCCACCGCCCCGACTTCTAGAAAATCGCGGGCATCTTGTATCGAGTGAATACCACCCGCACCAATAATCGGGACGTCTTTAATGCGCGTAGCAATGACTTCTGCTATTTTCAGTGCTTGGGCTTTCACGATTGGGCTATACACACGCCCACTCACTAACTGTCCACTGCGCGGGTCACGGGCAGTACCGCGTGGGGGCGCAGAAATCACCAGTGCATCGGCTCCTGCATCGGCAACCGCGCCTGCAATCTCATAAGCATCGTACATCGGCAAGCGCACCAACACAGGCTTTTCTGCATACTCTGTCGCCGCCCGTACCAGCGATTCTGCCTCTTGCCATGTGATGTCATCGTTTAAACCGAGTTCAATGCCCATGATTGCATCGCTATAATCAATCATCTCGATGGCACGCTGAATATGGTCAGTGTTCGTGGCAATGAGGTGCATGATAGTCGGCACAGACAAATCACGCCATACGGGGCTAAATTCCTGAATCGTCTTACGCACCCCCGCATTCGGCAAGCCTGTGTGCATCAAAACACCCGCATCCAACGGGACAACCCGCGTGCCGTGTGCTGGCGACCAACCCTCATATGTCACTGGATTTGTGACATACGCGCCCAGCTTATTCACATCAATCATATTCAGATACGCATTGGCAAAGCCTAGCGTCCCCGCGCCATTCATCACAGGTGTATCGACCATCAGCGCGTATTTCCCTGGACGGGTAATCGTAATCATCTCAGCTCACTTTTCCTCAGCGATACCCTAACCATAGCGTCACCTGTCACAAAATGCGAATGATGTTTACAAATTTGAGATTTGTATATGGAATTTACTTACTCATTTAACAAATTGAGGAGCTTTTGTTGTGCTTCTGCGCTTTCACGTCGTTTGACAAAATAAGTCAAATACTGTGAAAGCCTCATACCAAGGAGCTTAGGTGGATCATAATTGATTTCGCCCTCGAACTCGCCTTCAAAATGAGCGTCAGACCAAATATAAACGTCTGGATCACTTTCATCATTATCAGTCAAGAAAAAGTAGAATATGACGCCTTGTGAGCCTTCAAACACAAAAGCATCTTTTGGTAATTGCAGATTGACTTTTGCCATCGCTCTTTTTAGAGAAGTCTTAGTTGAGAAAAGCCATGGAAAATCCCTATCTTCGCCAACATTTATATCACCAGATAGCTTGCCCATCGCTAGTAAATAATCCCGATACATGCTTGGCAAACGTGTGACCTATTAAACTTTCATCACTTGCTTTATTTCTGCTGGTGTACAACCCACGACAGGTATCGGATAACCCCCAAAATGCTTGATGGTGCTTGGTGGCATTTCTGACTCATCAAGGCGAAGTTCTACAGCTTTTCTGTGTAGTGCATTACGAAATTTTGACATAAATTCTCAAATAGTTTGCAGTGTTTACCTAGAGGAGAGCAATAATCACCCCACACACGCCACCGTCGCCCGAATCTCTGTACCATCTTCCACTGATTGCACATCAAATTCGCCATTCCACGAGAGGTCATTTTCTTCAACCGCACGCTGAATGCCTTCAACCCAGCCTTCACTATCAGCGATGCTATTATCTGTTAGCCACACATGAGACGGCTGTGCTAAACCAATCCATTGTAAGGGACTGCGCGTTTCATCAACCAATGTCGCGTCAGGGTAGATAGGCAATTCGTCGTAGTAGGTTTGCAGACACGGCACATTTATCGTCGCCATGCACGCTAGTATCGTCGCCAGCGTAACTAGCGTGACAACAACGATGCTAATAATGAGTTGTAACGGGGAACGCCCTTTGCGATAGGCACTCATGAGCGCAACAAAAATTCGCGTACAGTTTTTGCCACCTGATGCGCATCCTCAGAATCGTGCAATGGCACACTCGCCAGCACCCGTTTTTCGCCTGAACGCAACACGAGATACACGCCTAATGCTTTTGCTTCTTCGTTACGTTCAATCATCACATGCGACACGCTGTAAATACTCGCTTCGATACTATCCGCACTGAGCAGATTGGGTTTTTGCAAACAGAAAATCTCGGCTTCACGGTCAAATGTACACTGTGTCCCGCGTCCAGCCGTGTTGCTCATCATGATGCCGAGTAGGGTTAGTCCACCTGCAAAGACCAGCCAGACGACCCAAGACAGTACCTGACCCGCATTCAGGATGCCCAAACGAGGCACACCCTGTAAGACCGTATTTATCAAGAAAAAGACACTCATGATAGTAAACAAAACCATCACACCCGCCATCTCTATGCGCCGATGCCGAATCACTAACTTGTCTGCTGTGTGTTCAATGATTTGCATGCTCAGACCACTTCATCCCACACAGACGCAGGCTTTTTCTCGTCTTCTGTTATATCAACTTCGCCTTCTGCTTGCATCGGATACAAGTTGTTCTCGAACAGGAACAATAGCACCATGCCTGTAATCAAGCCCAGCGCAACCACAGACAGAATCAGCAAGCCGAATACCAGCCAGCCATAGTAAGGATTCCATTCATCAATCGGATTACTCGCCAGCACGCCAAAAAACACAATCCCACCGACGACATTGCCGATTATCCACAACCAACTTTGCTTGACCGCATGGCGTAATTTAAGTGTCTGAAAACAACTCACAACCAGCAAAAACAGTGGCATCAGGGAGAGGACAAATTCATTTTCGCTCAAATTAAATACGCCAGTATTGGCTTCTATCATGCTATAAATAGCGACTACGATTGCGCCAACAGCACCCCCTAGCATCGACCAGCGCACCCAATTATCCGCCGCCCAATACAAACGTTGTCGCAAAATCGGACGTTGCAACGCGCCCATCGCCAGCCCAATACATGCGCCTATGACAGGCACAGCCGCCAGCCCCGTGATAGCGCCTACTGTATCGTTGTAATCAAAAAGTGAACTCAGCACATAGGCTACTGGCAATATCACAATCCCGACAATCATTGCTGATAGGGGAAAGACAAAAAAGGTGTTCAATAGCCACCAGCCCAACGTCTTGGCAGGCTGTATGCGATAGAGTTCTGTGTGTGTCTGTGTCATCTGTGATGATGTCCTTTATGCAATGGGCAGGGTCAGCGACGACGATTATCGTTGCGACTGTATACTTCGACATGGACGCGAGCGAGTTCGCTATTTTCATCCCAATCCAGCAACGGACGGTCATACAGCCACAGTAAAACAACACCTGTGATGATGCCTAATGAACTCGCCGCCAATAGCCAGAGCAACAGTGATGATAAGGGTTCGATGCTCACAAATGGGAACATCGGATTCATGAAGAATACGCCACTGAAAACCATTGCGCCGGATACATTTGCCAGAATCCATAGCCACGCATCGCGGGTGGTGCGTCGGAGAATCCACCATTGTGCCACGCTCAGAGGTACGATAAAGAGTGGCAACATCAGCATCAATTGTGTGCGTTCTGGTAAGCTATTGGATATGAGTAAGGCAACTGCAATCATCAGCCATTCGCCTAGCAAACCACCGATGATACTCATGCGTACCCAGCCTTTTTGTCGCCAATTGAGATGATCGCCCATCAAGCGCCATTGCACATCCCCGACCATATAGCCAACCGTCATGCCTGGTAAGATTAGCAAGCTAATCGTTGATATACCATTCACTATGGGCGTCAGGTTATCGTAGCCACCCATCATGGACGCGACTACTGCTACAGGCAACCATGTAATCACACTAGCAATCGCCGCGATGGGCCATATCACCAGTGCATGAAATAACCAGTGTCTCAAAAAACGATTTGGGGCATGATTACGGGTTCTCATCATCATTTACCCTGTACTAACAACAACGGAGATTTTACAAACGTTCATAGAATTATAGGGTTTCATATTGCGGACAGCATAGATGCTGTCTCTACAATGTACTATTCGTAGGGACGCGATAAATCGCGTCCGTAACTACACTATACAACAACTTTGTTCCCTGTGTGCAAACACCTATAAAAACATCATATTTGTTTAATCACCTAATGATGTACCCACAGACCGCGCCGCATGTATCCAAGGATGATCATGTGGGACATGGTTGCGCTGGTCAATGAGGTCTTCAAATGGTACAGGGACAACCTCTCTGCCTTTATTGGCTACCAATACCCCATGCACACCGTCTTGAATCAGTTCGACAGCCGCCGTCCCTAAGCGTGTCGCCAAAAGTCTATCTGCGGGGGAGGGTGTGCCACCACGTTGTACATGCCCCAAAATGGTCACACGGGATTCTAAGCTGGTCATTTTCTCTAATTGGCGTGTGAGGGCAGCCGTGCTATTTGAGTTTTCATACTCGATCGCTTCCAACCGTGCTTCCGCATCTTTCTTCGCGTCTTTCGCGGCTTTCTTCGCTTTATCATCGCCAGCTTTTTTGGCAGCTTTGTGTTCAGCTTTTGCTTTTTCGAGGTCTTTTTCAGCTTGTGCTTGCCGTGCGGCAACTTCTTTCGACATCGCCCCTTCGGAGACTGCGACAATGCTAAAGTGTTTGCCACCCATCGTCCGTTGCATGATGGACTCTGCGATAGAATCAATATTGTAGGGAATTTCAGGAATGAGAATGACATCCGCACCTCCAGCCACACCCGCGCCCAATGCTAACCAGCCCGCACGATGCCCCATAATTTCGACTACGATAATGCGATGATGACTGTGTGCTGTACTATGTAGGCGGTCAATCGCTTCTGAGGCAATTGTCAGCGCTGTATCAAAACCGAAGCTCATATCTGTACCAGGAATATCGTTATCAATTGTTTTGGGCAATGTCAGCACTTTAAGCCCTTTTTGTGCCAGCTTATGCGCATTCCGCATTGTGCCACGCCCACCCAAACATACCAGTGCGTCCAGATGATGCTTGTTATACACATCGACCATCGCATCGCGCATATCCATCTTCTTGCCCCCGATAGGCATCTGATGAGGTTTATCGCGGCTCGTACCTAAAATCGTCCCACCGACAGTTAAAATGCCTGAGAGCGCCTGACTATCCAAGCGCACTGTGCGATTTTCCATCAGCCCACGAAAGCCATCTTTGAAGCCAATCACGCGCATGCCATGATTGCGTATTGCCGCTTTGCCGACTGCCCGTATCGCCGCGTTTAAACCAGGTGTATCGCCACCTGATGTCAGTACCCCAATAACCTGTGCCATAAATAAAAAACCTTTTTCACTATAAATAATCGTCGCTACAACTTTAAGACATGCTGGTAAATTTTGCGAATTTATCCACAAATTTGACAATCCGCACAAAAATTCTATATAGTGTAGAAAAAGTGTTCGGTTTGAAAAGGCAAACGTGCGCTATGTTTCGAGATTATTTGCACCTGCGCGACCAAATACGCTATTTTAATCTCACAGATAGAGAAGACCGCATTCTCCAACGAGCGCGTCCGGCATTGCTGATGCGCAAGCAAGCAATAGATACAGGCTCACCACCAATCGGTAGCTCAAAAATAGGTGGCGACCCTGACCTGTCTCCTGATTTTGAATGGCGTACCCATGAGCAGATTCCGCTGACCTTTGTTGCTCAATTCAAGCTCAGCGACCTGACAACTGCCATGCAAACAACGCTCCCGCGCGTACTTCCTACACAGCGTCCTCTCTTTGACCTCTCTGCGATTCCTACCAAAGCCGACATACACCAACCACACTTACCAGAACAGGGCATGCTCTACTTTTTTTATGAAGCAAGCCATTTGCCCTATGCAGATACTAGTGGTTGGCAAGTGACTTACCATCCCTCAGAAGACCCAGCCGACCTTATTCGCATAAGTCATCCGCAAGGCGAAACGGACACCCATCCTGTGCGACCTTTTCCAGAACGCCCTATTACATTTCAAAAGCAACTCACGATTCCACGCGAACTCTATTCGCCTTATGAAACCCGTCCGCGCTTCGGTAATTTAGCCTACACAGAATTATGGTCAGCGCATCGCCAGCGCCCGCACCATACTATTTACGGCGACCCCTACACGATTCAAGAAGATGTTTTGCAAACCTGCATCACGCAACAAGCAGGCATCAAACCGGCTGGCAAACGTTACACATATACAGCCGAGCAACAACATCACATAGAAAGTTGTCGTCACGAATGGCAATTTCTATTTCAGATAGGCAGTGATTGGGATACGCATATGTCATGGGGCGATATGGGCTTCTTGTATGTCTGTATTCCAAAAATCAGTTTGGCAGAGCGGCGCTTCGAGGATTGCTGGGTCGTGATTCAGAGTCACTGAATTTTAGTCACTATTTCGCCAAGTCAAAATCCCTGTGGTAGCACCGAAACCATAAATTGTATGAACTGTAGAATTTGCCGATAGATGGAGCTTTTGTTCATACAAAACATCATCTCCTGCTACGACAGGTGCAGATGGCTGTGTTTTTAGCTCAACGTGTACCCATGCTTCAAAAGAGTTGTTTAACTGAGTGCGGTCTACCTTTAGAAAATTTGTGTACATAGATTTCTGTAAAACGTCGTCTACAAAATCTGCATCACCATCGTCAAAATATGGACGCGGTAATGTCCGTCCCTGCATATATGCCGTCCCTGTAAAATAGTCATAAAGCATTTTTTCTTGGTCATGGATTGGGTCTACCAGTGGAACAAGAACACCTTGATGAGCTTTTTGTAAACAAGCAATACCACACACTTGATTCGCGTAGTAAACTTGCGATGGGTACGTGACAATGACGCCAATTCCCACCATATCATAGAGCAAAATAACGGGTTTTTTATTCAATTCATATCTCCTAGTAGCTATCGAGAAACCGTAGAAACCGCTACTTCATGCAACATCAATGTCTGCTCCTGCGGCACATCCACCAGCCCAAATCCAAAATTGCCCTTTGGTGTGACCACCGCATACTGATTATCCAGCCAAGCAATGAACCCCAATGGTTCGCGTGGAATGCCGACATTGCTCTCTAATATCGTCTCGCCATCCACTTTGAACTCTACACTATTTACACACCAGATTATCTCGTAGGTGTGTTTTTCGAGGAGCATAGCTGGATTGAGTGCTTTTTCGCGCACGCCAATCGCATCTTGCCCGATATGCCAGAGCGCATCATAGGCGGCTGGGATATTCATCAGAGGCATCGCTAGTGGGGCAGTTGGCAAGAGGCTAAAAAATTGCCAGCGATTCGCGTTGATGGTCGCTGCTTTCCAACCATGCCCTTTTACCCCCTGCGCGAGTTGCATGTTGCTTTCATCTGACGAAAAGAAAAACCACAATGCCTGTGGCGCAACGAGGTTAAACTCACCGGGGGCAAAGGGATGATTCCAAAAACCGAAGCCTGCTGTACCACGTAAATTGGCTGTGCTGGCACTCGCTACCACGCGCATGTACACATTATAATCGTGTGGGCTTAGGCGAAAATTCCGCGTTTGGTCATAATCACTGATTTGCGCGTTGCTGTAGGCATCTTTGCCATGTGCCGGATGATGTAATTGCCAGCCATCTTTTGATTGCGTTACGTTTGCTACGCCTTGTTCGGTGATGTGCAAATCATCTTCATTAAGGGCAGAATGCAAGATACCGCCATCAGGTCTGTCCCATTTTACAGTTAGATCGTATTGTGGTTCGGTAGGCTTATCTTGTTCGCTCATATGCGGGTGCCTCTGACAGTGTGAAAAGTAATATTTAAAGTTAATCGGAGTGGCGGACGCCAAGAATGGCGTCCCTACATTTCTTATTTATGAGCCGAACCGATTGTGCTTGAATACAAAGTCAGAAACGTACTGTTCACAAAAGTGATTTCTGCTGTTCCAACTTCTCGTCTACCACGCGCTTTTTATGCTGAATAGACTCGTTCAGAATATCCCGCGCACTCTGTACACCACTATCCCCGATAGCGCCCATCATATCGGCGAGTTCCAGTACCCGCGCATCATCGGTATCCAGATGATTCAGCTTAGATACCGTGCGTTTTTCGCTGGTATTTTTGGTAACGTGCAGATGACGGTCTCCGTAGCTTGCCAATTGTGGCAAATGCGTCACACACAGCACTTGATGCCCGTCTGTTAGTGACCATAATTTTTCACCTACGACACTGCCCAAACGTCCGCCGATACCTGTATCAATCTCATCGAAAATCAGCGTGGGTGTGTAATCTGCTTGCGTTAGCACCCGCTTGAGCGCCAGCATAATACGTGCTGCTTCACCACCAGAAGCGATTTTCGCTAGTGGACGCAGTGGCTCGCCAGGATTCGCACTCAGTAAAAATTCTACGCTCTCGATGCCATTGCTATCGAATTTATAGCGTTTGCCATCTTTACCATATGCCCCATGTTTATCAGCTTTGCGTTCGCGCACGACTTGGAATTGTGCTTTTTCCATGCGCAAATCGCCCAACTCGCGCACCACTTTCTTCGATAATTGGCGCGATGCGACCTCGCGCACCTTGCTGATGCGCTCTGATAATTCCCCGATGTGGTGCAAAATACGGTCTTCTTCTTCGCGGAATTTCTCTAGCCGTTCTTCGCTGTTATCAATCGACTCTAATTCAGCGCGTTTTTCGTCAGCGTATGCTAGTAGTTCTTCGATGGTTTCACACTGATAGCGCCGTTTCAGCTTACGCAAAACATCGAGGCGTTCTTCCAGCTCATTTAATCGTTCTTGGTCATGGTCGAGACTATCAAAGTAGCGCCCCAAATTGATTGATAATTCTTGCGCCCCAGCCGCCAGTTCGCCTGCCAATGCTTGGTCATCACCAAGCGATTTATCGAGGCGTATCAGCTTATCCATTGTCGCGGAAACCTGCTGGAGCAAATCGACGGCTGGCATAAAATCATCGTCGTCGGTGCTAGACAGTAAACCAAATGCTTCGCCGGAGAGTTCCGCTAATTTTTCGCTATTTGCCAAGCGGTCATACTCGGTTTGCATGGTATCTTCTTCGCCCACTTCAAGGTCTGCGGCATCAATATCATCGACCTCATAGCGCAAACGATCCGCACGCCGTTGGAGCAACTCTTTGTCTTCTTCTAGTGTTGCCATCTCACGGCGCAAGCTATACAAGCCATTGACGACTTCTGCCAGTGCTTGCCGAACTTCCAGCAAATCAGCGTAGCGGTCTAGCAAATCCATATGAGCGCGAGGCTTGAACAACGAAAGATGCCCGCTTTGCCCATGAATATCAACCAGCAATTCGCCCACTTCACTCAGCACATTTTGATTACAGGCAACACCATTAATGCGTGACGATGAGCGCCCACTGCGCCGTAATTCGCGGGATAGGGTGATGTAATTCGCCTCGTCTTCGCGCTGAATCAACTCGGCTTCCATGAGAACCGGCACAACTTGCGCCTTCACACGGTCTGTCAGCGCGAACGTACCTTCGACAATTGCCTTTTTCGCGCCTGAACGGATATAGCTCTTGTCTGCCTTCGCGCCGATGAGCATTTCCACCGCATCCACAACGATAGATTTACCCGCGCCTGTTTCCCCTGTAATGACGTTGAAGCCGTCCGTGAACTCGACAACCAGTTTATCAATGATGGCAAAATTCGTGATGCGTAATTCTTCAAGCATGATAGCTACGCTCTATACCCTCTGCTATTCCCTTACCGTGATGTTTTTTGTTCTGTTTCTCAAATTAACAAGGTGAATAATGGCGGACAGGGCAAGCCCAGTCCCTACATTTTGTTGGTAGGCTCAACGTTTAAGCTCGCACAGTCTCCCAACTTTGTAGGGACGATGCCTGCATTATCCGTAATTTAAACCAATCTCTATATCCGCCGTAAGAAAATCCCCCATGCGCCCGATGCCATCATCCCCGAACAAATGATGATGCTCAAATTAAATGCCGAACCAATGTCGAAGAAAAATACGCCAAAACGTACCAAGAAATATAGTGTTGGCGCAATCAACGCACCCAGCACAATGCCACCCATCGCAAAATAGGGCATTTGCCGTGTGACCCGTCCCTTTGTTAAGCGTCGTGCAAAGCCAGCCAGCCCTGCGCCAACTGCGCCCCCAACAAAGAAAGCAAGAAACCAAAATCCAATGACCAGCATTAGCGCATTCGCTAATACACTGCCTGCAAACATCACCCCAGCAACAAGCAAGTTATCAGCTTGTGACCCCGTGAAAAAACGGTCATCTGATTTGCGCACTTCTTCGCGTGCCATGTAACCCATCTCTACTCGTTGCGCACAGGCACTGCACAACAGGCGATTGCTACGTATCCCGCGCAGATAGAAATCTTGATAGAGCAATTCAGGGTCACGCTTACAATCTTTCAGCGGACAATTTGCCCAGCGGTCTTCTGCCCCTGCGATGCGGTCTACGTCGGTCACGCCTTCGGGAGGGGGAGGCATTGTCTCGTTCGGTGTTTGTACGGATTGCTCACTCATCAAGCATCGTCCTCTGTTTTGCGTTTGTCTGAACGTAAAATTTTCTCTTGTGGCAAACTGCGATTCACACGCGGTTCGAGCCTATCCAACAAAGAGCGATAAAAATAATTCGGGTCGCGCAAGCGGATAAAACGGCTCTCGTGGTCAGCAGCATTTATGTACAGAATATCATTCTGTACCATGTCTGCCAATCGTGTGCCATCAATCGTGATGATACTATCATTGCGATTTTCTTCACTCAAGCGCACGGCTACCAAACTACCTTCAGATAGCACAATCGGACGATCCATACTCAGGTGCGCCGCCGCAGGTAAAATCAGGATATTCTTCAAATCGGGTGGCAAAATTGGACCCCCAACCGCCAGCGCATAGGCTGTTGACCCTGTTGGCGTGGAGATGATGAGCGCATCGCTACTGTAGGTCGTTGCCCAATGCGCATCAATGTACAAATCCATTTGTACAATTGACCCTGAACTCAGCCCACTGACGACGACATCGTTGAGTGCTGTGCCACGATGCAAAACTTCACCAGCGCGTTCGACTCGTGCATCGAGCATCATACGTTGCTCAATCCAGAAATCACCCGCAATGAGTGGCTCAAGAGAGCTATCCCACGCATCAGGGTCAGCGACTTCGGTCAAAAAGCCCAACCGTCCCATGTTGATACCCAAAACAGGCACACCAAATTCGCCACATAAGCGTGCCGCCCGCAACATCGCACCATCGCCACCAATCGCCACGACCATATCACTCGTCGCAATTTGGTCACGCACGTCACTCGGCTCCCATACTTCACGATGCCACGTCGCAATGCCATGTGCATTCAAGGTGCGTTCAATATGGTCGCCAACAGGTTTGGTATTGGGGCGTTTGGGATGTCCTAAAATGCCAACAGTCGTCAGGCGAATCACGCCACTCTCCTTCAATGAACCGTGTTGAGGTTCATAGATTATGTTCAACAAAATCCGATGTAGGGACGCTATAGATGGCGTCCGCCGTTGTAATGTGTGCATATTTGATGCACGCCTATCAGTCTACATCCCGCCTGCACCCCACGCCACCGATTCTTAGATGGCGTTCACGACATTGCGTATGCAAAATTGTAAAAGGGCATCCTTACAGCTATCAATATAGCACATATGTTCAAAACTGCACGGGCGAAATAGCGCAATCTTGTCATGATTTTGCAAGAAAATTCATCTATCATGACAGCATGATAAATAAATACACTATCCCACTCTACATTTTCATACTGGTTGGCTTGCTATGGCTTGGGTCAACTGCACAGAGCGAAATTGACACGCTCAATAATCCGCCTATCGTGCAATCTGTTGCGGATGCACCGGATTTTGGTATGAGCTTTCCTGTGAATTATCGCCAAGAATTTGAGCTATATCTCATTGTAGACCGTCCTGACGAAACTGTGCGCCATGTGTATGCTGACCCACAAGCTGTTGATGCCAGTCGTGCCGATGAACCTCTGCCTGATGGTACACAAATCATCATCGAAACGTGGGATGCGCGTATAAATGCCTTTGGTACAATTGCCCGTGATGATGATGGACATTATATAGCCGAGACGATGCAAGCAAATATCCACGTTATGGAGAAAAGTAGCGATTGGACAATCGAACAATTGCCCTCGCCAGTGGGTGTCATTGATTGGAACTTCGCCTCGTTTGATGCTGATACGATGTTGCCGAGTGTGGAAAATCGTAACGACTGCATGACCTGCCACGATGCAGGGGCTTTCCGACGCGATTTTGTCTTCTCGCAACGTCTTCTGGCTGCTTATGCCAACACAGGCAATACACAATATCTTTACTGCAACCGCAATGGGCGTAGTAACTGTATCCGCTGACTTAATATAGCCTGCGTTTCGTTTAAGCATGGAATCTTGTGTGATTGGTATCAAGAAGCGAAATTTCTACTCAGCGGACAACATAGATGTTGTCCCTACAAGGGTTCTATCGTTCAGAGTGGCTCAAAATTTAAACATTCTCTTATCCGAAATTGAGGTTAATTATGAAAAAAGACGTTTTCATCATAGGAAAACGTCTCATAATTTGAACTTGTGAGTTTACGCGCTATTCTGCTTCGTTAGATGTCCATGCGATGTTACAAAGCTGGTCGCCTGCCCGTCCCACTATGCGTCCCGCGGTTGGGCATTCATCCACGACAGTATTGCCATCGCGCACAGTGAATACTTCGTCGCTATCAACCTCTGCACGCCAAAACGTATCGCTGTTGCTTTCTACAAAGACAGCCGTCCCGTTACAATTCCAAGCGTCTGGAATATCGCTATCGTTGATATTACTTGCCTGTCGCCGCGCAAATACACACTCACCAGGTTCTAGCAACCCACTGAATCCACTTGTACTACCACCAGAATCGCCCTCAATGGTTAAATTGCTAATGTCGAGTGTCACATTACTGCTCGTATTGCTGATGGCAAAAAAAGTGTCGTTGTAGTTGATAATCATGTTGGCATTGGCAGGTGGGACAGCAACTGTATCGTTATCACTGTCATCACTATTGCTATTGTTGCCCCCTAACATGCCAAAGGCAATCGCAAGGATGATAGCGACGGCAACCACAACGCCACCAATCGCAGGCAGGGGTAAGCCATTACCTTCTTTTTGTGTATTACTCTGCAAAGGTGAGGTCGATTTGGATGCACTTTTTCCATCTGCCATATCTTTTTCAGGAATCGTAGCAGGTACACCACCACTAGCCGGTGACGGAATCCTATCCCAGCTATCGAGCAGGGATTCTGTGCTTTTCTCTTTCACTGCTGAAACGGCACTTGGCATATCATCATCGCGCAAGGGCTTGGTGGAGGTATCTTGTTGTGGTGGCTCTGTTGGTGGGCGGGTATCTTCTGGCAAGTCATATGCCCGTTTGAGTGCATTCACAAATTCCATCGCTGAACGATGCCGTTTATTCGGGTCTTTTTGGAGGGCTTTCAAAATTTCGATTTGGGCATCTTGCGGAATCTCTGGATTGTGCGCACGCGGCGGGGTGGGGGGTTCAGTGATATGACTGAGTGCGACTTCCATCGGTGTGCTACCTGTAAATAGCACTTCGCCTGTCAATATTTCGTATACAATGACTGCCAGCGAATAAATATCACTCTGCGATAGCGCACTCTGCGAATCAGTTGCTTGCTCCGGCGAAATATAACGTGGCGTGCCGAATGCTGTACCGAGTGTTTTATCGACATCTTCCCATAGCACCAAGCCAAAATCTGTCAGGACAGCTTTGTCGTCTGGATTGTTGATGTCTTTCTTGCGCAACAACACATTTGAGGGCTTCACATCACGGTGGATAATGCCGCGTTTGTGTGCATGGTCGAGTGCTTTTGCAACCTGTGTCATGATGGACATCATGCGCTCGGTAGGCATCAAATCGCCTTTATCCCGATAGCGTTTCATCTCATCTGCCAAATCATTGCCTTCGATATAGCGCATCGCAATGAAATACAGATTGCCTTCTTCACCAAATTGATAAATGGGAACGATATTATCATGTTCCAACTGCGCAACCGCACGGGCTTCTCGCTCGAAGCGTTCGCGCAAGACTGTATCATCCCCTGCCATATCCGAAGTCAGAATTTTGATTGCCGCTCGACGTTGTAATTTTTCATCTTCGCCCAGATATATATGCGCCATGCCACCGCTTGTTAATTTCTCGCGCATGACATAATCGCCTAATTTTTTGCCGACGAGGTTTTCTTCTACCACGCAACCGCATCCTTTCCACGGAGAACCATTGTGTAACGTACCTCTATTATAGCGTGCAATCGGGGGTAGAAGTGCAAAAAGGTTTAAAGGAAACACAACGTTTCCTCTACTATGAGGGACTTTGTGGGTAGATTCTCAATGAAAGAGGCGCACTACATGTAATTGTAATGCGGAATGTTAGCCTAGTGGGGCGTCGTCCGGCATATCTATCGCTTGTACATCGTTGCTGTATGTGGCGTTCCCGCCCTGCAAATAGGTCGCAATCGCATACACGACACCCTGATACAGCAAATATACACCAGCCGTAACCATGATGGTGATAGCGATACTATCGGCAACGAAGCCACTTTCGACGCGCATGAAAAAGACAGCCGTCGGAATCAGCATTGAGGCAATAAAGAACGCCCGAATCGTATTGCGGTACGATTGCCCGCGCTGACGCCGTTGTGTGCGTGCGGAGCGTTTTGGCTTTTCAGTGAAATTTTGCGTATGTTGCGAATTTTGCGGTGGAAACATGCGTGATAATGCCATTTCAAACAACGTGCATGATGTATGTATATGATAGCACGAGAGCGCCTTTTCTTACATGCTACGCCACTAAATATTCAGATACTTATCTATTTAAATAGTAATGAATCATTTTTCATTGCATTTCTTCATGTTCTTTGTGCCTTCATGCTGAAAAAATGAACTAACACAATCAGATATACCAGCCACCCATTCCACGTTATACTTCTTGCAATCTTTACCCACACACTCGAAAGGCAAACCCACCATGACAGACAGCATACGTTGGGGCATTCTCAGCACAGCCAATATCGGTATCAAGCGTGTGATTCCCGCCATCAAAAAAGCAACCAACGGCACCGTCCATGCTATCGCTAGCCGTAACTACGAACGTGCCAGCGAAGTCGCCAGCCAATTCGATATTCCCGTTGTGCATGGCAGTTACGAAGACCTGCTCGCAGACAATACCGTAGACGCGATTTATATCCCGTTGCCCAATAGCCTCCATATGGAATGGGCAATCAAGTGTGCGCAAGCAGGCAAACCCACGCTCTGCGAAAAACCCGTCGCCAGCAATGCAACTGAAGCACAAAAAATGGTCGATGCCTTTGCTGACGCAGAGATACTTTTTGCGGAGGCGTTCATGTATCGCTTTCATCCACAAAATCAACGCGCACGCGAAATGGTCACAGAGGGCGCAATCGGCGACCCTCATATCATGAATGCCTCGTTTTGCTTCCGACTCACAGATGAAGAGAACATTCGCCTCAGCCGTGAACTAGCTGGTGGCGCTCTTATGGATGTCGGATGTTACTGTGTCAATGCAATGCGCTTCATCACAGGGGAAGAACCAACAAAAGCCGCCGCCTTTGCCAGAGTAGGGGCAGATAACGGCGTTGATGAAGACGTTACAGGGATTCTTGAGTTTCCATCAGGGATGCGCGGGCATTTCGACGCCAGCTTGCGGACGTTCAGAGTGCATACCTACGAAGTACGTGGCACACGCGGACGCTTGCTCTTGCCAACAAGTTTTGTGCCAGACCCCACCCAACCGACGACGATTCACTATTGGCACGATGATAGCTACGAAGTCATTGAGATTGACCCTGTTGACCACTATCAACTGATGGTCGAAGATTTTGCAGACGCGCTTATTAATAATCGTGCGCCCCGTTTTGCGCCCCAAGATGCGGTTCATAATATGCAAGCGATTGACAAACTGCTTGCATCAGCAGGTGTGCGCTAATCGTCATCTTCGGCGCTCATCTCGATAGGTAGCACAACTGTAAACGTGCTACCTTCCCCTAACACACTCTCGACCCCAATCGTGCCACCGTGCAACGCCACAATATCGCGTGTAATGCTCAAGCCTAAGCCTGTACCTTTCACTTCGTTATCTATAGTGCGGTAAAATGGCTCGAAGATAAATGTCACTTCATCCTGCGGGATACCTTGTCCGGTATCGGTCACTTTTGCTGTAAATGTGCCACTTATGCGGTCAATTGTGACCAAAAATGTAATCGTTCCGTCTTTGGTGTAGCGGATGGCATTGCCTATCAAATTAGCGAATACCTGCTCAATGCGGTGTTTATCCAGCAACACGGCTACAGGGTCTTCCTCTGCTTCATAGATGAATGCTAACCCTTCGTTTTCGGATAGCATCGCATGGTCAATCGCAATATCGTGGAGTAAATCTTGCAAGATGAAGGTTTGTTTTTGCAAGTTAATTTGTCCGTGTTCAAAGGACGCGACATCCAGTAAATCGCTCACCAAGCGGTTCATACGCTCGACCACTTGCTCTAAGCGCCCCATGTGCTTATTCATATCTTCTGGACGTTTATGCAACATGTGCATGCGCAATTTCATACTCGAAATCGGCGAACGCAATTCGTGTGCAGCCGTCGCAATGAAGCGTGTCCGCAATTTGTCTAGCGCAATTTCACGGCTAATATCGCGCACAACCATTACCACACGCATGCTATCTTCGCCTTGTTCGCCAATGCGTGAAAGTGTCAGCGCACTCTCAAAGACACTGCCATCCTTGCGTTGGATACGGGCTTCGGTACGCCCTGTTTCCCATTGTAATAGTTGCTCAATAGCTTTCTTCATATTTGCCCCATCATCTTCTGTGTCATCGTTGGGATACAAAAATGTAGATGGCTGACCAATAATGTCGTCAGGCGCGTAGCCTGTTAGTTCATAGACCGAATTATTTGCAAGGGTGATGATGTCATCTTCGGTGTAGATGATGCCATCACCTGTACCAGCGAAAATGGCTTCAAATTGCGCTCGTCGTTGGCTCAGTTCGGTTGTCCGCTCAATGACAAGTTGTTCGAGTTCTTCTTGCTTGCGGGCATTGACAATCGCTGTACCCGTTTTGTCTGCGAATGTCTGTAAGCGTTGTGCATCTTGCTCATCAAATGTGGTCTTCTCTATAGCGTGAATGTTGATGAAACCCACACATTCATCCCGCACGATAATGGGCGCTCCCAAATACGCATTCGTATCTATCAGCGCCCCACGCGCAATCCAACGCGGGTCTTTATGCACATCTTTAATACGCAAAACTTGTTGCGTTTCTGCCATCTCTTGCAAGATAGGGTAAGTGTCTAGCCTAAAAATATGGTTTATATGCTCAGGGTCTATATCTTTTGGAAAACCCCATGTGCTGGCATAGTCATAAGCATCAGCATCGCTATCTTGGTTTTTCAACATAATTGATACACGCATGGCTTGAGGAACAACTTGCTTGATGTACATCAGCATTTTGCCAAGCACGTCTGGCAAATCGAGATTGCTATTGATAATCGCTGTAGCATCGCGCAAGGCGTCTGCAAATTCAGCTTGTTCTATCTCAGCCTCCTGCGCCCGATTACGCTCTACAAATGTTCCCATCACATTAGCGATGGCTTGCACAAAATAGATTTCTTCTTGCGTGAAATCTTGTATATGCTCACTATATACAGCCAATAC
The DNA here is from genome assembly GCA_038522085.1 of Chloroflexota bacterium. GTDB lineage: Bacteria > Chloroflexota > Anaerolineae > Aggregatilineales > Phototrophicaceae > JAUZRW01. The sequence goes on from JBCBKJ010000039.1 coordinate 23,397, forward strand.
ACCGAACGGTGCATCGCTACCAAAGATAATGACACCCAAGCCACTGCCGTACCCTGCCTCACCAATAGGCTCAAGGGGTTTAAATAGCGGTTCGTCGGCTAAATCTTTGCAAATAACCGCTTCATTTGTGTATAAAGTATGTCCAGCAAGCGATAGTAAATAATCGTCGCTGAATGTGTACCCAACGTCCATAGTGATGTCATCTCGTGAGACGCTCAAGCACTCAAAGGTGTGTTGCTCGGGGTTATAGCCATAGACAACAGATAGCGCAATATCGAGTACTTGTTCGCATAATACCGACGCATGCATGATGAGTTGATCGGTGTCGCGGGTATTTAATGCCAGCATGCCTAACTCTGCTACTACCGCCTGCTGTACGACATGCGCTTTCAGGGTGTCTTGTGCCAGTACACGCTCTGTTACATCATGTACTGCCCCTAAAATGCGTGTTACCTTGCCAGTGACTGGGTCAACAATCGGATACGCCGAATCACTTACCCAACGGGTGATACCATCCGCCCGCACAAGCCGATATTCCAGATGGCGCGTCCGACCTGATATTAAGGCTTTTTGGCGCATATTGTAAAATGAGCGGTCTTCCGCATGTACCAGCGACTCCCAGTCCGCTAATTTTTTCGCACTCTCTTCACTTAGCCCGGTTGATGCCACTACATCGCCGCTGACCCAATCAATATGTGACGTATCATCATCATTCACCCGCAAACCGTAGGCATAATCAGACATCATCTCTGATACTATGCGGAATGTTTTTTCGTTTTCGCTAATATTGCGCACAATTGCTTGTTGCTCACTCACATCACGATGCGAAATTACATAATGCGTGATGGCACGGGCATCATCACGGATAGGGTGGAGCGTCCAAGCGAGTTGTAAAGGGGTTCCATTCTTGCTCGTAATGCTAATAATGCCATCTGCCTCGTCTGATGCAGGCAAGCCGTCTTGAATGGCGTCTAAGGGTGTAGGGGTAGCTTGTTCACCTAATACATCGCCTAATCTTGCCCCTAATAAATCCTCACTGCTATAGCCAGTAATTTTTGTAAATGTTGGATTCATCATCACGATATGCGGTCCCTGTGCGACATCATTATCTGTCACTACCATGGCATCAATTGACTGTGCCACCATTTGACTGAGCAATTGTGTATCGTGTTGTATGGCTTGCGGACGAATAATCATCAAAGTTGCCACATCGCCTTCATAGGGTAGTGTGCTTTCTGTAATCAACACTTGTCGCGCATGCTGGTCAGAAATATTCAGGGTATTGGTATACTCTAGTACGGCATTATCAGATGATTTTGCGAGGCTTAGATTTGTTGATTTACCTGCTTCTATGAACGTAGTAATGGCTTTATCTATGAGTACATCACGCTCGATACCAAATAAGCGAACGGCTGCATCATTGGCAGCGATGATGTTATTTTTATACGTCACGAGGCTTGGATCGGGCATTAAGCCCAATGCTTGCTGCAGATGGGTGCTATGGTCTGGCTTGTTACGCTCCCGCACAATAGATGCCAATCGTTCGTATCCTAACGCATTCAAAATGCCTAACATAGATACAAGGACTAAAGGGGTTGTCATAGCAATTTCACGGGCGCGGGTGTCAATTATGATTAAATCGCTACGTTGCAAAAATAACATTGTTGCGAAAGCACTGATAATCACATAAATATTAGCACGCAAAGATAAAAACTGGCTTGCTAATAAAATAGCGACAATTAGCGTAACGAGTACAAAGAAAATGGTCATCTCATTAGGCAACAATATATACGTGACGAATGGTAAGCTCAGTGTCGTGATAATCGTCAGATTCACAACCAGTCGGTGAGCCACATAAAATGACGCGCCATACAATATCACAGAGAGAATGACACCGACCAGTGCGTCAACCGCGAAGTCATAAAATAGCGTCCAAGCAATGAAGTTGATGATGGTTGTGGTGGTAATCAGTAGAAGATAAATCATAAGACGCGACGCCGCCTGCTCTTCGACAGCATCTTCTATCTCATAGCGGGGCGTTGTCAGCAATTGCCATATATTGTGCAACGGTCTTGGTATGTATTTTGACGCGGGGTAGTCCATACTGAACCCTACAAAAGTCTCTTTGACAAAGCATGCTGGATAGCGACTACACACCATTTTGTGAATGGCATGCCCATATAATTAATAAACGAAACTTATATTTATTATATGCTGAAATAACGACGTACTACGTGAAGAATGATGAGAGAATACATACCTAGCAAACAAAATAGTCTATTTAAGGTTTGTATGTCGTTTGTTGTTATACGTCTTATTATAATAAAATAATTAAATGTGTGATGATATTGAACAGGCTGTCAATTGCACTGCAACTGCAATGTGCTATTCTACGTATATGTACAATAAGATAGTCAACTATGTTGAAGGATTCTTGCATGTCAGATGCAAACCAAACGCCACTCTTTGACCTCAACGGCGTACTCCATTCATTGCAGTCAACCGCTGTATCTTTCGTGAACATGCAACGTCAAAATGCAGGTTCACCTATTCATTACGTGCAATTCAATTTGCCTAGCCAACTGAACGCTTTGCCTGTCCAACGTAACTTTATAGAGCAACAATTTTTAGGTAAAGCGCCGTTTAGCTTGGTCGAACTTGAATCTGCTTTCAACCGCATTGCGAACGATAGTCGCCCACGCGGCGTTATTCTGTATTTCCGTTCATTGGCAATGTCACTCGCGGAACTACAATCCCTGCGCGATGCGATTCTGCGCCTTAAGGGGCGTGGCAAGAAAATTATCGCCTTTGCGCAAGATTACGGTTTAGCCGAATACTATGTCGCTTCTGCTGCTGATGAAATCATTATCCAGCCGAGTGGCACGCTCAATACTGTTGGTCTGTTGCGTACCCAGACCTTCCTCAAAGAAGGCTTGGAAGAAATTGGCTTGCAAGCAGATTCTGTTGCTATTTCACCTTATAAAGGTGCAGCCGATACGTTTACACGCACTGAACCCAGTGACGAGGGCAAAGAGCAAATTAATTGGTTGCTCGATTCACAATTTCAGCAACTCGTTTCCGGCATCGCAGAAGAACGTAGCATGACACACGACGAAGTCATGGAGATGATAAACACCGCGCCACATCTCGATACTGACGCCGCTGAAAAAGGTTATGTCGATGCTCAACTCAACGAAGAGGGGCTACAAGGCTACCTCGAAACTGACAAAATTTTGCTCTGGGAACAAGCGGACGGTATGTTGCCGCTTAGTATGCCCCGCGACCCCTCGCAGTATGTAGCTGTCGTGCGGGCGGCAGGAACAATCTTGCCAGGTGAGAGCCAAAATCCACCTGTTGATTTGCCGATTCCGATTCTCGGTGGCGAGACATTAGGCGATGCCACGCTGACACGCCAAGTTCGCAACCTACTCAAAGACGAAAAATGTGTAGCAATGGTTCTCTTTGTCGATAGTCCTGGTGGCAGTGCTTCTGCAAGTGAAGCGATGGCAGCCGCGCTCGAAGAATTTGCTAAGAAAAAACCTATCGTCGTCTATATGCACAGCGTCGCGGCATCCGGTGGCTACTATATTTCCACTCCAGCTGATTACATCATCGCGCAACCTGGCACTATCACAGGAAGCATTGGTGTCATCTTCCAGAAATTTGTCACCAGCGACCTCATCAAGAAATTGCGCTTCAACCCGTACTACTATCAACGTGGCGATAATGCTGATATTCTCGCTGGCACACAAAAATTCAATGATGAACAACGTGAGAAAGTGCGTTCGCTGGTAGAACGCATCTATGATGTCTTTGTTGAGCGTGTGGCGCAAAGTCGTAAGATGAAAACCGAAAGTGTGGATGCGATTTCCGGTGGGCGCGTCTGGACAGGGCAACAAGCCCTTGAAAATGGCTTGGTCGATGAACTCGGTGGTTTATATGAGGCACTCAACAAAGCCCGCGAACTCGCCAAAGTTCCGATGACAACGCCTTTTGGGGTGATGCGTGGCGGGGGCAAACCGCTCCCAGCACAGGTGACGGAACAAGCCGACCCCGCCGCCCGTCTGCAACAAATACAAAATCGCTTAGAAGCTATATCTGGCACGACACTCATGCTCATGCCGTTTGAAATCAAATAAGCAATGGCTTTTTAAGTCCCTTCTCTGTAAACGAAGCACGATAGAGAGGGGACTTAGATACAATGGGAGCGTGTTTGCACATGAATCGAAATAATATCATCTTTGGCTTGTTGGTCGTTGCTGTGTTGGGCGTTGGGGTGTTTGCATTCTTTCAGACACAGAATTTGACGACCCTACAAACAGAAGCAACCAGCGTCGCTAATGATTTACGTGACGCCGGTACACAAGCGGTTGATAATGCGATTGCGACCAGCACTGCCTTTGCAGAGAGTGCCTATGCGACCAGCACACAGGGCGCGGATAATGCGATTGCGACCAGCACTGATTTCGCGGATACGCTTTATAACGCGGGTACACAAGCCGTTGATGAGGCAAATAGTACAGCGACCCAAGTCGTATCCGAAGCAAATGGGACTGCGACACAGGCGGCTGATAGTGCCAACCGCACGGCAACCCAAGTAGCCGATACCGCTAACGACACGGCAACAGAAGTCGCAAATGCCGCCGCCACAGAATCCGCACTTGGGACACAAACAGCGAATGACCTCGCTACTGAACAACTCGAATTGACTGTCGCGGCGCAAGTCTATAGTGATGTGGAAGCGACGCTCTCCGCCCAAAATGTTGCTATCTTACGCACAGTGGCTGCTAATGGTTATATTGGGGATGGCTTGTTCAGTGACGGCATTGTACTCCCTGATGGTTTCACGGCGTTTGAAGGCACAGGCTACACACTGGCGATTCCTGAAGGCTTCATCGTCGGTGATTTTGCGGCAGACACTCCCGATATTGAGGCACTCGAATCAGCCTTTGATGAACTCGGGTTGAACGAGAATTTCAGTATGCTACAAGCGACAGACGGCGTGCTATTTGTAGCAGTGGATACGGTTCTGCTAGGCATTACCCCGCGTAGTACGATTTCATTGGTGCGCGAACCTGTACCCTCAGCCGAGACAAGTGTGAATGACTATATCAACAGTGCGTACTTTGGCTTGGAAGGCAATTTTGCTTTGCTGACAGCCGATGTTCTGCCGATTAACGGCGTTGCAACAGGGCGAGTCCTCATTGACCAGACGACGACCAGTAACAGCGTGCGCCAATTACAGTATATTTTCCGTGAGGGGGAGCATTTCTATGTGCTGACCTTCACTGCGCCGATTAGTGAGTATGCCAATGTGCGCGTGATGTTGGAAAATGTGGCATTGTCCCTGCGCTTGACGGAGTAAGCTAGTTTCGTTGTTCGCACAAAAACTAAGAATTTTGAAGCGTTCATGTCATTGGTACAACCACAAAATAGCGTAGTCGTAAATTTTAGGAGGCGGACAATGCAGGCATTGTCCCTACAGCCCCCTTGTGCTTATTAGAGCCATAATAGCATCACATCTGCTGTGTATAAAAGCTATCATCCACGTTTTTCTGTAGTGCTACCATGTCATTCATTGTGGACTTTTTTTGTTTTTCTTTGTGTCTCTGTGCCTCTGTGGTGAAAAAATACAGTGCTGTGTTCCTAATTTCTAAGCAATCCTAATCATGTATTATCATCTTCTGCTGGCGAACTGAGCCATTTCGCACTACACTTATGCCATTCAGGATACTGATTACACTGCACAGTCTGGAGTCGATGAACGATGGCAGAAATGATCGAAACAATTTGGAATTTACCACGCATCGAATTGCGTGACCTTAGTAGCGTCAAAGAAACCCGTCCCGCCGCCGTATTGACAGGCAAGCGGTCATGGGCAGCGGTTGGGTCTATGCTCGAACTGCCCATCGTCGTACAAGCCGAACCGTATTCCGCACGTTACGACATGCTCGAAGATTTGGCGTCCAATTTGCCAGAGCAAGTGCAAGTCGTGTATGGCGTGGGTGGGGGCTTGGTATCGGATATTGCCAAATACGTCGCGTGGAAAAATAACATCCCTTGCGTCATTATCCCGACGGCGCTCAGTGTGGATGGTTTCTTCACGTCGCTGGTTGCGGTGCGCAAAGACAACTCTGTTTATTATGAAAATACAGGTCCTGCTGAAAAAGTCATCATCGACATGGATGTGGTATCGAATGCCCCGCGTGAAATTCGGGGGACAGGGATTGTGGAAATCCTCAGCATGACGACGGGTTTGCTTGATTGGCGCTATGCGGCTGATAAGAAGAAAAATACTTATATTGAACGCTACCAGCCGTGGGCGGCGGGTATTGCGGCAGGTATCGCACAACAGGCATACAAAATTGCCAAAGGCGTTGGCGAAGGGCGCAAAGATTCGCTGCGTAACTTGCTGGACCTCATCTGTGTGGAAGTGCAATTGACCAATCAACTTGGACATAATCGCCCACAAGAGGGGAGTGAGCAATATTTCGCCTATGCGATTGAGCCTAAAGCAGCGCGTGGAACAGGCATTCCGTATGCTGACCTCGTGGGTCCTGGTATTTTGATTGCGGCGGCACTGCATAAACAAAATATCGCGCCGATTCGGGATACTTTGTTAGATGCGGGTGTGCGTTTGGGGCAGTTGCGTCGTGATGACATTATCGAAACGCTGAATCGCTTGCCAGAATACGTCAATGAACACGAATTGCCGTATAGCATCTTGCACGACCTCGACCTTACATCGCAAGAAGTACGCGACCTCATCAAAACTACCGGACTTGACCTCTCCGACGAACGTCCCTTGTAACAAAAACACAGCCTGCTACACGCGTGTAGTAGGCTTTTTTATACCCTATATATAAGTCTTAACGGTTCAATCCTTGAGATGAGTTGAAATATAGCGTAAGATTAGTACATTGATTTGTATTACTATGATGTTGCCTCGTCTTCGTTCGGAGGTGGTCTGCCAGGAATGTTGGGTGGCATTGCTTTGGCATTCAAATTACCGGAAAACTCGAAACCGAATTGTACAGCGAAGTGGAATAAGGCACGCTGGTCGGGGTCTAGCGTTTGGTACTGCTTAAAAATATCATTCAAAGCTGGGGGGACGGTTGGGGCGATATGATAGCCAGCCGCGATTAATAACTCGGTTGTTGTCCAACCAAGTGCCTCTGCAAGTATTGCCGTTTGCTGTGGGTCATTGAGCAAAGAAATGGGTTTATCACCCGTCCAACCTGTGATGGTAGCACGTACCCGCTCGATGCCTCGTTCAGCAAGCGCTTTTTGCAAGTCTTTATGCGTAAGATTGAGTTCTTTAAGACGCGCTTGTAACCAGTTCATAGATATTCCGATAGATAGTTGCGTGTAAAAACGACAATTTTTTATGTCTTGTATAACCCCATACTTAATATTAGCTATCTTCTATTTCTATGCAAGGTAAATCCTGTAGCTTTCCAATTAAAAGCACATTATTCTTTAAGTATGCAAAATTTCTACACACAATAAAAGGACAGTTGGATGATTAGTTTTGGTACAGACGGGTGGCGTGCAGTTATCGCCGACACCTTCACTTTTGCAAATTTACGTCTTGTGGCACAAGCTGTCGCAGAATCTATTCTTGAACAACATACTGGCACAGAAAAACCGTCTGTCGTCATTGGATATGATACCCGCTTTTTATCAGACCGTTTTGCAAGTGAGACGGCGCGGGTGATGGCGGCGAATGGCATCGTTGCGTGGCTTTCGCGTGCGGATGTACCGACCCCAGCCATCTCTTTCAATGTACGTGATAAGGGCGCGAATGCGGGTATCGTCATCACGGCAAGCCACAATCCACCACGTTACAACGGCTTTAAGCTCAAAGCAGATTATGGCGGGAGTGCGACGGCTGCGCAATCAGCATTGGTTGAACAACAACTGCGCCGTATGGAACTCGATGGGCGCGGACCGAATATGATTGATTACCAGAGTGCAGTGGATGCTGACCTCATTCGACGTTTTGACCCTTCGTGGATGTATTATCAACATCTAGGTGAATTGGTTGACCTCGATAAAATTAGCGAAGCCGAACTCAAAGTGGTGACGGATGCTATGTACGGGTCGGGTCGTGGTTCGCTTTCTATGATTTTATCGCGTACACGCACACATGTCACGGAGATTCGTGGTGAGATGAATCCGGGCTTTGGTGGTATCCATCCTGAACCGATTATGAAATATCTCACTGAACTGAACGCGGCTATCCAGCGCGACCATGCGGATGTCGGTTTGGCAACAGATGGTGATGCAGACCGTATTGGGGCAGTCGATGGACAGGGCAATTTTGTAGACCCCCATCATATTTTTGCGCTGGTGCTACGTCACCTTGTCGAAAATAAGGGTATGACGGGTGATGTGGTCAAAACGATTTCGACCACGTTCATGATTGACGGTATGGCACGCGAGTATGGTCTTAAATTGCATGAAACACCGGTTGGCTTTAATCATATTGGCGACCTGATGATGACGGAAGATGTGTTGATTGGTGGGGAAGAGAGCGGTGGTATCAGCGTTAAAGGGCATATCCCCGAAGGCGATGGTGTGCTAATGGGCTTGCTCTTGCTGGAAGTGATGGCATATGCTCGCGCTCCTCTGCACGAAATTATTGAAGATTTGCAAGCGCAATTTGGTCCAACGCGCTATGCTCGTAACGATGTGCGCCTTGAAAAACAGGTTGCTAAAAAGCAAGTGGTCAAAACGTTGGAAGATAACGCTCCTTCGCATCTCGCAGGTGAGACAGTCACTCGCATTAACACGATGGATGGTATCAAATACTATTTGGCAGATGATAGTTGGTTGCTGATTCGTCCGAGTGGGACAGAACCTGTATTGCGTATTTATGCAGAAGCACGCTCCGATGAGCAGGTGCAGGCGATGTTAGATGAGGGTGGCAAACTGGGTCAGACGGTGTTGGGATAGAGGGTATTTTCACAGTAAGGCAGTGTCTGTGTCGTAATTGCTATAAGAATTAGGGTAGTGGACGCCAAGAATGGCGTCCCTGCATTTTTAGTTTATTTATGAGATGATAATCACGAACTAGACCCGCCTGAAAGACGATGTAGGATACCAAACCAGAAGGGCGCACCTTGCGCAATGGCGACCATTGTCGCACCAATGCCCAAAATTTTCAGTAAGAGCAATTGCCACCAATCAGGGTTATTGGTTGGTACATAATTCCACAAGTAGCGTGAATTACCGATAAATGCTTCGTCGCCTACATCACCGTCAGACAAGTTATCGAATGCCCAGCCAATCGGCAAACGCAAAGACGAAATTTGCTCTAGCGTCGTCACGACATCTGCCCCTGCATCGGTGACACTATCGACTACTTCATCGGTGTTGGATTCGTCGGTATCTTCAGGAATATTTGATGCTTCTGCTTCTGTTAATTCGAGTTCGGTGATGTCTGCTTGTTCGACGGCTGCAATGACGGTATCGCGCAGGGCAGGGTCATCCCAGAGAGTTTGTGCGAGATGTAGAGAGTCAATATTCAGTACGAGTGCCAGCACACAACTCACTGCCAATGATAAATAGACCATCGCCCCTTTGAAGGCTTGTGAGGTTCTGTCCATCGAATCATCGAACCATTTGGCAATTTTCGTTTCTGCTTCTTCTAGGGTTTGGGATGTTGATAGAATGGCTTTCATGGATTCCCGAAAATACACATTGTTTATCTTGCGGATACCCGCCATCAGCGCGATGTTGGATTTGCCCTCAAAGTTGGTATTACCAATCTCAGCCGTGATGTCGTTAATCATCTTGATGAGAGCGTTTTTGTGTGCTTTCTGTGTCATCTCCGAGATATAGGTTTTGAGTTCTTCCACGCCTTCGCCTGTATCGACAACGGTATCAACCATGCGACGCAAGCGTCGGCGTTCTTCACCATCGGGCATCCCATCCACAATATCGAGTAAAGCACCGTATAATTCACGGTCATGGTCCACTTTAATCACGGTTGATAAAACATTGACGAATGTTTCGGGGTCAACCCATTCCACTAAGTTGACGCCACTATCCAGAATTTCGTCAATTTGCTCTTTGGTCAGGCGTTGATTAGGCAAGACCATATCTTTATCCATGAGACGGATGAGCGGGTGCGTCACGACTTTGGCACGGATTTCTTCATCATGAATGATTTCATCGAATGCGCCCCGTAGGTGCTTTGCTCGCAAGCGTAAACTGGTAGAAATTAACTTGTTTATCTGCGTGACGAGAATACTCAGCAGACTGTATACAAAAACCATACCAATCAGGACTTCTAAAATAGGTGACATGTGCTTTGTCCAAAGAGTGTTTGATTAAACGAATATGCTTTATGCGGGACGACACGCAGGTCGTCTCCTACAATTATTTCTTGAATATACGCTTTAGTGTAATACGGTTGCGATGAGGCGCAACTGATTAGCCATCGCGCAGGGTGATGGTGAAGGGTGTGTCATCGTCTTCATCGCCCAAGACTGCTAGCCGTGTGACGCGGAACTCCCATGTAAAACTACGACGTGCTAAATGAGAGACTATTTTACCGAGTGTCTCGACATCATCGCCCATCAAGCCGATTGCCAGCGAAATATGAGGCATCCAATGATTGACTAAGTGCGTCTCAGCAAGGTCTTCGATGCTCCCTGCGAGGGTGCCAATCATGGTGGTCTGAATAGCTGTCAGGTTTGGGTTGCGCACAACAGAGACATAGAGCGCGTTTTTTTCGCCTGTAAAAATGCCTAATCCTGACGTGCGGATGGTGTAGGGTGCTTGCTGTGATGCGAACTTTTCTAAGGCTTGGTGCAAGGCATCATGTTTGATTGTCCATGCTTGGATGTGTGTGATATGCGGAATGGGTTCATCAAAAGGGAAACTGATGCCAAATTCTGTCTCTAGCTCATCCCACAGCGTCTTGATGAAAGCCCCGTATTCATCGTCAAGCAAGGCGACAATCGAGTAGGGGATGCGTTGGGGCGGATTGAAGACATTGCGGATAAAGTCAACCATGATGCTGTCTTTCTGTTTTTGACAAACCACAGTGGCTTGAACACGGACAGTTATGCGATTATAGTTGGCTGTTGCATCACACCGCAACACATCGAGAGGATTTTGTGTGCAAACGAAGCTCAATAGCTTACAGATGGCTTGGGCGACTGATTGGTCGGCGCTCTTTGGTAATGATAATCCGCTGATTGTCGAGATTGGTTTTGGCAATGCGGATTATCTGATTGCGCTTGCTAAAAAATACCCTGACCATAACATCATCGGGTTTGAAATTAGCCAGCCCTCGCTTGATAAAGCCGAGAAAAAAATCAAACGCGAAAAGCTCACGAACGCGATTGCTATCTATTCACGCGGGGAAACGGCGTTGCATCATTTGTTCACGCCCAAGAGCATCTCGCAAATTCATATCAATTACCCTGACCCGTGGTTTAAGTCGCGCCATGCTGGACGCCGTATTATGCAAGCGAATATGGTGGATGCGATTGCTAGTCGTTTAACAGATGATGGCTTGTTTTATCTCGCTACGGACATCATTGACTATGCTGAGATGAGCCATGAGATTCTGGTTGAGATGCCATCACTGACGAATATGCTCTCCTCAGCTTGGGTGACAGATTTTCCAGAGCGTTTGATTACGACCAAATACGAAGAACGAGGTTTTGAAGAAGGGCGCAACGGACATTATTTTAAGTATTGTCGTAATGAACACCCTGCGCCGGATGTCCCTGTGAAGGAGGAATTAGCTGTGCCACATGTTGTTTTGCGTACCCCGATGCCTGCCCAAGAGATTGCCGCCGCTGTTGGCAAACAGGTTTTTCACAAAGATGATGCGATTCATGTTGCCGTGTTCAATGGTTACTGGAATCCTGCAAATAACAGTGTGCTATTCGAGGTCAACATAGAAGAGCCAACCATCGAACAGCACATTGGTATTTTGATGCGTTATCGAGACCAAAAAGAAGACTACGTACTACAGTTTGCGACCTTTGGCTTACCACGCCCAACAGAGGGCATGCACTTTGCGACACGACAAATCGCCGATTGGGTCGTTAGTTTGCATGAGGATGCGACGATTAAATCTGATTTCACGGCTGATGTTTAAGTACAGTTGAAACAGTTCTGAGGACTGAGTGCTGGGTTGTGAAGCTCATTAACGACGTTCATCATTCGAAAAACTAAACTCAGTGAACCATGAGCTTGCTCATAGTATGTCGTGTAATTTATGAGCAAGGTAAAAGCAGACAGGGCAAGCCCAATCCCTACATTTTGTTGGTTTGATAGGCATAGCAACTCAGAAAATATGGCAGATGTAGGGACATGCGTTACATGGCGAAAATGTTACTCGCCACCTTGATTTAAGCGTCGCCGACGGGCTTCAATTTGTGCCATGATGTCATCTGTCACTTGGTCGGCTTCTGCGAGTTTTTGCTCTTCATGCTCAATCAGACGTGCAATATCTGGCTCTTTGAAGCCTGTTTCAGGGTTCACTTTTTGCTCAATGATGAGGTCAACTTCACGCACTCCTTCTTGCTCCGCGATGATGGTTTCTGCACTTTCATCAGCAACACTTGCTGTTTGTGGGGCAGAGACCGTATCTTCGCGCAAATTATCCTCCAGTGAGGCGCGGTAATTAGCGACGGCTTGTTCGACTTCTTTTTCGCGGTCAGACTTTTTTGCCTCAGCCGGAATGTCTTCTTCACGACTTTGTAGATACTGATAGCCAAAGTAGCCAATAATCGTCAGGAGTGCAATGGGTGCGACGAAGTTCAGTATGCCCACGACAAAGGTCAATATCTGCGCCACAATCCACAAGACAATGATACCACCCGCTAAACCCAGTACCCATTGGGTGGTCGTCATGTTCCGAAAATCAAAATCGCGTATGCGTTTCCAGAGGTTAAACAGAAATTCCATGCTCTATACTCCGAGTTTTCTCTAAAGTCCATTATAGCGGATAGCCCACTATTTGAGGAACGATTGCACTATATTTTCTATACGTGATTTATACGCATCAGGTGACAGTCTGTACCTGTTTTTAATTAGTTAGTAACGTTCTTGTTGTTTAATGACAACGGAACTTGTTTTCAATATTATCAGCAAAGGCGCACATCGCACATGAAAAATACATTACGACTGATAATCATAGGGATGATTGTGGCGTTGGCAGTTGTCGCTTTCGCACAAGATGCAACGACCCCAGCCGAACCGCTCTCGGAAGAAGACACACTAGCATTGCTCAGTGATACAGGCATGAATATTTTCCCGCTGGATGTGATTATCGACAACCCACCAATTCTAGTTGGCTTAAATGCGACATCGACAACCATTGAATTGATTACCAATATACCTACTAACTGTCTTGTTCTGTTTGGCACGACACCGGACTTTGGGCGTGCTTCACAAGATGCCAATATGGCTGATCTCTTTACAGAAGACCATCTGCCTTTCTTGGGTAATCTTGAACCGGAAACGACATATTACTATCGTTTACAGGGGAGTGATGCTAACGGCAATTTTTACGTCAGTGAGATTTTCACGTTTACTACACCAGCAGAGAGCAACGAAATCAGTGATAATTTACTCTCGCCTAGCCGTGACGCTGAAATCATCGCTGTGAGCAGTAATTTCAATGATGGCGCGAATGATAGTCGCTTTGGTATCGACAATGCCTTTGATGATAACCCGAATACCGCATGGTCGAGCAATGGCGATGGTGATGATGCCTTTGTGGAAGTTGCATTGGGTCAGCGGTCACAAATCAATACCTTGCGTTTTTGGACGCGCACCATGAGCAATAATACGTCTCAGATTTTCTCATTCACGGTGACAACAGACACAGGCGATGTCTATGGACCCTTTGAACTCCCTGACCCTGACCAAGCCTATGATTTTGAAGTCGATTTTATCGCCGAAACCTTGCGCTTCGATGCCGTAGAAACGAACGGTGGCAACACAGGTGCGGTTGAAATTGCGGTATTTGGTGAGCCTCTGGACGAGTAAAGTTGTTGTATCTAACGGCTTGCAAACTTAATCACTACGCTTATCTATCAGTTCCTAACGCTCTATATAGGTAGACAGTGATACACTGAAGGTTAGTATCGAAAAATAGCTGACAGAGAAATGACATGGCAATTGCGGACTTGAGCATAGAAAAAGCGGATGCACGCTACGATGAAGAGACTAAAATCGCGTATATTACCTATCGTGGTAGCCTGACGGCGGATGAGAGTACGGCTGTATACCAGTGGTTAGCTGAACTCATGGATACTGTTGGTCTGGAAGGGGTATATGGCGAAGTCTTCGATTTTCGTAAGGTGACGGAATTTGAACCCGATAACCTGATGCAAGCCCGTAAGAAAAGCCGTCGCTATAATCTGCGTAACAACGGGCGTAAAGTGCCTGTAGCGATGGTTGTGGCGTCTTTTATCCAAGAAGAAACGCTGCGCGGACCTATGCAGAATGTTGAAGAGAACAAGCGCAAAACCATCGTCTGGAAAATGGACGAAGCTGTACAATTTTTGCATGATTGGCACGCTGAAAATTCATCCGAGCCAACCACTGAAGATTCTTAAACAGAAAAAGACCTTGCTATTGAACGAGCAAGGTCTTTTTGATTCTGTGAGAATGGAAAACTGATTTAGACTAGCTCTGCTTCGCGGACATGCAATGCGCCAACGCCACCGTTATAGTGAATAATGAGGCGGTCTTCTGCCAGTTCAAAACCCTCAGACTGGAACACGCCACCCATTTCCATAAATTCTTTCTTGGTCATACGTTTGAGTGATTTCGGCACATCTACCGAACCGATGCCACCTTCAGCGTTGATTTGTACGGCTGCGTTCGGTGGAATGGTGATGTCTACTGCGCCGACACCCGCATTTACATCTAGTACACCGCTTGTTCCCTCTGGTACATAAACCTGTGTTTGACCCACACCCGTGTTCAAATCAACGACGACATCTTCTGCTTGTTGGGGCAATATCACAGTAAATTTGCCGACACCTGCGTTCATGTATAAGGTTGTGACGTTCATGCCTGTGAGGTCAACTTTGGTTGGACCAACCCCACCGTTGATGTCGATGCTGGCGGGTATGTCTGTCGCAACTTTCACATCCCACTCAAGGTTTTTGTCGCTACCGAGCGCCCGCATGCCTTGTTTGAACGAACTGCCGACGTTGCCTTTTGCTTGCTTCTGTTTGATGACGACAGTTTTTGCTGCTTCGCCTTCTTCGCTAAATTCAATTTCACCGACATGCGTCAGGTGGGCTTCCATCAGGTATTCGCTACTGGCGTCCAATGCACCGATGGTATTTTTGCCTGCCGCAAAGCTAATTTCATAGCGTGCGCTCTCAACACCAGCCTTACTTGCTGTGAAGCTACTTTCGTGGACTTCTTCTTCACCTGCAAAGTTGTTGAAGACATTCTTCACGCTCTCGCCGACATTGGCAAAATCGAATGCCCACTCTACTTGACGGTCATCATTTTTGCGTTTAGGTTTTTCTTGGTGTTCACTCATTAGACTACGCTCCTTGTATCCCTCTGTATTTGACTGATTGTTCTACTGTATACTACGTGCCGAATCCAAGAATAGTTTTAAAAAAGTGCGTCCAATTGCGAAATTCGTCACATTCCAATGTATTTCTGATGCAAATGCTGTGCTTATGGTTGCTATCGGCATGTGGTTCGCTTGTCCCTGCGACTACACCGCCACAACTGGCACATACGCCAGGTGTGCCGATTTCTATCACGGATGAGCGTATCATCACGCCGGATTTCACCGTTGATTACCCTGATGGCTGGCGGGTTATCAAAACGAGTATTGCTGAAGCACCGCTTGAATTTGTCTTCGCTTCACCTGATGGTGAGATGATTATCACGCTTTCGACGACGGGATGCCCTGACCAGCAAGCGACACCTGTGCCGGAGAGTATTGCAAGCTGTGTCGATGATATTTATCTCGTAGGGCAGTCAGAGCGTGACAACATGGCACAACTGCGTGATATTGTTGATGAGGTAGCGGCGTCAATTATCACTCGTTAGGAATACTATGCGCTTTTCAGTCGTTGTCACAATCATCAGCACTGTCTTTATAATATCCATATCGCTGAACTATGCTTATCGTGCAGAGCGACATTGGGAATATCAATTTGTGCAGATAAACGAGTATCCTGACCCCAATGCCTACACTATTTCCCGAATAGATACTGTGACAGATGTTCAGGAAACCCTGATTACACTCTCTCATGAAACGGATTTTAACTTCGCTCATCTTATCCCTGAAAATGAACTAATGCTGACTGAAATATGGGCAGAGCCTAACACTCAAGCTCAATTAGCCAGTGAAGATTATTTTAGAATCTCGTTATCACAAGCATTCTGGCGTTTGATAGATATTGCGCCTGCGCCAGATGACCGTTCAATTGCCATCGCTACAGAGTATAAACGGTGCTTTATCCATCCACGTTCTGAGTGTTTCGGTGTTGCCCAAATTGAACTGCTTAATTTGGCAACTGAGCAACGCGAACTTATTTGGTCATTATCATTGCAAGCTGACACCGATGTTTTTCCGTTTTGTAGACACGATTACTTTAGCTCCGAAATGATGGAACGCACTATCCTCGATATACAATGGACGCCGACTGGAGATAGTTTGGTAGCTTCTTTAGGTGGTTATCATTATGATGTGCAAGCAACGTCGCTCATTATCATACCAACAGATACACCTCAAGATGCACTGTTATTAGGTGAAGGTAGCTATGAGTGGGAAGTGTCGCCGGATGGACAGACACTTGTAACTATTAGTCCGCCATGCCCCAGAGAGCAATCAACACAAGACCGTGTACTGACTGTTTATGATATGGCAGACCCTACAATCACGGCACAAGTACGTTTTAATGCATTTATTGGTATTCCAGTAAATACAGGCATCGCATTTTTAGAGGGCAATGTGCTATTTCAATACGAAGAACATCCCTTTTACCAAAGAACGCCACCCTGCGATTGCGCGGGTGTATATGGTCATTTGGCTGTCTTTGACCCACTGCATAGCACAACGACATTATATGATTTCCCACCCAATCGGCTAACGAGCATACAATCGGATTCTAGAGGGATAACAGTCATTGCATATGATGAAACAGGTGTCGATTGGACTATTGAATCAACGCATCGTGGTATTGAAATGTATACCGTTGATTGAAGACCTCGCATGATAGTTTGTCGAACTCAGCACACAGTCCTCAGCACTTGTTACTCGTATCTGCCAACCATTAAGATAACTTGTATGCGAACGTGTCTCATTGGTGGTATACTAAAAAATGAGATTCAAAGACATTATCGTGTTAATAACATTTGGAGGTGTAGCTGTGGGGCGTTGGTCTAATAGATACGTAATCGGTCTCACGGGGAATATTGCGACCGGTAAAAGCGTCGTGCGTAAAATGCTACAACATGCAGGCGCATACACCATAGACGCCGACCAACTCGCACACCAGGCGATGATGCCCGGTGCCCCGGCGTACAAACCCATTATTCAAGCGTTCGGGCAATTTATTGTGGGTCCCGATAAACAAATTAACCGTCAGATGCTCGGTCAGATGGTGTTCGGCAATCCTGCCGCGCTTAAAAAACTAGAAGAAATCACGCATCCGATTATTCGCCAAGCGATTGATGTACTGGTCAAACGCTCTAAAAAGCGTGTGGTGGTCATCGAAGCGATTAAATTGCTGGATGGCGAACTCAAAAATTATGTGGATGCGGTGTGGGTCGTGAATGCCAGCCGTGGTACGCAATACAAGCGGTTAGTCGGCAAACGTGGCATGAGCGAAGATGATGCCAAGCAACGCATACTCGCGCAAGGCGCACAAGCTGACAAAGTGAAACAAGCTGATGTGGTCATCGAAAATGATGGCGATGTCGAAAAAACATGGAAACAAGTTCAGTTACAGTGGGAAGAAATCAAAAAGCAACTTGCTTCCTCAGCAAAACCAGCCGCGAGTGCATCCGCTGGTAGCGCACCTGCTGAAAAAGTAGAGGCTGCGCCTGTCGAAGATGAACCTGAAGAAGTTATCTCGCTGGAAGGCTTGAACATCCGTAGAGGCAAACCTGACAGCGCGGCGCAAATTGCCGAGTTCATCAACGCGCATGGGGCAAAAGATGATGTCACGCGCATGGATGTGATGATGTCCTTCGGGCAAAAGAGTTTCTTGCTGGCTCAAGATGAAGATGATGCTGTGTTGGCATTGTTGGGCTGGACAGTCGAAAATCTTGTCACGCGCATGGATGAATTTTATGTCAAGCCAGGTGTGCCAGTTGATGGGGCAGTGCGGGCGCTCATTGTCGCTGTAGAAGAAGCCTCGATGCAATTACAGAGTGAAGCTGCTTTCTTGTTCCTGCCGAATAACACGGCGCAAAAAATACTAGATGCGTTCAAGTCACACGAATATGCGCCTATCACACTCAAAGAGATTAAAATCCCGATTTGGCGTGAAGCTGTAGAAGAGAGCATGCGCAACGCAGGCGACCAAATTGTACTCTGGAAGCAACTGCGCCAAGACCGCGTTCTGCAACCTATCTGATAGTGCGCATAACTAAACAACTCAAAAACCCTGACTACTATCGTCAGGGTTTTTTGTTACCAAATTTTGTTGAGATACGTGCTAATTAAACAACGGTTGTTTCTTCGTCGCCGGCTGGGGCGGGTGGCACACTGTTTTTGCGCTTTGGCTCGGATGGTGTGTCCATCACTTCAAATTCGAGTTCCAGCCCACCGAAGCGATTGGCATTCATATTATAGATAAAGGCATACATGCCGACTGAGAACGCTGTTATTGCACCGGAGAATAACAACCCAATGAACATCTGTTGCCAGAAGAGGAATGGCAAATCTGTGAGCGATATATCCGCAATAATGGTCAAGAAAAAGAGCAAGAAGATGAGTTGTGTCACACTTAGCGCAACACCCATCCAGAAGCCGACGCGCCCCGCAGAAATAATGCCAATTCGTTTCAACGTAACCATAACAATGCAATCCTCTCAACTAGTGTGTATTCATTGTATGACATTTTGTGCTTTTTGGGTGAAAATTCTTACCTAATGCCTACTGGAAAGGTTTCATCTAGCGGGTCATATGGGTTAAGTGGTAAGTCAAACCCGAACGTACTCCCGACCTGATAGTCACTTTTGAAAACCATTTTTCCACCATGACGCTCAATGATATTTTTTACGAGATGCAAGCCCAAGCCTGTTCCCATGATATTCGCTGTTTCATCGGTATCTGCCCGATAAAAGGGTGAAAATAGACGCTCTTGCTGGTCTTCTGGGATACCATAGCCATTATCTTCTACCCGCAATGAAACAAGCTCATCTGCTTCCCAGAGACGCACATTAATCGTGCCTTCATCAGGGGTATACTTCACAGCATTGGATACGAGATTGGTGATTGCTTCGCGCAATTGGAAGGGGTCAATTTCTAAGAAAATTGGTTCATCCGGTGCATGAATGGTCAGGGTTTGTTTTTTGCGCACGGCATTGTCCATATTTTCGCCCACGCTGGCGCGTACCAACTGCGTAAAATCAACACGTTCTAGTGCTTGCTGTTCGGAAAGATGCTCAATAAATTCCAGATTGAGAATGCCACCAATCAGTGATTCCATATTGTGTGATGCTTCTTCGATTTTGTCAAAATATCTGACCTCTTGTTCAGACAGCTTGTCTGTCACCAAAGAGCGTAAGAAATCTAAATAACCAATCACGCTCGACAACGGATTTTTCAAATCGTGGCTGGCAATGCGAATCATGTCGGTTTTGATTTGCTCTAGCTTGCTGACCTCATCATAGAGTTGCTGTAATTCGACAACCTGTGCTTGTGTTGTTTCGTGCAAACTGGCATTTTCTAAGAATGCGGCAATGCGTCCTGTGATGAGTTGCAAGAATTGGAATTGTTCGTTGGAGAAACGGTCTTCGCGCCGAGATTCGAGTGTCAATATTCCGATGATGCGTTCGTTGGATAAGAGCGGAATGATAATCATCGCCTCTGTATCATCTAACAATGGCTCATAATCAGGGTCTTGCGAGACATCCTGAATCAACTCTGGCGCTTGTGTGCGCCAAATGCGTGAAAGAACACCTTTTTTATCGAGCAAGGCGCGATTGAGGATAGCGTGCTTATATGCGCCGACCATGCCTAATAGGCTCAATGTGTCGTCATCATCTGCCATCGCCAAATACCCTGCTTGCGCACCACTCAAGCGCATCGTGGCATCGAGTGCTAATTCGGCAACGAGATTCAGTTTCAGGCTCGCCGATAGTTCGTTGTTGACCTGTCGGACAAGATTCAAATCTTCAATATGGTTGCGCAATTCATCCTGAACGCGCTTGAGAGGGGTGATATTGCGCACGAGTGCCATTACCTCGTCTTCATTTAAGTTGATGAGGCGTGCTTCATAATAATTGGCTTCGCCATATGTTTCGTTCTGGTAACGCCAATCGAGGGGGTTATACATATCGTTAATAGGGGTTTTGGCATCACTGAACTCGAATGATTGGATGTATTGCATATCCAAGCCTAAATCGAGATACAGCACAACCTCGTCAATGAATGCCTGTGGGAAAGCAATATCATCAATTGACGCGCCGATGATAGAATCATCAATCCCGAGAGATTCAACTTCCGGCGTCGAGCGAAATTCAGTGATGATACGGTCATGCCGAATCACGAACATCACATCGGGGAGGGCATCTAACAAAATGCGATGCCGTTCTTCGCTCGCTTCCAGTTGTTGTTGAGCGCGTTTTTGTTCGCTGATGTCACGGTCAATCCCGATGATACCCTCGATATTACCCTTGCTATCCATCATCGGCATCTTGGTACTATCTAGCCAGACACCCTCATTTGGATGATTTTTATCCCACAGAAATAGATGCTGGTCGTGTAAGGTTTTGCCTGTTTCCATGATGAAAGCATCTTCATTGCGCACACGCTCTACCATATCTGGTGGCAACATATAACTAAAATGCTCGCCAATGACATCAACCTGACGTACTTTGTTCAGTAAACGTGTGTGTGTGCCATTACTAAAAATATAGCGCCCATCAAGGTCACGGGCATAGATGGCGGCTGGTAAATCGTCAATCATCGTGCGGAGTATGTTGCGTTCGTGTTCAATGCTGGTGCGCGGTGCTTTGTACTGGTTGACACTCTGCAACATGATAGTGAATTGGGTGCTATTATCGCTTGCTTCTATTTTCTCACTCGTATGATGTACCCACGACCATACCCCATTAGAGGTGCGTAAGGGATAATCCAGCTTTGCTATGGGTTCGCGCGACATCAGCGTAAAAAATGGTTTGTGAAATTGATCGGCTATTAAATCGGTGTAAATGGTGCCGGTGAGCGTATCTGCACGATAGCCGATAATGGTTTCTATAGAAGGCGTTGCTTTTATGATACGGAAATCTGCGCCTACAGTGAGCAGGGAAGATTGACTGAGGGACAGCATGCGTTCAAACATTTGGGCATTGTCCTGTGGCATACTTGCATTACCGTGATTAATAGTGCGTTGCGTACTCATATAGCAATCGCTCTCAAAACTATATTGTAGATATGCAGTAGTAAGATTTGGACACTATTTAAAATGAAATTGGTTACTTTTTGCGGACACGCAGAAGCGTGTCTCTACATTTAATTATGTTCGTAGGGACGCCATTTTTAGCGTCCGCTGATAACCAAACCATCTAGTTCTAAATTCATTCCAAGGATTACTAACGCAGAGCATAGACACACAAAGAGCCTATCTCTATCAAGGATAGCACAGCTTGCGCATTTGCGTAATTATTTTCGTCACAAATTTGCGATGTCTCAAAGAATTTGCCACATAAACGGTACGAGCATCTCCCAATCGCTCAATCCAGCATGCCGACTAATCATTGGTATGGTACCGAGTATGGGGTCACTGATGATATGCCCTAGGCGCGGTAGCAGAATTAAATCGCCTGTTCGATAGCGCAAAGCAGGCGCGACTTCAGTGCCAAAGTAGCCTGCGTTGATAGCCTCTTGTGTGTCTAAGTAAGTGAGTGTCTCAGCATAGGTGGCGTCGATATGTGCTTTGATAGCGTCTACTGTCCCATTTTGTAAGTAGGCATACCCATGACGCTCATCGCCGGAGATGCTCATTTGGAGCGCGTCTTTCATTATTTCATCGTCACCGAAAGTAATCGGCGTCACTGAATCGTAATGCCCATGGTCAGCAAGCAATAATAAGAGCGTTTGCCCGTCGCGGATAGCCTCGTCTTGTAGGGTATCACGTAAAGCGAGAATCTGTCGTTTGATTTCCGCATTGGTTTCTTCGCTGTGTGCGCCGTAATTATGTGCGGATGAATCAACGCCACTCCAATACATCCATATATAGCCATGTTTACCCCGTGTCTCGCGGAGGGTATTGCGAAAACGTATCAGCGCATCACTGTAAGACAAAATCGGTACATAGTGTGTTGTTCCACGATTTAGAATCCGTGATAGACCGACGCCCTTATACATCTTGTTCGATACCACATAGCTCTCAATATCATTTGCGGATAGGTGTTCACCTAGCCCCTGTGCTTGTACGAGATTTTCAGGTGCAGCGCCCCAATCTGCTAGAATATCCCCCTTTAGGCGTCCGTGTATGGGTGCCATCGAGAGCATATTTGCCAACAAAGAGACTTCTTTGAGGAACATGGCTGTGCCTGTTATGGCAGTTGCGCTTGGGGGCTTGCCTGTCCATAGGGATGTGAGGGCAACAACAGTTGTACTTGGCGCGACACTCGTCAACGGCACGATATCGCGCCCGCCACTTAAATCGGCAACAGCTTGTGCAAGTTCAGAATCATCTGCCATCAACATGCGTAGATGCTTGTAACCCATGCCATCCATTAAGAACAGCACGACGCGCTTTGCTTGTGGGACATCCGCTTGCCAGACCTCGTCTTGCAATGGCAGAGCTGGCGAAAAAGGCGCACCGAGTATCTGTGCAATGGACTGTGTGATATTCGGTAACGATAAGCCGTCAT
The DNA here is from genome assembly GCA_038522085.1 of Chloroflexota bacterium. Lineage (GTDB taxonomy): Bacteria > Chloroflexota > Anaerolineae > Aggregatilineales > Phototrophicaceae > JAUZRW01. Next base: position 46,467 of record JBCBKJ010000039.1, read on the forward strand.
AATACGGAAAAATGATTTCCTCGTCCCATGAGGCTGTTGTCTGGATGATGCGATTGGTGCGGATTTTTGCTTCAAGTGTTTGTGCGATGCTTGCTGACATTTGCTATCCCCCCGATGAGTGTGACAGGTTGGTATTTTGAATGGACGCTGTTCAAAAATTAGCACGGTGAAAAACGGACAGGGCAAGCCCAGTCCCTACATTCGTGTTGGTTTTTGAATATTGTAACGTGAAAATGTCACCAACTGTCTAGTATGATGTGTCCGTAGGTTACACGCCAAGAAATGTAGAAAGATTTGCACAGGTAGTAATGCGCTATCGCTTCGTCACGACTAAAGAAGATTATACGCCGTTCGCTGCCGGACATGTTTTGCACTCACAAGGGGGGATGACTTCATTTCCAGTGCGTCTTGGGAGCGAAATTTTCCAGCGGTGTTTGTCGTATTTGCCAGATGATAAGCCCATCACGCTCTATGACCCGTGTTGTGGCGGGGGCTATTTACTGACGGTACTTGGTTTTTTGCATGGGGAGCGCATTGAGCGCATCATGGCTTCGGATATAAACCCCGCCATGACGACACTTGCCCATGATAACCTCGCCTTGCTCACGCCAGATGGACTAGCAGAACGCAAAGCACACTTAGCATTACTGTATGCACAATTTGGCAAAGCATCGCATCAGCAAGCTATTGCTAGTGCAGACTATCTAGCGAGTATTGCGTCATCTGTGCCAGAAACGACAGTCTACACAGGAGATGCCAGCCTGCAAACGCTCGCACCTCAAAGTGTGGATGTCATCCTATGCGATGTGCCGTATGGAGATATAACCGCATGGCAGGGGAGCTTGCGCACGGAACATCCTATCACCGCATTGCTAGACGCCCATTTTTCTGTTCTGAAAGAAGGGGGCATGGTGGCTATCATCAGCGATAAGAAACAAAAAGCGACGCACCCTGCTTTCGACCAAGTGGGTCATGAGACACAGGGTAAGCGCCGCATAGTGTTCTTACAAAAACGCTGATGGGGCGCACTCTGTATTAGAGAAATTGTTGTAGCGTAGCAACAATGCCTTGTGTGATTGGCTTGGGGAAGGCGGCGGTGAAGCCTGATTCGCGTGCTTCTTTTGCTAGGAGCGGTGTGTAATACGCCGTGAGTGCAATCGCAACAGTGTTTGATGCGTTGGGTATATTTTTCATTTCTGCTTGCAATTGCCATCCATCCATGCCTGGTAAGGCGAGGTCAATAACTGCTAAGTCATAGCTATTCTCATCCATAAGTTCGAGTGCTTCTTCTGCTGATGAGGCTGTATCCACGTTCATATTATTGTGTGCGAGAATTTGTGACAAAATATCTGAACTTGATGGGTCATCTTCTACAATTAAAACTGACCAGTTGGACATTTACTCACTCCTGTACTTTTTGTATTTTTTTGGTGGTGTATATGTGACGTGTTGTGTCGATTGCTCTTAGCAAATCTGAGATGAATGTCGTGGGTTGTAGCGGTTTCGCAAGGTATCCATCGAAGCCAGCTTGCATTACCTTTTCTCGATCTCCAACCATGGCATGTGCGGTGAGGGCAATGACGACTAAAGTGGCGATGCGTTGGCTTTTACGCAGTTCTTTTATTAAGCCCCAGCCATCCAGTTTGGGCATAGATATATCTGATAAGACCAAAAATGGGTCAAAAGTTTGTATAACTTCAAGACCTTCTTGCCCGTTGTTAGCAGTCCTGACATCAGCCCCTGAAAATTCGAGCAAGATTTTTGCAACGTCCAGACTGTTTGCGTCGTCATCAATGATGACAATTTTCATACCATTCAAAAAATCTACAGACATTTTTGCGTTCATGGTTCGCTCCTTCACACAGCTTGTGGCATTGCTTGTTGAACGGATTCCGCAGGAAGCACAACGGTAAATGTTGATCCTTCTCCTACCCGACTTTTCAAGGATACTGACCCGTCCATTGCTTCGGTAAATTTGCGAACAATGGCTAACCCTAAGCCTGTGCCTTGATGGGTGCGCGTTGATGAACCGTCTATTTGGCGAAATTCATCAAAGATGACATCTTGTGCATGAGGTGGAATACCAACGCCTGTGTCGCTTACCTTCATAGTGAGCGTGTTTGCTTCCCACGCTAAACCAAGACTTACTGTACCTACATCAGTGAATTTGATGCCGTTCGACAACAGGTTAATGAGAATTTGTTTGACGCGTTCGCTATCGAGCATCAGCAATTTAGGAACTGTGTCATCAATGTGAATGTCCAAATGTAGATTTTTGTCATCAGCGAGTACTTGCAATTGCTCGGCTACACTTGCTGTCATATCGGCGACATAGGTTTTGTCTTTCACAATCGTCATGCGACCCGCTTCAATTTTGGAAATATCTAGCACATTGTTGATGAGCATCAAGAGATGTTGCCCACTGTCGCTGATGCGTTTTACCATGTTGTTTGCTTTTGGGTTAACTTCGCCTGCGATACCGGACGTTATGATGCCAGAGTAGCCAATTATGGCGTTGAGTGGGGTGCGTAGTTCATGTGACATGGTTGATAAAAATTCGCTTTTTAGGCGGGCGGCTTTTGCGACTTCAACATTCGCCTTTGCTAAATCGGCTACGTTTTGCTGGATTCTCGCGTGTTGCTTGCGCATCAGGTTCTCGGCATGGCGGACAATGGATAACAACACTACATAGACTGCTATTGTCAGCAGAATAAGACCGATTGATCCTGAAAATAATTGTTGGTTGATGTTATTTAGCAACGGTGTCACATCATCATATAATTCAATTACTCCCAACACCTGGTTATTGCTTCTTGTGACAAAAGGCACGTAGCTTTCAACGATGTTACGGTCTGTTACATTACCTTCAAAAGCATTGAAAGTATCAGTATAAAAGAGTTTTGAGGCATAGCCACCGCGTAAGGCTGTCAGAAAGCCAAGCCCTTCGCTTTTATCTTCACCAATATCAGCGAGGTCGCTGGAGTAGACAGTATTACCGTTTGGGGCGAAGATTTTAATTTTAATGATGGTGGTATCATTGGTTAAACGACGGATGTCTGCATCCAAATTTTGATACTCAGGTGATGCCAGAATCTCATCGGTATCCATATAACCTGCTTGTACGATGAAAGTACTGTATTCGGTCAAGAGGGTATTTGCGTATGTTTGTGTGAGAACGACGTTACTTCGTTCACGCAATTCAACTAGGTTGTTGATGTTTTGCGTGTGTACACCAAAAAGTATGATGCCAGCCCCACTAATCAAGACGATTAAGCTCGCGATGGAAAAATATCGTACTAAAGGGAACATTCGTTAAGCTCCTATGATTGAACTGCAACTGCATTTAGCACTTGTTGGACTGTGCGCAGTAGACTGCCTTTGCGAATTGGCTTTGCCAGATAAGCATCGCAACCTGCTTGTAGAAAATCTTCTTTTGTATAAATATCGGCTGTTAAAGCAATCACTGGGATGTGGCATAGATTTTTTGATGTTTTAATTGTTTTTGTTGCATCTAGCCCATTGATGCCTGGTAAGTGGTAATCCATAAGAACGACATCAGGTTGATGGGTTTTCACCATTTCCAGACCCATCACGCCATTGGTTGCTTCGATTGTGTTGTATCCCATGCTTTGCAAGATCATACTCACAATCATCATATTGTCGGGGCTATCCTCAATGATTAGGATTGTGTGGCTCATGTGAGTTTTCCTA
>JBCBKJ010000040.1:0-49327 GCA_038522085.1 Chloroflexota bacterium
TTCCACAAAAATAATCTAATTTTCATCTACTGTCAAGCAATTCATTGAAATCGGTTTCAATACAACCTGTTAAAGAGTTTAGAAAATTTTTTTGATGGCAACACAAAAACTGACAATTCAAAAAATTGCAGACTTGGCGCAAGTTTCTAAAGCCACTGTGTCGCGTGTGTTGAACGACTATCCACACATCAGCGACGAGGTGAAAGCGCGTGTGCTGAAGATTGTCCATGAAACAGGTTATCGTCGTAACCACATTGCACGCACCTTAGCATCAAGCCGATCCAATATGATTGGGTTAGTCATTCCGAGTGACGCCCAGTCTGTCTTCACCGACCCTTACTTCCCAACCCTCACACAAGGCATTACCTACACCGCAAAGCGCAATGAGCAAACATTGGCATTGTTTCTGTGCGAATCGGAAGAAGAGGGTGGGGAGACTATTGCTAGTATTCTTAGCAATGGCTTGCTGGATGGCATCATCATCACCGCAGATTACAAAGACTATGCTTTTGAGAAGCAGTTACTAGCTGGCAATGTGCCATTTGTGTTCATTGGTAGACCGTTCGATACTGTTTGCTCGCCATACATAGACACCGATAATCAAGCGGGTGGCGAACTTGCCACAGCTTACCTGATTGAACAAGGCTACCAGCGGATTGCTATCATCGGGTCGGATAAAAATACATCTGGTGATGATCGCTACATCGGTTATCAGCGTGCGCTCGAAAAACATGGGCGTGCGCTAGATGAATCACTGGTTGTATTTGGTGATTATTCGATGGAAAGTGGTGCGCAACGTATGGAAGACCTTTTGCCTGCCAAGCCTGATGCCGTGTTTATTACATCAGATGCGATGGCATTAGGGGCAATCCGTACACTACATCGGCATAATTTACGTGTGCCGGAAGATATTGCTATTGTAGGCTTCGACGATTTATCGCCTGCTTTACAAGCAGACCCCCAACTGACGACCATTCGCCAACCAATCGGCGATGTAGGGTCGCTCGCGGTTGAAACCTTACTGGAAATCATCAGAAATCCAGAACGACCACCGCGCCAAATTGCACTACCTGTTGAGTTAATTGTCCGTGCAAGTGCCTAGCACCAGACACGGTTCAATTGAAAGTAGTTCTGTTTTTATCGGAGAAATGGCACACGGCTGATATATACATTTTGTAAGTAAGCATCTTTTTGTCTGAGTAAACCGTTCATAAGCACTTATCTATGCTGACGCTCACTGAAAAATTTTTCGTTGTTTGTGAAATCGGTTTCAAAATATCTTATCTTATATTAAAGGGAGTATATCTGATGCAAAAACGAGCATTTACACTTTTTGGTATCTTGGGTTGCCTACTGCTCTTGTCCGTGAGTGCAGTAAGCGCACAAGCCCCCGTAGAAATCCGCTGGTTTGTTGGTTTGGGAACAGGCACAAGCCCAGAACAACGTGACGGGCAACAAGCTATTGTAGATGACTTCAATGCTTCTCAAGACGAAATCGAACTTGTCCTCGAAATCGTTGAAAACAGCCAATCACAAGAAATTCTTTCAACACAAATTGCTGCTGGTAATGCACCAGACATCGTCGGTCCAATGGGTATTCTTGGTCGTGAACGCTTCAACGGCGCATGGCTCGATTTGACACCGCTCATCGAAGCTAATGACTATGACCTAACCGACTTTGATCCCGCACTGATTGACTTCTATCGTGTGCCAGAACAAGGTCAGCTTGGCTTGCCATTTGCTGTTTTCCCATCCTTCACTATGTATAACATTGACTTGTTCGATGAAGCAGGTATTCCATACCCACCATCAGCATACGGCGAACCATACATCGACTGGGATGGTAACGAACGTGTTTGGGATATGGATACTGTTCGTGAAATTGCAATGATTTTGACCGTTGATGCAAACGGTAACGATGCAACCATGGATGAATTTGACATCAATAACATTGTCCAATTCGGTTTCGGCAACCAACAAACAGATATGCGTGGTCGTGCCACACTCTTCGGTGCAGCTAACTTCGTAGACGCTGACGGCAACGCTGTTATTCCTGATAACTGGCGTGTAGCTGAAAATTGGTATCACGATGCGATGTGGGTAGACGGTTTCTATCCAAATGGCGTATATGGTGGTAGTGAACTCCTCGGTGGCGGTAGCGGTAACTGGTTCGGTACTGGCAACTTGGCAATGACATCAACAGCACACATGTGGTACTTGGGTTGGGGTCAAGCTGGTCTCGATGCAGACTTTAACTTCGCACCTGTTCCTTCTTATGATGGCGTTTCAACTGCTAAATTGCACGCAGATACATTCAGTGTCATGGGTTCAACCGAAAACCCAGATGCAGCGTGGACTGTTCTCACCTACATGATGGATGAACGTGGTACAGACTTGCTGAACCTTTATGGTGGTTTGCCAGCACGCGAAAGCCTCCAAGATGCGTTCTTTGAAAACTACATCGCCAGCCTCAGTGAAGCCTACCCAGACTTTGATTGGGAAAACATGAACTGGGATGTTGTAACACATGGTTTGACCATTCCTGATAGCCCAAGCCATGAAGACTTCTTGCCATCCCTTGGCGAATCAATTGCGCGTTACCAAGAGTATCAACAATTGATTGAAAACGATCCAGATGCGGACGTAGATGCAGAACTTGATGCACTGCTTGAAGACTTACAAGCAATCTACGACGCTGCAGAGTAACGCAACTTACCTATCAAATAGGGCAGGCTCGTAAGAGTCTGCCTCTATTCACTGGAAGGGTAGTATCTTATGGATATGTTTTCTGAGTTCAACGCCGCGAGTAATAAAGCACAAGAGCGTTCTTCCCGCATGTCACCCGCTAGACGGCGCAAAGCGATGTGGGGGCTGTTCTTTATTAGCCCGTGGTTAATTGGTTTTATCATCTTTTATCTCGTGCCGATGGTCGTTTCTCTGATTTTTTCTGTGTACAGGTTTGAACTTTCAGCACCTGACGAAGCAACCTTTGTTGGGCTTGATAATTGGCGACGAATGCTATTTGAAGACCCGCAAACATGGCAAGCGCTACGTGTGACGCTCGCTTTCGCTATTATCTCATTACCAATTGGGATGTTCACGGCGTTTATGTTGGCTGTCTTGCTCAATTCAAAACACTTAATGGGACGAAATTTATTCCGAACACTTTTTTATGCGCCAACAATGGTGCCTCTAGTTGCGGCAATTTTGATTTGGTCACAGGTAATGAATCCCCAAACAGGGTGGATCAATCGTATGGTTGAGGCGATGACAGGTATGCAAGCAACAGGGGCGAATGGTATTCGTTGGCTTGCTGACCCGAGCCTTATTTATATTTCTTACACCTTAATTGGTATTTGGGGTATTGGTAACGCCATCTTGATTAATTTGGCTGCGCTCCAAGGTGTACCAACAGCACTCTACGAAGCTGCTGAAATTGATGGTGCTGGCTGGACGCGCAAACTCTGGAGTATCACTATCCCGATGGTGACACCTGTTATTTTTTATAATTTGGTGATTAGTGTAGTCGGTCTTATGCAGTACTTCATTGTGCCTTGGGTGCTGAATGGTGGCGATGGTTTTCCTGAGGGTACAACACGCTTCATGATGATCCAATTTTATCAGCAAGCCTTCTCCTTCCAGAATATGGGGTATGGGGCAACCATAGCTTGGTTTATTTTCATCGTAGCTCTCGTGTTGACAATCGGATTGTTTGCGACTGGACGCTACTGGGTTTACTATGCGGGGGATAATAGCTGATGCAGAAAAGAAAAAATGAAGCAAGTTATGTAATTGAGGCGCGTCGTAGACAGATCATTATCTCAATGACTATCACATCTATTACCCTCATTCTTCTCGCTATTTACCTGATGCCACTCGCATTTGGCATTGTGACGTCACTCAAAACACAAGCACAAGCGTCTGAGCCGAACGCGCCTATTCTACCGATGGATATTATCACCTACGAATATGAATTTGAAGGTGAAGTGGATCAGTTTGAGGTTGTCACTGTGCCGTTTGAAGATGGTGATCGTGACCTTGCCTTAGTGGTCAAGCGACGGACAACAAGCCAATTCGTTGACCCCACTAACCCAGAAGCAGGACTCATCGAATGGGAAGGTAACTGGCGACAACTTGAACCCGTTCGTGAATTTAGTGTGCAATGGGATAATTATCCTGAAGCATGGGACACGATTGATTTTTTAAGATTGCTCTGGAATACCTCTTTTTATGCGATTGTCACCATGATTGGTACAGTATCAGCGTCGGCAATGGTCGCTTATGGGTTTGCGAGATTTGACTTCCCGTTCAAGAATGTGCTGTTTATGGTTCTGATTGCGACCATCATCTTGCCACCTGCGGTCACACTTGTGCCAACGTATGCCTTTTTCATCAACGTACTAGGGTGGGGTGGGACGTGGTTGCCGTTAATTGTGCCGCAAATGTTTGGTAATGCGTACAACGTGTTCTTGTTGCGCCAATACTTCCTCACTATTCCGCGTGAGATGGAAGAAGCCGCATCCATTGATGGGGCAGGTCCGATTCGTACATTCTTCAGCGTGATTCTCCCGCAATCACTCCCTGCATTGACCGCAGTGGCATTGTTCCACTTCTTCTTTGCTTGGAATGATTTCTTCGGACCACTGATTTACCTTGCGGGTAATCCAGACGCAAATCCAATTAGTGTCGGTTTGTCTACTTTCAACGGCTTATACCAGACGAATAATGAACTAATCTTGGCGGCAGCCATCATCTCGATGATTCCACCACTATTACTGTTCTTCTTCGCACAGCGGGTATTCATTCAAGGTATCGTCATCACAGGTGTTGATAAGTAAGCTCAGTTATGGATAAGAGACTGTTCAAATCTTGAGACATGCTAACCCGTAGAAACGATGTAAGGACACGCTTCTGCGTGTCCGCCAAAAGTAAGGAACGCTTAACACTAAGCATTTTCCGAATATTACTAAGTAAGACCCTATCCATGAAACAATCGCTGTGAGGGTGTAAGCACCCTCACCAAGTAGCCCTCTGTTTTGTTAAGCAGAGTATCGAAGGTGGGAGACTATGCAATTAGAGACATCACGGTATCGTGACACACAACAATCTATAGAAGCGCGTGTACAAGACTTACTGAGTCTGATGACCCTTGCTGAGAAAATAGGGCAGATGACGCAAGTAGAGAAAAATAGCATCACGCCAGATGATGTCAAGCAATATTTTATCGGCTCAATTTTGAGTGGGGGTGGGGGAAATCCAGACCCAAATACAGCCGAGAACTGGCGCAAAATGGTGCAATCTTACATGCAACCATCACTAGAAACACGCTTAGGCATCCCACTCATTTATGGCTCGGATGCTGTACACGGACACAGTAATGTCGTTGGCGCTACGATTTTTCCACATAATGTTGGTTTGGGCGCAACCCGCGATGCCAATCTTGTAGAGCGCGTGGGATATGCGACGGCAAAAGAAATTTTGGCGACCAACGTTCACTGGAATTTTGCACCAGCCGTCAGCGTACCACGCGATATTCGCTGGGGACGTAGCTATGAAGGGTTCAGCGAAAATACCGCAGTCGTGAGCGAACTAGGCGCAGCCTATGTGCGAGGTTTGCAAACCGTTATCGGTGATGACCGTGCGCTTGGCTCAGTCAAGCATTTCGTCGCAGATGGTGGCACAGAATGGGATTCGCGTGCAGACATGCCCTACACCGTCGCTAATAACTGGCAAGCCGCATCTGAAAATTGGCGCATTGACCAAGGTGATGCCCGCATTGACGAAGAAACACTCCGCACTGTGCATCTCGCGCCATACAAAGATGCCATAGAAGCAGGTGCAGAGAATATCATGGTGTCGTTCTCTAGCTGGAACGGACTCAAGATGCACGCGAACACCTATCTGCTGACGGACGTTCTCAAAGGCGAATGGGGCTTTGAAGGCTTCTTAGTGTCGGATTGGATGGCAGTCAACCAACTTACCGATGATTTCTATGCCGCAGTCGTACAATCAATCAATGCTGGCTTGGATATGGTGATGGTGCCATTTGATTATAAAACGTTCATCAGTACCGTCACAGAAGCAGTGCAAAATGGTGATATTAGCATTGAGCGTATTGACGACGCTGTCAGCCGAATTTTGCGTGCCAAGTTCATGTGGGGCTTGTTCGAGCATCCCCTGACCGCAGATAACTTATTAGATACAGTCCGCTCAGAAGCACATATCGCAATCGCTGAGGAAGCGGTACAGAAATCGCTGGTCTTGCTCAAAAACGAAAATGACGCGCTCCCTCTCAACACAGGGCAATCTTTGTATGTTGCCGGAATAGCAGCCGACGACATCGGGCTTGCTTGCGGGGGCTGGACAATCGAATGGCAAGGGGGGCGCGGTGCGATTACAGACGGAACGACTTTGCTAGATGGTCTGAAAGCTATTTATGGCGATGATGTTCAGTACGACGCCGATGCTAACTTCGTAGACAAAGCAGACGTTGGTGTGGTTGTCGTTGCCGAAGAACCCTATGCAGAAGGGGAGGGCGATAGGGACGACCTAACGCTCTCTGAGGCAGATAGCCAACTCATCAGCAAAATGCGCGAACACTGCGAACAATTGATACTCATTGTTTACTCTGGGCGACCCATCATCATCTCGCATGTATCTGATATGTGCGATGCTATCGTGGCGGCATGGTTGCCAGGCTCAGAAGCGCAAGCTATCGCGCCCGTTCTAACAGGCGATGTGTCATTTACAGGTAAGTTGCCGTTCACATGGATTGCGTCTATGGAGCAGTTACCACAAGCAACCTTGCCAGCATCAGAGACGCCACAATGGGCATTCGGGCATGGCTTATAAGATTGAAGTACGTGGCTAGTAAAATCTTTATACTACGCTGGGCAGATTTATGCTATTTAACCTCAGTGATGGATAAGAGATTATTCAAATTTTGAGCCATTCTTGGCGTCCGCAAAGTAGACATTTTGCTTTTGATTGTAAGCCTCTAATAAGCACAATTTTCGTAGGGGCAGGGCAATGTCCCTGACCGTGTTCGGGCGACCACATAGGGTTCGCCCCTACACATGTCCTATTTCCATAGAGGAGTGCCTGTGTACGCCCTCGATATGACAGAACAGGGTGGCACCACAGAAAATCGTGGATAATATCATTTGGCGAAACGCGGACGCGATAGATCGCGTCCCTACGATCCATGGTGGTTCTGTAGGGACAACATCTATGTTGTCCGCGCTGAAAAAAACAACTACTACGGTATCATGTGGTTGTACTCAGAACAGTTTTCATAGCTATTTATGTAGTCGTGTACTAAAAAAATTTAAAATTGAGACAAGAGGATGCACCGTGAAATTACGTTTACTGCTCATGATAGTATTCTTGCTTTTATTTTCCACCGTCGCCGCACAAGATGACGACTTGCTCCCATATCAAAACCCTGATTTAACCATTGAAGAACGTGTCGAAGACTTACTGAGCCGTATGACGCTTGAAGAAAAATTCGGTCAGATGACGCTCATTGAGAAGAATAGCATCACACCGGAAGACCTGAGTGAATATTATGTCGGCGCTGTACTCAGCGGGGGTGGGGGCTACCCAACAGGGGACAATACACCCTCCGGTTGGTTAGAGATGGTACATAGCTATCAAGATGCGGCACTCAATACACGCTTGGGTATCCCGATGTTGTATGGTGTCGATGCGGTACACGGACACAACAACCTCTCTGGTGCAGTCATTTTCCCACACAACGTTGGCTTAGGGGCAGCAAATAATCCTGAACTCGTCGAAGAGATTGGGCGCATCACGGCTACTGAGATGATTGCTACAGGCATTTACTGGAATTACGCGCCTGTATTGGCTGTACCACGCGATATCCGCTGGGGACGCGCTTACGAAGGCTATAGCGAAGACCCCGCCATCGTAAATGAACTGGCAACGGCGATGCTCATCGGTATGCAAGGCGATAATTTAGCCGACCCGCTCACTGTGCTAGGCACACCTAAGCATTTTGTGGGTGATGGGGGTACAGCTTATGAATCCTCACCGATTGATGGCGCATTGCTTGACCGTGGTGTGACGGATATTGATGAAGAAACCCTGCGCGAAATTCATCTGTTGCCTTATTACGATGCGATAGCCAATGGTGCACGGAGCATCATGATTTCGTATTCCTCATGGGGTGACGAGCAAATGCACGGGCAAGCCTATCTAATTCAAGATGTTCTGCGTGATGAAATGGGTTTTGAAGGCTTCATCGTCTCCGATTGGGGCGGTATTGATAACGTCGCATCAACGTATTATGAATCGGTGGTGCAATCGGTCAACGCAGGTATCGACATGAACATGGTACCGTATGATTATGTCACTTTTATCTCTGCCCTCGATGAGGCTGTCGAAAATGGCGACATCACACTGGAACGCATTGATGAAGCTGTGGGTAACATTTTGCGCGTCAAATTTGAACTTGGCTTATTCGAGATGCCCTATGGCGACCCTGATTTACAAGCTCTCATCGGTTCAGATGACCACCGTGCCGTTGCACGACAAGCTGTGAGTGAATCACTTGTATTGCTCAAAAATGAAAATAATGCCTTGCCATTAGACGCAACGGCTGAACAGACTGTTTTCATTACGGGGTCAGCCGCAGATAACATTGGCATACAATCCGGTGGCTGGACGATTGAGTGGCAAGGACTGTCTGCAAGTGTCACACCTGGTATATCTATTCGGCGCGGACTCCAGCGTGCCTTAGGCGATGATGTAAGCCTGCGGTATAGCTATACTGGACGCTTCACTGATGATGAGGGCAACCCAGCGCGTGGGGATGTAGGTATCGTTGTGGTCGGTGAAGAACCCTATGCAGAATGGTTCGGTGATGATGCCAGCCTGACCCTGACCAGCCGTGACCGTGACCTCGTCGAAAATATGCGCGAACAAGTGGATACGCTCATCGTCGTGCTGATTTCAGGGCGTCCGATGGTCATTGACGAACAACTGAACTTGGCAGATGCGTTTGTCGCGGCATGGTTGCCCGGCACAGAAGGCGATGGCATAGCGGATGTACTCGTAGGCGACCAAGATTTTGTCGGCACTTTGCCCTTCACATGGGTGCGCTCCGTCGAGCAATTGCCATACGACTTTGATAATATCCCTATGGATGGGTGTGAAGCACCTTTGTTCCCGCGTGGTTATGGGCTGACCTATGAGAGCGTCGCTGATGATTCGGCGGACTGGCTTGATTTATCTGTAGAATGTGCGCCTGAGCCTGTCATCGCCGAAACCGTTGATGTGGTAATTCCTGATGCAGACCTACTCGCGCCAGAAGGGGAGTATGGTATCGAGTATGTCGCGCCGTTCCCTGTCGCTATCACTTTAGATGGTGAGTTTGAAGATTGGGCAGGTGTGCCATTGATGACCATGCCGCGTGGGGCAAGCCCCGACCAAGAGCCGTCTGCCACGTTTGGCGCGACGGCTGATGACACACATCTCTATTTTTACGCCAATGTGATAGACAGCACGGTTATCACAGGTGAACACGGCACAAATTTCTGGAATGAAGATTCGATTGAATTTTACATCAATGGGACAGGCGATTTGACGCTCTCAAGTTATCAAGATGGGGTCGCGCAAATCACTGTCCCACCCTTGAATATGTTCATGCCAGATGAACTGACGTTGGCAGGCGTGAACCAAAGTTCAACGGGGTCGGATGCGATTGTTGTGCAGACAGAAATGGGCTGGGCAGTAGAAGTATCTGTGCCACTCGAAAATGATGTCTGGACAATTGAACCCACCCAAGATGGCATACTAGGCTTCCAAGTACATCTGAATGCCGCGTCTAATTCAGACCGTGATACCAAACTCATTTGGTCGGCGGCTGATACCAGCGATTTATCATACCAAAACCCGAGTTTGTTCGGGCAAATGCGTTTCCATGACATAGGCGCAACCAACACGGACTCCACAGACGAAGCGTCTGCTGATGAAGCAACTACCGATGAAGCAACGGTTGATGACACAGAGGTCGTAGGCAACTTGTTAGAAGATGGGGCAGGGCGCGAATGGGAACTCGTCTGGAGCGATGAATTTGATGGTGATGGTATAGACCCTACACGTTGGTCTTATGATACTGGTGGGAGCGGGTTCGGCAATAACGAATTGCAGTATTACACCGACAACGAAGAAAATAGTTACGTCGAGGATGGTAATCTTGTGATTGTCGCCCGTGAAGAACGGGTAAGCGTCCGCGATTATACCTCTGCAAAATTATGGACACTTGGTCATTTTAGCATGCAATATGGGCGCATTGATATTCGCGCACGTATGCCACAAGGGCAAGGATTCTGGCCCGCCTTCTGGATGTTACCAACGCGCTATGCGTATGGTGGCTGGCCTGCCAGTGGCGAAATTGACATCATGGAACTGATTGGGCATGAACCCGCTACCGTACACGGCACATTGCACTATACAGGGAGCGAATTTGGTACGCATGTCTATACAGGCGATAGCTTTACGCTAGACGAAGGCACATTTGCGGATGATTTCCATGTCTTTTCCATCGTCTGGGAAGAAGACCGCTTCGAGTGGTATGTCGATGGCGAGTTGTATCAAGTACAGACAGAGTGGCAAACGGCTGATCAAGCCTATCCTGCGCCTTTTGACCAAGAATTTTTCCTTATCATCAACCTTGCTGTCGGTGGCGAATGGCCCGGTAGCCCCGATGAAACAACCGAGTTCCCGCAGACTCTGGAAGTAGATTACGTGCGTGTTTACCAAGCATCCGAATAATCTTACAGCTTCCAGCGACTAACTATTGTTCGTACCGCGTCAAACTTGATAATCTCTTTTTAAGAACATGCAACACCCTCAAGTTTGGCGCGAATGCCTAGCAATCTATCTGCGTGTGTAATCCGTAAAGTAGGGTATACAACATGAGATTGGGGGAATATGCAATTATCCCCATATTCTGATAAGGAGTGTATAAGGGTTGCTTGCCTGACTGAAGCTCAATCGTCATAATGGACATGAATTTATCATAGAAACGAAAATACATTATGACCAAAATCTTCATTTCTTATCGTAGAGCTGATACCCAATACGTCACTGACGCTATTCATCTCGTCATGAGAAACATTTTTGGCGCAGATAATGTATTTCTCGATGTGGGTAGTATCCCCTTTGGCGTAGATTTTCGAGAGTATTTGAGCGAACAGGTTGCCGCACATGATGTTGTACTGGTCATTATTGGCTCTGATTGGGCACGCATCATGGAAGAACGTGCCGAACAAGCCAATGATTTTGTCCGCATTGAAATTGAAAGTGCTATGAAGCAGAAAAAACTCGTGATTCCAGTGCTGGTAAAAAATGCATCCATGCCGGATTTTACTAATCTCCCACAGAGCATCCAAGATTTACAATGGCGCAACAGTGCGATTATCCGTCGCCAACCGGACTTAGAAAATGATTGCAAACGCCTCGCCGATGGCATCAAACAATATATAACAACTAATACAACAAAATCCGAAGCATCGGTAAGACCTGCCTCGTCTGAAACTGCTACCCGTGAAGTAGACAATTTACGCGACAACATTGCACAGAAAATCGAAACCTACACACAGGAAAGTACATTTCCCGAAAAACAAAACAGACCGGATGTTATGCCAGAGCCATTTGAGTGGATTGAAATTCCAGAAGGAAAGACGATTGTACGAGGCAAACCTGTTACTGTTACAGCTTTTTCAATGGCAAAGTATCCAATAACGAATGTACAGTATGAGAAGTTTGTCGAATCTGGTGGATATAAAAAGCCACGTTGGTGGACCGCACACGGATGGGCGACAAAGGAAGAAAAAGGTTGGGAGAAACCTTCATATTTTATGGACGAAAAGTGGAATACTGACCTTCAGCCCGTAATCGGTGTAAGTTATTTTGAGGCAGTTGCCTTCTGTAATTGGCTCAGTACAATCACGCGGGAGAAGATAATGCTTCCTACAGAAAGTCAATGGCAATACGCAGCTCAGGGCAGTAGTGGTTTGGTTTTTCCTTGGGGTAATCAATGGGACTGTACACGTTGCAATAATTCTGTATCTCCATGCAAGAATGAAGTAACCACTGCAGTAACACAATATAAAGGATTGGGTGATAGCCCGTTTGGTGTTACAGATATGGTCGGAAACACAAGAGAGTGGTGTTTCGTTGAAAATCTAGATGAAAACCACGCTATCAAATCAGAAGTGATGCCCAAACTACTGCGAGGTGCGACGTATTTGACCGACCAAATAGACCGATTCCGTAGTGATTCACCTTATGGTAAAGTTTATCTTTCCATGAGGCGTACATTAGCAGGTTTTCGTATCGTTTGTAATAAAACAAATTAAGTGGTTGTTGTAACGTACTCGAAATGAGGGATAATTGCATATTGCCCCGAAAGAGTCCACAGAACTGAGTCTTAGTTTATATACGTGATACAGTTGAAAACTGTGTCTTATCTCATGTCTCAAAAGCCGATTTTCTGATTTTCGTAGATTGTCTAAGAGCTTATAAGACCAATACAGTTATCGCTTCGCTTGCAAAGGCTTGCTATTACTGGTCTTCAACCTTACAAACCATCTCTATGGTCTTTTTTGGGGGGAATGCAAAAACTCCTGTATTGTTCCGCGATGGGCGGATTTATGCTTTTTAAAAATTAGGACGGAAATAAAATCAGCTTATGTAACCTCAGTTATGGATAATCTAAACTGTGTTCTTTTTGTGATACTAGTAGTTGACCAAAGAAATATCTAAAAAATGGTTGTTAGCATTTCGGGAGCGCACGCAGGCACTCCCCTACAAAAATGACCGTGTGGGTAGGGGCGAACCTGTGTGTTCGCCCGCTAAGATGCACAAAATAACATCTGAAACTTTTTGAATATCCAGTATTTATGAGGATTTTGAAAGTTAAATAAGTACGCTTATTTAACATTATTTTATTGCTGAAATTAAGCCTTTTGTAATAATCTATAGGACTACAACTAAGCCAGAAATAGCTACAAAAGTCCCCTAACTTTACAGGAGCGGTATAGAGCCAGCCCAAATGCAAGGCAATACTTCGCTGAAAAAATATAATATTGCTGGCGAATTACTGACCCGCTCGTAACTTTCTAAATATCATGGTACAAAAAATTGTGGACGCACCAAGGCACGCTCCTACACTGTTGGGAGATTTTGTAGGCTTGAATGTTCAAAGAGCCAACAAAATGTAGGGACTGGGCTTGCCCTGTCCGATATTCACAATACCAATTCGTAGGCAAGCTACTTTTTACCAACCTGTTTGTTCAGCTTTAGATAGTTATGGTTGCTTCAGTAAATCCACCCAGCGCGGGACAGGATTTTTTACGAGCCACGTACTTCATTCGGAGGCGATACAGCATGCTGTGCAGATAACCAATCGCGCACAATAGCTAGACCCTCACTATAGGTATATCTTGGCTGATAGCCTAACTCTTGCTGTGCTTTGCCTATATTCAAGGTGTAATCAGTGCTGAGTTGCATAACCCCGTAGCGCGTCAATTGAGGTGAACCTGACAGTGGCAAATGCTGGTAAATTGCCTCACTGAGTTGGGCGATACGCTGTGCAAATGATGTCGGTATAAAAAGCGGACGCGCTTGCCAGCCCATAATAGCAATGATTGCCTCGTACAAGGTATGTAAGGTTACAGTCTCGCCATCCGTGATATTGAAAATTTCGCAAGCGAATTCTTGTTGTGTCACCAAATCGACAGCATGAACGAGGTTGCCAATATAGGTCAGCGACATCGCATTGCGCCCATCCCCAATCCCCAGCAGATAGCGCCCTCGTCTAGCATTCATAATGCGTGGTAACAAAGTCTTATCCCCGACACCATATATCGCTCGCGGACGCAAAATGACGCTGTTGGGTCGTCCCGCTTGGATAATTACTTTTTCTGCGAGCATTTTGGTTTTGCCATAGGCATTCAGATAATGTGTGCCGTAAGGGGCATCCTCGCGCAAATTACACTTATCACCAAAGGGGTCATAGACACTGCTCGTACTAATATATATGAACTGATGCGCCTGTTGAAACGTATCCATGACATGCTGTGTACCAAGCACATTGACACGGTAGAAATCTGCATATGCGCCAAAATCATCAACTTTCGCTGCAGAATGTACGACCACATCAGCAGGCTCATCAATCGTAATAGCACCTGTCGCAATATCCCATTTACGATAGACAACATCACCCACTATATCGAGGCTATCACGTCGTCCAAATGCCAGCACACGCCAGCCCTTTGCCGCAAAATGTTTCGCAATCGCGCCACCTGTGAACCCTGTAGCACCTGTGATAGCTATCGTTTTCACAATATAGCCCCTACAGTCGATACGCTGTCACGGATGCCAAGTTGCGCACGCGCCTGCACCCGCAAAGCTAAACGGTCTATTTTATTACTGCGCCCACTGCGCGGTATCTGCTCATACATAATATAATCCGGCTGGGCATACTGGTTAATGCTATACTCCCCTGTCAGTAATGCGGTGCGTAAGTCATCTTCTGCAATCTGCGCATCCACAAATAAGATAATTTCCTCATCTGCTTTATCAGGGTTGTACACACCGACCATCGCGCAATCTGCCACACCCTGTATTTGCCGTATCGTCGGTTCAAACAGCAACGGATATATATTGTAATTACCACGGATAATCATGTCTTTTTTGCGCCCTAGCAACACCAATTGACCATCAACTTGCGTCGCAATATCGCCTGTTGGATGCGCACTGACAGGGGTTTGTCCTAGATAACGGTCAAACAAACCATCGCCCGAAAGTATCAACTCACCGTCATCAGCCAAATGATAATTTATCCCCTTGAGAGGCATCCCAATCATGTCACCTTGTTTGGGATCAAAAGCGAGTTTATCCTCCAGCGAAACAGCACACGCCGGCAGTATTTCAGTCATCCCATAAATCGCATACACACGCAAACGTTCATGTGCGAATTGCTTCAGCCGTGCCAAAAAATCAGGGAAAACAGGCGCTGCCCCCAACATGATTGTCTGCAAGGTCGGCGGAAATATCGCCCCACGTTCCTCAAGTATCTCCGTTATCTGTTGCATATTTGATGGCACATCAAAGGTCTTCGTGATGCCATATTGCTGATACGCTGTCAGTGTCTTTGCTGCCGTGTTATTTTTTGCAGGCAAAATAGCTTTCCCACCTGCAAGCAATACCGGAATCGTGAGGTGCAAAGCATAGGTGTACAACACATCCTGTTCCGTCAATTCAAGGTATTCACGCACGCGATTGAGTACCGCAATCGTTGAGCGCAGAGTGTGTACAACCCCCTTAGGTTGCCCTGTTGTGCCAGACGTGAAAACAATCATTAAGTCGCTATCGGGATCGCGTGGCGCGACAGTGCGCTTCACACCGCTATGCTTAGTTAGCGTGTCCAAATTGACATCGCCCAAGAATGGCAAACGCCCAACATTGACAACTGTCACATCACCAAGATTGTTCATTTCAGGGATTTCTAAGCCACGTTGTTTTGCGATACCCCGCACCCAAGCCCATTTTTGCAATAGCAACAGGATAGATTCGGCAAAGACCCATTTAGGTTGTGCTGTCCGCACGCGCCCCTCAAAGACATCTTTGCCCATCGCTATATCCCCGATGATGACCGCCCCACCCACGCGTACAATCCCTAGCACGAGTATCATAGTTTCCACGCTAGGACGCACCAACAGCAAGGCTCTATCACCTGCGACAAATCCCCGTTCGACTAAACTTTGCGCCAAATTATCCACTTTTTGCATCAATTCAGCATAGGTCAGCCGGACACCATCAACTTGTTGCACAGCGATTTTCTCTGCGTATTGTGGATGTTTAGCTTTCTCGTACAAGCCTTGTAGAATGTCGTTATCGTATAGCATCACAAAGCCTCTCGCTGAATATCTAACTGACCATAACCGGGGAACGTTTCGCCACGCGGATAACGACGTTTGCTGATGATGAGGGTGCCATTTAGCGCAAACAAAGTTTCGAGCGCCATTTCAATCTCACGGATAGCAAGCGGATAGCCCAGACAAAAATGGGCGCCGTGTCCAAAGCTCAAGTGTCGCATCTCGCGTGGAATCTCGCGTTGCACATCAAATGCAAACGGATTATCAAGATGCTTGCCCGACTTCATGAAGTTATAGACCATCAACAAGGCGCGTTTACCCGCTTTGAAGGTATACTGACCCATCGTTACATCATCTTCAATGGCACGGATAATCACAGGCGATGCCGATGTAACCCGAATGCCCTCCTCGATAGCATTATCCAGCAACGCACGATTCTCGCGCACCAGTTGATACTGTCCGCTATCCAATAACAACGCCAGAATACGTGGTAAAGTGACATTCGTCGTTTCTGTACCCGCACTGATAATCGTGAGTAAACAACCGCGTGCTTGTGTTTCGCTCAAGCCCATAGCCAACAGTTGGCAATACAGCGAATCAGGGCGTTGCTCACCGTAAGCATCCAACAACGCATTGACCTCTGCTTGCTGTTGTCGCACATGCGCTAATTCATCAGCATCCAATTGGACTTTGTTCAACTCCAGCATATCCGTAAATAGAGATACCGCTTTATTGATGGCGACTGCAATTTCGTCAATATTGTCATTCGCCATCGTGATGCCTAACAAATGGAGCATAATGGCAGTTGTCATACGCTGTGTGAACGCCACAAAATCGACTGTCTCGCCATTTTCTAAACGTTCTCGCAAATCCTGTAAGAGAGGCGGGAGGGTCGCTTGCACAACAGTTTCCACGTATCGCGGATTCAAGAGGCGCATTAGCTCCCGCTTGAAATTTTTATGGGCGTCACCATCCATGTTGAATAAGCCATACTCACCAACAATTGGCGAAATCAGCCCGCCCATTGCGCCGTGTGCGCTACTACTAAAAGCAGGATGGCGCAAAATATCGCTTGCCAGCAACGGGTCATTGACCACATAGCCTAACTTCGGCAGATACACACAATCAAAGCCCCGTACTAACATACCAAAAATCATCATCTCAGGGCGATTATGCCAATACAACCATTTATCGTGATTCATCTTTATACCTCTCACATTACATCAAATACACTACGTGCCGTTCGCCTTAATACTCGACCACAAAAGTTTCAGATGTTATTTTGTGCTTCTCAGCGGGCGAACACACAGGTTCGCCCCTACTCACACGGTCATTTTTGTAGGGGAGTGCCTGCATGCGCTCCCGAAATGCTAACAACCATTTTTTAGATATTTCTGTGGTCAAGTACTAGTATGTCAGCATCACCACGCCCAAACTCAAGCCACCAGCGATACCCAACATCAAAACCTTATCCCCACGCTGAATCTCGCCCCGTTCCACAGCCAACGAAAAGCCAACTGGCATACTCGCGGCTGCCATATTGCCGTATTCAGGCAACGTCAGCATCACTTTTTCGCGTGGGATACCTGTTTTATCCAAGAATATCTTGAGATAATTCATCGTCACCTGATGCACCAAAACCCGCGAGAAATCATCACTTTGCAAGCCGGTTTCCGCAAAGGCATCAAACAACATATCGGGTCCAACAAGGTCGAATACGTTGTTGAGCTTGTCGCCTTTACCGCGAAAGTACGAATACTCTAAATCGCGTGTATGCAACGACCCGCCCGCAAACACACCCCCAATATCCCAATACTGACTTAGGCTCTGGAAATTACGATAAAAAATGCCAGTATCATCGTCTGTAGCTTCCAATAACATCGCCGCGCCAGCGTCCCCAAATGTGAAGCCCGCCATATGGTCTAGCAATGCCTGACGATTTTGCATATCCCAGCGAATGAAGCGTGACGGGGTTTCGCCATTTACCACTAAGGCTTTCCGATATTGCCCACTTTTGAGCAAGGCTTCAGCCACTTGCATCCCATTGATAAAGCTATTGCACGCATTTTTCACATCCATCACCGCGACGTTGATGCCCAATTTAGACTGTACAATATGGGCAGTTGCGGGTTCGCTCACATCTTGGGAAGCACTCGCCCACACAATCAAATCAATCTCATGTAAGGGCGTGTTTGTTTGTGCCAACACCTTACACGCCGCATCTACCGCGAGGTCGCTCGCCTGCCGACCATCTTCAATATAATGGCGCTGTTTGATACCTGTCATCAACTCCAGTAAATTATCCGGCAACGGTAAGCGCATCGGACTCATTTGCTTTACCCGTTGCACAACCTCTTTGCTTGTCACTACACAATCAGGAACTGATCTTGCTACACTAACAATTCGAGCATTCATTGTTATATCTCCAGTTTGTTCTTGTTCATTTAGTACACCCATTTAGTTTCCAGAAAATGGTGTTGATATTTTGGGAGCGCACATAGGCACTCCCCTACTGAAATGACTTTGTGTGTAGGGGCGAACCTATGTGTTCGCCCGCCGTGATGCGAAAAATAACGCTAGGCGTTACCAATCCTCTATCAGGGATACCATCATCGTACATCTACTACTTGTGGTGAATAATGATGATCCCAATACCACAGCAAGGTATTCACATACCCATATTCGCGTACCCGCCGCAACGAGTTATATACGATGACATCATGGACACGTTCCCCGCGTGGCGTCAGCTTCCGAATCGCCTCCGATAGTTCGCGGTCTTCGTGTAAATCTTCGATACGGCTACGGGGAAAGCCCCCCGATTGTTGATAAATCTCAGCCGTGACAGCGATATTGTTGCCAGCGACCAAAAAATACGGATACAGAAATTCAGCACCTCGCCGTCGCCATGCACCTGTGATGTCTGCCATCACCAACAAAAAGGGAATCAAGGCACGGTCTAGGAAGCTCAATGCCCCTTCATCCCTGCGTGGGCGAATCACCCCGCCTACAAGCGCCAAGTCACGGTCAGCAAATGCGTGTTTGATATTCCGCACCCAATCAACATCGACAATGCAATCGGCATCGGTTCGCGCAATATGCGTTGCGCCCTGCGCGATAGCATAACGAAAGCCAGTATCAGCGGCTGCCCCTGTGCCTTTTTGCGCTTCATAGATACAGTCAATATCAAGGCGTGACCTTGCACAATACGCACTCACAACCTGCCCTGTTCTATCAGTCGAGGCGTTATCAACCAGTACCACTTTAAAATCCTTATCGGATTGCTTGGCAAGGCTATCCAAAACATCGCAGATATACGCCGCCTCGTTGTACATAGGTATCACAACATAAAAGCTCATCCATACATCCTTTCGCTTGGCGCGGATAGCCGTGCATCACTAGCCCAGCCGTGTGCGTCGATGACTGCTCTAATACATTCGATTTGTTGTGAGGATAGCGACGCGCTACGTAATTTAGTGCGTGCCAATGGCGTATCTTGTTGTGAATCCTGTTGTTTAGTCGCCAGCATCGCGTCCATATCAGCCGATGATAAAGCACACCCATCCAACACGCGCTTCAGGGATACCTGTGGTTCTGCCACAAAATCATCATAGCGAAGCATCATGACAGGCAATTGATTAGCGATGAACGTTTGTGCCAACTGCATGAATTTAACCCATAGCAACGACGCAATTTCGACCATGTGCATCTGAGGCAATTGTGCTACTTCGCGTTGCGTCAGGTAGGGTTCAATCATTGGGCGCATCAAGCGACGCACCACAAAATTTGGTACACGATAACGCAAGACCATACGCAAATTGGATTGTATCCATCCGAGTGGGTCGCGGTACAAAAAGACAAAGCGTGCATCAGGGAAAACAGCGTGGATAGCCGGAATCAAATAGCTCACAAAGCTACGTTGCTTTAGCACCAGTCGCCGATTATCTTGCGCAAAGGCAGTTGTAGCAGGCGCAATCAAATCATGGTAAGTATCAGGTAGCGTTGCCAACTGCGTAAAAATATCAGGCTCGTCATACACCCGTGTCTCTGAGGATGCTGTCAGCATTTGTGCCAACATCGTTGAACCACTCCGCCCCATCCCACAGATGAAAATCGGCGCAGTCGGGGGCGCTTGTGCTGACATCGCTTCGCAAAATTCGGTTCGCTCAACACTATAGACCCGTTTTGCATACCGATATTGCTCTCGATACAGAAACGGGCGTCCCGCAAGCCTTACATCATCTGGCGTTTCTACTAAAGTGACACCTTCCTCATTTAAGCAATAAGGCGTGATAGTATCGCTGATTTTTACCTGCGCCATGCCTGCTGGCACTGTCCAGAAATCGCGGTCATCTGCCACGCCCATCGGCGGTACTTTCAACCGCCCGATGATACGATATGCTCGTGCATTCATGTTCAAAAGTTAATACCTACATTTACGTACATTACCTTGATGATAGGCATACCTTTGATTCATGCAAAGAAACTATGCACAGTATTTACAATATTCTTTTGCGATGTATCAGAATTTGATTTTTTAGTGTGATTGCTGACTAGAAGACATCAAGCTCCCTTTCTCCGAAGTGAGCCTGCGAACGCGGGGGAAAGGGCGGGGGATAGGGGTCAATGCCCCAAGCACATAAGTAGAACGTTCTTATGTGACTACCAAAGCCATCAAAATTGTAGGGGCAAGGCAACGAATCTGACTAATTGGCACAACTTACCCCTCACTATTTTAGCATGAGAGTCAGACAGTACGACGAAGATGAAAACTCTTGGGTCGTGTCAAGCTATCATACCCAAGTGCCGATAGTGTACAACCACGCCCACTGTCTTTGATGCCTGTCCATGCCAATTCTGGGTCAAGATAATCACAGCGATTCATGAACCATGTCCCCGTATTAACTTGATTGCCAATCTCTAGCGCGACATCAACATCTTGTGTCCAAATAGACGCCGTTAGCCCAAATGGACTATCATTCATCAGACGAATCGCTTCTGCATCGTCTTGTACTTTCATAATACCCACTATCGGCGCGAAGCTCTCCTCCATCATGACGCGCATATCGTGAGTCACGTTCACAAGAATTTGTGACGACATATATGGCGAGTTCACATCATTAGCAGGGAACAAAGTCGGGTCAACCAATGCTTGTGCGCCGTTTTCAATCGCTTCTTGCACATGTTGACGCGCAAAATCAGCCGAACGTTTGCGCACCATCGGACCCAGTGTCGTCTTGTCATCTAACGGATTGCCTAGCACGTATTGTTTCGCTAATTCAACTGCCCCATCAACAAAAGCATCGTACACATCCGCATGCACATAGACGCGCTCAATGCCACAGCAAGATTGTCCACTATTGAAAAAAGCGCCATCTACAACATTTTCGATAGCATGTTGCAACGCGACGTCCGAACGCACATACGCGGGGTCTTTGCCCCCCAATTCCATACCCGTCCCAACAAAGCGTCGGCTGGCTGCCATCTGAACCGCATGCCCCCCAGCAACCGACCCCGTAAAGGCAACAAAATCAATGCGACTATCATCAATGACCTTCGCAACGTCATCATGTGTCATATGAAGATACTGAATCACGCCATCAGGGATACCCGCTTCACGAAACGCCTCTACATAACGTTCAGCGACAAGTGGTGTTTGGTCAGAATGCTTGATGATGACCGTATTGCCAGCCAACAACGCTGGCACAATCGTATTCACAGAGGTGAGATAGGGGTAATTCCAAGGCGCGAGAATCAAAACTGTGCCGAGGGGTTCACGCCGAATAAAACGGGTAAAACCCTCTTTTGGCGTAGTGGCAATATCCGCAAGTGATGCTTCCGCAATAGACATCATATAGCGGGCGCGTTCTTGCAAGCCTCCTGTAATCTCAAAAGGCGTGTAGCGAATCGGACGCCCCATTTGCCAAGTGAGTTCTTTCGCAATCGCATCGACATGTTCTAGCATATACTGCACCATGCCTTCACATATCGCTATCCGTTTCGCTAAGGGCGTCGCTTGCCATGTGGACTGTGCTTGTTCTGCGCGTTGTAAACATTGCTCAATTGCTTCTGGTGTAGCTAACGGACGCTCAACATAAATTGAGCCATCTATAGGCGAGATAGTCTGCTGAATCGCTACCATTCACATCACTCCGGTGTCACATAGGCGGCAGTGATGCCACCATCAACGAGGAAATTTGTCCCCGTAACAAACGAGGATTCATCGGAAGCAAGGTATAACACAGCATAGGCAATTTCTTCTGCTTCACCAAAGCGCCCCATCGGGATATGCACCAACCGACGCTGTTTCTTCTCATCGGTATTCAGGTATTTCATCAATAATTCTGTGCGCAAGGGTCCCGGACACAAGGCATTCACCCGTATCCCTTCCCGCGCATGAATGGTTGCCAGTTCGCGGGTCATAGAAAGTACCGCACCTTTACTTGCCGTATATGCCAGTTGGGGGGTCGCCGCCCCAAGAGAAGCGACAAAGGACGCTGTATTGATGATGCTCCCGCCACCCGCACGACGCAACGCAGGGATGCCATATTTACACCCCAGAAAAACGCCTTTCACATTGACTTGTATCGTCAAATCCCAGACTTCTTCCGAAGTATTAATAGCATCATCGTCTTGCGCATGGCTGATACCCGCGTTATTGAACAAAATATGCAGATGACCAAATGTATCTTCGGCTGTCTGCACCATACGCTCACAATCGCTTGCCTCTGCGACGTTAGCATTCACGTATACGGCTTGCCCACCACTCGCCTGAATATCTTGAACGGTTTTGTTCCCTGCCTCATCGTTTATATCCACAACAACAACCGATGCCCCTTCTTTGGCAAATAGTATCGCTGTCTGATACCCGATACCACTACCACCACCTGTCACCAAAGCCACTTTATCTTGCAAGCGCATAATGTTTCACCTTACTAATTAGATAGCTCTTAAATACGTTCAAAGTAACGGCGACGTTCCCAATCCGTTACCCATTTATTAAAGTCTTCAACTTCACTGCGGTAAAAATGACTGTAGTGTTCAACGACATTTTCACCGAATGCCCGTTTAGCGAAATCGCTATTAGCAAAATTATCCACCGCTTGCGCCAGCGTATACGGCACACGCGGTAAATCTTGTGCGGAATAAATATCGCCTTCAAAAATCGGTGGTGGTTCAATCTGATTGACGATGCCATCTATGCCAGATGCTAAAGCCGCCGCATAGGCTAAATAGGGATTACAATCCGCGCCCGGAATACGACATTCAATCCGTAAGCTCTTGCCCTTCCCGACCACACGGAAGCCTGCGGTACGGTTATCGTAGCTCCATGCAATGCGCGTCGGCGCCCACGAAAAATCTTGATAGCGTTTATACGAATTAATCGTCGGGGCATAGAAAACCATCACATCTGGTACATGCTTCATCCAGCCACCCAAAAACCAGCGAAATACATCAGAGCCTAATACAGGTCCGAGCGCATGCTCGCCTTCAAAAGCGTTCTCATCATCTTGCCACAAACTCAAATGAATATGACAACTTGAGCCAGCCGCAGAATCCGGCATCGGTTTTGCCATAAAGCTGACACTAAAGCCAAGTGAATCTGCTAATTCTTTCAGGCATTGCTTAAAAATAACATGACGGTCTGCCATATCGAGGGCTTCTGCATAGCGCACATTCAATTCATGCTGACCAAGCCCCCACTCCCCTTTTGAATTTTCAACCGGAATGCCCGAATGCTTGAGGTGATAACGTGCTTGCGCTGTGAACTTTTCTTCGCGTGCGCCCTGTAGCATGTGGTAATCTTCAATGTACCAACCCATCGGCTCTAAATCAGTGTAATTTTTTTGCGCAGCGGTGCGATAGGAATCTTCATATACATAATATTCAATCTCAGAGGCAGCCATCGCCTGATAGCCTAATTCAGATGCTCGCTCAAGCTGACGATTCAGCAAAGAGCGTGGCGCAACATCCACCGGCTGGTGTGTGTTTTCATCTTCAACATTGCAAATGACGAGTGCTGTCTTATCGAGCCATGATGCAACACGCAACGTCCGCATATCTGCTACCAGATGAAAATCGCCATAGCCCCGTTCCCAATTAGCGAATGTGTAGCCAGCAACAGGCTCCATTTCCATATCTACCGTCAGCAAATAATTACAAGCATGCGTGCCATGGCTGACTGCATTTTCGACAAAGAACTCAGCATCAAAACGCTTGCCCATGAAACGACCATAGTGGTCAGTAAAAGCGACGAGAACCGTTTCGATTGCTGCCTCAGCAACTTTTTTCTCTAACTCTTCTAGTGTTAATAACCCTCTATTCTTAGGCATAAATAATTCGCGTGTCCTCAGCCCATCTACACCATCGGACGCCCGGCACGCACTCCTTTGTCATATGAACAATTAACAAGTTAAAATGTGGAGGGTATTCTAACCAAGTTAAGTTAAAATGCAAAAATAGAGGGTAGCTTTTGCAGGGTAATCGCACCAAACTGAAATGATATACAAAAAAGCCTTTGAACCACAGAGTCTCAGAGACACAGAGAAAATCTTCATATGAAAACACGAATTTTAGTAAGTCACAGTTTGATGTACTTCATAAAGATGGTATCTGAATTGCGGACGCACCAAGGTGGCGTCCCTACACCCCTTGGTTTTTCTTAGGGTCATGCTCAATAAACTAACATTTTGTAGGGACTGTGGCTTGCCCTGTCCGCTTTTACCTTGCTCATCAAATACACAACACTATATGAGCAAATTCGTGATTCACTGAATTTTGCAAAAAATGTATCCTTTAAGAAGGCGATGTTGTACAAAATATGGATGTTTTGCTTCATTTCTTCGTGTTCTTTGTGCCTTCGTGGTGACATGATTTTAATGCGATTGCCATGGTAGCTGTTATTTCTGATTATCCTAGTGCAGAAGCGTGGTCAGATACGATTTTCCATTCGCCATCTATACGACGTAAATGCACTGTAAACGCACCATGTCCGATGACTTGCTGGTCATCATCTAAGGCTTTGTAGCGCCCAAAAACCAGCGCATCATCCCCCGCAATAAAATCAGGCTCGACCTCTAATTGCATCTGCCCCATGCCAGGTGCATCTTCCGCAAGGTAACGCTGACGATACGTTGCCGCAATCGTTTCATACCCCATCATCATCTGATTACCAGACACATAGCGCACCTGCTCCGATTGCCAGTAACTTTCAAGGAAGCCTTCAAGGTCGCCCCGATTCCACGCATCCTGCCATCTCTGAAAAGCGGCTTTTATCGCCTGTGTGTCATCTGTGTTTGTCAAATCACTCATTATCTTTCCTATTTAAACTCAGTAGTAGCACAACAGAAAATCGTGTCCAAATCGTTCTATATGTCCTATTCTCGTACCTTCGCCGATGATTGACGCGGTTTTAAAAATGACGATGAAAGACGGAAATAAGACAAGCTCTCAACTCTACTGAAAAACAGCTTTGAAAGTCCCCTCTCCGCAAGCGAAGCGCGAGGGGAGGGGATTTAGGGGAGGGGTTCAGAGCAACCATTACTCACAATCGCTTTCCACAGACTACACCCTACTTCCCATTCACGCCCTAAAATGTGGAATAATCTCCGTGCCAATCATGCGTATCGCATCAGCAACATTTGTCCCAAGTGGGGGTCCAAAACTGAGATGCTTCACGCCCATCTCTACCAGCGATTCCAAGCGCGGAATCGCATCGCGTGGCGTACCCGTAATGCCAATTTTGAGCATTTGGTCAGTCACAAGCGCTGTTGCTTTCTTGATGTCACGCTCGCCCTGCATGATATGTTCAATCTCATCAAAATCAGCCAGTGTCAAACCGAGTTGCCCTAAAATTGCCGGACTCATCGCATGCCCATAGTATGCAATCTTCTCTTTCAGCGGAGCTTCGGCTGCCTGTTTATCCGCCCCAAATGAACACCAGATACACGCCGCCAGGTCAACATCATCCAATGAACGATTCGCACTTTCTGCACCTTTCGCTACCATCGGGCGCACATTCGCGTAATGCTCAGGCGGGAACAGCAAAGGCAAGCCACCATCGCCATGTGAGCCAATTGCTTCGGTCATTTTTGGACTCATCGCCCCAATGTAAATCGGTATTTGGCGCAGAGGCTCAAAGCGTAAATAGGCTTTGTCCGTCCATTGCACAAATTGACCATCCAGCGCGACATGCTCCCCAGCGAACAAACGCCGTAACACCTCAATCACTTCGAGTAAATCAGTGCGCGGTTTCTTTTGCTCAACGCCAATCCACTCCAGAAAATCACCCGCACCCGACGACAAACCCAGATTAAAACGCCCTTCCGAGAGTTCATCGAGCGTCGCCGCCAACATGGCAATTTCAGCCGGATTAATCGTATACGGATTGATGATACAGCTACCAATCTCAATGCGTTTAGTCGCTGTCGCAACCGCGCTGAGAATAACCACACAACTCCGCAGAAATAAATCATGGCTCACCCAGAATTGGTCGAAGCCGTGTTCTTCTGCGATTTGTGCGAGTTCGACATACTCCGCGACGCGCAAATCATTGTTCAGGCGAATGCTAAATTTCATTATGCCCTCAGTCTACAACGTGCATATCACGGAAATCGCTTGTGAGTGGCTCGCCGCCATCAGGGCGCACAACCACCACATCCTCCACCCGCGCCGAGAATGTATTGAATTGGGTGATACTCGGCTCAACCGTGAACATCATGCCTTCTTGTAATACCGTGTCATCGGTTTTGGTCAAGAATGGCGGTTCGTGAACATCCATGCCTATCCCATGCCCCAGCCGATGACGAAATTCCTCACCGTAACCACCATCTATAATCACCTGACGCGCTACCGCATCGACCTGTGCCGCCGTAACCTGCCCTGCTTTCATTGCCGCAATGCCCGCCGCTTGCGAATCCATCACGAGCTTGTAGACGGTTTTGTATTCTTCATCAGGTTCACCAAAGAACACTGTCCGCCCGAAGTCATAGCAAAAGCCGTTATACGCCGCGCCAAAATCAAATAGTATCGAAACAGGCGCAGTCAGAACACGCTTCCACGTTGCCTCCCGTTGCCCAAACATCAGCGTGTGATTTGGTCCCGAATTATAAAGTGAGGTCGTAAACGAAGGGCCCAATGAGCCATGTTTCCTGAGTTGATAATCCACTTCGCTGATGATTTCTAGCTCGGTCATCCCGTGTTTGAGTTGCGCCAGCACATCCGCAAATGCCGCCTGTGTGATTTTCCCGGCTTCGCGCATCATATCAATTTCATCTTGGGATTTAATCACCCGCAATTCGCGCAATAAATCCGTTGCGGAAACAAAGGTCGCATCCGGCATTAGCTCATGCAGACCCGCTACCGTCTCCCCTTCTGTTTTATCACTGATAGCAATCGTCGGATTCGCTGGCAAATCAAAGGTCGCCAAAATATTTTTGACCATGTTCGCAGGGCTATCCCAATCGCCTAAAATTCTGAGGTCAATGCCTTCCACACTGCCCAAGCCCCCGAACTCAGCCGACATGCGTGGCAATGCCAGTACAGGCGCATGATTCGGCGTCAGCCAAGCTCCCTCAAGCCAAGCCCCTGGATGCATCACCGCCCCAAAGTTCGGTATATCACGCGGAACACCTGTCAAATACTGCAAATCGGCTGAAATCGGAAAAAACGCGACATCCGCTTTCCCTGTCAATAATTTTTGAAACGAAGCTAAACGGGTCATATTAGTCATAGCATATCCATATCATATGAAAAATGTTGTTTACAAAGTGAATGTGTATCATGTACATGGTTGAAAAAGATTACACCCTCGTAGGGACGATGCCTGCATCGTCCGCATTTTAGCTTTTTAAGTCCCCTCTCCGCCAGCGAAGCGCAGGGGGGAGGGGATTTAGGGGAGGGGTTAAGAGCAGAAC
Organism: Chloroflexota bacterium; assembly: GCA_038522085.1. Classification (GTDB taxonomy): domain Bacteria; phylum Chloroflexota; class Anaerolineae; order Aggregatilineales; family Phototrophicaceae; genus JAUZRW01. Next base: position 27,821 of record JBCBKJ010000040.1, read on the forward strand.
ACCAACATACAAATTACTTCCGTGTACGCGGGTCAAGAATATCGCGCAAACCATCCCCAATAAAATTGAATGCCATCACAAGAATAGCAATCGCCAAGCCCGGAAACAGCCACATCCACCATTGGTCGAAGAAATCAATGCCAATCGAAACCATCCGTCCCCATTCCGGTGATGACGGTTCAGGACCTAAGCCTAAGAAGCTCAATCCGGCAAAGAGCAAAATCGCATTCCCAATATCGAGCGAGGCAAATACAATAGCCGGCGCAACGGTATTGGGTAACAAAACCCGCACCAGAATGTACCAATCCCGCGCACCCAAACTCCGTGATGATTCAACGTAATCTAGGTTTTTCGCTTCAAGGATAAGCCCACGTGTTAACCGCGCATAGGCGGGCCATCGCACCATAATGAGCGCGAGTACAGCATTCCATATATCGGGACCAAGTGCCGCAGTGACTGCCATCGCTAAGATAATCGTCGGGAACGCCATGAACAACTCAGTGAAACGCATCATGATTTCGTCCCACCAGCCACCTAAATACCCGGCAAGTGCGCCGATAATCGTGCCAATGATGCTCACAACCAGCACAACCACGAACGCGGCTGGCATCGTGATACGCCCACCATACAAAACACGGCTGAAAACATCGCGCCCCAGTTCATCCGACCCCATCAAGTATGTGCTATTCGGCGCTTGCAAGCGGTCAACAACAGCCTGCTCTAACGGGTCTTTTGGTGCAATCGCAGGGGCGAGCAACGCCAGCACTATCCAAACAACAACAATCACAAGCCCAACAATCGTGATAGGGCTACTGCGTAACTGCCCCAAAAAGGTCTGCATGGGCGTGCGCTCAGGGCGAATGCTTTGTTCAGGCGAAAGTTCACTGATGGTCGTGGACATTATTTTACTCGAATACGCGGGTCGAGGAAGTAATACAGAATATCGACCACAAAATTAACGGCAATATAAATGAGAGCAATCAACATACTCACGCCCATAATCGCAGGGAAATCTTGTGAGGTTGATGCGCGGAACACGTAACGCCCCAGTCCAGGCCATGCAAAAATAGATTCGGTCAGCACTGCCCCAGCCAGCAAATTACCATAGAGCAAGCCGATAATCGTCACCACAGGAATGAGCGCATTCGACAAGCCATGTCGCCAGATGACTATAACTTCACGAATGCCTTTAGAGCGTGCCGTGCGGATATAATCTGCACCCAGCACTTCCAACAAACTTGAACGAGTGATGCGTGCGATGATACCCGAAACGTAACTGCCCAAAACGATACTCGGCAATACAAGGTGCGATACAGCATTCCTGAATGTTTCCCACTCACCTGCAAGCAAGCTATCAATGGTGAACCAACCCGTGACATGCGGGGGATCACGCACCAAAAAGCCCAAACGCCCGGGCCCAGCCGTCAAGCCAAGTTGGGCGTGTAAAACAGTCAGTGCGATGAGTGCCAGCAAAAATACAGGGAAGCTCACCCCAATGAGCGCAAACACCCGCACGACATAATCCAATATCGTATCGCGCCAGACAGCCGAAATGACACCAAAGCCGATGCCCATCGCCAAGCCGACCACAATGGAATACGTCGCAAGTTCCATCGTCGCAGGCAAAAATTGCTGAATATCTTCGATGACAGGATTTCTTGTTTTGATAGAGACACCCAAATCACCCTGCAACAAATTTCCTAAATACGTAAAATATTGCTGAATCGGTGGCTGATCCAAGCCCCAGCGTTGGCGAAAGGCTTCTACCAGCTCAGGGTCATTGAGGGCATTTTGGGGCAAGTTCGTCGTCGTGGGGTCAGCAGGAATCGCATTGGCAATCAAAAATGCAACCACCGTGATACCCAATATCAAGGGAATAGCAATCAAAATACGACGCAAAATGTAAGTTTGTAGGCTCATAAGGCAACATTTTCAGAGGGGTGAGGTTATCCCCCACCCCGATAAACAACAATCTATTTTATTCCGAACGACTTAGGGCAGCTAAATCGAGTGTCCATGATGGATGCCAGACATAGCCTTCGATGTCAGCCTGATATGCTGTCTGAATCGTCGGTACGTTGAATGGTGCATACGCGCCGGATTCTTGAGCATAATCTTGTAACTGAGCGAAGATTTCTAAGCGTGCATCCGTGTCAGATTCAACTTGCGCTTGGTCAATCAAGTCAAGAATTTCCTGCGGGGCATCGAACCAATTGGTACGTTCTTCTGCTACTTTACCACCTGGCAAGAAAGACAAGAAATCAATTGGGTCGAGAATGTCTGGTCCCCAGAACCAATATGCAAAGCCTTGTTCGCCGTTACGGTATTCTTCCAGCGATACTTGTACTTCGCCCGGACGCAAGGTAACGGTAATACCAATTTCTGCGAGGTCAGCTTGTACTTTTTGTGCATTAGTACTCAGGTTGATACCGCCAAAAGTGAAATCAGGATAGCTGAGTTCAATTTCAAAGCCATCAGGATAACCGGCATCAGCTAACAGTTGACGTGCGGTATCAAGGTCACGTTGTACAGATAGGTCTTGCCCATATGCACCTTGCAGACCCACCCACATATTACTACCAGGGGTTGTGCTACCAGGCCACAATTGACGATAGCCTTCATAATCCAAAGCAAGACGAATCGCACGCGCTACCATCGGGTCAGCAACAGGACCACCAATTTCAGGGTCGCGGTTCATGAGCAAGAAGTGTGTCCAACGGTCAAGCCCTTGGAAAATTTCAATCTCGCCACTGCTATCCATGCCCGTAATTTGGTCAGGCGTCAAATCGGTTGCAAGGTCAATATCGCCAGATTCCAGCGCAACTTTTTGGGTCGCAGCTTCTGGAATATTGACGATAATCACGCGGTCAAAGAACGGTGCTTCGCCCCAATAATTTGGGTTCCGCACGAGAACCGTTTCTTCTTGTGGTGTCCAGCTTTCAAGGATATAAGGACCTGTCCCTGCGGAGGTTTGGTCAAAAAATTCTTGTGCGGTATCGGTCTCGGCTGCGTCATCCGCATTTGTGCCACCTGCAGCGATGACTTCGCTATCATTGGCGATAGAGAATGCCGAGTTGACCATTTCTGCCAAGAATGAAGGACTGGGTTCAAGCAGTGTGATAGTTACGGTCAAGTCATCCACAGCTTCCACAGCGGCGATATTATTCGCCAAGAAAGATGGGTTACTCAGTACATTTTGTAAGCGTGTGATAGAGAAAACCACATCATCAGCCGTCAACGGGTCGCCATTTGCAAAGGTGACATCATCACGCAAATTGAATGTCCACGTTAAGCCATCTTCGGAAACAGACCATTCGCTGGCGAGGTTCGGCTCAATGGAACTCGCATCGGTTGCCGGGAATGTAACGAGGGTGTCATACGTTGCGCGATGCACAATACCACTTGTAGGGTTAAACGCATGCGCAAGGTCATACGATTCCGTCACTTCAGAGTGACCAATCACCAGCACTTGTTCCTGTGCTTGGATACCAACTGTCATGAGCATCAGAGCGATGAACATCATGACCGTCAAAATAGACGTTCTTTTCATCAAACAAAACCTTTCTCATATCAATAAAACAGAGCAATATCTTTAATATTCGCTCATTTACAAAATTGTAATGTATCTGACAAGCACATGCCAACAATTAGTCATATCCAATTCACACCAAAATTATGTCCAAGTAACAAGACACCTTGCCCAAATCGACATGAAAAACGCCCATCTCATCATGAGACAGGCGCAAAATGCCAGCACATTGCTAAAACACTACCCAGCCGACGCAATATCATACACCATCGCCAAGCCATCCAGGCTAAAAATTAGCACCCTATCGCCATCTTCCGAGAAATCAAGCGCCGTAATCCAACCAGTGCTGTAAATTGTATGAAGCGGTGTCATAGTTGCCGTATCCCATATAACAACTTTGTGGTCTTTCCCGCCAGTAGCAAACAGCGTGCCATCTGATGAGAATACAATAATGTCAATGAGATAGTCGTGTTCTTTCACCGACTGTATCGCATTGTCATCATCAAGACTCACAAGATGCACCCATCCTTTATATGTACCGATAGCGATATGTGTGGATGCTGGATGCCATACGATGGTCTGTATATCCCTTTGTCCATACAGCACCCCAAAGGATGAAAGCTCATTGTTCGTAAGTACATCAACAATAACGAGTCTGAACGTCGTCTGTGATGATGAACGTGCGATTTTGACTAACTGCGTGCCTGTCGGATTCCATACCACGTAATAACCTATATTATGCTTACTAATTTCATGTAGGTCATCAGTGCTGAGTGCGTAAGCCATTCTGTAGGTACTACACAGTATCCTCTGTTTGTCAGGTGTGGTAATGAGTTGTTCAAAATGGTCATAACCCACATCGCTACGGCGGAATCGATGCAAAATCTCACTTTCTTCAATATCAATGATAGAGATGGATTCCTCATATGTACTCGCAACTATCAGCGTATCACTGAGCCATCCAACATGCTTTATTACGTTGATTGAGTCTGAAAATTGCACATCCAATATATCCATTTGATTGCGCTCTAAATCCCAGATAGCAACAGCACCAGACTCATAACCTAAGACGACCTGTTGTGTATTCTGATTCAGTTTCGCTGAATACAGTCCTTCCAAATCAGGTAGCTGTTCTAGCAAAGGCGTAAGCTCCATGTCTTTATCAGTCTGCCATGCTTGAAGATAGCTGGTCTTATCATCAATACCCATGAGCAAACCATCACGCCAAGCGACTGACACATAGGCATGGCTGTCATCTAATAAGGTGCGTGGTTTTTCGCCCGTTTGTGTGTCTATGTAAATCAGCGTGCTATTTAAAGAAGCAATGATACCCCCACCTTCTTGTATCCAGCGCATGGAACGCACTAATTTATCAGGAAGCAGATAGCTCTGTAATAATTTCCCTGACTGACTGTCCCATATGCCGATGCGGAATTTATCGAGCTTCCCCATGATACGCGCACCGTCCGCACTGAAATGAAAATTATAGCCTCCGTCTTTGTGAACCTTTTGCAGTGTGCATATCTTCTCATTCGATGACACATGCCAGATAGCTACATTTCTTGGGCTATCTTTGACGACGAGACGGTCTGTCTGTCGGTGATATGTCAGGTAGTGGTTGGTTGAATCATGAGGAATAACCCGTTCTTCAGTGAATGTCTCGCAATTCCAGATTCGATACGTATTGTCATAAGCACTGCTGACGAGCGTGTTGTCATCATATCCCCAAGCGAGTGAAGACGCATATTCTGTATGACCCGTCAATGTGCCTGTATGTTGATAGTCACCATCTAAAACATCCCAAATCCAAATTTCATTATTATAAAACGATGCAACCAGCCGTTGCCCATTAGGATGCCAACGAACGCGAATGGGGGCGTTCACATCAGTTTCAAATAGTGTATGTAGTGGCTCACCAGTATGTGCATCCCAGATACGCACACGCTGGAAAGCCTCATAACTGCTTTCGTAGGCTTCGCGGGTGTCCATGTTCTCCGCTGTCACAAGCAAATGCCCATCAGGATGCCAGCTAATATCTCTTGCCTGTTCGATAAAACCCTTGAGTGTGTGCAATAGTTCAAAGTTCTCGTTACAAATCATCACACCCCCATTTTGACAACCAGCCGCGAAACGCTCTCCGGTTGGCGACCAAACAACGTAGCTAATGGGGGGCAATCCATTGTATAAAATACGCTTTGCCATCTTATTCTCTCCATAAATTAAAAACGCCCATCTCATCATGAGACAGACGCAAAATGGTCACTACGGCTGACTCAATCGAGGGTTTCAATCGCTTCTGCATAGATACGCACCAAGCTCACCATGCCTGTTTCCGCGTCAACACTCGTGCCAACGTGCATGATGCCAGTGATACGCACAGGAAAATCTGATGAGATAATTTGTAAGTCTGGCAAATACACCAACACAATATCATTAGGCCATTCCGCGGTGGTGCTACAAAACGGACACGCCGTAAGTCGCATGCGCGTCAGCACAAAAAAGTCGAGGCGTGGCGCAAGTGGTGGCGCAACATACCCATCCATCGTCACGACCAAGCCATCAAGGCTTTGTAATTTATCCGACAGAATCAAGCCTGCTTGAATACTATAGCCATCATAGAACTCATTGAATTGTAAGCGCACAGGCGATTCATCAAAGGTCATCGGATTTTCTAGCTCAGGCGTATAGGCAATGTCTTCTTCCAGAGCTTGCGCACGCGCAACACCCGGCTCTAGTCCAGCCGTCTCCACCACAACAGTGGGTTGTAAACCCAAACCAATCACAAAGGGGTCACTCATAGGGATAGAGGTCGCGTTGATAGCATTAGACGCTGGCAAAGGCGTCACTTGTTGTAAGCCTGCGCCGGATACCGTGCCACAAGCCGTTAAAAATAGCGCCCATAAAAGCATACCAACAGAACGTCGTTGCATGATGTCGCGTTTACCTCGTCAATAAAACATCGTCATAAGTATACAAAATCTACTAAGCACAATAAAGAAGTTTCAATCTGTAACATGTTAGGCTCATCTTAGTAACGAACATGCACCCTGCCTATGTTCTGGCGAATAAGTCAGGTATCCTCATCGTATCAACGCCCATAATAGAAACCTGATTAGGATGCGCTACCCTACCCTGCTCATATGGATGATGGCATGCTTGCTAACGGCTTGCAACAGCATCAACACACCAAACGACACCCCAGCCGACGATGCCGACGCGCCTGTTTACGCATGGGATTTTACGCTGGATAGCTTACAGGGAGAGACATACACGCTGTCTGACTTACGCGGGCAATGGGTGGTCATCAATTTTTGGGCAACGTGGTGTATTCCCTGTCGGGATGAAATGCCTGAATTGCAAGCTATCTCGGAAATTTACGCCGATGACCTCATCATGCTTGGCATCAACCAGCGCGAGACAGCCGAAATCGCCATGCCGTTTGTCGAAGAACTCGGCGTTACGTTCCCTATACTGATGAACCCCTCTACGGATACCCTGCGCGATTATCAGATTATCAGACTGCCCCTGACCTTCATCGTTGACCCACGAGGTGAACTTGCCTATCGTCATGCAGGACCCCTCACCGTAGAGAGCTTTGAGGCAATTTTCAATGAGTTACAGACAAACCAATAGAAACTCTGTAGGAACAACGTGTATGTTGTCCCATATGTGTAAACTTTAGCAAAATACGCCTCTAATAACGAATTTGTAGAGATTGCCATGCAATGAATTACGTGGCTAATAAAAAATCCTGCCCGTGCTAGGCGGATTTATCCTGTTTAAAAAATTAAGATAGAAATAAGTGACCCGCAAATCTGCCGAAAAAGAGCTTTTGAAGTCCCCTCTCCGCCAGCGAAGCGCAGGGGGGAGGGGATTTAGGGGAGGGGTAAAGTTCAAAATGACAAGATTACTCTAATCTCCGTATTTAATTCTTAATTCGTATAAATCCGCGTCAGCACCAACAATGAGATTGAGTAGCCGATGATTTAAATCATCGGCGAAGGTGTCTGTGTATCGTCCCAAACAGGCGCAGACACCACAACGCCCCTACTAAATAGATTTTAGTGTAACGACAAATCCTACGGCACATCCTCAGTCGCTTCTGGTGCCGCTGGTGCAGGCTCGGTTGGGGTCGCAGATGCGGGTGCTGGCTCAGTCGGCGCAATCGTCGGACTTGGTTCGCTGGTTGCTGTTGCCGTTGGACTATCCGTTGGCGTACTGGTCGCAGATGGTTCACTAGTCGCAGGTCGCGCAGTCGGTTGCACAGCCAAATTATCACTGAGCATGGTCAAGGCAGGCGCACCCCCGCGATAGCTTGTCAATGGCATCCCGACACCACTAAAGGCAAACGCCGCATCCGCCGTACCCGCGCTATTGCTATTGCGCAAATACCAACGCCCATTGCGATACCCGCCGATGCTGTCGATACCATCTTCATTCCAATCACCCACTACAGGCAACCAGTTTGGCTCACCATAGCTGAACACATTCGCGGCAGTCGTTCCGTTGTTGCTATCAGCTAATGCCCAAACACCCGCGTTATACAGACCCACCGTATCGCCATTGATGCCATCCCAATCACCCGCAATCGGTATACCACCCCGCCCCATCGGGTCAAAGGTGAAGGTGAGCGCCGTACTATTCACACGCAACCTAAACTGACCATCCCGATAGACACCAACATCATCTGTGCCATCGCCATTCCAGTCACCGACAATCGGTTGCCAACCAGCCTCACCAAAGCGCACTTCCATATTTGCCGTGCCGATAGTGGCGGTATCACGCAAGAGCCACAAACCATCGCGGTACATGCCGATACCATCGACCCCATCACCGTTCCAATCGCCAACGACACCCGCCCAACCGACGCCATCCATGCCCCAGTTGAACGCGACATCTGCTAAACCACCTGTGTTGCTATCACGGAATTGCCACAAGCCTAATTGAGCATCAAACAAGCCAACCGTCGTCAGCACAGGACTAGGCGCAACAGTAGGTAGCGGTGTATTCGTCGGGACAGGCGTTGCTGTTGGCGCGGCGATAGCGCGTGCTGTGAACACCGCATTCCCACCCTGACTATTATTTGCGCCGACCAAAATCCGATAGGTAACACCACCCGTCAGGGGCAAATTAACGAGTGCTTGCGTGCTAGGTGCAGAATCTTTGTCACACGCAAATTCACTCAAGCTACCAATAGTGCCTGTATAAACCGCCAGCACCGCATCGTAATTCGAGCCAATCGTATGCAGTTGATACGTGCCACTGACAGCAGGTGTGAAACTATACCAGATGCTCTTACCGACAGTCGTTCCACACGAGGGTTGCGGGTCGCCCACTTCGCTCTGTGCGCCGATGGTCGTCTGATTGTCGGTATACGGCACACTATTGATGACATTCGCACTCGCTACCGCATCATTGACCGGACACGCCGACGTGCTATCCGTGAACACATTTGAGTATGCCGACACACGATTCTGCGTTGCATTCACCCCGCGCACACGGAAACTGCGCTCAGTCTCGCAAAGGAAGCCATCAACTGTTGTCGCGGTGATAGCACCAAGCGTATCCACTGGCGACCATGTTGCGCCCCCGTCTGTCGAGCTTTCGAGTTCTGTTGTTAACTGGTCATTATCGTTATTTTGCCATGTCAAATTGAAGGCAATTTGTGTCATCGTACCCGCAAGCGTGGTCGGCATCGCCAGCGGACAGGTACTTAGTGCCGATACCTCACCTGTAGATAGGCGCTCCGATGTCATCACCAAAAACTGATTTGGCGTGAGTGTCGTATTTGCCAGTGTGAATGCTGTCTGTAGATTACCTGTGCCATCCAACGTCACCGCTTGCTGGTCAAGCAAACTCGGTGTTCCCTGTGGCACACCCGCACTACAACTATTCACTGAATAGAAGCTGATGAGATATTGCTCGTTTGGCGCACCTGCAACGCTAAATTCACCTGTCGTATTTGGCGAACCATAGACCGCTTCTAACAAAGTTGGCGGGTCATTTTCAGCAATCACCACATCAACTGTATAGTCCGTTTCACCACCGTCTTTATCACGAATCGTCCCTGTAATCGTGTATGTGCCTTCGTTCGGGAAAACACAGGCTTGCGTGGCGTCCGTTGTGTTATTGACCTCTAGCGTGCCGTTGGAATCACAATCTACATCGTAGAAGAAACCCGCGTCGAAATCGGCGGTACTCGGTTCATCTAGGAAGCGATAGAACACATCTAGCGTGCCATTCGGCGTATACTGACCACCCGTTTCTAATGAGCCTTGTGGCGCGATATTATTCACGGTCATCTCAAAAGTAGCGAACGCTGTCCGTACCCCAGCCGTGTCTTCAATATCAATCGTGACCGTTTGCGTCTCGGCGGGTCCATCATCCGGCGTATACGACCATGACCATGTGCCATCATTGTTATTGACCACTGCACCCACAGACGCACTCAAGCCAGCATCGGCGGGGTCGAGTACGGAGAATGTCCCGCTATTTGTAACCTCATCGCCTTCATCTGTAGTGACCGTCGGATTATCCGCATCAATGATAATCGGTGGTGGAATGAGTGTGAAATCAACGCCTGTTCGCGCTACTTGGTTAACGAATAGACTATCGGCAGTATCGAACGTGAAGCGTTGTGTCCACCATACAGCCGGCAGTCCCTGATTAGCACATAGCGCCGCATCCCCCCCTGCCAGAATATTATACGAACGCCCTAAAGATAGCCCGCCTAGCGTATACTGCCCGTTTACATCGCTACAAACAATGTTCAAGCTATCACCTGCCATACGCACAGGCACATTTGCTAGTGGCGTGACCCCATCTTGGTCATAGACTGTCCCGCTTACCGATGCCACGTTACCCAGCACAAAATCTGCGGTGAACGTCGGGCTACCAGTCGTGACCGTTATCGTATCAGCGTCAATTGGCATCACGGCATCGTCCCAAAATTCTGTGCCAACCGCAAAACCACCCGCTTGCACAATCATGGGCGTATCAAACGGCACACCTTTTAGCGTGTATGTACCATTCTCAGCAGAGAACGTATCGCCATAGCCAAAGGGGTCAAAACTGGGATTCGTCGCATCCATCACATCGTAATACGCCGCTGTTACGTACTCCGCAGGTACAGGCGCATTGGAGAAATTGCGCAATGTCCCTTGAATAACGCCCCCAGCGTTCAAGCGCATCGTGATAGATTCATTCGGTAACACATCGCTCAGGGTGATAACCTGCGCATCATCATAGGTATACACATCAGGATACGCTTCTTCTACATAAGAAGGACCCCCTGCGCATTCATTGAAGTTATAGAAGGCATTGCCCCCTGCAAAGACCACACTCCGCGACTGATGCGCAACGCTCACCGTAGCTTGCCCATTGGCATCCGTACAACGGTCAGTCGCTTCGCCAATTATCCCATCTATACCTGTAATCATCGTGACAGGCACATTCTCAATCGGCAAACCCGTAGCATCATCAAGCACCGTGACTGTAATATCACCTGCTAATTCGAGCCAGAAATCAACTTGATTGACGATATTCGCGCCCGATGTCAATACGATACGCTGAATGAAGCCAAACAAGAACGTATCTTGCCAATATTCTAAGAAATACGCATCCGAGCCACCACAGATATTGCCACTGCCTGAATACACAACGATGTTTTCGTTCTGTGGAATATTGCCAATCGTATAGAATCCCTGTGAGTTGGTACACGTCAAGGCAGACCAATTGCTATCTTCCGAATAGGCATTCACTTGTATCGCTTGCATCGCCAGTGTCGTCTCAACATCGCGTACAATGCCCGTGATGTAATTGCTACTTGGAATGATATTATTGAAACACAAATTAGGCTTATTGCCGTTAACTGGATTAATTGTCGCGCCCAGTGTGATGCCATCGCTCCACTCACCATTACCAGCCGCTACAGGACCCGCAGACGTTCCCCACCAGTTATTGGTCGCTGTAACCGATGCCCCATTCCGTACATCAATCGCCAATTCACTATTGCGCGTGATGCAACTATTCGTCACCGACATATCATCGTAGGTCAAAATAGCGCCCCCGATAGTCGTGCCAATATTGGTCGTCAAATTACTATTGGTGATGTCTGTACTAATCGCATTTGAATAGACGATGATACCACCACCGAAGGCAGCCGTATTATCAGAAACCGTGATGTCATCGGCTGTCAGCGTCCCGCTATTCTCAATCGCACCCCCATTATTAACAGCCGAATTGCCTTCAAAATCGACATTGGTGATGGTCATGCTACCTTGTTGGCTAATCGCACCCCCATTACCAGATGCCGTATTATCTGTGAAATCACTATTGATAATGCTCGTGTTACCACGAAATTCGAGATACGCCCCTCCGTAGGTTGCGCTGTTCAGCTCAAAGGTAACATTATCGAGTGTCGTTGTGCCAAGTCCATCTGCACTTGACCAAGCACGCACCCCACCCCCAAAACTATCTACCCCTTCTGGACCTCGATTACGGCTAAATACAGTGTCATTAATGTCCAGCGTACTCGTATTGAGGTAATTGCTGGATACAATCGCGCCACCTACACGCCCTGTATTCGTGACGAACGTAGAATTATTGATAGTTGTACTGCCATCAACAGTTGAGTACGCGCCACCGAAATCAGATTCGTTGGATAAGAAGTAACCAAAACTAATCATGACCGTGCCACCACTATTGGTCATCGCACCACCAGAGCCATTCGATGTATTATCCACAAAATCGACACTGCCTCCTGTCAACATGCCGATATTATAAATAGCACCTCCGCTATCGGTGGACGTATTCTCGATGAAATCAGTGTCACTCAACGTCATCGTCCCGACATTGAGAATAGCCCCGCCTCTGGTGAATGTACCAGCCGTGGTGACAGAATTTTGCGTAAACGTACCGCCCGTAGCATTTATCGTGCCTGTTGACTCATTGTAAATTGCCCCCCCGCCCTGATTCACCACGTTACCCCTGAACGTAACATTCGAGAGGTTGACGACGCCTTCATTATAGATAGCGCCCCCGATTGTCGGCATTGCGCCATTTTCGAGGATAATATTTTGTAGCGTCAGCTCTTCATCTACACCCACATCAAAGAAACGGAAACTCGGCGCGGTATCCGCACGGCGAATAGTCACCGGACTTCCGAATGCCGTCCGCAATGTCACCGGAATATCATTGAGCGTGAACAAGGCATCTTGCCCCGAATATACATTCGACACGGTATAGGTCGTGTTGATATTGATGAGCAGGCTAATTTCTGTACAAACATTATCAGCAAGGGTCAACGTAGATACCAGATATGCCGCCCGTTCAAGTTCGGCATTCGTGCTGACGAAGTATTCACATGGATATGCCCCAAACATGCCCACCGCATCCAAAGGGCTGATACTCGGTCCCCCCATCGCATTCTGGAAATCTTCATAGCCGGGGTTCGCCAAAATCGTCGGTTGAGGGCTACCACCACACAGCGCCGGATTCTGTGTAAAAACATAAGGCGCGAAAAACCCGCAACGGGTAAACGCATACTGTGAATAGTGCATCACAGACTCAAAATCATACTCAACTGTTACGCCTTCTACGAAATTAGTTGAATTGAAGTTATTTTCTGTACCCGGCTGGATGTATTGCGTCTGTATTGTCACATAATTATCACGGTCAGGACGTTGATGCTCATGATAGAACCCGAGTGCATGCCCCAATTCGTGCTGAATCGTGCGTGTTGACCAACAGCCAGAGTATTGCAAATTCAATTCTTGGTAGGGAAAAAGAAAAGCAGAGGCATCGCCCACATATGACCAACAACCATCAAATTCATCCGTGATAAGCAGATAATGCAGATTCTGCAAACCCACAGGCAGAGTACTGCGTTCAACAAAGATAACCCCCGCGACAACTTCCCATGCTGTCATCGCGTTCAATAAATCTGTCCGTAAATCTGCATAATTAGAGCGTGCCTGAATCGTTGCCGAAATCTCAAATGGTATAAAGCCCAAACGCCACTTACTCGGACTCCATGTTGCCAACGCTTCCACATCCGACACCGGAAAACGCATATCATCGATTTGGATGAAGTCATCCTGATTAGGCGTATCTGTCGGAACAACTGTTGCCGTTGGCGCGGGGTTGGTGACTGTCTCTGTATCATCGTCATCAAGCACGAAGCTATCCAACGCCAGCAAACCTGTCACATGCGCGGCTGCATAACTCGTCCCACTGACAGCATGTGTCGTGCCATCGTTCGCAAGCGTGCGCACATTTTCGCCTGGTGCAAGCGTATCGACACCCAAATTACTGAGCGATGCCCGATTACCAAGTTGGTCAACTGCGCCCACAGATAGCACTTGGGCATACGCGGCTGGGTACATCGGTGTGCTACCGCCGTTATTTCCACCTGCCGCCACCATCTGCACACCCCGCGCATCCGCATACGCAATCGCATCCGCTAAGGTACTCGATGGCGCACGCCCACCCAACGACAAATTGATGATGTCCGCGCCATTATCCACCGCATAAATGACAGCACGCGCTACATCCGCATACGTGCCGACCCCATTTTCATCTAATACACGCAAAGGCATCAAAGTCACGTTCGGCGCAATACCCGCAATACCTGTGCCGTTGTCAATCGTCGCGCCAATAATACCCGCTACCCCACACCCATGATTAAACGCATCTTGAGGCGTGTTGTCATCATCTACAAAATCGTAGCCTACCCCGACCTGCCCTGCTAAATCAGGATGTGTGGCACAGATACCACTATCAATCATAGCAACAGTCACAGGAGGCAAATCATCAGGCAAATTTGCCCAAATATCTGCCATGCCCAAATAGGTCAGCGCCCACTGTTCATTATAGAATGTGTCATCTGTCGGCGTGACAATATCACTCAGCGCCGTGACCAGTTCATTCTGTTCAATACGATTCACAATCTCATTCGTGGGGATAGTCGCTAAGGTCGCCTCATCTGGCAAACTGACGACCACGCTATCAAGCGCCTCGATAGTCTGAATAACCGTGCCATCCACAGACGCAATGTACGCATCACGTTCACTAGCCGACGATGCCACCTCAAAACGTAAAACGACCTCATTACGGGTTTGTGTGCTAGTCGGCTGTACAGGGTCAGGAATAACAAGGTCGCTGGGGTCAATATCAACGGGACGTTCCAACGATAGCTCTGCACTCAAGTCCGCGCCGGATACCAAATCTGCTTCAGCGATGACAAGGTCGCTATTATCACGGGGTATCGCACTAGTTTGTGCGTCGTCGGCTGGGGTTTCAGCAAGCACATCCACAGGCGATTCATCACCCTCTGCTTGTGTATCTGCGATGGACGCTTGCGTCGGCATCTGTGCTACCGTTGGCAACACCGCCAGCGTATCCTGTATCGTATAATTGCGATACACGACAATGCCCGAAATCAGCAAAAATACCAATAAGGCAATTGCTAACATGATAAACGTTTTTTGCTTACCTACCATTATAAATAACCCCATCACATACGCTATACACGCACACTGGTTGTTGTCTATTCACCATCAACGAAACGTCAAATGCCTGCCGTGTTAGATGATTACGTCATGACTACAAGTAACATGGCAATCTACCACATCATTGTATCATAATTTACCGTTATAATCAGTTAATGCTTGTGATGGATTCATTAATATATAGGATATTTATGCAACCTTATTTTATGACACGAAAATTTTCGCCACACATCAGAAGTTCATAACTTTAAAAAATCCTGCCTCATAGGTATAAACTATTAGCAAAATACGCCACCGATAGCGATATTTTGTAGGAGAGGCAGGTCTCCCTCCCGCTGTTTATAAATCTGACTACCTAAGTACGTCAATGAGCCTTTAAAAGCTACAAAAGCCCCTCCCTGACGCTTCGGGGAGGTGTCGCGTCAGCGACGGAGGGGATCAGGCAAGAAAATAGGAGATGTCGCCCTCATTTGCCGAAAAACCCCTTAAATTGAGAGGAGTGGGATGATACCCGCATCGACCACAATTTAAATACTATACATCCCGCAACTGCCACAAGCCAATCATCCCCCAAATAGCGACCAAGCCAACAACCAATACCTGAAAAGCAGTGATGAAAACCAACACAGGCTCATCTGCATACCCCAAAGGTTGCAAAACCTGCACCGCCACCAACTGATAAATCCCAAGTGCGCCAGGTGTCGATGGTAACGCACTCGATAAGCCCAAACTCGTGTACAAAAATAGCACTACAAGGGGCGCAATCTGTATATCAAATGCAAGGGCTGTTTGATGCAAAGCAACCGCTTCGACAAAGGTTATCGCCACTGTGTACGCAACAAAACCAACCAGCACACGCCTATTCTGTACACCCTTCACACCCAAAATGAATTGCGCCAACATCGCCAGAATGCGCTCTTGCAAGGTATCCCCGAAAGGCAACCAGCCCAAGAAAAGCCGTATTGGTTTTTCTAGTTGCGGCAATAACAATAAGCCTACAACACTCACAACCCCGATAACGACAATTGTGTTGAATCCGGCTTGTAGCAAAGGGGAAATATCGACTACAAAGCTGAATAACAAGCTGAAAATGATAATCTGTAGCACAGCTTCCAACAAACGCTCGACAACGACCGTTGCAAATACATAACTCACGTTTGTATCTTCCGACTGCCCTAGCATGACAGTTCTTAGCACTTCACCTGCCCGCGCTGGCAAAAACATATTCCCCAAATACGCAACACTCACACCCCACATTGCCCATGTCCACTGACGCTCTAAATTGCCGTTCGCATTCAGCAACAGATACCAGCGCAAACCCCGCAAAGGAAACAGCAAACACAGAAAAAACGCTGCGCTCAGTAGATAACGATAATCCGCATTCCGTATGACAACCTGTAACTGCGCCCAATCAGTATCTCGGCTGGCATAAAACAACGCGCCCCCCGCAATGAGCAAAGTAAGGAGCGCCATCAGCAATTGCCGAAAAGGGGGTCGCCAGCGCGTATCGCTAGACTGGGTTGATTTGTCTGCCACTCAATCAACCTTACGGGCGATAGCAAACATAATGTCATTGAAATTCAGCATGAAAGGCACATCCATAAGTGGCAATTGCTGAATCTGCTTTGCCAACTTTACACGCCAGCTATCTGCTTGCGCACGCCATGCGATGATATGGCTATACTGTCCGAGACTGCGATAATTACCAGGATGCGAAAAATGTACCAACTCCAGATTATTCTCTTTCAGCAGATAGCGGAGCGATTCTTCCGAGAAGTAGAATAAATGTTGTGGGATAATCAGACGCCAATTTTTACCACGCCATTGCGCCCACCGCATCCCAATATCCCCTGTCGTTAACGCCACAATTCCCCCCGGACGTAATGCCTCTGCACTTTTCTTAATCGCCAGCGCGGGGTCGTACATATGCTCAATCGCATCAAACATCACCACAGCATCATAACTATTTGGCTCTAGGTTACGGCTTTCAAAATCACCCAGCGTTACATCAAACCCCAGCGTATCACGCGAATATTGCACCGCATCCGGCGACATATCCACACCCGAAATCTCCGACCAGTGATGTTGCGCCTGCTTGAGGAAAAAGCCAAAAGCACAGCCCGCCTCAAAGAGCTTGCCCCCCGTCGGTGCATATTGCAAAATAGTCTCTAGGCGATGACGAAAATTGAGTTCAAAACCTTTCTCATCCCCGACATAATCGGTGTAGAACAAGCCCCGAAAATAATCTTCGTCAGCATAAATTTTCTCTAGTTCTGCAAACGTCGGCTGAGGGTCGGTATACACCATCCCGCAATTCCCACATTTGACAAGTCCCACTGTCCAATACTGACTGAGCTTATTTTTTTCACCGCAAATATGACATGGTGTCATAAACACTGACATCCTTTTGATTTTTTCTGATTCATGTTTTGTAATCGGTAGAAGGTTCTCAGAATTGGGTCATTCAGCTATCAACAGACGCCAAGAATGGCATTCCTACGAAAACCGATAAAAGTAGGGACACGCTTCTGCGTATCCGCCAAACGCAAGACATGCTTAAACCCAAGCATTTCCCGAACCACATAATAAAATACTTGCTTATATCTACTTCGCCTCATCCTCTGATGACGACATTGATGCAGTAGGCACTGTCGAAAGCTCGCTCGTCTCGTCATCTTGCATATCAAACGCATCGCGCACAATATAATGAGGGCGTCCCTTCACTTCATTGTAAATCGTCGCAATATACACCCCGATAATACCCATACCCAACATCATCAAACTGCCGATAATCAATTGCAATAGAATAACTGTCGCAAAACCACTAATAGCTGACCCACTCAGCATTTGTTGCCCAACACGCAATGCCATGAATACCGCAAATACGAAAAAACCGATTCCCGCGAACGTGATAACCTGCAACGGACGTGACGAAAACGAGACAATTGCCTGCATAGCAAATTTTGTTAGGGCGCGTAACGACCAACTCGATGTTGTACCATCAGGACGTGCAGGCACAGTGAACGAAATTTCTACACGCTTAAAACCTAACCATGCCACTAACCCGCGATAAAAACGGTTATACTCACCAAGCGCCAGCCACGCATCCACCACCCGCCGATTCATCAGCTTGTAGTCTGTCATCCGCGAAAGGTCATAATCTGTCAGGGCATACATCAGCGTATAAAAGAGTCGCGCACCTAATTTACGTACAACACTTTCACCGGCTGGGCGCATCCGCACGGTTTCCACAATATCCGCATCACTCGCTTGCCATAATGCCACCATCTGCGGAATCAATACAGGTGGGTGCTGTAAATCACTATCCATCACAATCACCGCCTGCCCTTTTGCCAAAGACAACCCCGCCAAAATAGCCGATTCTTTACCGAAATTTCGGCTGAATCGTTGCGCCCGCAAAATAGGAATGACTTCCTGTAATTTGATAACCTGCTCCCATGTATTATCCGTCGAGCCATCATCAATGACAATCAGCTCACACGATATATCTAGCGCCTGCAACGTGTCATGTATAGCGGCGAGGGATTCACGAATAAGCGTTTCTTCGCAATAAACCGGAATCACCACCGATAGCATAAGCTCAGGCATCGTCTGCTTTATACCCAATGGTAGCGGTCATCGTCGTCGGTACCCAGATGCTCATCTCATTGAAACTATCCGATAAGTTAATCCCGAATTTACCGACAATCAGCTTGATAGAGAACGCATGCGGAAATGAAAAGGGTGCAATCTGTGTCAACTCAGCTTGACGAAAAACACGCTGGAGTGTCGTTTGGTCAAAGTAAATCGTATGTTCCGGTACTTTGAATGAAGGCCATTTTTTGTGCAGTACAAAGCGCAAAAAACTCGCCATGTTCGGCACTGCCATCACAATACAACCGCCTGGATTCAAACGGGCGTGTAAGTCGTGCAAAAAATTAGCAGGCGCATAAGTGTGTTCCAGCACATTCGTCGCAACAATACAATCAAAACGGTCTTCGGCTGGCACTGCGGATACATCACCCAAATAGACGGCATCAGCAACCTGTTCTGCACGCGCTACCGCACCAGACGAAAAATCGGTTCCGGCACGATACGAAAAATACGGCTGTGCCTCATCCAGCAAATACCCAAAGCCACACCCAATTTCCAGCAAGCGACCATCGGTAGCCCTTTCCTTTTTCAGATTTTCCATAAATCGCTGGAAAGTTTTACGCAAAGCAGGTTCTTGTTCCGTATATTCCGAATAACCGGATTCATGCGCTTCATTGAAGTAATCTTCGTTCTCATAAAGCCTAATTGCCGCCTGCTCTTCCAAACGAGGCGAAAGATAAAATGCCGTACAATTGTTACAACGCACAATCTTAAATGGCGCGAAGGTGTATGCCTCGCGGTTCTCAGTATGCTGGCAAACTGGACAACTCGTCGTTTCCAGATGTTGCGGATTAATCATAATGTATTTCTTATACCTCTTTTTTCTTTACGATACATCGCTCACTCAGCGTATATCAGGGCAAACGGCTCAATTTCTGTACAATGAGATTATTAACCGTAAGCTGTTCAGCCGAACGATATTCCCCCAGTAATGCCGCCTCTAAAGATGCCGTACGCTGATTGCGAATATACCAAACCGTATCAGCTTCATCTGCTAATTCAATAGCAAAGTCTGATTCCGTTTGCCCATCCAGCACATCATCATGAATCAAAATCAAATTATCTTCGGGGATGTCCGCCAGCAAAAATCTATGAATTACCAAAGAGAAATTGTAACTCTCAACATCAATCACAATCGGCTCACCATTATAGTTTGGCAACACCTGCTGACGCTCAATATCACCATAAACAGCCAAACCCCGAACTGCCAAACCATCCATCAGATACGTATATGTGCCTCCCCAACTATAGCCTGTCTGGCAATTGTATTCGCGCTCAAACAGATAATCGAGCGCACACTGTTCAATATAGGAATAGTCATCACGTTGGAAAGTCAGATTACCTTGTACAGACTGCATCATCGTCAAATGGCTAATCTGCGTAAATAAGGATAAGCCTACGACGCCCACCTGACAGAGGACAATACACCACATATAAACAACAGAGCTTAACGAGCGTGTCGGCTGGTTATACAGGTATAAAAATGTATAGCTATTGATAGCAACCACGCCGACCCAGTAAAGGGTTGCACAGGTGATATACCATGCTGGCGGATTTGCGTAGGCACGTCCCATATACTTGACTAAAGATGCCCCTACCACAAACATAATAAGACCGACCCAAGGTGCAATTTTACGCCTGCGCCCTTTGTCTCGCCCCAGCAACAAGGTATTGAGTGTGACCAATAAAGCACTGAGTACCATTAGAGCGGTTTTCAAAATATTGAATGTACCCATATCCGCAAAGATATTCTCTAGGTACGAGCGCACAAATGTCAGGTAACTGAGCTGAATAACAGTGCGCTCTGTTTCTGCACTCGCTAACCACTCAGTCAGATTAAAACCGCCCATCCACAAGAAAACTGCCAGTGTCCCAACCACTAATGTCAGCGCGTACTGCCACCATTTGCGATAACCATAAAATGGCATAGATAAGAAGATGATGGGCCATATCACCAAACCAGCTGCTACCGTAAAGGTAAGTAACACACCCAAAACAAGTATCGCCAATAAGGGGCGTATATCAGCTTCACTTACAACAAAGATTAGCAAAATGAGCATGACTAGAGCACTCATCTGAAACCATACGCCGTATAAGCTCACTAACAACGTTGCATTTTGATACACAGAGAGCATCAGTAATATGGATGGAAAAGCCATCAATACAGCTAAACGTTTATCATGTACATAAGCAATGCCCATGCCAAAAGCCCATGCCAACACAGCCAACAAGGCATTGAGCCATAATAGATTGTGTATATCCCAGCCAAAGTTCTGCGCAGATAATGCCGTTATCAGGTTCGCTATCACCAGCCGATGCGACCCCATAAAGCCCCAAATACGCTCATAACTGAATCGACCATCTGCGGCTTCCATAGCTAAGGGTATGCTGAACGTCCACTCATCAAGATAAGGGATATTCTGCCCATACGTCTCAACATACATATAAAGGAGTAATATCATCCCCAAACATAGAATGCCGACTAACCCCGTACCCACTTTCTTCCATCGAGACATAAAGCGTATCTTGTCCACTTAGCTAAAATCACAATCAGCCCGAAAGCATAACATAGTCTATCTCAATAACCTACCCACACAAGATATGTCTTCCTCATACCATATAAACACATAAAAATCTTGTGAGTGACATCATAATTGTTTACGCTACAGCGCAACATTTTCGTATAACATATTGTTATACACACCTCATTATTAGAAAGACTATGTAAAAACCTTATGGTCGCGCAAGGTAAAGCACTTTTAAACCAATTAGTAGAACCTTCACCTCATACTACCGACCCCGTTCAACGGGGTC
>JBCBKJ010000041.1:0-48267 GCA_038522085.1 Chloroflexota bacterium
AGGGGCAGCATCTATGCTGTCCGCTATGTGAAACAAACTAATCTGTTGTCTCTACGATGAACAAATTAAGAATATCCATATCCAACAAGCAATAGGCAAAAAAATCTCATGTCAGATATTGAAATCAAGCTCACCCTCTCGGCAAATGTCAGCGAGGTATACAGCTTAGTGACAGATTACGAAGCAGATGAACAACTGCGCGGATGGCAAAGCGATGTGAAAACTGTGGGCGTGACGGCTGGGAAGCCCATGCGCACGGGGAGCATGGTCGCGTTGACCAAATCATTCTTAGGCTCGGATGTCTTTATGAATTTCGATGTGATTGATATGCAACGCAACAAACGTTTTGAAGTAAAAGGCGTTCACGGGCGTTTTCCGTTCACCCGTGCGATAGAAATGACGCCTAACGGACGCGAAACCATCGTCACAGACCGCATCACTGTCAATAGTGGCACGTTCTGGTTCTGGTGGAAGCCCTTCGTCGTGCGTGGCTTACGGGCGCAAACAGAATCCCAGTGGCAAGCGTTAAAAAACCTGCTAGAAAAATAGACTACTCGTCTACGGCTTCATGATGCCAGAAATAGGCGCATCCCAGTCAAGTTGGGTGTGCCTTGCAATTTCGGTATCAAATTTCGCACCGAGTTCATCACCAAAAGGCGAAGTACGGCGTGCTTCTAAATCTGCATGCGATGACACGAATTCAAAAGTGTTCGCAAGCTGTTGGCGTGTTTCATTGACCAAAAACCAGATACCATGCACTCGTTTGGCAGTGCGCCCTAACAAACGGCTGTGTACGGCGACGGTATCGCCCACATGCACTTCTGCAAGATAATGAACATGATGCTCTAAATCGAAAATGCCTTTGCGTTGCACCGTGAAATAATCATCCGTGATGCCAAAGTGCGCAAAAAATGGCATCCCCGCTTCATCGTATACGGCATAGTAATATTGAATATTCATATGACCATTGATGTCTTGGTACGTTTCAGGAATCGTTTTACGAAGCATCAAAGGCAATGCTTGAACTTGTGCAAGTGTCGGGAAGGTAGGACGTGGCATGGGATTCCGTTCAGTGATAAGCCTACAAATGATAACTAGAGATTACCAAATATCATCTGAAATCCCTATTATGGGCTTACGACCAAATACCCACTCAGCACTCAGTCCCCAGCACTCAGCACTTTTGTACGCTCAATTAGAGGGCAACAGCAAATATGCCCCGATGCCCAACAACGCCAAACCCAATAAACGTCGCCAATCCAACGGAAGCGGGTCGCCACCTGCCAGTGCCAGCGTATCTACAAACACAGCTACACCCATCTGCGCGAAAATCAGCACGCCTTGCCCCGCAACTTGCCCAATCCGCGAAAAGGCAAAGGCAATCCCCATGATAATGAACATGCCACACGTACCCGCCAGCGTCGCAAATAGCACAGACCGCCCATTGAGTTGCATCGGTTCAATATTCGGGTTTGTTATCAACAAGAAGAATACCATCACTGCGCCAACAAGCGTCCCCGTAATATGAATTGCCAGCGCCCCGCGCACAGGTCCCAGCATCTGTCCGGTGATATTCGTGAATAAGCCCTGCAAGCCAATCGCTACCCCTGCCCCCAGCGCGACCAAAAAACCGAGTGTTGTTGTATTTGTCAGATCCATGTGCTGTAAGCCTTTTTACGTATATGAGATAGACTGCTATCTTATGTCATGATGTAGCAATCACACAGTATGATTAAATTGTATAGCATACATGCATGTTCCGTATTATTGGAGACAAAGGTAGATGTCTGAAAATTTAAAAGCGACGGTAGCAAACCTACACAACACAGACCCACAAATTAGGCGCGAGGCAATTCTCAAATTAGGCGCGTCACGTCAGCTAGACGCTATCAAGCCACTCAAGTGGGTTATTGACAATGACCCTGACCCTGCTTTGCAAGACCTCGCTGATAAAGGGCTACGCTTCATCCGTCAAGCAAATAAAGACTACTTCGACACCTATGATTTATACGAAGTAGATGACACAGTAGAGAAAATCAAAAGCAAAAAAGCCACCCCAAAGTCAGTACGTTTGCAAGCGAGTGTTTGGGATGCTTTATTGGCATTGAGTATTGTTTTATCACTTTGGTTTTGTTTACAAGCCTTCGCCACGCCATTTTTGAATGTCAATGCAATAACTACCAACATACATATCGAGCGTGTATCTGACGCTTTAACCAATCATCCCTTTATGTTTATGCCGGGACTTGCACCGTTTATCTATGTCATCATTGGTGTGAGCATCGCAGCTTCTATCATACCGCGTAGTAGCCTGAAATATTTGATAGTGACGGGTCCCTTGTTTCCTACAGTTTTAATCGGTCATTTCATTGAGCGACTTATTAGTACAACACGCTTGTGGGGTGTGTTATTTGCTTTATCTTTGACAGCACTCCTGTCTCTGACAATGTATTATTTTTCAGTAGTGAGTATTGCAGAATCCGTTTTCAATAATCTTGGACTCACGCCTACGACCACTATCACACGAGAGAGCGTGCTGGGTACGGGATTCTGGGCATTTTTCCGTTATCACGGACTCATATTTGTCCTCAGCTTAGTAGGTGTTTTGATGACTGCGTGGCGCAAGTGGATGGACAACGCATAACATACACTCAGGCAATGGTCATATTTTACCTCTGCTGACACGCTATAATCAGCTAAAATCAATGTAACACAGAAAGTTCTCCTCCTTATGAAACCCATGAAACAGATGAATTTTGATTTTGCCTCACGTCGGAGCATGGTCGTTGCACGGCGCGGGATGGTATCCGCTAGTAACCCGATGGCAGCCCAAGCAGGTTTGCGCATCCTACAAGCCGGAGGCAACGCCGCTGATGCCGCTATCGCCACCGCCGCCATGATGAACGTCTTTGAACCCTCCGCCACAGGAATTGGTGGAGATTGCTTTGCGCTCTATTACGATGCCAAATCCAAAAAAGTAACCGCCATGAACGGCAGTGGTCGCGCACCCAAAGCCTTGACCATTGAGGATGTCCGTAACAGTGGTGTTGAAGGCAATAGCATCCCAGGTTTGAACGTGCATGCAATTACGGTTCCGGGCGCGGCACGCGGTTGGGAATCACTCGTCAAACGCTTTGGCACCATGCCGCTCACCGAAGTCCTTGCGGATGCCATTTTTTATGCTGATAACGGCTTCGCAGTCGCCCCTGGTTACGGTGCTTTCTGGGGTAGTGATTACGCCCGCGACTTTTTGCTCTCACGCCCCAATGCCGATGAGTACGTTCCCAATGGCAAAACGCCCGGCGCAGGCGACATCATTCGCTTGAAAGGACTTGCCAAGACCTTCCGTACGGTAGCTAACGAAGGCGCAGATGCTTACTACAAAGGCGACATCGCTAAAAATCTCGTCGCAACGGTACAAGAACGTGGCTCAATGATGACACTCGAAGACCTCGCATCACATGAAACCACATGGGATGACCCCATCGAAACTGATTATCGTAGCTACACCGTTATCGAGCATCCCCCCAACGGACAAGGTCTCGCGGCGTTGATTGCGCTCAATATCGCGGAAGGCTGGAACTTGGGCGAGATGGCATGGGATGACCCCACCAAAGTCCACCTGATGATAGAAGCAATGCGTCTCGCTTTCGCGGATGGCAAGCAGTACATCGCCGACCCCGTAACCAACCCTCCCCCGCTCGATTTCTTACTCAGTAAAACCTACGCGGAAGAACGTCGGGCGATGGTCACAGAAGACAAGGCAATGTCACCACCCAGCTTCGGTGCGCCCAAAAATACCAGCGATACCATTTATCTCTGCGTGGTCGATAGCAACGGCAACGCCTGTTCGTTCATCAATAGCTTGTATCAAGGTGGCACATTCGGCAGTGGTGTAGCTGTCAAAGACTACGGCTTCTTCTTGCAAAATAGAGGCGCGAATTTCGTGCTAGAAGAAGGACATCCTAACGCCCTCGCCGGAGGCAAACGCCCCTACCACACGATTATTCCGGGGATGCTTACCAAAGATGGCGAACTCGTTGGACCATTCGGCGTGATGGGTGGCTTCATGCAACCGCAGGGACACTTCCAAGTGGTCAACAGCATGATTGACGACCATCTCAACCCACAAGACGCGCTCAACCGTCCTCGCTGGCAAGTGAGCAGTGGCGACCCCGCCGGAACGATTCTGATAGAAGAAGGCTATTCCACACAAGTCATGGCAGACCTCGCCCGACGCGGACACCAAATTCGACCCATCAGCGGACGCGGACGCGGCGTGTTCGGACGCGGACACATCATCCTGCGCGATAACGACACAGGCGTCCTTTTCGGTGGCGCAGAACCCCGCTCCGATGGACAAGTCGCCGCCTACTAATTTTTCACTTGGTACAAAATTCATACAGCTTGTACCTAAATTAGATGCTAGTATAATTATGAGACTCTAAGGTATTTGACATAAGGAGTTAAATATCTTAGAATTTATGTTCTAAGGCGTATAATAAGCTAGGAGTGCGCTATGACGAATCTGACGTTTGAGTTCAATGCGGAGAAAGCACGCGAGGCAATTCTATATTTAGCCAAGCGAACAAAAAAATCACCGACCTACATGCGAATTGTGAAATTGATGTATCTCGCAGATAAAACGAGCCTTGAGCAATACGGGCGATTTATTTCAGGAGATACCTATTACGCTATGCAACATGGACCCGTTCCTACCCATTCTTTCAATATGCTAAAAGAAGAAGACACTAATGATAATGGGTTTGAGGTTGTTACTAATAAATACCCGACCATCATCGCACATCGAGATGCAAATATCGACTATTTAAGTGAGTCCGACACACTTTGCCTCGATCAAATACTAGAATCATTCGATAAGTTCCCAACCTTTTACTTGCGCGACATCACACACGATGAAGCGTGGGAAGCAACATGGAAAGAAAATGGCGAAGCCGGAAGTCGTGAAATCCCACTAGAGCGCATTGCAGAATTACTCGAAAATGGAGAGGCACTCATTGAACATTTGCGCACCCTAAATTCGTGAGGAGTTAGTTGTGGGGGTCAAACTATGGCATATCTATTTTATCCGTGATTGCAAGTATGTGAAACCTGAACCCAAAGACAAACTTATCATCGTCACCAGCGCGATAGATGGCGAATACATTGGTTTCTTCATCAACTCGCGCATTAGCGATTTTGTACGCGCCCAAGAACACTTACTCGAATGCCAGAGTTACATCCGTGCATCAGACCACACCTGCCTAACACATGATTCAACGGTATCATGTGACACCCCCTATCTTTTCACAGAAGATGATCTGTCAGATATACGCGACGCTGTTTCCGATGATGCCAAAAATGTCATTCTCAGAGCCGTGAAAATATGTACAACGATTCCCCGTCGCTATAAACGCGAAATCCTCAAAGCAGACACAGATGAAAACGATGTATAACAGTATTCAACCCACCAAGTAAACATAGCACAGCACAGCCTCAAGCTACCTTTATCCTTTCACCTCACCTACATTCAACCAAAAAGGACACAGCCACTGAGCCATGTCCTCGTCAAAACGATCTATCTGAGCGAATCCCTAATTCTCTAGCGTACCCTCCAGCACAGAGATACCTTGTCCCCATCCAGCGTCATAGTAAAGCAAGTAAGTATCATCAATGCGCGTCATACCAAGGAGCGGATAACCTGTCTCACCTGTATCAGCGATAGGCTCACTACCTTGCCGTGTCCAATTGATACCATCAGAACTTGTGGCATACCCAATTTTGAGCGTGCTATTGGCAGGATTCGGGAACGTGTAAATCGGACGTGGATGCCCAACATAAAACATCTCCCACCCGTCTTCTGTTTGGCGAATCGTCTGCGATGTAACGCCTTCGGACTGCCAATCGCTATCAGGGAGCAAAGGCAAAACAGGGTCTTCATTACGTTCAAAAGTGATGCCGTCGTCGCTAGTTGCCAATCCCAGTTGTGGGAACGACCATGCGCTCTCGTCGCGTTCATTGCGTCCCTCAAAACCCGTATAATACAAGCGATATTCGCCATCAACAATGAAGACTGCCTGTGTCGCTATCTGATAATCCCAACTACCCCGTTCACCACCTTCAAGCGCAATCCCCTCATCCGGTGTCCAAGGACCATCTGGCGAAGGCGCTGTCGCCCGATAAATCGCTTGGGTTGGCATCCCCCACGCTAAGTTAGGGGTCGTGTAGTACATCACCCATGTGCCATCTGTATCAACCAACACTCGTCCCAACGAGACAGGAATCGGATAGGCTTGATACTCATTCGCAAAGGAATCCTGAAAGATAGGGTTCGCGGCGGCTTTTTCCCACGTATAGCCATCTGTTGATGTCGCGTAACCGATAGCCGTATTCATAATCCCACTCGAAGAATTACCGATGTAAAACATGTACAGTAAGCCATCATGTTCAACAATCTGTGCGCCCCATACCTGCACACTATCCCATGCACCTGCCGCACCCGTTGTTAACACAGGCTCAGCATTGTCATAAAAATCAAAGTTCATAGTTTCAACCTCTTGTGCATGACTCAATGTCAGGCTAGTGAGCAATAAACTGAGAATAAGCATAGTGCAAACGACGATTTTTCTAGACATGTGTCTTTTCTCCAGATAATCCGAAAAGTAACGAGTGTGAGTGTGTCACTATCGAGTCGTCATGTTGGAGATTGTCAGGAAACAAGCGGAATTTGAATTTCAACGGTACTACGTTCAACACCATCACGCGGGGCTTCTAGCTGATATACCCATTCATAAACACCCCCCGCCATCTGATACCCATAGTCATCAATCCAGATAGCCAGCGCGTTATACGCACGGTAGTAGTCACCAAGCCGTCCATTATAGACCACACTCGCTACCGTATCATGCGCGGGCAAAGTCGTCGCCTCTAACGATAACGATGGCACAATCGCTTTTACCTCTTTATTATGCTTAGGCAAAGTGATCCCCATGCGCCAATCATCCGTGTTGATGTCCACACCATTCATCGCACACACACAGACCACCTCATCACGGGTGATAACCTGCGCACACGCTCGATAAACCTTGCTAAAGAACGCTCCATTCTCCAAATCAGGAAAGGTTGCTTTTTCAATAGAAAGCCATGCTCTTGACGGTGTCGATTTTTCTGTGATTTCATACGCCGGAGACGACGCCTCCTGTTCAAGATGTTGCAAACGGGCTTCGATTTTTTGCAAGCGTACCCACTCTTGGCGAATCGTTTCCTCAGTCATCAGCCGTTGATGTTTCAGCATCCCCCGTATTTCATCTATGGTGATGTTATCTGCCATCATCTGTTGAATTTGCTGGAGCGATAAGCCCAAATCTTTCAACGATAAAATACGGTTCAGGTCTGGCAATTGTTCGGCATGATAGTAACGATACCCTGTTTGCTCATTGATATGCGCAGGTTTGAACAAACCAATATGGTCGTAATGACGCAACAAGTCCGGCGTCACCTGTGCAAAGCGCGAAAATTCTCCAATTGTAAACATGCTACTCTCTCAAACTACTGACGTACTTAGAATCGTGTCTCTCACTCACTCCTCATAATTACCATAAGGCTTCGGGTAACCCGAAGGTCAAGCACCTTTTAGAAATTGCAATTATTTTACACATAAGTAGCCTACATTCAGGCATACCTAACTAACACGTCATCACCCTCAATGTGTAAAACGAAAAATTCGTAATTTTCATTATTCACAGCAGATACCAACTGAACGCCCATATCACGTATTTTTTCATATGCCACTTCAAACGTATCAATATCTTCACCTGCATCACTCGCTTGCTGAAACAGTGAAGCGACCTCAGCGAATAAATCCGTTGGCTGAAAAGAACAAAGCAACCAGAACATCTCATCTGGTTCGCAGGCTTCTAACACTGCTAGAATGTCATCACCTCGCTTGAGATGAAATACCTTATACATTTTAGTATCAGACATAGTGTATGGCTTTCTTTATTTGCGCCCACAATGCTAGAGATGCGGGCAATTTTCACCTTTTACCTTTACCCCTTCACCTGCCCTTGGCTCACTTATAAACTAAGCATCCCCGCGCCCGTAGATCATCCACCCAACCAGGCAACGTCTCCAAATCATGTGTCCAGCGCAAATCCAATTTTTCTAATTTCGGCAAATTAGCGATGCTTTCCGGTAACGTCGTCAACGGATTCGCACGCAAATCCAGATACAGCAAATTGTCCAGTTCACCCATACTATCCGGCAACTCACTTATCTGACATTTCCTCAGCGATAGAATGCGCAACTCCCGTAAATAGCCAATGCTATCCGGCAAAGCTGTGAGTGGCGTCTTATCGAGATGCAACTCGCGCAAATTTGATAAATCCCCAATCGACTCTGGCACACCTTCCAGCGGATTGTTATACGCCCGAAACTCCACCAGCGATGCCATATTGCCGATGTTGGCTGGCAAAGTAGTCAGTTGCATATCCGTGATATTCAGATAGCGCAATTTTGTCAGCTTAGTAATCGTCGCTGGCAATTCGGCAACCGGATTATCCCCAATGTACAGAAAATCAGTCAGGTTCGGCAATTCCCCCAGCGCATCAGGATAACGTGTAAATTGATTGTGTGCAGCGTCAATCATACGCAAATTCTCTAACTTACCAATATTCTCAGAGAGCGTCGTCAACTGATTCACCGATATATTCAGCACTTCCAGCTTTCCCAGCGACCATACCCACTCCGGCAAATCTGTCAGTTCATTATCGAACACACTCAAATGACGTAAATCACGGTTTTGCGCGATGTCCTCTGGTAAAGTCGTTAAATTTTGCGAGGTCATTTTCACTTTTTGCATGATGATTCAGCATCCTTTTTACACATTGGCACACTTTCCCCACTCTACCTATAATGACAGCTATTAGCCAACCGATAATCTGATAGGAAAGTCTATGCTTTTGTATGTGGTACGGCACGGACAAAGCGAGATGAATTTACCCGGCTGGGAAACCTTACCCTCTACCGATGCGCCTCTCACAGAAAAAGGACATGCGCAATGTGCTGCCCTGCGTGATTGGATGAAAGCCCGCAAACTCCACGCGACAGCCCTTTATGCCAGCACCCTTGTCCGCACCCAACAGACCGCCCGTTATCTTGAAGACGCACTCAGCTTAAAAGCCATTGATGACCATCGCATTCGGGAAATCAGCAGTAACGATGCCAGTGGTGCGCCTCTACCAGATAAATATATGCCCCGCAAATACAGTGACTTGAAACCCAAAACCCATCCTTTTGCACCGCGCCAGACCACCGCGCCCAATGCCGAAAGCTGGATGCAATTCCGCGCCCGTCTTGGCTACTTCACATCTATGTTGCTAGACCGTCATCAAGGACAAATTGTTTACGTCGTCGCACACGGCGGTGTCGTCTCGGGGATGCTAGAGAATATCTACAACAGCGGACCCTACCGCACTGCTCGCACACATAGCGATAACTCTAGCTGGACACTCTTTGAGCATCAAAGCGATAGCCCTCGCGCCGCATGGGTATTGCGCCATCATAACCGCGTTGACCATCTCATTGAAAAAGGCTTATTTTAACCATGAACCTCTTTTTGATTCGGCACGGACAAAGCGTGCATAATATCACCCCTGTAGATGACCTCACCACGCTCGATACAGGTTTGACTGAACTTGGCATCACACAAGTTGAAGCATTACGCGATTACTATGCAGAACGCAATATCACGGCGGATGCTTTTTACACAAGTACGATGCGCCGTACAAAAGAAACAGCCAATATCCTCGCGGCGGTCTTTGGCACGCCCATAGAAGATGACCGTTTGCGAGAAATTTGTGACCTCTATCCCGATGGCACAGTTGTCCCTGCCGATGCTATGCCCCGCGAGTGGATAGCTGACTGGGTTCACCTAGCTCCCTTCAAACCTCGTGCCATCCAAACACCGCCTATAGAGAGTTGGATGCAATTTCGCGCGCGAATAGGCGTATTTGTCGATGAACTTTGCGAAAAACATGTTAACGAGGATGTCTATGTTGTTGCACATGGGGGTGTCATCGCGGCTGCCTGCGAAAATATCCTCAACTTAGGACCGTATCGCCGTACTGATATACACAGCCACAATAGCGCATGGACACACTTTAGCTATCGTCCCGACGCAAAAAATGTTGAAGCATGGTCACTAAGAGGACAAAATCGTGTTGACCATCTTGTTTTAAAAGGTTTGCTGTAGAGTAATAATCTTTCAGTTAGTATCGAGTTTTTTAAAGTGCAGTAATACAAGTAAAAATACTTATGGAGATGCACTGTGGCAACCTATATTTTTGACCCAGAATTGTGCGAGATAGAGCCGATTCATCTTTTGGGTTACATTCAACCGCATGGTGTCCTACTCGCGCTTGAACCACAGACACTGACGATTTTATATGTTTCAGATAACACAGCTACCTTACTTGACCAGCAAGCAGAATCGCTACTCGGACAAGCTGTGCGCCTGGTCATCACACAAGACGAAGAAATGATGCTCATTGAGAAAATGGGAGCCACCCGCGATTTTCCTCCCTTTGAATTTTCCAAAACCGTTCGTACCCCACGCTTAACACAAGATTTTCGGGTGTTTGTACATCTCAATGATGATTTTCTGCTTCTCGAATTTGAACCTGATGACGGCTCTACACCAGACGATTTTCTCAATTCTACGCATGAGAACTTAGCCGCTATTCGCAATAGCCCAACCGTCATCGAAGCCTGCCAAGTTGCTGCAAAAGCCGTTCGTAGTATTTCCCAGCACGATAGGGTCATGGTCTATCGCTTCGACCAAGCCGATTATCATGGTGTTGTAGTTGCAGAAGATATTGCAGAAGATGTTGATAGCTTCTTGGGCTTACACTATCCCGCGTCCGATATTCCTAAAATGGCACGCGAACTCTTTGTGCAAAATGGATTGCGCATCATCGCAGATATTGACCACGAACCCGCAAACCTACTCGCCATGAACGCAGACCTCCCCCCGCTAGACCTCAGTGGCGCACTTTTGCGCGGTGTCTCACCAGGACACATCCGATACTTACACAATATGGGTGTACAGGGGTCAATGTCGATAGCAATTATCAAAAATAACCAACTGTGGGGTATCTTCGCTTGCCATGCGCTTGAACCAAATTTCGTCCCACGCTACCGACGTGATTTGTGTCGCTTCATGGGGATGATTTTCTCTGCACAGATTAGCGCCCTTGAAGACCGCGATTTTTACGCTGAACTACAAGGCAAACAGCAAGAGAAAGAGGTACTCCTCAAGCAACTGAGTGATGCTGATAACCTGCTTGTGGCATTACAAAATAACATGGCACGTATGCAACGTGTGATAGAAGCGGATGGCTTCGCCTATATTTTCGATGGCAATATTACCAGCTATGGGACAACACCCAACGACACACAAATCGCAACACTGGCAGAGTGGCTCTACGCTGAACAAAACAACGATACTGTATTTCATACTCATATTCTGCCTATACTCTACCCAGCCGCCAAAGATTATGCCGATACTGCCAGTGGACTCGTGAGTGTACCACTTTCCGCAACCCACCCAGCGTACATGCTCTGGTTTCGGCAACAATACGACCAGACTATCACATGGGGACGCCAAATTGAACAATTAGCGGATTCACCACCGCTGACTGTCGATTCGTCATTTAGCCAGTGGCAACAGAGCGTACAATATAATGCACGCCGTTGGAGCGAGAGCGAAATTGCAGTCATGCGTGATTTCCGCACCCAACTCAATGAAATTCGTGTGCAACAAGCCCTCATCCAAAACGAACGTCAAATGCGAGCGATTCTAGATACCCTACCCAGTTTGGTTTTTGTCTATCGTGGCGATGAAATTCTATTTATCAACGAGACTGCCCCCATATTAACAGGCTACACCAGCGACGAATTACGAGGTGGCAAATTGTGGGATGTTATTCCGCAAAACACCCTTAGACAGAAAGATAAATTTTCGGGCTTAACAGAGGAAGAACTGCGTATCAATCGCAAAGATGGCAATGCCCGTTGGATTTACCTGAATGCCCTACCGATTACCTTTGAAGACCAAGCCGCAGCCGTCGGGACAGCCTTCGATATCACTGAGCGCAAAGTGGCTGCGCAACGTGCGATTGAAATACAAGTTGAACGCGAGCGTATTCGTATACTTGCCGAGTTCATCCAAGACGTATCACATGACCTACGGACACCTTTGGCTATTATATTTTCGTCTATCCATTTGCTACAGCGCCAACTGGACGCAGAAGACAGCAATAGCATCCGACGCCTAAATGTTATGGAGCGACAAGCAAGCTATCTCAAAAATCTCATAGACAATCTGACTACCATGAGTCGCCTTGATAGCAAAGTGACCTATAACTTCCAGCCAACAAACATCAATCGTGTATTATTAGAGATGCAAGCCACAAGCGAAAATATGGCAAGCGAAAAGCAACAAAGTATCATTTTCGACCTTGATATGGATGCACCGATTGTCCGTGCTGACCCCAACGAACTGACCCGCTGTTTTAACAACCTCATCACGAATGCAATCCGTTATTCAGACCCCAACACAAGCATCACAGTACGCTCCACAATGGCTACCAACCATTTAATTGTCTCTGTGGAAGATGAAGGCATTGGCATTTCTGATAAAGATTTACCACTTATCTTTGACCGCTTTTTCCGCGTGAATACCTCACGCACCAATGCCGATGGGTCGGGCTTGGGCTTGGCAATCACCAAGAAAATTATCGACATGCACAACGGCAAAATTGAAGTCGAAAGCACACTCGGCGAAGGCACAACCTTCAATATTTATTTGCCGATTCCCGATTTGCGTTAAAATCTAGAGGTGAACAAAATAGTTTTTTGCAAATTTGGGAGATATTTTTAACATGACCAAAGCACTTTACGGTATCAAAGTATTAGATCTAACACGCCTCTTGCCAGGTGGCGTCTGTTCGTTGATGTTAGCGGATATGGGCGCAAATATTGTCAAAGTAGAAGACCCGCACGGGGGCGATTATGCCCGCTATATGCCCCCGATGTCCGGTGGCATGGGTGTCTTTTTCCGCACAAGTAACCGCAACAAACGTAGCATCGTCATTGACCTAAAAGCTGAACAAGGATGCGATGCTTTCTATAAACTCGTGCAAGATGCCGATATTGTGCTAGAGGGTTTTCGTCCTGGTGTGACGCAACGGCTGGGCATTGATTATCACACCCTCACACACTACAACCCGCGTATTATCTATTGTTCGCTCTCCGGCTGGGGACAAAGCGGACCCTACAAGCTACTTAGCGGACACGACCTCAATTATGTGTCGCTGAATGGGGTGTTGGGCAGTACGCGCACGCCACATCCGCTCGGCGCACAGATAGCCGATGTCGCTGGCGCGTATGTTGGTGTGATGGGTATCACGGCGGCGCTTTTCAAACGCGAACGCACCAACGCAGGCGATTACATTGATGTTGCCCTACATGAGAGCGCAATGCCTTTCAGTATGGTGCAATTTGTAGAATCTAGCGCGACAGGCGTTGCGGGTGGTGCAGGCTCGCTCACAGGCGGGAGTGCTTTCTACGAAGTCTATTTCAGCAGTGATGACCAACCTCTCTCGCTCGGCGCTATCGAACCTAAATTCTGGAAAAATTTCTGCGAAACCGTTGAAAAACCAGCGTGGATTCCGCGCCATGTGAAACCATCCGAACAAGCAAGTCTCAAAACAGATATTCAGGCATTGTTCAGCACCAAAACAGCCGACGAATGGGATGACTTGCTTTCCGGCGCGGATTGTTGCTTCACACGCATTACTGCCCCACAAGACATCGTGAATGACCCGCAAATCAAGTCGCGTCAGATGGCAGGCTTAGATGATGAAGGCGTGCCTTGGATGCGGAGTCCTGTGCGCCTCATCAGTGATGATACCTTTGTGCTGGGAAGCGTCCCACAGCAAGGTGAACACACCCATGCTATCTTAGAAGAGAGTGGTTTTTCGGTAGAGGAAATCGACGCGCTCGTTGCTTCCGGCGCAGTCGGAAAAGCATAATCAAATCACACAAAAGGCAGGTCGCACTCTGCTAACCTGCCTTCCCCACGCACTGAACCAATTACCACACGCTATCTACCCTAGAAGCGCACGACCTGCCCACCAGCCGCCAAATAGCCATACGACTCGTTACGATGATTGATAATCAGCGAACCAGGTTTCAGCCCCATCGCACGCAAAGGCAATGGGCTATGACGCAGTGTGATAACGCCCGTGTGATGATTCAGCACCCCAATCTGCAAGCGCCCACTATAAAGCGGTGTGTACAAAGGTGGAATCGGCGGTAAACCAGTTGGATTCGGTTGCGAGAACATAAGCAGCACCCCTTCGTTAGCTTGCGGACAATACGTTGCCTACTCAACATGGCAACTATTTGTATATTACAACTCAGCTAACTATTTGTCGCTCATAAAACCATCACATGCTCACACACTTCACTGACACCACTCTAACGATTTACAAACCTCATGATTTTTCACCTCCACAAACAAGAGTTTGCATATGGTTAAATTTCACAATTAACAAGTCTGAATAGATTGTCTGTGGCGGTATTAAGTAGGGATGCGACGGGGGTATACATTCACCCTTAACCACTTGCGTAGATATATGCAGGGACTTCATTGTAGACTTCACACAGTTTCAAAAAACAGAAACCACTATCTGGCACAGTTGGTTGCCGTCCAAAGCTCGTTAACCGTGCCAAATAGCAATTTGTATATATGGATACTAAAGCAGTATCCGTCATCACACAAGGAGTTCACTTCAATGTTAAGACGTTTTGTTGTCGGCACAACAGCCCTACTCGCCTTATTATCACTGGCTTTTTCGGCAGTGGTTGCCCAAGAAGATGCAGGTGTTTTGAATATTTATTCTTCCCGTCACTATGGCGATTTAGAAGCGCCCTTTGTAGCCTTCACTGAAGAAACCGGCATTGATGTCCGTGTCTCGGCTGGTACACCCCGCGACCTACTGAGTCGTTTACGCGCAGATATTGATAGAGGCAATCGTAGTGTCGCAGATATTTTCCTTGCGATTGACGCAGGTGTACTCGATTTAGCCGCAGAAGAAGGCTTGCTACAACCACTCGAATCTGAGCTGGTAACAGAAAATGTTGACGAGAGCTTCCGCGACCCCGACAATCACTGGTTTGGTCTGAGCATCCGTACGCGCACACTGGTTT
This sequence comes from Chloroflexota bacterium, assembly GCA_038522085.1. Taxonomy (GTDB): domain Bacteria; phylum Chloroflexota; class Anaerolineae; order Aggregatilineales; family Phototrophicaceae; genus JAUZRW01. Next base: position 15,274 of record JBCBKJ010000041.1, read on the forward strand.
TCAATCCAGAAAATGTAACAGACGAAGAAATTGACGCGGTAACATCGTATGCAGACCTCGCAGACCCGATGTGGGCAGGTCGTTTGTGCATGCGTCCAGCCAGCCATATCTACACCGTGTCCCTATTCAGTAGCATTCTCTTTAATCTCGGTGAAGAAGAAGCCACCGAAGTCACAACAGGTATCGCAGAAAATGTCACCCGTTATATCAACAGCGATACCAGTCAGATTCGCGCCGTCGCGGCTGGTGAATGTGATGTGGCGATTGTCAATCACTACTACATGGGACGCCTTGCTAATGGCGATGCCGAAGATGTAGAGACGTTTGAATCTGTCCAATTGAAATGGATGAACCAAGAATCAAACGGCGTATTCTTCAATGTGAATGGCGCGGGTATCGTGACGAACGCGGCAAATTACGACAATGCTGTTCTCTTCATGGAATTTATGACCAACGTCGAGAACCAATGTGGCGACCTGACCTGCTTCCCAGGTAGTAACTATGAATACCCAACCAATCCCGAAGCTGTAGTCAACGATACCCTGCTCGACTTCGGCGAGTTCACCTACGACCTCGAATACCCACTGTGGGAGTATGGTGCATTCCAAGAAGCGTCTGTCGAAATGCTTGAACAAGCAGACTTCGGCTTCGCTGAAAATTAAACTAACAAGCGATAGCTCCTCAGACTATTTGAGGAGCTATCATCCGTTGTACTTTGAGAAAGATGGTCAACACCCATGCAACTTAGCCAAGACATGGACATGCAGTCCGATTTGAATACTGACAAGCTCAATTGGCAAAACTACATCAGTTGGGATAGGCGTTTGCTTGCCTTACCCCTGCTGATTGTCATCATTTTGCCGATTGTCAATTTGTTAATAAGCGTTATCCCATTAGATATACCGCTCTGGGAGCGCATCTGGGGGACATTTTTGCCGGATGTTCTGTGGAACACCCTGCGCCTGAGCTTGAGCGTCGGGCTAGGGACATTTGTCATTGGCACATTTTTTGCATGGCTCATCAGCACCTATGACTTTCCAGGACGCCGTTGGTTCGAGCATTTGCTCTTGCTACCCTTAGCGATTCCGGGCTTCATCATGGGTTTCGTCTTCGTGACCATCTTTGAATATGCAGGACCCGTCCAGACGAGTATGCGCAATTGGTTCGGCTGGGAACGCGGGGATTACTGGTTTCCTGATATTGCCTCGCCAACAGGCTTGATTATCGTCCTGACCTTTGTGCTGTATCCCTATGTGTACATCTTGGCGCGGACAGCGTTCCGTGAACAAGCCAGCACAACACTCGAAGCGGCACAATCACTGGGCTATAGCTCGTGGAAACGTCTTTTGCACGTTTCGCTCCCGATGGCACGCCCACACATCGCGGCTGGGGTGTTGCTGGTCATCATGGAAGCCATGACTGACTACGGCACGGTCAGCTATTTCGGCTACCCTACCCTCAGTGAGCGCATTGTCGTCTTATGGAATACCTCGTTTGATATGTCGGCGGCGACCCAATTAGCGGCGCTGATGGTTGTGATTGCGGTTATTCTGATTGCATTGGAACGGCACTTACGCGGACAAGCCCGCTACTATCAACAAGGCGGACACGGGCGACGCATGCGCTTGAAACCTCTGTCAGGTGGGCAACGTTGGTTAGCAACGGGCGCTTGCACAACACTCTTTGGGCTGGCATTCATGTTGCCTGTCAGTCAACTTGTCATTTGGGTATGGAAAGAATTACAAGACCCGACAGTGAATTTGCTTTCAGAATCTATGCTGACCTACGGACGCAATTCACTCATTTTGGCGACGAGTGCGGCAGTGGTGATTGTGTTGCTGTCTTTGCTGGTAGCCTATAACAACCGACGAGGCGTAAGTGACAAGCATCATCGTTTCCAGTGGCTGACGCGCTTCATGACTATCGGCTATGCGATGCCAGGCGCAGTCATTGCGGCAGGTGTGCTAATTATCGTAAATCCAGTTGATGGCGCAGTCACCGACTTTGCCGCCGAATATCTCGGTTGGGTGCATCCCGGCTATATTTTGACAGGCACGATTATCGCCCTCAGTTATGCCTACGTCGTGCGCTTTATGGCAGTCGGATTCAACAGTGTGGAAGCCAGCATGGAAAAAATTCGCCCGAATATGGAACGTGCCGCCCGAACAATGGGCGCGAGTGGTTGGCGCATCCTCACAGAAATACATTTCCCACTGGTACGCATGGGCATGGTTGCAGGGGCAATCCTTGTCTTTGTCGATGTGATGAAAGAGCTACCGATTACGCTCCTATTGCGCCCGTTCGGGATGGACACACTCGCCTTACGCACTTACTTCCTGAGCGTTGAAGGCTGGCACGAATCAGCGGCGATTCCCGCCCTGATTATCGTGATGGTCGGTTTGATTCCCGTCTTCTTCCTGATGCGCGTCGGGCAGGAGTCGGCTAACTAAAGCCACAAACTAGATTGATAATCATAGGACAGTCAGCACTGCTGGCTGTTTTCTGTTTTACGTACGCCCCTCGCCTGTTGGCTAAATTAGTCGCTTATATGAGGTATTCGTACAGTAAATGTTGTGTGTTCATCAACTTGTGAGGTGACAAAAATTGTTCCGCCATGTGCTGTCACGATATTTTGTACGATAGCTAAGCCCAAGCCTGTCCCACCTGTAGCGCGAGTACGCGAGCTATCCACACGGTAAAAACGGTCAAAAATATGTAAGAGTTCCTCTTGTGGAATACCTACCCCATCATCTTTTATTGACAATACAATATGGGTGTCATCAGCAAACAAGCGAACGTGGATTTCTGAACGAGCATACCGGATAGCATTTGATAATAAATTCTGAAGCACCTGCATCAGACGTTTTCTATCCGCAAGAATGATAGGTAGGTTATCTATGATATACGTCTCGATGATAATATCGGTTTCTGATGCCAGTGGCGAGAAAATTTCAACGGCTTGTTTCACAAGCGCATCAACTTGCACATCCTGCATATGAAGCTGTAGTTGGTTCGCCTCTGCTTGAGCCAAATCATGTAAATCATCAATAAGATGATTGAGTTGGCGTACTTGTGTGTAGAGTGTTGCGATACGTTCTTGGTCAAACTGATAGATATTATCGAGTGCGCCCCGCAAATTGCCCTGTAAAACAGTGAGCGGAGTACGGAGTTCATGCGCGACATCCGCCAATAAATTTTGTCGTCGTTTTTCCGCCGCCGCCAATTCTGCAACCATCGCATTAAATGAACTTGCCAAATTTTCGACTTCGTATGTTCCCTGAATATCCACATTTTCTGTAAAATCACGCTTGCTGACGCTATCAATTGCCTGATTCAACACATGCAACGGACGGGTAATGACCCAGCTAGACCATGTACTAGTGGTTACACCAGCCACAATTGCTAATACAAACAACCCTATAATCTGAGAAAAGACAGCCGTTCGTATTGCTTCTTGTAAAATACCACTTTCAATTAATTGCACTAAAGCTTGTTGCTGTGTATCAGTCAAATCGACAGTTTGTAGGATTCGTGGCGCATCAGGTTGTACAACTGCAATAATGCCGATGAGCAACAAAGCTATCATGAATATGATAGAGGTATATACGATACTCAAACGCACCCACATCCGATTCATGGTTCATGCTCCGTAAAACGATAGCCAACGCCATACACAGTCAGAATATATTGCGGGTCTTTGGGGTCAGGTTCAATTTTCTGACGGAGATTTTTAATATGACTATCTATCGTACGCCCTAACCCAGCGTAAGAATAACCAAGCGCCTTTTCGATGAGTTCATCACGGGTGAAGACATAGCCAGCCGATTGCATCAATGTACGCAAAATATCAAATTCGGTAGCAGTCAGTTCAACATCTGATTCGTCTAGTAACACGCGATGCTTCCCAACATCTAATCGTAAATTACCTATCTTGAGAATAGGCGCTTGTGAGTCATTTTGATTGGCATGTCGCAATTGAACCCGTACCCGTGCGACCACCTCACGCGGGTTAAAAGGCTTCGTAACATAATCATCAGCACCCAGCTCTAGCCCAATAATTTTATCCATATCATCAACACGCGCCGTCAACAAGATGATAGGCGTTTTATTGACGCGCTCATCAGCACGGATTTTGCGCGTAACAGACCATCCATCTTCATCCGGTAACATCACATCGAGAATGACGCAATCTGGGCGTTCACTGTGTATGCGCTGTAAAGCAAGCTGACCGTTAGTTGCTGTAAGCACGCTGTAGTGTTCTGCTTCCAAATAGTCGCGCAAAATAGTCACGATTTCGGGGTCATCATCAACCAATAAAATAGTTTCTTTGGGCATTATGTCTCCTCGTACTCATACCTACAAGCTATCCACATCCTCTCCATAAGTTTTCCACATTTCAGAAATAGACTAACGATACACAGTAGAAAACCAGCGATGAGAAGAAAAATAATGTGTTGCTTTTCATCGTATCACAATACCAATTGCCGTATCGTACATATGTATGAAGGATAACTTTTGATGCACCAGAGAAAAAACGCACTATTTATCCCGTGTTTAATCATCATTGCTGTGTTGGCAACCTCATGGACTGTGTTCGCGCATGGCGACGATGATGACCGCCCACCCGCAGAACCAGATACAACCATAGAAATCGACTTTGTGCCAACCTATGCCGAACATATTGCCCCCATCATGGAAGCAAATTGTTCAGGGTGTCATGTTGAAGGAGAATTTGGGCATGATAGCTTTGAAATGGACACCGCAGAAGAGATTATCGCCAGTGCAGATGACATTGGCTTAGTGGTCACAACAGGCTACATGCCACCTTGGTCGCCTAGTGAATTAAGCCCACAATTTTTATATGACCGTAGCCTAACAGATGAGGAAAAAGCACTCATCCTTGCATGGGTCGAAAATGGTGCGCCGAGTGGTGATTTGACAGCTACGGTTGCCTCTGATGAGGTACAAATACAGCCAAATGTCGAAGCAGACCTTGTCATTGAAATGCCCGAACCTTATACACCTGATGGCACACTTGATGATGATTATCGGTGTTTCATGATGGATTTGGGCTTTGAAGAAGATACCTATATTACAGGCTACAATGTTGTGCCTGGTAGTGTCATCATGGCGCATCACACGATTTTATACCCCGGCACAGAAGATATGCGAGCCGATGTCGCTACCATTGACGGCGCAGATGGTCAACCCGGCTGGGAATGCTTCGGTGGCAATGGCTTAGATAACACCTTGCCATCAGGCGATACACCCGGAGGCGGGATGATGGGAGCAATCTTGCCCCTGATGCAAGCAGTTGGTGGCATGAGCGAATTACAATACATCCTCACTACAGAAGATCCTGCCTCATTGATTGACGAGGCAATTGAAGAAAATGATACAGATGGCACACTTCGAGCGCAAATTGACGGTTTTGGTGGTACGGCGACAATCGTTCAATTGCTAGGACAAGCGTTCAACAATCAAGATACAACGAATCAAGCAGCCGTTGGTATTTTAGGCTCATGGGTACCCGGCAATGTGCCAGCGCAATTCCCTGATGATACCGGTCTACTGATTCCTACGGGTGGTTTCATCATCATGCAGATGCACTACAACACCCAAGCAGGTATTGAAGCAGACCAATCGCAACTTGTCCTTGATTTAGCGGATGATAGCGAAAACCCAGATAGTTTGCGTATTCTAGCTATCAATGCGCCTGTCGAAATCCCTTGTCCAGCGGATATTGTCAGTGACGAGTGTAATAGAGATGTCGCTATCGCAGAAACAGGTAATGGCTCAGATTTACTGCTGGCATTGTGCGGTCAAACACTGGATGACTACGCCAATGTTGACCCCGAAAATGTGACAACCTACTGTGACATGCGTGTGCCAACCGATGGCTGGGCAATCTCTATCATGAGCCATATGCATACACTTGGTAAATCAACACAAACGGTTCTCATTGATAATGAGACAGGCGAAGAAACGATTCTCATTGATATTCCTTTCTGGGATTTTGACTGGCAAGGCGACTATTGGTTCGCAGACCCCATCTGGCTGAATCAAGGCGATATTATCCGCGTGTTCTGCACTTACGATAATGGGGTTAGCCGTAGCAATCCTGAACCCCGCTATACTGTCGCGGGTGAGGGTACAAATGATGAAATGTGCTTGAATATTGTCAATATGCTTCCAGCAGACGTTGGCTCAGCACCACCTGTAACCACCGTTGCACAAGCAAGTCTTGACCATAGCCATGATGCAAGTACAGATGACCACAATCATGGTGCGCCTATCCATGTTGACGATTGGCAGGCAACACCAACCGTTAGCCTGACTGTGACGGCAGATGCTATGAGTGGTTACAACATTTTCATGGATGTTGAAAACTTCACATTCGCCCCACAAAATGCAAGTGGCACACATATCGAGGGAGAGGGTCATGCTCATCTCTATATAAATGGTGAAAAAGTAGCGCGAGTATATGGTGAATGGTTTCATATCACCTCACTGCCGATAGGCACAAATACCATAACCGTCACGCTCAACAGCAACAACCATGCAGACCTTTATGCAAACGGCGAGGTAATCGGTGACACAGTTGAAGTTGAGGTCAACGAATGAGCCGTCGCGTTCAATATGGCATCGGAGCAGGGATTGTCCTGCTCCTACTTGCAAGCCTTTTTCTATATGAAAGTTGGTTCGGGTTTGGTGGGATTCAAAGTGGAGATGCCACCGCTCCCACGCTCGAAGCTGATGTATCTGAGCAAATAGTCTATCGCATTGATACCACCCAGTCATCAGTGCAATACGAAGTGAACGAAATATTCGCAGGACGTGATGTCAGCACGGCTATCGGCACAACAACACAACTTGCTGGCGATATTCTGCTGGACACAGGCGATTATGCGAATAGTCAGGTCGGCACAATTGTCATCAACGTGGAGCAATTTACATCCAACAGCGATTTGCGCGATAGACGCATCCGCCAAGAATTTTTGGAATCAGAATCGTATCCCGAAGCGACATTCGTCACAACAGAACTCGTTGATTTTCCCGAAGCGATTAACGAAGGTGAAAGCTATAGCTTCCGGATGCTTGGCGAGTTAACTATCAAAGAAACAACCCAATCAGAACAGTGGGATGTGACAGCAACCCTATCTGATGACAGGCTCGCAGGCACAGCCACCATTACTATTCTCATGTCTGACTACGACGTAGGACCCATAGAGATTATCGGGCTGGTAGAAACATCTGATGAAGTGCTACTAACTTTCGATTTCGTTGCTATACGTGTTTCCAATAGAATGGACACAGAGTAATTGAAATTATATAAGCGTCTGAATGCAAAAAATCGACTCTGAGAGTCGATTTTTATCTATTATGTGGACTGCACAGGACTCGAACCTGTAACCTTCTCGACGTCAACGAGACGCTCTGCCAGTTGAGCTAGCGGTCCCTACTTCTTAAATTGTATTGCATATTATACACCACTCTTTCTGCGATGCAAGTGTCTTTAAGCATGCCGAAGTTGACAATTTCCTAAGTATATTCACAAATTATTGAATTATCAGAACAATCCTGATATTGTGTATATATCAAAGAGGGGCGTCTCTGAAACAATTAAACATTGGAAACTTGCGCTCATGACAGACTTACAACTAAATGCACATGACATCCTCAGCGTAGCCGATGATTTATTTCATACGCAGGGATTCGCAGAAACACGCCTCACTCACATCGCTGATGAAGCTGGTATACCCCTAGAAATAGTCGAACGCCAATACGAGGATACGGCGCATATTGCTTTGTGCTTGTATCATCAACTTGCCAACGAGAGCTTAGATTGGGTTGATACCTTGCCAATCGGCACAATCTCCGAACGCTATCATGCCCTGCTATCGCATAAACTGAGCCAATGGCAAGCAAACGAAGAAATCACTGTCGCGCTCTTCAGCACTGCTATGTTGCCACAGAGTAACATCACCCCGATTGCCATCTCACAAGGTAAAGATGACCCCATGCTATCAGCGATGCACAGTGTCGTAGATGGCGCGAGCGACCATGTGGTACGGCATGCCGAAGACATCACCCTCATGATGTATGCGTTTCATTTTTTGGTCGTCATTTTCTGGCTCTATGACCGCACCGATAACAAGCAAGCGTCGCATATTTTTGTGGGTTTCTTGCGCGAATTTATCAAGCTCATTCGCCCGATGATGGTCATGCCACTCGTCTCTAAAGCGATGAGCCAAATGGCAAAAATTATCATGCTCGTCTTTGGTGGCGCAAAGCTATCGTCAGATAAATAAAGACATCTTAACGCTTTTCTTATACCGCATACGCAGAAATGCGTTTAGCATGAATGATGATGCGACCATAACATGGATACCTTATTACTTGCCTATCGAAATTCGCTGGTACATTCCTGAAAAAGTCATCCTCATCGAGATGATAGATACGGTTACTGTCAAAGAATTTAACCAAATCTTTGAAGAACGAGTAGAAGGTACATTCCATGTTATCGTTTATACAGACCGCATAGCAGAAGCACCGCCCATGCGTGTACTTACCGAAAAACGAGAAGCAAGCAAAACAGAGTGGGTAATCTTTGTAAGCGAAAATGTGAACCCACTGGGGCGCTTTTTAGTATCTACCGCTGTTGCAATATTGCGCCAAAAATTTCGTTTCGTCCCCTCATTTGAAGCCGCCAACCGTGAATTACAACGTATTGATGAGACCCTAAGCACGTCTGACTTACCTCCCTATTATGATCACCATCCGCTAGAAGCCCGCTACGAATCCTCAGCAGAAGTACGCTCTTAATGACTATCTCATAGAAAATTGAACACTTATAATGCTATTTTACGTATACAAAATGAAGATAGTTGATATAGCTAGGAATTGTTATGACGACAGATGTAAATACGTATCCTATTTTTTCCCATGAAGCCCGTGCCAATCCCCAAGCTGTTTATAAAGATATGCGCGATAATGACCCTATATACATGGGCGTTGGTCCACAGACAGGCAACCATATCTGGTTCTTCACCCGTTATGATGATGTGGTGAGTGTGTTGCGCGACCAACGATTTATCAAAGATGTGCGAAAAAATTTACCTCCCGAACTGGCACAACGCTACGTCATGGAAGACCCTGACCCCACATTCCAGATGATTAACCATCACTTGCTCAATATGGACGCACCTGACCATACACGGTTGCGGTCACTGGTACACAAAGCATTCACACCCAAGGCTGTGCGTGATTTAGAACAACGCATTCAAGGCATTGCGGACGATTTGATTGCTGAGATGAAAACTCAATCTAGCGGTGACTTGCTCGACTTATTTGCGTTTCCCTTGCCCATTACCGTGATTGCAGAAATGCTCGGAGTCGAAAAAGAGCGCCGTGACGATTTCCGTCGTTGGACACGCACGATTCTCTTTGGCACCGATATGCAAGCCAGCCAACTTGCAGTCATGGAATTGGTACAGTATACGAATGACCTCATCAAAGAACGGCGCGAAGAAGACAGAGGCGACATTCTGAGTGGCTTGGTGCGGGCAGAAGAAGATGGCGACACGCTCAGCCATATGGAACTGATTTCCATGATCTTCTTGCTCTTGGTCGCTGGACACGAAACGACGGTCAACTTGATTGGCAACGGTATGTTGGCATTGATGCAACATCCTGACCAGTATGATTTGCTCAAAGGCAATTTTGATTTGATGCCGACGGCTGTAGAAGAAATGTTACGCTACAACGGACCTGTAGAGACACCCACGACGCGCTTTGCGTCCGAAGATATTGAAGTGAGTGGGGTGACGATTCCGCAGGGCGATATTGTTTTGCCGTCGTTGTTAGCCGCGAACCGTGACCCGGCTGTGTTTGAAAACCCTGATACCCTCGACATCACCCGTGACCCCAATCCGCATGTTGCTTTCGGGCATGGGATTCACTATTGCTTAGGCGCACCGCTCGCCCGCATGGAAGGTACAATCGCTATTCGGGCGCTCCTAGACAATTTCCCGAACATGCAACTGAACACAGATGTCGATAAACTAGAGTGGAGTCAGAATTTGTTACTCCATGGTATGACAGCGATGCCTGTGCGCTGGTAACTAGCGTATCCCCATAAATTCCATACAATGAATATGACCGAATGTGAGATAGCCTCATGTTCGGTTTTTCATAACAATCAGTCAAAAAGGCACAGTCACACATGATGCGCATATTGGGATTTTTATGGAATGCAATCTTCTTCTTGACGCCTGGCTTTCTATTTTTGCTGATAGGCACACTACTCCCGGAAGACGATACCGTGCGCTTGCCTCTGCTCATTTTGGGGCTGGTATGGATACTCATCGCCACTCTGAGCCTGATGCAAAATCTACGCGATACCCGTTCGTTGTCACTAACAGAACGTTTTGAAGACCGCTTCAATTTTGATGCTGATACCCTCACAGTCAATCGGACAGGACAACTCACTGCATAGCAAAGCGCACGCCTCTTGCGCAATGGCATTTTTGCCTGTGTGGTTGGCATTTTGCTCGGCGGGATTTTGGCACTCATGGCATTCAACACGTCTCGAATGCCAGATAGTGAAACGCGCTTTGTGATTTTGCTCGGTGGGCTATCTATTGTGAGTGTCACGGCTGGGATATTTCAGCTATATAAAGCCATCCGCGCACGGCAAGCAGGTATACAACGTATCAGTGGCACGCTGGATGTGAGTAAAAAGACGAGTCATAGTCATACAGGCTCATGCGGGTCACGTCGCCGGATACGGTATCAGATGGTCGTGCATGGCGAACGTGAGGTCAAAGTCTTCACAGCCGGCAGACTGCTCTACGACGCCATCCGCGAATCCGCAGGCAATCGACACTATCATGTCTATTATGTTCCCCATGTAGATAAAGTAATGTCGGTGGAACTTGAATCATCGTAAACAATTCACAGATAGACCTTTCAGCATCAAGATTTTTCTCTGTGTCCTCTGCGCCTCTGTGGTGAAAAAATAGTGACTACTCATTTCGCACAATATCACTACGGCACTTGCGTTGGCGCGTCGTCGGCTGGATACTCAGTTACATCACTTGCCAGCACCCACATCTCTTGTCGCTCGTCTGTGATGCGAATCCAGCGTTGGTCGCCTGTGCCAGTATACCCTGTCACCTCGAATTGGTCGCCCCGTGCGCCCACCATGACAATCTCTGCACTGCTATCCGGCAACGTATGAAAATCTGCAAACGTGCCTTCTACCACAATCACAGTCGGCTCATCAGATAACTGAACGCTCGTACGTATCACAGACTCATCCGCACTATCCGGCTCAGGCGTGGGACGGCTAGGTATGAACTGAATCGGATTGCCACTCCGCGCTGCATTACAATTGCCACTCAACGTCAAATCATCGCTAGGCACAAAACCAATATACGTGCCATTATCCACAAACACCTGATACCAGCCACCACCCGTATCCAGATACACCCACGCGGCATCGCCTGCTTCTAAGGAGGTAATCTCTGAGCCGTCAACATTGCTATCTAGTACAGAAACCGTATTCCCTCTTGTGTTCGTACCAATACATCCATTCGGGTTCGCACCTGTATCACGGGTATTGGCATCTTTATCATCAACCGTTGCCGTTGGTGCAGGGACTTCGGTATGGGTCGCAGTCGGTTGTGGTGATGGTGTGTTGGTCGCTTCGGGTTGCATCTGCCCCAAATCGCCCTCTTCTGTCGCCACACTGAGCGTAGGGGTTTCCGGCGTTTCGGATGCTTGCCCTGAACCAAATACACCTTCGCTATCGCCTGTCGCATCTATAATGATGTCTTGTGTCGGTGCGGCACTCAGTATAATTTCCGGCTCAGTGCCGATAGTTGGACGATTGAGATACACAATCAAACTCCCAAATAATATCACCATGACGATACCCGCGACCAATGTCGCTGGCACACGGAAACGGCGTACCGTCGGTAAGTCGATAGCTTCTGTGCGCGGACGCTCTGGCACACTTGCTAAGTTATCCTCACGCGGACGAGGTGGATTCGCACTGAAACGGCTACTCGGTTCGCGGTCACGATAAGTCAAGCGATTGTAGACTTCTTGCGAAAGTGGCGGCAAACTCTGCGCGACCTCATCGCCTTCGCGCCACACAGCCGCCGCAATGGGTTGCCACTCTGCGAGTTCCGCTTGGCAAATTTCACAGTCTGCGAGATGTGCTTCAAAACGACGTTTCTCATCAGGGGAAAGCGTCTGTGCAATATAGAACGGAATCTTATCTGACCATTCTTGATGACTCATGACGAGCTATCCTCCTGCGCGAGCAAGCCTTTCAGCGTCTCTTTTGCGCGATGCAACCGACTTTTGACCGTACCTTCAGATATATCCAGCACTTCCGCCACTTCAGGACCCGTTAGCTGATGATAGAACACAAGGGTCAGCACTTCACGCTGTCCCTCTGGCAACTTATGGATAGCCACGCGCACACGGTCTTGGGTTTCTTGACGGGTGACAGCTTCGATGGGTCCCGTATCGTCGCTTTTCAAGTCGAATACCTTGCTGATGTCGATAAGCGAGAGTTTTTTACGGCGCGTGGCATTGATAGCACGGTTACGGGCGATGACGAGCATCCATGTTTTCACTTTACTGCGTGCCTCAAACTTATGCGCATTCTCCCACACAGCGAGCATAACATCTTGCAAAACTTCTTCTGCTAGCTGGCGCGTAGGCAAACGGGCGCTCAGAAAACTGAGGAGCATAGGTCCATAACGCGCATACACTTCATTGAGCGCACGCACATCCCCATCTGCCATCGCCCGCACCAACGCCCAATCAGGGTCGAAGCCATCATATGACGATTGTTGTGCTGGATTCCGATTTTCCATAATCTCTATTTCCCTGTGTGGGTCTCATCATCAGAGACACAACAAGAATTGTAAAGCGTTCCATATTGGGCGTTTGATGTACGCTTGCCGGACGACAGCCATGCGATGCTAAAAAGTCAGGGTATGATGCAAGTGTCTACGTAACCTCAATTTCGGATAAAAGAACGTTCAATTTTTGAACCCTTCTAAACCATAGAAAATATGTAGTCCGCGAGGTAGAAATTTCGCTTGTAGAGACAAATTTGCGAATTTTTAGGCTTAAACGCAACTCGGTTTATGTACGTATGTACGAATGCAAGTTAAGAATCAAATACCGTCTTCCATTCGCAGACAACAATGCGTGTCCCTACACACTCAAGAGATTTTTCGAGCGTCTATGCTCAAAAGCCAACAAAATGTAGGGACTGGGCTTGCCCTGTCCGTTTTTTACTATGCTCATTTAAAGAGCCTCAATTATTGACAGAGCGTACGTAAAACAACTTTACTTGTCTCAATCAACTTGCCACTGTGGCGCAAAATCAGATTGCGTAAGTGCCGATTGCCAAGTATCCGTTGCACAGAATAACGCACCCATACGCCCAATTTCATCGCTGGATTTCGCAGCTGCGCCATTGCCACCCGTCGTTACATAAACATGGTCATGCAATTTACCAATATACGGATTACCATGCACGGTCATCGTCAGCACACAAGGCTTGAGGTGATAACTCAGCACCTCCAAATCTGGCATCAGGGTATGCAACTGCTCTTTCAGCAGTGCCCCGACTTCTGCGTTGCCATCAGACTGAAACCATGTGGTCAATTCGTCACGGGTGCTGATGTAGGGTTCGCCAACGCCTGCGCCATAAAAACTCCCTCCGAGTTTGATATAGGTTTTGCCATCTGGATACTGAATCGGTGGCAACATATAGAGCGACGGAATGGCTGGATTATCACAACTGGTAATTAACGAGGGCATAGCACCGAGGCGTGCTATTTCGCTCTCTGGGAGTTCAGCAAGCAAAATATTGTGCGCAATCATTTTGAGGTCAAGTTTTTTGTCGAGTAGCGAGTTAGTGAAACCACCAGCCGTCAACAAAATTTTACGCGCTTGATAACGGTTTTCAGTCGTCGTAACCATGACAACATCACTATCGACGGTAAAGCCCGTAACTTGCTCTCGGATAAGGGTCGCGCCGTGTTTTTGGGCAGCGGTTAATTGCGCCTGCACTAATTGACGCGGATTAACATAACCTGATGCACCTGTTTCATCAAAAGCCGTCACATCACCTGCAAAATGAAAATATAGGAATTTTTCATGTGCTGATGGGGTATCGAGTACATCAAAAGTTGTTTCATAGTGTTGGGCGACATCGTGGATTTCTTGCACGGTAGTCTCTGTATCATGGACGCGCAAGCATCCAACACGATGATGAAAGGTAATACCACTTTGCGCTTCGATAGTCGCGTAACGGTCAATGGCGGCTTTTGCCATATGCCCCCAGATGAGGCTACGGTCAAGCACGCGGGTGATGCGCCCTTGGTCATAATGACTAGCAAACACGCCATCATGGTTTTTATGGTCAGTCGGTTCAGCCGTGCCAATCACCGTGATAGCGAGGTCAGGAAATTCAGTAGCGAGATGACGGGTTGCCGCCGCACCCATCAAGCCCGCACCAATAATGATAATATCTTGCATACAACCTATCCTTAAAAATAATCAACATGGGCGCATATTGTGACATTAGATAGTAGCGACATGCAAATTTAAGTATTAAAAGAAAGGTCAACAAAAATGTGGCGATGGATAATCAGTTTCGTGCTGATAGTAACCAGCATGAGCATAGTCATAGCACAAGAACCCCCAGCCGACGATAGCATCATAGCGTATGATTCAACAGTCGATGCCATTATTGAGGAGCTAGAAACCAGCGGGCGCTTGCCATCCGGCACGACACCGTTACTCGCACAAGCACAACTCAGCTACAGTGGCGAACGTCCTCAATTCAGCAATTTTACGACTGAAAACTCCGTATCAGATTTTGTCATGGGCGCGACACTCACTTTTGACCCGCAACAAGCAAGCGATGATGCACTCGAATATTGTGGTTTGGCAGGGCGTACCCAGCGCATAGAAGAAAACACATTGGAAGATGGTAGCAACGTAACAACGATTCGCTTGGCAGCATATTTAGCTATCGGCGTCGATAATGCAGGTAATATTTTCGCTTTTGAAACGGATGACGACCCCGATGCCGACCTATCTCCGCTTGAAATAATCGAAGCTGACCTCGCACTAGATGAGCCTGTCTATCTGCTTGCTATCAGCCTTAACGATATGCTTTCTGTCTATGCTAATGGCGACTTGCTCATCAGCGACTATCCACTGACAGGCGCAGGTGGCGCGTTCTCATTTTTATATCTCGGTAGCGACGCCGATAGTAGCTGTACCGCCGAGACACTCTTTGTATATACCCTACCAGAGATAGCCAGCGACGAGTGTATTATCAGCAGTGAGCGTGTGGTGAATCGTCGTGCCGGCGCAGGGACAAATTTCGGCGTTGTCGGGCAATTCACAGGCGCAGAAACACTACCAGCCGTCGGTCAGCAAATCGGCACAGAGGGTTTTACATGGTGGCTACTTGATGATGATTCGTGGGTACGTGAAGATGTCGTCACGGCGCTTGGCTATTGCCGAACCTTGCCTGTCATAGAAAATGCCCCAAATACGTGATGGAAAAGAACCAGTCTCAGCAGGATGAAACAAAAACGGCATGCCTACATGACATGCCGTTCTACGCACATTACCGTCGTCAGATTTAGGCAACTGCTACTTCTGGTGTTGATACCGGCACAGGTTGCGTTGGGACACTGTCTGCTAACGATTTTTCCACGTTGCGAATTACAGGCACCGAATAAGCGAGGATGGTCAGTACAAAAGCAATGCCCCCTGCAATCATAATCAGCAAGCCCATTCCTGAGCCAAAGCTCGTCCCTACGAACGGCGCGAAGCGTGCCCAGCCAGCACCACCAACGGCTGGTTCAAATACATGGTCTGCCAATGGACCTACAGCCAACATCCCAATCGGCATCATTAGCATAGAAATCTGCTGGAGTGCTGCGAAAACCCGTCCTTGAACATCTGGCGCAACCGTTGCTTGTATAATCGAAGCCGCCGCCGCGTTAATCATTGGGAGAGGTGTCATGAGTAGTAGTGTCGAAAGCGCCAGCATCCACCAAGTTTGACTCATGCCCAGTAACACCAAGCCTAGCATCGCCAGCATCATCGCACCCATCACTGTATGAATGCGTGATTTTGTACCACCCCATACACCGTAGAGAATACCACCAATCAATGCACCGGCACTGCTGATGCTCAATAAGATACCCAGTACGCTCGTGTCCTGCGTGCGTGCCAACAAATAGGGTGTTTCAAGTGCGCTGTATCCCGTTGCTAATAAGTTAATCATTGCAAAGAACAACACCAGACCCAACAAGCCTTTACGTGCCCAGATATACTGCAAGCCATAGAACGACTCTTTGAATAGCGACCCTTTCAACATTGCCCCTTCCGCTGTTTGTTTCGGTTGAGGAATAGACACACGCGAGATGACGAGTACAGCAATCAAAAATGTCGCAAGGTCAATTAGGATAGCACCGACGACACCGAATGCAGAAAAGAGCAAGCCAGCCACCGCCGGCGCGATAATATTTGCGATAGGTCCACCCATTTGCTGAATCGCATTCGCACGGTCACGTTGTTCATCCGGTACAAGCATTGTAATAGAGGCTTGCAACGCCGGACGTTGAAACGCACTGAACATTGATTGAATGGTCACAATGACGTATAGATGCCAAATTTCAAATGTCCCACTGACAAAACTCGCCAGCAATAAAATCGTCCCAGCCGCTTGCCCAACATCCGCAAGCAGCATCAACAACCGTCGATTCCAGCGGTCAGCCAACGCCCCACCAACACCCGACAGCAAGATTTGAGGTACGATGATAAAAAACATAACCAATGCTATAGGCGTTGCAGATTGTGTCTCAGTAAAAACATAAATGCTGAGTGCCAATGCGCTGATACGGCTTCCGATAATTGATAGCACCTGTGTCAGAGCAATAGTATAAAATGTACGTAGATTCGTGTTCATAATGACATCCTCGTTAGGTCTAAAATGTTGATACTCTTAGCATAGGCGCTCCTGTAACGGGAAGGTCAAGCTATTCTGAGAGCAATCTGGTAGCAAACCTTGCCCTTAGGGTAAACTTAAAGTCATCTATGCACGGTGCTGTATTTTGGAAGCAAACATCATGTCACGTCATCGACTACGTATCAGCGAACTCGCCAGTCTCGTAGGCGTCACCGCAAAAACGATTCGTCATTATCATAAAATTGGTCTGTTAGACGAACCCGAACGCTCCGAATCAAGCTATCGGTTGTACAACGCGACGCATCTCGTACGTTTAAATCGCATCGTGCGCCTCAAAGCACTCGGTTTTTCTCTGTCGCAAATTCAAGATATTTTCAGCGCAGATAACCGCGACGAAGCCTTGCGCACCGCCCTAGACCAACGCTATGACGAGCTACGCGCACTCATTGATGACCTCACTGCACAACTCGATAAGGTCAGTCATTACCGAGCAGACCACTATCGTCTACATAACATAGAACTCCCTGATAACCCCGGCAAAAACTATCACTATGTAAAGGAACGCATGGTAGAAAGTGATGATATGCCAGAAGCCTTTATCTACGACTCGGCTTTCATGGCAGAGTTAGACTCTATCAATTGGCCTTTATCTGTACACAAGGCATTTCAGGAACGCGTCAACCGTTCTGCTGACGATCCCGATTTGCAAGCCTATCGGCGTAAACTGTTACAAGAACTTGTACGCATACGTGACCTGCCAGAAGATGACCCTGAAATTGTGAGTGCGGCATGGGGTGTAATACAAACAGAGGGCGGGCGCAAAATGAGTGCAATCGGCAAAGAGCGTATGAAATCTATGGAGATTTATGAGAGACTCCTTGAGGATACAGTCGAACTTTTAGCTGCCGAACGTTATACACCTGCTCAATATCGTTTTGTTATCACATTGAAGGAAATGCTCTTACGTTGATAATCTCGTAGACAAACAAAAAGACATCTATGAAGATAGATAGATGCCTTGTCAGTTATCGTATGTATGAATAGGTCGGCTTAAGCAGACCTACTCCGATGCACCCTGCTCTGTTGCCACCTGTACATCCTCATCATCCGCAACAGGTTTTACTTTTTGCTTACCCCGCAAGCGCCCTACCTGCTTCCCAATAAAGCCTATCACCCGCGAGAAGGGGTCGTCGTTATCATCTTCTTCGACACTGGAAAATGCCTCGCGTCCTGTTAAACGTCCATAGATATATTGCAATATCACCCGAAAGCTCGATACCAAGGGTGGCGCAATAATAATGCCCACAATACCACCGAATGTTCCACCCCAGATAACTGCCAAAATCACGACGGCTGGATGCAATTTTAGTGCCTCACCTGTGATACGTGGCACTAAGATGATTGCTTGTAAATTTTGCATAACAATCCACACGCCAATCACAATTAAGGCGACTGTGATACCATTCAATGCCTCAAATGTTGTCGAGCCACTCGCCAGTGCTAATAAAGCCGCGACAGCCATTGTAATCGTCGCACCAATATTCGGGATAAACTCCATTGCAAAGGCGACAAATGCCAAGAACAAGGGATTCGGCAAGCCCATAATCGTCGCAAATATCCACATGATAACACTCATAATCAAACCCAGTATCAGGTTTCCGCGCACATAAGCATCCCACACTTCACCGAGTTCACAGAGCAAACGCTTCACATCATCCCGATAGCCATCCGGCGCTGTATTGAGAATCGTCTGCACCATGTTTTCGCCACCTGCCAAAAACATCGCCAGAATTGTGACAAAGAACAAGCTATTGAAGACAAAGCCAATCGCCGTACCCGCAATGCTGAAAATCGACCCCAATACAGAGGTCGTCACATCGCCACCTATATTGAACACTTGCGTGAGTGTCTCACGGTCAATTTCCAAATTTTGCGCTGTATTCGTCAACCAACTATTGAACGTATCAAAGCCCTGTTGGTCGAGTTGGAACGTTACAAACTCTGCAATCGAAATCGGCTCATCAGACTCAGGGTCGGGGTCAGTCAACATAGATAAATCTTCATTGATGATAATCGGCTCATTGATGAGGCGCTCAAATGTATTGACGACACTCGTCACACCACTAATGGTCTGTTCAACCAGCGGCGGCGCAAGCGCAAATACTACAAACAAGACAAACAAAATAATCGTGACAAACGTCCACATCACGCCCCAGCCACGCTTCCCACCAGCCAGATATTTCGTGTTGAAGCGCGTCAGTGGATTCAAGAGATAAGCAACCACAGCCGTCGTCAGTGCAAAGGGAATGATTGACCAGAAAATAACAGCCAGTAGAATCAGCAAAATGCCGAAACCGACTGTCATCACGAGCTTAATTTGCGGATTCCAAGGCGGTGCAGTCGAAAAATGTGCTTTGTCGTCATGCTGTGCATGTTTGTTATCTGCCACGTCATCACCCCATAATCGTTATCACATCAAACCCGATTGTGGCACACTTTTCCCAAATTGACGAATGCTGTTTATTCCCGAATCGGCAAGCGAATGATAAACGTACTTCCCTCACCTAGCGTACTCTCGACCACAATCGTGCCATCATGCAACTGCACACAATCGCGCACGATGCTCAAGCCCAAGCCAGTGCCGTTAATGCTCTCATGCGAAGGCAAACGGAAATTCGTATCAAAAATAGCTACCTGCTTATCAGATGGAATGCCCAAGCCCTCATCTTTTATACGCAACACCATATCGTCATTTTCTACTGCTAATGTCAACTGCACTTGCCCACCCGCCGGCGAATACTTAATCGCGTTTGAAAGTAAATTCAACAAGATTCGGCTGATAAGCACCTCATCCACCACAAACTCGGAGCGGTCTGTTTCTTGAACAAAACTGAGCGTGTGCTTCGTCGTATTCGTCTGCATCTCATCAACACTCACACAACACAAGGTAGCAAGGTTCACACGTTGCGGATTATATCGTTCACGAATCGCCTCACCCTCATTGCGCAATAAAATAACATCGTCTAATAATGATGTCGCCACCTGTACATGTCGCCCGATAGCATCTAATTTTTTATCACGCTGGTCTTTCGTCAGCAAATCATGATAGCGTTTGAGCGAATCTCGCGCTGTCATGATAATGGTTAGCGAGGTACGCACATCATGATTGAAAGTGGACATAATATCGCGCACTAATTTATTGCGGTTTTGTTCCGCTTGGAATTGCCCCCGCAAACGTTCGTTTTCTAGTACCATCGTTTCCGCTTGCTTACGCTCTGTGATATTGCGCGTTGTCGATAAAATACGCTCAATCTCACCATCCTCGCCAAAAATAGGAACAGCCGCTGATTCTACCCATACATAACGACCATTCTTGCATCGCAAACGATACGCTACCCGCGTGACGACTTCGCCTGCTGACACTTGCTTATGCGCTTCATCACGAGTACGTTGAATATCATCAGGATGCACCAATGCCTCGCGCTCTTCCTGTGTAAGAGTCATCAACTCATCTGTTGTGTATCCATACAACTGCTCACCATAGGGGTTCATATATAGATAGCGTCCATCGGGTGTATGAATAGAAATCGCATCTCGGCTATAGGTCGCAATGAGATGATACAATTCCTGTGCTTCAATTAAAGCACGCTCAATTACCTTCTCCCGTGTGATGTCTTTTCCGGTACACTGAAATTCAAATACTTGTCCCTGTTCATCAGAAAGCCCGACAGATTCCCAGCGAATCCATAGATAGTCGCCTGATGCTATCTGTTTGCGCAACGCAACAGTTGCTGTTTTACCTGGGTTTTTGTAACACCATCGCGCCGCATCTGCCATCTTCTCAACATCGTCAGGATGCGTACCATATCCAGCCGGTGTACCAACCAGTGTATCTTTCTCGCTCGACCACCCAAATTGTGCTTCAAATGCAGCATTCACATACGTATAGCGATTTTTCAAATCTACCCGCGTCACATATGCTGTCTGCGAATCCAAAATAGACCGCAAACGTACCTCGTTACGTTGAAAATCAGTCTGCAGGGTTTTGAGTTTAGAAATATCCGTAGAGACACTAATGATACCAATGACCCTATCATCAGCATCGGTAATTGCGTGGTCAGTGAACAACGCCGGAAAGCGTCGTCCATTGCGGTGTGTAACATAATGCTCGCGCAACCAATCATCACCATCGCGCAAGCTAGCAAGGCGTTTTTGTTGGTCTGCTTCTGATAACTTAAAGCCTATCAACGTAGATAGTTGTCGCCCAATCGCTTCATTCACCGTCCAGCCGTAGAGCGTTTCTGCCGCCCCATCCCAATGAATGACCATCCCACGCAAATCAGTGGCAATCACTGCCTGCCCCACCGATTTCAATGTACGTCCATAAAACACGAGGTCATCATCAGCTATTGCTGTCGAAGAAGTAGCTTTATCATGTATCGCCAGCAAATCAGCAATGAAGTAGTTCACATCTTGACCAAGCGCATCTGCCCGCGCCTGTAACGCCTCTAGCATTGCTGAGTCAATGTTGAGTGATAAATCCATCAGTCTCGCTACCCATACATCACGTACAACATTTACTATACAGCAAAATCTAGTAACAAAGTACAAACATATTCGCTACTAATAGCAAACACATACATTTACATAACTACATATACATAGTTTATAAAGTTTTCGTACTCAGAATATGCCTCAGTAGCAACATAAATAAACCTTAATAGAATATGAAAAAATCATCCTATTGTTCATTTATAGTCACGGGTGATACACGTACACCTTGCAACCAAGTTGCCAGCGCGTCATACACCACCAACCGTGCTTCCTCAGATGAAAGAAATACGTCATGCAAGCTATTCTCAATCTCTACAAGCGTCAAGTCATCCGCGCCCGTATATTTGGCATAGCGTTTGATATGTTCAGGATTCAGAATGCTATCCCCTGTCTGGAAAGCCGGTGTCCATGTAGACCCATGGATCGCTTTATCCGCGTGCATCACCAAAACCGGACATTGCACATTTAGCACATCCCGTAAGAGTGCATGCCCCTTATTAATCGCCCGACACCAACCCGCAAACACAGGAAACCCAATCAAAGGACGATACGCAAAATCAAAGTCCCATTCCCCATTATGGTCTTTATGGATGCTCTCTATATACGGTATTGGCGCATCCGGCTGGGTTGCGATAGCAGGCGCAAGCGGGGCAGCCAATGCCAACGCCTGTACCGCAATATGCAATCCAGCCGTTAAATTCCAGTCAAAAAATGGACTATTCAAACATAAGGCATCCACACGATCACGATACTGCCCATGATCGGCATATAGCGCACTCGTCAACCCACCTGTAGAGTGCGCTTCAATCACTGTCCATGTATTGCTGTCTTCTTCTGTGATGATTTTTAGTGCAGCATCTATATCCGCAAAATATTCATGCAAATCATGACAAAAATTCGGTTTTTGATGGTCAGCGAGTGAGCGTCCGTACTTGCGCAAATCCAATGCATAAAAATTCATCCCCTGCGCATTGACCCAATCCGCTAAATGCGTTTGGAAGAAATAATCCGTGAAGCCATGAATATGCAAAAATGCTTGTGTCGTCGGTGTCTCTGCATGCCGTCGTACCAGTGTCGCATACACCTCACCCTCATAATCATCTGGAAAAGTAAGTCGTCGCGCCTCAAAGCCCTGCCCCAAAATATCCGCTTGCCACCGTGTTAATTGCATAAATATCGCCCCTATAAATGCGTTCTTTCTATTTCCCTAATCATAACACTTTCACCCAATGCCGCAGACAAAATGCAATCATTTTGTAAACACCCCGTAAAGTATCTGTAATCCCACCCCCAATCACTAGCGCCCAAAACAAACCCGCCTATACTTCACATAACGATTATTTACACATAGGGGGTCTGTCATGCACAGATATACTCGTATCAGTTTCAGCGTTATCTTAGCCGTTTTTGCCATTATGCTCGTCATCTCTGGCGCATACGTGTACGCACAATCACAACTAGAGCGGTATCATGAACTAGATTATCTCACTGACTACACGTATATGAACGAAGAAACCAATACGCTTGTTCGTATTTATGTTGATGGCGATACGCGCTACTTCGAGACAAACGTCTTGCCTGACCATGAAACAGGCAACTTTCCGAATCCGGGCAACCCGCATACCCTCAGCGCCCAAGACCTACGTTTCACAACACCAGCCGAACCCGAAGTTGCCGATGAAATCACAGAAGTTGGCTTAGGCAAATTCGGTCTGGCGCTCAATGGTGTGCCATTTGAACGCGAAGCTGCCGAATGGTACAACCGTGACCGTGACTCCGGTTGGCAATACGACGCTTTCGGTGGTGGTGTCCAACTCGGCTTCGACCTCAATAATGCGCATGTACAACCATCCGGCTTATATCACTATCATGGTGTACCAGATGCCCTCATTGCAGAGGAAGACCCCGAAGAACATCCTTTACTCGTCGGCTACGCAGGCGATGGTTTCCCAATTTATCTTTACTATAGCTACGAAGACCCCGAAGATACCGATAGTGACATCATCAGCCTAACACCGTCTTATCAACTGCGCGAAGGCAACCGCAATGGCGGACCCGGCGGTACATTCGATGGCACGTTCAACGAAGATTGGGAATATGTCGAAGGCTCTGGCGATTTAGACGAATGCAACGGGCGCACGGGTAGCACACCTGATTACCCTGATGGCACATACTACTACGTCCTAACAGAAGCCTTCCCGCGTGTACCAACCTGCTGGAGCGGTACAATTGGCGAAGGTTGGTCGCCACCACAACCAGGTCGTCGCTAAAGCCATCTAGCACAAAATATAAGGGCAACGCATCATGTGTTGCCCTCTGTTACATAAAACCCGTAATTTACCCATCGGCTCTTAATGTTGCAAATAGATAGTTTCAGGGCATACTAAGGTATGGTGACATTTATTTGTCGGGGGAACAAATGCCAATACTCATTGATAATCAATATGTGACATTACAGTATCATGAAGACACAAAAATCGTGCATCATATTTATCATCATGGTATCGCAGGGGACTATTTGAAAAATGCACTCAAGCGCGGAACAGAGGCACTCAAAAAACAGGATGCCGTGAAATGGCTCTCCGATAATCGCGCCATTGATGGCGTCACCGACGAAGAATCCGCATGGATTAACGATGTTTGGCTACCGCACACTATGAAAGCTGGCTGGAAATTCTGGGCGCTCGTCGTGCCAGAAAAAGCCCATCCGCGCATTAACATGGTACAATTCGTGACCAACTTCGCTAATCAAGGCGTTCTCGTGCGCGTCTTCACTGATGATGCACCTGCGATGCAATGGCTCAAAAGCCTGACCGACAACGATGCTGTCGCGTCTGCATAAATCAAAAAAGCGCGTAAGCACAGATACTCACACGCTCTAATGAGACACGCTTTTAGAGGTCTATTCAATTACTAGCGATACTGCCCCTGAGGTATCTACACGCTCTGCCGTATCCAACCGGAACAAGCCCACTGCGTATGTTCCCGCACTCGTAAAGGTCAACTCAACGGATAGATTATTACTCGATGGCATACCGCCTAAGAAAATAATCTCATTCGTCTCGGTATTGATAACCGTCACGCCAATAGATATATCGCCACTGACCCGCGCTACACTCAGCGTAACGATTTCCTCTGCGGATGCCCCATAGGTATACAACGCTATATCACCACCTAGTGGTACAGTCTGCGCCTGACCAAGCGTTAGTGGAATCTCAATCCCTTCTGAAAAATCGACAGCCAGCACACCTGGAAAACCAAAACCACTGAAAATCGATTGGACTACAGGTTCGGCTGGGCTGCTACTTTCATCACTATCGCTACCAGTATTATCATCACTTACACTTGCGAGGTTATCCCCTGCTTCGATTACCGTACCATCACGCAATGTACAGCTAATGAAAAATGTATACAGTCCAGAACCGCCTGATTCACCAAGCCCTCTTATCCAAGAATAATTATTTATGAAGAAACGATATGAACCTCTTGCAGACAAAACGCCTGAGTTGATACTTGGGCTAGATTGAATACGTAAAATATAGTACGAACCTTCGCTAATGAAAGCATCAGGGTCACTTCCCCTAAATACCAGTCCAGTAGGTGACACTAAGCCAATCGCTAATCTAAGTTGGTCACCAACAGGTACAGCATTAGCAGATACCTGTGCGCCTGCTTCCAATGACAGTGAATACCGATGCCGTTCATAATTCGATGTGAACTCGCCTTCAATAATATCTCCACATTCTACCTGAATAATATCTTGAACGGTTACATCATCTAGTGATTGTGCCGCTACACTCACCGTAAACAACAACATAAACAGCAAAATCGTAATAAAAACATGAACACGCATTACATACTCCTTCTAAATATATTCACCATCTAAGGGCAATTCGTAGATAATGTGACATAACTTTCGGGTATCCAGCCAGTGTTATCGTCGTACTCAATCTGATACCATGTCACGCCAAAATCGCTCGCATCATCAAGGACAATGACATCCTCGCCACGTTGTACGGGTGGGCGTGCTGGCGAACTTTCAGATGGCAACACATGCACTTGATTCAGCAAGCCACCTATACCCGGGATTTCGGCATCACATGGATAAGAGGCAACCGCAGGCATCGGCGTATTGCTCGGTACAGGGGTGTTACTCGGTACACGCACAGGCGTATTGCTCGGTGTGGTTGTCGATGTCGCACTGAGAACATCAGTTGGTGTATGGCTCGGCACAGTTGTTGGCGTATCACTAGGTTCGCTTGTGGATGATGCCTCTTGCGTAGGCGTGTTCGTCGGCTCTGGTTCAGTAGCAGATGGCTCAACCGTTGGTGATGGCTCCTCAGTCACAATCACAATATCTAATGTACCGACATTCCCTCTCACTCTACCTGCACCACTAGCAGCCGTCACCCAGCCCAAACGTCCATTGTTATCCAAAATCTGATACCACTGTCGCGTCACATCAATACCAACGATGTCTACTGCTTCCCCACGACTTAACACAGCAAAGACTTCAAATTCAACTGATGGACCATCTCGCACATCCACATCACGTTGCGGGATATAGCGTGGCGCAGCAGTATTCGACCCCGACGAAAAAAATGTTATTGCGGCAAAAACAACGCCAATGACCGTCGCAATCGTGGTGATGACTGTCATCCAAAACGTGAGCGAATTTCCCGTATTATTATCATCTAGCATTGGCAACTCATCTTCATGACTTGTGTTTGTTTTAGTAGCGTCCCTAGCTGACACATGCTGTAAGGCATCCAGCAATTTTGCTACCGCATCCTCTGTTGGTCCGTTACTAAAATCAACATATTGTATGTCTTGTATAAGAGGGGGGAGGGGGGTACGGGCTTGAATCAACACAGGGATAATCGGCTTCCCCTGCGCAATCGCATACTCGACTTCTTCCCGACACACCTTCGACCTGACCGATTCCGGCGATATAGTAAACAAAAGCGCATCGCTCTGTACAATCGCCTCTGCTAATTGCGTGCGCCACTTTCTACCAGGCATCAACGCATCATCAATCCAGACGGTATGGTCTGCCACCTGTAAATTATCGACTATCCAGTCTTTGACAATGACTTTATCAACATGAGCGTAACTGATAAATAAACGCATGTGCTAAGATTCTTACTCCCCCATTTAAGGCATCTATATTATCGTCGTTTAGAACTTTCTCGCAAGCAATTCACATTCCTAACTGCATTTTAAGCAAAATGAAAAAAATACCTGTAGGGCTATGTTGCAAAGTGCGTTATGCTGACCATCTGATATTCATACCAACAGGAGTTAGCAACGCCAATGGAACTCAGCGCCGCATTAACCACCGCCCAACACATCGCCTTACAAACTGGTGCTTATCTTCGCGCACGCTACCAAGAACCCATCACCCAAACGACCAAATCCACCGACATCGACATCGTAACCGACGCAGACGAAGCCGCCGAAGCCTTCATCAGCCGTGAACTCCTGCGCCATTATCCCGACCATCATCTCGTAGGCGAAGAAGGTGGCGGACAAGGTACACCCGCAGACCAAGCCGATTTTCATTGGTACATCGACCCTATCGACGGCACAACCAATTTTGCCAGTAAAATCCCGCATTTTTGTGTCAGCCTCGCGCTAACTACACCCGGACGTGAGCCTCTACTTGGTGTCATCTATGACCCCATGCGTGATGAGCTTTTTAGTGCGGTGAAAGGCGAAGGCGCAACCCTCAACGGCACACCGATTCAGGTGACAGATACCACAACGCTCGTGCAATCCGTTCTCGCCAGTGGCTTTCCGTATTACAAACACACTGACCCTGATAACAACACCGACCAATGGACAGCCTTCGTCAAGCAAGTACGGGGCATCCGACGCATGGGCAGTGCGGCACTCGACCTCGCCTATGTCGCTTGCGGACGTTTTGATGGTTATTGGGAACAGGGACTCAAGCCTTGGGATGGTTTAGCAGGGATTTTACTGGTAGCAGAAGCAGGGGGGCAAATCAGCGATTACACAGGCGGAATAACACCTCAACATGACGAACGCGGACGCTACATCGCCAGCAACGGACACATCCACGACGCTATTGTAGAAACACTCACAGCAACTTATTCATAATAACGCGCTTGTTAAGGACGTACTTTTGTGCGTCCGCGTTTCACAAAAAGACAAAATCGCAAATACACTCAGCACTTTCTATTCAAAAAAACGAAGTCAAAATACTATAGAACCGATACTTCGCCTTATCCAACGGCACACCATAGGCATCGTAAAATTTCTCGACCCACGCACCGCCCATGTTCCACCATAGACTGCGCGAGGCAATCACCAAGTCCAAATGACGGTCACTGACGCCCATATCACCCACATCGACAAAGCCAACGACTTCCTCAGCCGTGTCGTCTACGAGTACGTTCGGCAAAGAAAAATCACCATGCGCTAACATAAGGTCTTCCTCATCAGGCATGGCATTCAGCAAATCCGCGAATAACTCATTCGCAGACTTACCATAAAATTGCTGGTCGAACGTGGTTTCATCTACGCGCCCACTATTTAGGCGTTCGCGGGCTGTCTGTACTTGCTCGGATACTGTCCATGAAAACGGACAATCATCTATCGGGACAGCATGCCACATACGCACTGCATCTGCCAACAACGTCACACGCTTTTCAAAGGACAAGCTCGATTCATGCAACATTGTTCCCTGTAAAACAGAGCTTAACAGGTAATGCTTGCCCCCGCTGATTTCAAAGTGCATCACACGTGGGACAGATAATTTATCCGCTAACCATAACAAACGCTCATGTTCGGCTTGCAGACTGCGCCCAATCTTCAGATAGTAAATTTCATCCTCTGCGACCACCACACGATACACATGGTCAGCAGAATGCCCCACCGTAATCGGCGTGACGGTTGCGTTATCAATAATGGGTTGCAAAACCACCGGAAGCGTATCCATTTTCACCTGCATGCAGTATCTTTAGTTAATAGATATAGTATAGCGCAAACTCGCACAGCCCATATCAGAGGTCGCTTTGAATATACGTCCCGAAACACCCGCAGATTATGCTTTTATCCATGCTTTACACGTTGCCGCCTTCCAAAATCGCACGCATGAAGCGACTATCACAGCTCTTTTGCGCCTACGTGAAGCCTACAATCCACAACTCTCGCTCGTTGCAGAAATCGACGGAATCATTGTTGGACATGCGCTCTTTTCGCCTTACATCATCATGATAAACGGGCAAGCATTACGTACTATCAACCTTGCACCGATTGGCGTTCTGCCTGACTATCACAGTCAGGGTATTGGTGGGGCGCTAATTGAAGAAGGGCATCGTATCGCACGAGAGGATGGCTATGTGCTGTCTTTCTTGTTGGGGCATACCAGCTACTATCCACGTTTTGGCTATCAAACACACGCTTTCGGTAGTAGCGAAATCGCAGTCGATACGGCATCCTTACCCGCAAACACCCTCGATACTGCCTCACCTACTCCTAATGATTGTGATGCCCTCGTGGCACTATGGCAAGAAGCAGAAAGCACAGTCGATATGGCAATCCAGCCGGAGGCGAGCATACATGCGTGGTTAGCCCCCTATCCGAACATCACTGCGACTGTCTATCGGCAAGGCGATAGTATTGTCGGCTACACGCGCCAGCATGACACCAGCATCAAAGCCTTCTATGCCAGCGACCCCGACGTTGTACAGATGATGGCAAGACACTGTGCTGGAACAGCGTCCCAAATAAAATTGCCGTTACACCCGCAATCAGCAGAGGCAACGGCGTTCGATAGCAAAGCAATCAGCACCGCATGGGATGCCGCGATGATTTGTCCATTGAGTGAAAATGCAATTGTCGCGGATTATTTAGCCAATGAGCGTATCGGACGGGTTATCTGGCACACGGCGTTTGATATTGACGGCTGAATGCACATCATCTACGTCACTCTGCGCATCCAGATTCAGCATAGCGATGTCCAGAATCGCATCTAGTAGTGCATCAACTTCATCGCGCAAGGCTTGGTCATTCGGTGTCTGACGCGCCGCAATCACTGCATCTTCGAGGCTATAACCCCCAATCAATGCCAGTGCCAGCGATACCAGCAAAATCATCAATTCGCTTTCGAGAGGCGCGAGTGCTGGCACAATTTGCATCAGCATCCCGACCAGCAACGCAATCAACGCTATCAGCACCCGCCGCGATTTTAACAATGCCAGCAAGGGGTCAATCACGACCCGTCGTGCCATTTTGTCATTTGTATTCATAGGTTATTCTCTCCCTTATTTACATAGTTTGTAGGGACGCACTTCTGTGCGCCTGCCCTGCTCAATAGCCCTAATCAATCGCGTCTCGTAATACCCGTACTTCCAACGCCAGCCGATATACCACCCCAGCCAGCGTCTGTACATCAGCGTCGCTCTGCGCAAAATCACTCAAACGCACCCGTCCTTCATAATTAGCGCGTGCCGCCTGCAATTGCTGACGGGTCGCTATACGGGATGCTTGTTCGGGAGTTAGTACCTGCGCATCATGCGCCTGTACAAGCTGACGCACCGTAGCTTTCGCACTCTCAGATGTCGTATCGGTCACGAAAACGACAATCACGCCCGAACGTACACTCACGCCAATGAGGTCACTGCGCAAACTATCGCGCAAGGTTGCTGTCAGGGCATCCAAATTCACTTGGTCACGCGGGATAATCAATACCTGCATCAGCTAATCTCCCGCGCCCAAAATTGAGGGTGTAAGTCCCGGTTAAACGTGCCAGCACCAGCATAGAGTGTGGCTGTACCTGTATTGATTTTCCATTGCAGTGTGAAAGTATGTGAGCCAGCAGATAATCCCGTGATGAGCCGTGTGAATGTCATTGTCGTGTCGTTTGCACCTTGTACAGCAATACCATCATCGCCAGCCGTGCGTACACCATCCACTAACACATCGAAAAAACATTTGCCGACATGCTCACTGTCGCATGAAAATGCACCATCACATCGCCACCATTCGTCTCTAGTGTCAAGCTCAACACGGTATTATCAACATCCACAAACACCGTGCTTGATGTGCTGTAATTGCTTGCTTCATCAAGCACGACCTGCTCGCTGGGTGGGTCTTTGAGAGCTTCCATGTTGTCGCGCAAATGCGTGTTCAAGTCACCTGCCACCAACGGTTCATTGCTCCACGTTTTCGGCGTTGTCCATGCCATAAAACAGCCTTTCGCTATCGTGTTAACTATCTAGCTATCACTCTACGCGAAAGTACGTGCCGAATGTCGGTCACATCGCCGTTGATATGCGCATTGATATGACCGTGCATATAATTTTTGAGGATAATGACAGTTTCTCAGTCTCACATTCAGTTGCTATAGCTAATCCCTGAGAGATGCAATTAGAAATTACCCATGAAACGAGACAGAACTGTCAGGTTTTCAGAGATACTTTAAAAGTGTTCCAATAAAGTTGAACCACTTCTTCAAGCACATGAGGATAAGCAAATGCGTATTTATCGGCAAGTTGGCGACCTATATGCGCCATTTCTACGCGGATGGCTTCAATGGCAATAATGGTTTCAGAAGGTGTGCGAGATGGTAAACCTAGAATTGCCTCTTGTTGCTCTGTGATTTTGTCCTCTAACCCTTTGTGTAGCGCACCAAGCATATGTAATGTCGCTCGACCAACAATATCTTTACCAGTTACGTTAACATAATACGCGCGTAGTAAAGCTAAACGTTCCCAATACAAACCAGCGAATGGTGATAACGTATAGTCGCGTGCTAAGGCTTTCACTTCTTTATGGGTAGTAATCCAATAATCAACAAAAAAACGCTCAAGTGTTTCACTATCAACTTCTTTGACAAGCGAAGCCACCGGACGCGCAAAGCCTTCTAGTTTCTTCTTCAGTGCATCATCCCGACAGGCAATAATAACGAGGTGTGGTTCAAAATTCTGACGCTCAGTGTCTTGAACGAAAAAATCAACAATGGTGCCGTCTTTCAGTACAAGATGATGTAGTAGGGCTTGGTCGCCAAATTGCATTAATGTGCCACCACAAGGGAGTATTGGCAGATAGTGATCCCATTCTGGATTAACCCATGCGCTCACCTGACCAGGTTTAACCGCAATCCGAAAATCAATATCACTGAACGCATCGCCTGTGCCAGACGCTAGACTCCCGCCTACCCAGATAGCTTGAATACGTTCGTCGCTTACACATTTATTTGCCATGTCACGGATTAGATCTTCGTGTGAACTCTGTGCTAAAATGCCAAGATTAATGGCTGTCATTGTTTTTTGTCTTCACTTTACACGACTTATTTTGTCACATATCTCTTATGATTCGATTGTATCGACTAAAATTATAGCCGGAAAGTTTGCTGGTAGCCTGTTTTGTACACAACAAAAAATTCCTTTCCCCAAGTACAGAGGAAAGGAATTTTTAAGCGTCAATGTGCAAATAGACAACTAGTTGCTATTCATCACAGCGCCCGATTAAGTGACACGGATGCCACCATGGCGTCTCGCCTGTTTCGGGTAAGCCACCGACCACAATCAATTGCGCACTCACATCTCCGACGGAATTGAGCAAGAGTGATGCCGTCACATCGTCATCAATTTCTGTCGTAATCGTCAGTACAGCTTGTCCACCCACAGGTAAACTTGCCACTGTGAGCGTGACTTGCTGACCGCTAATAGTCACTGTCCCAGTATTGGATGTTGCGCTGATGACAGTCAATCCATCTGGAATAGTATCCGTTATGCTAAGGCTACCTGTAGGCGCAGATCCCATATTGGATAGGGTAATCGACCAGTCAACCATCTCGCCAGGACGCGCTACAGGCGGGAATACCGATTTTGCTATCGTGACATCATCTACCAACACAGATACTGCATTATCATTCTGCTCATCGCCGGGGGCTACGACAACATCGCCTATGAAATAGGTTTGGCTATTGGCGATACTTTGTGTGATGCTTTCGCCACGGTCACTCCATACTTCTGCGCCACTTGGGAAAGCAGTACGATTCAAAAAAGCATCTACTGCGCGTGCATAGTAATAAACACGTGTGCCGTCCGGCTGGGGCGGAATCGTCGCTTCGTAGTTGTTACCACCAACAGTCGTTGCTGGTAAGACTGTCCATGTTGTGCCACCATCAATGGTATAAACAACTTCTACATCGGTGACGCCTGTTCCACGAAAATCCCAACTCAAATAAGCAAAATCATCATCGACGACGTTCGTCACACTCACCGTTGCTGACCCATCTGCATTGAGGGTATGAACTTTATTGCCAATTAAGGGAGCTGCCCAATCGCCAATTGGCAAATCTGTCCCTGCACTAACTTGTGGGATACGGTAGATGGTCAGGAAGCGTGGTTTGAATCGACCCAACGTGCCTATAAGCCCTGTTT
>JBCBKJ010000042.1:0-46812 GCA_038522085.1 Chloroflexota bacterium
AACACAAGTACACTCTCAATATGCTGGCACATTAGATATTTTTGTGAATGATGTATTGGTTGGTACTCGGTGGATTCCAGAAATTCCAGGCGCGATTGTTTCAATCTCAACGCTCATACCCAATGGACTCACTACAGAAGAAACACACATTCGTATTGAGCCTCAATTTGAAGTTGGATTCTACCAGCCAGTATGTCATAGTCTGGTCGCTTATTATGAACAAGCAACAAGAGCGAGTTATCCTTTTGACGATGATACATTTGTGAGTGATAGCATTGAATCTCTGGCTGATTTTCAAGACAATGCGTTTAATTTAGTGAACGCTGATTTGAATTTTGATAGCGACACAGAACTTTTTATCAGCACTGATGGACGTACATATCTAACTCCACATATTTCATTTTACGTTCCAGCGTTTGAGACTGAAGGTGATTATCTATTTTTTGTACATGTATATGGCAATAGAGAGTCAGCACCTGTCGCCCAGCAAGATGAGTATTTCGGCGGTCTACCAGTAGGGAATTGGTTGCCTGGCATGATGTTCAACGACCCATTATTGATTGATATAACAGATGTACCAACCGGAACGTATGAGGTAGCGATTGGGTTTTATAATCCGCAAGACCCGACAGACCGCTTGATTCCTGAGAGCGATGTATATGAGGTCACACCGGACGGTCGGTTGTGGCTAGGTGAGGTAGAAATCGAGTAGACTATGGCAGATGACCATCAGGCAGTGTATGAGGCAGTCGTAGAAGCGACAAAAAAAGCAATTCCCGCGGCGTTGGTGACGGTCATCAGCACAACAGGGAGTATGCCCCGTCATGCAGGGAGCAAAATGCTGGTCTATAGCGATGGTCGGATAGTCGGTACAGTCGGTGGGGGGGCGATGGAAGCACGAGTGATTGCAGTCGCGCAAGAAACTATCCAGAACGGAAACGCTACCACCGAAAAGTACACGCTCAACAGCATAGATGCAGGCGACCCGGGTATCTGTGGCGGGAGTGCGACCCTGTTCATTGAACCAATAGCGATTCCAGCGACATTGCTAGTGATTGGTGGCGGGCATGTAGGACAAGCACTGGCAGAGCTAGGCAAGTGGATGGGCTATCGCGTGATACTGTCTGATGATAGAATTGCGTATTGTAACGAGGATGTAATCTCTGGACTTGATGATTATATTGTCAGCGCACCCGCCGACATCCCGCAAAAGCTCGCTATCACGCCCCAGACGTATGTTGCGGCAGTGACACGCGGTTTGCCAGTTGATGAAACATTGATACCTGCCCTACTGGAAACAGAGGCAGGATATATCGGGCTGATTGGCAGTCGGAGGCGTTGGGCAATTACGGCGAAGGTTTTGCGCGAGAAACACGGTATCACCGAAGCACAATTGGAACGGATTCATGCGCCGATTGGGTTAGAATTGGAAGCAGAATCGCCAAAAGAGATTGCACTCAGCATTCTGGCAGAGATAACAATGGTGCGTCGTGGGGGTACGGGTAAGCCGATGCAGTGGTTGGGGCGCATAGACGAAACACAATGAGTATGTATGAAATGGAATTTCTTACGACCACTTACTTAAAATAATGTATGTTTGCAAATAGATGTGATGCGAGTTAAGAATTAGATACGGAAATCGGCGAGGTGATGATGTTATGTACTTTACCCCTCCCCTAAATCCCCTCCCCTCGCGCTTCGCTTGCGGAGAGGGGACTTTAAAATGCTCTTTGAAGTATTTGCTTCTGGGACGCTGATTTATTTCAGAGCGCCATATCTAGCAATCAGGTGAAATAATAACGTTAGTTTGTGAGACGCAACGTGGTAAAAATATTGACAGTTAGCGATACTGAAATGCCTCAGCTAGAGAATGCTGCGAATTTGCGTCGGCGTTATAATGACATTGACGTGGTGTTGAGTTGTGGGGATATGCCCTCTGCGTATCTGGATTTTATCTCGACAGTTTTGGGTAAACCCCTGATGTACGTGCGTGGCAATCACGATGAGATGTACGACCAAACTCCGCCAGGTGGCATTAATCTCCACGAGAATTTCACTACATTTAAGGGTGTCACGTTCATTGGGCTGGAAGGCTCGATTAAATATAACAAGGGTGTGATTCAGTATACGCAATCGCAAATGCACAGCAAAGTCGTAAAGCTCGCGCCGCTTTTGCGGTATCGTCGGTGGCGCAAGGGGCATGGCGTCGATGTGTTTGTGGCACATTCTCCAGCGCGGGGCATCCACGATATTGAAGATGATTATCCTCATCGAGGCTTTGACGCCTTTATCAATTTTTTAGACTGGTATCGTCCGCGTTATATGTTGCATGGGCATGTGCATACATGGGATAGGCGCAAGACAACTGAAACCGAATACAAAGATACGACCATACTTAATATTAATCCGTACACTATTTTGGAAATTGATCCTTTGGAAACCTCATGACTTATTCACATCAAGCTATTTATCAACGTTTGACCAGCAAGAATCCTGACGATAGGCGTGTTGCCGCTGTGATGATTGGGAAGGCGCGACGCCATGATTACGCGGATTCTCTGATGGATTTATTACGTGAGGATAGCAGTGCTGATGTGCGAGCGATGGCAGCGTTTGCGTTGGATTTATTGAGTACGGTGGATGCATTGCCAGCGCTGGTGAACGCGATGTATGATACGTCATTTGATGTGCGGAGTAATGCTGGTTGGGCGATTGTGAATATTGCCAAGCGGGTGATGCCGTTAGTGGTATTGCCGGATGTGATTGATGTGTTGCAAGATCGAGAGTTTCCGCATGCGCAGCAGATGGCGTCTTTGGTGTTGGCACGGATTCCGCATGACGCGGCATGGGCGGCATTGGATGCGTATTGGGATTAAATCAGGCACGTTTGGTTGCGATTTCTTGAACCACCGAGGCACAGAGATTTTATTTTTGTTAGCTGTTTGATATTCAATTTATTGTAATGCGGACGCCAAGAATGACGTCCCTACATTTCTGGTTATTCACAGGCGAAGCTGTTAGCGGAGAGTGTAGGTTATGTGGGAAGCATATCATAATGTGAGCCGTGTTGATGAGGCATTGGCGTTGCTAGATGAACACGGTGAACGTGCGCGGATTATCGCAGGTGGCACGGATATTCTGATTGAATTGGAGCAAGGCAAGCGTCCCGATGTCGATGTATTGATTGACATCACACGGATAGCGAATTTAGATGCGGTTGAGGAAGACGGCGACTTTATCCGGCTGGGTGCGTTGGTGAATCATAATCATGTAGTGGGAAGCGATTTATTGCGTGAGCATGCCCTGCCCCTCGTTCAAGCCTCGTGGGAAGTGGGTGCGCCACAGATACGCAATCGGGCGACAGTGGCTGGGAATTTAATTACAGGGTCATCTGCGAATGATACGATTACTCCGTTGACTGCATTAGGCGCTGAAATCGAGTTACGTTCTATCAGAGAGACACGCACTATACCTATCAGCGAATTTTACACTGGATTACGTCAGACTGTGATGCGTTCGAATGAGATGCTGACAGCTATTCGGATTCCAAAACGCGACGAAAAGCAACGTGGGGTGTTTATTAAATTGGGCTTGCGTCGTGCGCAGGCAATTTCGGTGGTGAATTGTGCCGTTGTGTTATCGCAAGATGCAGATGGCACTGTCACTCGGGCATCTATCGCATTAGGAAGCGTTGCCCCGACGATTATCCGTGTTCCACTAGCTGAATTTGCTTTAGTCGGTAATAGCTTGTCGGAATCAACTATCCGTGAGGCGGCACTCGCGGCTGGTGATACCCCTACACCGATTGACGATGTGCGGAGTACGGCAACTTATCGCAGTGAGATGGTAAAAGTGCTGGTGGCACGGGCATTGCGCAAATTGGCATTGGATGATGTGTTGGATACGATTCCACAACAGCCTGCCATGTTATGGGGCGCAAACGAGGCACGGGTAAATGGCAATGCACTAGCTACAGCACAAACGCACACGGAAAATGCGCCTATCAATGCCACTATTAATGGCGAATCAGTGATTGTTAACAGTGGTCAGATGAAAACCCTGTTAGACTGGTTAAGAGATCATGCAGGTTTGACAGGTACGAAGCAAGGATGCGCAGAAGGTGAATGTGGTGCTTGCACCGTATTTTTGGATGGTGTCGCCGTGATGAGTTGTATGGTTGCTGCGCCGCGTGCAGATGGCGCAGACATAGTGACGATTGAGGGTTTGAAACAAGCAGATACTTTACACCCTGTTCAACAAGCATTCGTAGAAACAGGTGCGGTACAGTGTGGGTATTGTACGCCGGGCTTTGTGATGAGCGGGGCGCAATTGTTAGATGAGCATCCGTCGCCAACGCATGAGCAGATTCAACAGAGTATTAGTGGCAACCTGTGTCGATGTACAGGCTATTACAAAATTGTGGAAGCGATTGCACAGGCGAGCCAGCAAGACAACATAAAGGAGTAACACAACAATGGATTATCAGAGTAAATTTGCACCGAAGAAGAAAGACCCCTTACGCCCATTTTTGCCGATTATCGGTTTGTTGATTATGGGTATTGCAGGTGTGGTTGGGTGGTATGTTTCGCCGATTGTACTTGATTTGGGTTTGCAGTATGACATTATTCCGGCGCAGGTGACAGGCGCCCTCACAGCAACCGAGTTGCAGTATGTGGTTGCTGGGATGATTTTCTTGCTGATTGTGGCGTTATTTGCCACAATATATGCCGTATTTGCGCCGAAACCGGAGCGATTGGTATCGGAAGCCTCGTTAAAGAAAGAACGCGAAGACAAAATCGCTGAACGTCGTCGTATTAAGGCACGTAGGGGTAAGATGCGCCGTCGCATGAAAGATGCAAATAAAGATTTAAACGATATATAGACCCTGATTCATCATTCGGAATGAAAGGAGCGTAGACGGCTGGTGTAGCAAAATGACATGAGCCGTCTATTTTTATTATGGATAGAACCGTACCAAAGACAACTGGGCAAGATATTCAGCTTTACATGCGGACATATTATTCGCTATTACGGTCAAGTGGCACTGTGCGGATTGATACGCTGGTAGAGAGCCATATTGCGATGAATTCGTCGTTGCATATTGGTGCAACAGAAGCAAGCCCTGATGTATCAGCATTGTTGTACAGTGCTTTGCGGTTGCCCCATTGTATACGGGATACAGGTACGGTGTTAATTGGACAAACGGCACAGTCGATGATTGAGGAAGGCTACACCGATATTGCGGATTGGGAGCGTGTATTTGCGCCTGGTCGGCGACGGCGGATGCACTTTGACGGAACAGATACGATGGTTGTGTATATTGGTAGTCGTTCCGATATTGATGACTTATTACCGATTTTGACAGCGTATCAAATTGAGTGGAATAAGTTGCATTTATTATTGCGCGATACAGAAGCACGAGATTTTCTCGAACAGCGACGTGGGCGTGATGCACGGCTGGATGATGAGGGCATTGCCTTTTTGGCTCAACGGCTGATGATGGAATCGAGTGATTTAAAGCGTCTGGAAATTGTGTGGCGTGATGATTTTGTCGAGACGATGTTGCTGGTTGCAGATGATTATAAAGATTTCGGGGTGCAGATGGTTTCGGGGTCGCTGGCAGACTATCGGCGTGGCACAGCCTCATGGTGGGATGAGATGCGTAAGAGTGTGCTGGATGCGGGGGGTCCTGATGTCGAAAAACGTCCGATTTATTTTGTATCAAGCAACACACATTCGATTGTGAATTTGCTGACGGGCTTTGCAAAACGTTACGAGCAGAGTTTGGTTGATTATGTGAAATCATATAATTACGAATCGCTATTAGCAGAGTACGAAGATATTCAGAATCATCCGCATAAGAGCCTTGAGAATTTTCTGTATTATGTGCTGGGCAAATTCTTGAGTGAGGAACAGACGAACGCGCTGGAAACAATGCGTGAAGATGAACGCAATGTCGGGATTTATCGTGTGCCGAATAAAGAGGGTTTTCAGATTGAGGCACAGATTATTGATTTGGGCGCATTGCACGCAAATTGGATGGATAGTCGGTTGGGTGATACTGTTGACCCTGCTATGCTGGCAGATTGTGATGCGCTGATTTTGAATATCGACTATCCGTTGGGTATGGCAGCGTATGAAATGCTCAGTCGTATCAGTGAACGTACGACAAGTCGTTTACAGGGTGTGTATATTATGGGCAAAGCAGCGACCTTGAACGGGCGTGTGGGCGATATTATGTTGCCGAATGTGATACACGACGAGCATTCGCAGAACACGTATCTATTCGACAATTGCTTCAGTGCCGATGACCTCAAGCCATATATGACATGGGGTAATGTGTTGGATAATCAAAAGGCAATTACGGCATTGGGGACATTTTTGCAGAACCCGGGTTATATGACGGTCTTCTATCGTGAGGGCTATACGGACATTGAGATGGAGGGCGGTCCATATTTGTCGGCAGTGTATGAGGCATTCCGTCCAAAGCGCCATCCATCAAACGAAATTGTGAATTTGTATCCGGTGACATTTGATATTGGCTTCATTCACTATGCGTCGGATACACCGATGAAAAAGGGACACAATTTAGGCGCGGGGAGTATGAAATTTACGGGCGTTGAGCCAACCTATGCAAGTGCAATTGCGATTTTGCGACGGATTTTCCGGCAGGAGCAAGCGCGTTTGCAAGGAATGGGTGCGCCTGAAGTGATTCCATGACCTCAGCAGAATAAGTATAAAAGCCTAAAACTTTTAGGTTGTTGGGTGGCAGACCTGCCACCCCTACATTTTCATTTTATGAGTGACTTTATTGTTGCCATAAATATGAAGGTACAACCACAAGATAGCGTGGTGATTATTTTTTCGGCGCGGACAATATAGATGTTGTCCCTACAGAACCATGATGAATCGTAGGGACGCGATCTATCGCGTCCGCATTTTACCAAATGACGCCATCCACGATTTTCTGTGGTGCTACCAAGATGAACAGAACTATAAATTTTCAGGATATTTTATGACAGATAAAGATACGTTTGCGATAGGAAAATCGGTTGCGCGAATAGACGCGGCTGGCAAAGTTACGGGCGAAACACCCTACCCTAGTGATATTGATATTGAGGGGCAACTGTGGTTACGCATTAAGTTCAGTGAACGAGCGCATGCACGAGTCTTGGGCGTAAACACAGAAAAAGCAGAAGCACTGGATGGGGTCGTTGCTGTGTATACGTCGCTGGATATTCCGGTGAATGAGTACGGATTGGTGATTAAAGACCAACCCGTTATTTGTGGTCCTGGTAGCGATATTCCGGGAACAGATGTTGTGCGGACATATATGGATTATGTAGCGGTGGTGGTCGCAGAGACGGATGCTATTGCTAAACAGGCTATCGACTTGATAGATGTCGAATACGAAGATTTGACGCCTGTCTTTGATGCGGAAGTAGCGATGCGTGACGATGCGCCACAGTTGCACCCTGATACGCCAAATAACTTGGTCGCACAGTATCGCATCCGCAAGGGTGATGTAGAAAATGCGTGGGAACAGTGCGATGTGATTGTAGAAGATACCTATGTGACCACATGGCAGGAACACGCTTATTTACAGCCGGAAGCAGGATTGAGCTATATTGACGAGGAAGGGCGCATCACTGTTGTGGTAGCGGGGCAATGGACGCATGAGGATTTATGGCAGATTACGCATGCACTGAATTTGCCAGAAGATGACGTGCGTGTGGTGTATCCGGCGATTGGGGGCGCGTTTGGAGGGCGCGAAGATATGTCTGTGCAGATTGTGCTGGCATTGGCGACTTGGAAGCTACAGCGCCCGGTGAAAACCGTGTGGTCACGCGAAGAATCTATACTGAATCATCATAAACGGCATCCCATCACGGTACATGCCAAATGGGGCGCGACAAAAGAGGGTAAGATTCTGGTCGCTGAGAATCGTGTCGTTGGTGATGCGGGTGCGTATAATTACACGTCAAATAAGGTGCTTGGAAATGCACAATTGACCAGCACAGGCGCATATGAGATTCCGAATATTCATGTGGATACGTATGCTGTGTATACGAATAATGTGCCGTGTGGGGCATTTCGGGGCTTTGGTGCTGTGCAAGCGTTGTTTGCGGCAGAGGGACAGGTTAACAAGTTAGCGGATGCGCTGGGTATTGACCCTGTGGAAATACGGCGACGGAATGTGTTCCAAGAAGGCAGTCTACAAAGCACAGGCACGCCTTTACCAGCTGGGGTAACTATCGACAGAGTAGTTGAGCAGTGTGCATTAGAGAGTTATTGGCAAGCAAATGGGGCGAGTG
Organism: Chloroflexota bacterium; assembly: GCA_038522085.1. GTDB lineage: Bacteria > Chloroflexota > Anaerolineae > Aggregatilineales > Phototrophicaceae > JAUZRW01. The sequence continues at coordinate 8,316 of JBCBKJ010000042.1, forward strand.
CCTATAAAGTCATGGATGTTAGCCAGCCAAGTGACCCTACCAAGCGACGCGGGATTGGCTTTGCCTGTGGCTATAAGAATGTCGGCTATAGTTTTGGCTTTCCTGAGCATAGTTGGGCGGGGATTGAGTTACGTGGTGCACAAGAAATCGAGACAGTTGTGCTGACTGTAAGCGGTGCAGATGTAGGACAAGGTGCGCATACGGTGTTCATGCAGATGGCGGCAGAAGCGGTTGGCGTGTCGATTGAGCGCGTGCAATTACGGGCGTCAGATACAGCTATCACGGATTCATCAGGGAGTGCGTCGGCATCACGGCTGACGTTTATGGCTGGGAATGCGATACGGGGGGCGGCAGAAAAAGCACTTGAGGCATGGCGAGCAGAGAATCGTCCGGCAAAGGGTGAATTTATGTATCGTCCACCAAAGACAACGCCTTTTGACCCATTGACTGGACGGAGTGAGCCGAATTTTGCGTATGGGTATGTGGCGCAAGCTGTCGAAGTCGAAGTCGATATTGAGTTGGGTCAAATACAGGTATTACGTGTGGTGAATGCCAGCGATGTCGGGCGTGCTATCAATCCCCGTTTGGTAGAGGGACAGATTGAAGGCGGTGTCGCACAGGCACTGGGTTATGCACTAATGGAATATTTGGTGAGTGATGCGGGGAAAATCAAGAATCCGTATTTATCAACCTATTTGATTCCAACCGTATTAGATGTGCCGATAGAAGTAAAATCTGTGATTTTGGAATATCCTGACCCGATTGGTCCTTGGGGGGCGCGAGGGATGGCAGAGATGCCGATGTTGCCGTTAACACCTGCGATTGCTGCTGCTGTACATGATGCGACGGGCGTGTGGTTGAACGAGCAACCGTTCACCCCAGACAAAGTTGTGGTCGCCTTGCGCGAAAAAGGCTTAGGTGTGATTTAGATTGTGAAAAATTGAACTGCGAATTCAGACGATTTTGCGCTATACTGGCGCTAATTATTTCACAGACAGTCATAGATAAGGTTTGTTTAGGATGGAAGAAGAACAACAAGCAGGTTGTACGAACCCGATTATCATGGGTCCGTTGTTGGGTGGTGGTTGTGCGGTGTTGTTGGCGATTGGTGTTGTGGCAACATTGCTCATCTACGTGATAACACTGGTCTGAGGGTAACTATCAGGCAGTTATTTGAGAAGGATGCCTCGGTGCATCCTTTTTTTGATTAAGTATGTTTTGAAATAGGAGAGCGGACGCCCAGAAGGGTTTCCCTACAGATAGCTATTTTTCGAGTGAGGTGTTATGTCACAAGCGAAGGTTTTACCAACGAATATCACGCTAAATCGTAAAGATAAGGCGAATGCGTTTTTGGAAATTAGCTGGTCGGATGGGCATGTGTGTCAGTATCCGTTGTCACATTTGCGCGAGGCGTGTCCGTGTGTCGAATGTCGGGGTGGGCATCAGAACATGGGGATGCACAATGCGCCTGATAATCTGCTGATGTTGACACCCAAGCGTTCGTACGATTTGGAATCCATTGAGACTGTTGGGAATTATGCGATTCAGCCGTTGTGGGATGATGGGCATTCAACAGGTATCTACACATGGGAGTATCTACGTCATATCTGCCCTGATGATTTAGAAGCCGATGATGAAAGTCAAGATGAGGGCTAGATTAGCACCTTATCGAGGGGGAGAATGTCAATAATCTTGTATATTCTACACAAATTGACTGTGAATTAGTGATATTTCCCCTTTCGGTATTTTTATCTTTCTAGCTATAATTAATCTGCTACTTATGTAGTTTGGAAACGGTACAAACCATTTTATTTATATTTAGAGAGGTAACGTATAGATGTCACGTAATCGCTTCGTAGTTGTATTTGCTGTAATAGCTGCCCTCTTACTGGGTTCGTTGAATACTGTTATGGCACAAGGTAGCACGCTAACCATCTGGGCAGATGATGAACGTGCGCCACTCCTCCAAGAGCTTGCAGATGATGTAAGCGCAGAACTAGGTATTGAACTGAATATCGTAGAAATGGGTCTTGGTGACGCACGCGACCAACTGTTGGTTGCAGGTCCTGTTGGCGAAGGTCCAGATATTCTGATTTCCGCACATGATTCAATTGGTCAATTCGTTGCTAATGGCGCGATTGTTCCGCTTGATTTGGGTGCAAAAGCTGATTCATTCAGTGGTGCAGCACTCGACTTGTTCACATTCAATGAAGAACTGTACGGTGTGCCATACGCGATTGAAAACGTTGCGTTGATTCGTAATGTTGACCTCGTTCCAGAAGCACCCACCAGCTGGGAAGAAGTACGCACTCTAGCTGAAGGCTTCCAAGAAAGTGGCGACGCAAGCTACAGCTTTGTTGTACAAACGGGTAACACCTACCACAACTTCCCAATCACCAGCGCATTCGGTGGCTATATCTTTGGTCGTAACGACGATGGTAGCTTCAACACGAGTGATTTGGGTCTGAACAGTGAAGGTGGCTTGGCTGCTGGTGCGTGGCTTTCCGGCATGTACACCGATGGCTTGATGCCAGCCGATGTTAACGATGATGTTGCTTTCCAACTGTTTGAAGACGGCGAAGCAGCAATGATTGTTACAGGTCCTTGGTTCTCACAACGTATTGAAGATACAGGCATTAACTACAGCATTGACCCACTTCCTGTTAGTGGCGCGGCAGATGCAGAAGCAGTCGGCGCACCTTTCTCTGGTGGTCAAGGTTTTGTCGTGAGTGCATTCAGTGACAACCAACTGCTCGCTGAAATTTTCCTCACCGAGTATGTTTCGACAGTCGATTTCATGCAAAACATCTTCGATGATGGTGGTCGTCCACCTGCATTCACTGGTGTAGATACAAGCGCGGATGCTAACGTAGAAGCATTCCAAGCAGCAGGTGTAGCCGCTGTTCCAATGCCAGCTATCCCAGAAATGGGTGCGGTATGGTCTTCCAGTGACAACGCTCTAACACTGGTCAGCCAAGGTGAAGATTCAGATGAATCCTTCAACACGGCTGTTGCCCAGATTGCTGATGCGATTCAGTTGGTACAATCCGAAGAACGCATTATTGGTGTGCCAGGGGCTTACCAAGAAGAAGTCGGTTGCCCAGGCGATTGGCAACCAGAATGTGAAACCACATTCATGACGCTGGTTGAAGGTAGTGAAACAATGTACACGCTCACTGTTACGATTCCAGCTGGTGAATACGAATACAAAGTCGCTATGAACGGTGGCTGGGATGAGAACTACGGCGTTGATGGTGTTGCTGGTGGCGACAACATTGTGCTGGTTCTCGAAGAAGAAACCGAAGTTACTTTCACCTATGATGATGAAACCAACATCATCACCGATAGTGTGAATGACGCGGAATAAGTCGTATGACTTCAATAACTTCCGATAAACGGAAGAAGACGGAGTCCTCTGGTTCAGAGGACTCTGTTCTTTCGCTTGTCTTACGATATACGTTCTTATTCATTGTCGATGCGTTTGCCCTCATTGTTGTTATCACCTTACTTGCTATTGGGAATACGGGTTTAGGCGCAACACTTGCCATCGCTACGATTGGCGCAAATATTATTGTTTTCGTTCCATCGTTAAGCCCCTTACGATGGATGTTGCCGGGACTGATACTAGTCACTTGTTTTGTTATTTTTCCTATCTTTTATACGGTCTACACTGCTTTCACGAATTATGACAGTGCTGGACATCTTCTGACGAAACGACAGACAATCCAACTGATTTCGGAGAGCCGAAGTGCGTACTATGCGCCGGAAGGTTCACGGATTTATGAATGGGCGTTGTTCCAATCAGAGAGTAATCCTGAACAACTTGCTTTGTGGCTGACACGCACGAATGAGACAGGTGAGACAGAAGTCGCGTTCGCACCGATGGATGCGCCGATACAAGATTTAGAGGTTGATGACCCTGCCCCACCTGAGACGTTTGAGGGCTATGTCTTGTTGCAAGGCGCTGACCGCATTCCGTTTATTCAGACAGTAGAACGGCAGTTGTTCGGTGAAGCGCCGGATACAGCAGGCATTGCAAGTGGTAGTGCGGTGGCGCGTCCGTTGGAACGTCGTTTAGTTTACGATGAAGAGACAGATACTTTTACCAATACAGAAACAGGTGTTTTGTATGCACCGGATGAATCTATTGGTGAGTTTGTCGCGCAACCGTTGCAACTGGTGTATGACGCAGACGAAGAACTCTTGCGTGTGCCAGATACAACAGCCGTGTATCGCCCTGATGACAGTGGTATCTTCTCGCAATTTGGTTTGCCATATCGTTATGAGGCAGACCGAGGTGGTTTGTTCAGTCCAGCATCGAACCAAGTGCTTGAAGAAGACGAAAACGGCATCATGACCGTCACGATTGATGACACTTTGACGCCGGGTTATCGCGTGTGGATTGGTGGGCAGAACTTTGAGCGCGTGGTTGAAGACAATTTCAACTTAGATGCGTTTGAGGACGAAGAGCTTAATTTCTTCCAGCAATTCCGCAATGCCTTCAATGGTGAGTTGTTCACAATTTTCATCTGGACGTTCATGTTCGCGTTCTTGTCGGTATTCACGACATTCTGGATGGGGCTATTTATGGCTATCATCTTGGATGACGCGAAATTGCCAGGTAAGAAAATCATTCGCTCGTTGTTGATTATCCCGTATGCGATTCCGGGTGTGATTGGTATCGTTGTTTGGCAAGGAATGCTGAACGGCAACTTGGGTATTATTAGCACGACGATTGCGGACTTCACTGGACAACCTTTCTTCCCCTTCCAAGAGGCATGGACAGCCCGTACTGCGATTATTGTGGTGAATTTGTGGCTGGGTTATCCGTATATGATGTTGATTTCAAGTGGTGCTTTGCAGGCGATTCCTTCGGATATTTACGAAGCGGCGGCTGTGGATGGTGCTTCGCCAAGTGAACGTTTCTGGCAAATCACATTACCGCTTTTGTTGGTGACGATGGGTCCGTTGTTGATTGCATCGTTCGTTTTCAATTTCAACAATTATCTGCTGATTGAAGCGTTGACGGCTGGTGACCCACCCATTCCGGGTTCAAGTCGGGCGGCGGGTTTCACCGATATTCTGATTAGCTATGTATATCAGTTGGCGTTCGGGTCTAACCGAGGGGCTGATTACGGGTATGCGTCGGCTATCACGATTATCATCTTCTTCATCACAGCGGGTATCACACTCGTACAGTATCGTTACACACGCACATGGGAGGAGGTTGGCGAAAATGTCTAAAGCTAAAGCTCCTGTACATGGCGCACGCGAAGATGGCACAGCAAGCGGTATGGTGCAATCATCACGCGAGGTATGGGTCGCAAATGCGATTCGTCTCGTAGTAATAACGATTGCTATCTTGTTTGCCTTGTTCCCGATTGTGTTCGTCACTTTATCAGCCTTTAACCCTGAAGGGACAATTTCGACGTTCTCGTTGCCTGACATCGAACAACCATCAGATTTGTTCCAAAACTTCAATGATTTGATGTTTGATGAGAACAATCTCGCTATCAATCCGTTCTGGCAATGGCTGAGAAACTCGTTCATTGTGGCAATTACGAGTACGATTTTGTCGGTGCTGATTACGGCACTGAGCGCGTATTCGTTCTCACGCTTCAGGTTCTGGGGACGGCGTCAGTTACTTTTGGGTATTCTGTTGATTCAGGTATTCCCGAACTTGCTGGCGATGGTTGCGTTATACTTGATTTTGCAACAAATTGGCACGTTACCAGATGAAATTCCAAATATCTTCCCCTTCTTAGCAGGTATCGACTGGGGCTGGCTCAACTTGTTTGCGTTGAACAGTCTGGGTGGCTTGATATTGGTGTATCTCGGTGGTGCGATGGGTATCAATACGTGGTTGATGAAAGGGTTCTTCGACTCTGTGCCGCGTGATATTGATGAATCTGCGCTGGTAGATGGTGCGACGCACTGGCAAATCTTCTGGTTGCTGATTTTCCCGTTGGTACGCCCGATTCTGGCAGTCGTGGGTGTGTTGGCATTTGTCGGCACGTTTAACGAGTTCGTTTTGGCGAGTATCTTGCTGAGTGACGATAACGAAACCCTAATGGTCGGCTTGTTCGGCTTCATCAACGATAAATTTGACCGTAACTGGGGGATGTTCTCGGCGGGTGCGCTAGTATCGGCTGTGCCTGTGGTGGTTATCTACCTCGCGTTGCAGGATCAGATTGTTGGTGGTCTGACAGCTGGTTCGGTGAAGGGATAAATAGATCCTCACGCTTTGAAGTATGACTACAAAATCCCTACTCGTTGCATGAGTAGGGATTTTTATTTTGTGTGTCTAGTTTAATCGTCGGATGAGCCGAGTTCGACAGAGCGCATGTAGGCGGCGAAAATACCTTCGGAAATGGCAGTACGCAAGCCTTGACGTTCCATTTCGTGTAAGCCAGCCGCCGTTGTGCCACCTGGCGAGGTAACTTGGTTGCGCAAAATAGCAGGATGTGTGCCGGATTGTTCTGCAAAAAGTACCGACCCTTTGAGCGTTTGCAAAACAAGCGTTTCTGCTTGGGCGCGACTAAAGCCCATCCGCACACCCGCATCAATCATGGATTCGATGATGAGAAATACGTAGCCAGGTCCACTACCTGACAGTCCCGTCGCCATATCGAGATATGCCTCGTCTTTGACGTAGATTTCTTTACCCAACGCACTGAGAATTTCACGCGCAAGGGCTTTGTATTCATCTAAAACTTCGTAGGTTGCTGTCCATACGCTGACGCCTTCGCCAATTTGTCCGGGTGTGTTGGGCATGGCACGCACCACACGGCTATTGTGTAGGTCTTCGACAATATCACGAATTTTGATGCCTGCGACGATACTCACGATGAGTCCGGCGCTATCTACCCTGCCACGAATCGCTGGCAAAGCATCTTCGATGTACTGTGGTTTAACACCAACCACGATAATGTCTGCATCTTCAACGGCATCTTGGTTGTTAGTAACATGTGAGATGCCGAGTTTTTCAACGAGTTCTGCACCGCGTTCTTCGCTAGGGTCAGCGGCGACAATTTGCGATGGTTGGACGAGATTCTTGGCGAGCAAGCCCGTGATGATTGCGCCCCCCATAACGCCCGCGCCGATGAATGCGATTTTTTTACCTTCAAATGACATTGTGCTTGTGTCCTATTATCTGATTAACCGATTGTGTATTGGTCGCGGGTGTGCCATGCGTCCACTGCGGATTGTAAACGGTCACGTTCGACAGCGATGCCGATACCTGCACCATCTGGTACAGTGAGCGTACTATCTGGATTGAGTACAAAGGGTGGTTCGGTGAGGTCAGGATTGAAATAACGGTCTGTTGCGCTAATGTCACAGGGGAGGGTCACGGCTGGGAGTGATGCAAAAGCAACATTCGCGGCGCGTCCGATACCTGTTTCCATCATGCCACCTATCCATAGAGGTAATTCGTTCTCTGCACAGATTTCGTACATCTTGAGGGCTTCTGTAAAGCCACCGACCCGCGCTGGTTTGAGATTGAGAATGTCGATTGCGCCAACTTGCATCGCTAGACGTAAATCATGGACATTTTTCACAGATTCATCGAGGCAGAGAGGCGTCTGGATTTGCTGATTGAGGATGCTATGTTCGAGAATATCGTTATAGGCTAGTGGTTGCTCAATCATGAGTAGATTGTATTGGTCGAATTGGCTAAGTAATTCGACATCTTCGAGCGTGTAGGCACTATTGGCATCAAGCATGAGCAGGATGTCGGGGTAGCGTCTGCGAATGGTCGCCGCGATGTCAATATCTGCGCCAGGTTTAATTTTGAGCTTGATGCGCTGATAGCCCTGTTCAAGGCGTTTGTCGATGATAGCAAAGAGTTCTTCATCAGTTTTTTGCAGACCGATGCTCACGCCGACAGTTGCTTTGCCAGTAGACCCATGACCATCTGGCAGATAGTGTGTGAACAAATCAGCAAGACGCATATCATTTGTTTTGGCGAAGGCATCCCAAATTGCACCATCTAAGCCGTGTTTGGCATGTTCATGATAGCGAATTTTCTCAAAATACGATTGAGCCTCGCGGGGGTCGGTGAGTGTTTTGCCGATGAGCAAACCTACCATCCAATTATGCAAGATATGGTATGCCGTACCTGTTGTTTCGCCTGTGTAGCCGGGGTCGGGTGCCGCAGATGCTTCTCCCCAGCCGGAGATGCCATCTTCAGTGATGACTTCGACAATGATTGCGCCTTTGATGGGTTCGCCACCGAAGCTGGTTTTGAGTTTTTCGACAAAGGGCATGGCGATGGGATAGAGTTTGATGTCTTTGATGGTTATGGATTTCATGTGTTTGGTTTCCTAATTGGCTTAAATTGAATTTTGGAGGATGCTACCGCTTAGCACTTTACCCCTCCCCTAAATCCCCTCCCCCCGCGCTTCGCTGGCGGAGAGGGGACTTTAACATCTTACGAATGGCCATAGGTATATGAGCCGTCATCTTGGGTGAAAATATAGAATACACGTTTTTCGATGCGGGTGAAATCGGTGGCTATGTAGCCCTGTGCAAGTAAAGTCGTGAAGGCATCCCGTAAGTACGTGCGCCAGCGACTGCCCAGTTCTGGATTGATGCGCTCTAGTGGGACAAATTCCATTGGTATTTCTAAGCGCAGGACAGGTTCACCAGCCGGAACAGACAAATCATGCGGGTCTAGCAAGCCTTCTTCTGTGAAGCTGACCTGATTCACAACGGGTATCTGCGCGACGTTGTATGTAGGACGATTCTCTAGCGACGGGTGATTAACCCACCAATTGAGTTGTACGCGGTCAGCAGAGAGAACGGGATTGCTGGCATCCGCGCCAAAATAGTCTTTTTCGTAGTGCTGAATGACGCCCCCGAGTTTGTGCAGGTTGAGATAGGCATTACGCGATAGCATGGGGTCGAATGTCCAGAGAACGAGGTCGATATTGTGGTCGATAGCGAACTGACGTTGTGCTTGTTTAAGGTGTTCACCTATTTTTTGTCCGCGATATTCTGGTAAAACGACCATTCGCTTGGACATGACGTAGAGCGCACGAGAAGCAACCGCATTATCTTGTGGCGAAATTTCTGCACCTAGAAAGCCCATCAGCACACCGACCATTTTATCGTCACTATCGGTATCGAAAGCGGCGTGAATATGTCCGCCGTAGCGCGAGATAGATAAGAGCATGTGTGCTGGCACAATATCCGCCATATTGTCGCCCCAATAGACTTTTTGGAGTTCGACTGCTTTATCCATGTCAGCGGCAGAATGTAGGGTACGAATGGTGATTGTCATGATGCTGTGTGCGAATCCTATCTCGTAAATTAGACGCTACGCGGACGACGACGAAAGACTGTGCGTAAGCCTCTTACGGTATTGTTGCGCTGAGGCAAATACTGCGCGAGTGTGTCTTCAATACGGCGAGGTCTGAAGTCAAAATAGGTATAGACGTTGCCGAGACTCGTCGTGCGATTTGTAGCGAGAATATCCAACCATTGCGGTGTCGTCAAACTGCGGGGAAAGAATAGCCCATAAACCCGCGTCAATAATCGCAGAGCATACGGTGGTACGGGAATTATCAAGCGCCGATTGCCTGTGAGCCGCATGACGGTTAGCAAGAGATCTTCATACGTAATGTATTCGGGTCCGCCGACTTCAACGAGGTTATCGACTAAATCGAGTGATTCGAGCGAGCGCACGAGGCATTCTACAATGTCATCAATGTAGATGGGATGCAGAGCAATTTCACCCTCACCTGGCATGAGATTCAAGATAGGATTCGTTGCTAGCATCATCGCAATATGATTGATAAAGGCATCTTCTTCGCCGAAGACCACGCCGGAGCGGATGATGGTATAGGCAAGTCCACTGGTGCGGACAATCTCTTCGACCTGCCCTTTGATGCGATGAAGCGTGTAGGCAGATGCCGATGATGCCCCAATTTGACTGAGTGTGATGATGCGTCCGACGCGGGCGGCGCGGGCAACGGAAACGAGATTGCGTGTTCCGGCAAGTTCGATACGTTCCATGTTGCGCTCACTGCCCCACCATTGCGCGCTTTCAAGGTGGATGATGGTGTGTGTTCCGGTGACGGCTTGGTACAACACTTCGTCATCAAGGATACTGCCCAACACAACATCAGGTACATACTCGGCATCGGGGGCATCCCACGGAACACGGAAGCGGCGATTTTCGGGATAGAGACAGCGTACGGGCAGGTTACGTTTGAGTAGTGCCTGAACAAGATTGCGCCCAATGAAGCCCGTTGCGCCTGTGACAAGTATCATGTGTGGTGGTTGTCTTTCGATGATGATTGATGGTTGTTAGCCACAGGTAACTGGCGGACAGCATAATGCAAGTTAAGAATTAAATACGGAGAATAGAATAATGCTGGCACTTTGCACTTAACCGCTCCCCTAAATCCCCTCCCCCTGCGCTTCGCTGGTGGAGAGGGGACTTAAAAAATCCTTTTCAGGAGGCTTAGGAGCGAATTTTATTTCCGTACTAATTTTTAAACAGCATGATGGTGTCCCTACAATGAATTTTTGTTCACCTGTGATGCAAGTTATGACGATAGTAGAAAGCCTTCTGAATTGGTAGGATGGATTTTGAAGCGATGCGCAAGATAGGCATTATTTGGGCTACGATAGTGTATTGCCCTATGCAAAGTCTAATGTGCAGGTCTGCAAATATGGTAACTATATCGTTTAGACTGTGTTTATGTATATAGAATAATTGTGAAAAAACGTAATTATAGGAGGGTCGCTCGTGGCAAATCGTCGTGTCGTCGTAACGGGCATGGGTATTGTTAGCCCGCTCGGAAACACTGTAGAAGAAAACTGGAAAAACCTTGCCGCCGGAAATAGTGGCATTGACCGCATTACCTTGATTGATACTAGTCATCTCGCTAATCACATTGCGGGTGAGGTGAAGAATTTTGACGCAGCCGAAATATTGGGACGCAAAGAAGCACGGCGTACAGACCGTCTGACGCATTTAGCATTGGAAGCATCCCGACAAGCACTCGAAGATAGTGGTCTGGAAATTACAGAAGAGAACCGCTGGGATGTTGGGTGTATTGTTGGGAGCGGTATCGGCGGGATTAACTCGCTGTGGGAATCTATTGCTGACCTTGATAACAAAGGGCATAGTCGCGTCAGTGCCTTTGCGATTCCAAAGAGCTTGAGTGATTCGGCGTCGGGCAGTGTTTCGATGCAGTTTGGGTTGAATGGTCCTAATTTCTGTATCACGACAGCATGTGCAACGGGCAATAATGCGATAGGTGAAGCGACGGCGATTATTCAGCGTGGACAGGCAACGGCTATGCTGGCTGGGGCATCTGAAAGTGCAATTGTGCCTGTGACGTTGGCAGGATTCAACAACATGAAAGCCCTATCAGGGCGCAATGATGAGCCACAAACAGCCAGCCGCCCGTTTGATTCCACACGGGATGGTTTTGTGCCAGGTGAAGGCGCGGCGATGGTCATGCTGGAAGATTTGGAGCATGCACTGGCACGCGGCGCAACCATTTATGGCGAGGTGATGGGCTATGGGCATACGTCTGATGCGTATCATCCGACTGCGCCGATGGAAACGGGGGAAGGCGCGGCGCGTGCGATGCTGAATGCCTTGCGTGATGCTGGTTTGGAAGCCAAAGATATTGATTACATCAACGCGCATGGTACAGGCACGCCATTGAATGATTCCGCAGAGACGAATGCTATCAAACGCGCATTGGGCGAAGAAGCATACAACATCAACATCAGTTCTACGAAGTCAATGACGGGGCATTTGTTGGGCGCGGCTGGGGCAGTAGAAGCTGTTTTCAGCTTGTTAGCAATGCAACATAACATCGTGCCGCCGACAACGAATTTGCATAATCCCGATCCGGCATGTGATTTGAATTACACGCCGAATGAGAGTGTTGAGCGTGAAATTAACACGTTCATGAGTAATGCCTTTGGTTTTGGTGGGCATAATGCAGTTGTAGTGATGAGCAGGTTCAGCGAAAATGGCAACTCATAAGTCACACAAGGGCGCATCCCCTACTGGCATCTATGCTCATATTGTGGGCTGGGGGATGTCTGTCCCTGATAATGTCATGACGAATCATGATATGGCGGCAATTGTCGAAACGGATGATGAGTGGATACGCTCGCGTACTGGTATCCGTGAACGGCGCATTGCTACCGAGACAGAATCTACGGCGACTTTAGGACATCAGGCAGCGTTGCATGCGATTGAGGTTGCAGATATTTTACCAACTGATATTGACCTGATTATCGTAGCAACCTCGACGCCTGAGCATGTTTTCCCAAGTACGGCGAGTGTCATTCAAGATTGGCTGGGTGCAAATAAAGCAGGTGCATTTGACCTTGCGGCGGCGTGTTCAGGCTTTGTATATGCGCTGAATATGGCGGCAGATTCGATTAAGTCGGGGTCGATTGAAACGGCACTTGTTGTCGGTGCAGAGACAATGAGCCGTGTTTTGGATTGGAGTGACCGCAGTACCTGCATTCTGTTCGGCGATGGTGCGGGTGCGGTTGTTTTGCAAGCAGGCGAAGAGCCAGGTGGCGTGCTTTCGAGTGTGTTACGCAGTGATGGCGCGGGTGCAGATTTACTTGCCATACCGACAACGAATAACCCGAATCTGAACGGGCATAAAGCACAACGTATGCACATGTCAGGACGGGCGGTGTTCAAATTTGCGACGCGGGTTGTCGATGATAGCATCCGTGAAGCCGTAGATTTAGCAGGTATCACCTTGCCAGATGTTGATTTGGTCGTGCCACATCAAGCAAATCAGCGTATTTTGGCATCGGCAGCGAAAAAGCTCGGCATCACGATTGATAACTTTGTGAGCAATCTAGAGCGGTATGGTAACACATCAGCGGCATCTATTCCCATTGCTTTATGCGAGGCAATTGCAGATAACCGTGTCAAACGCGATGACCATTTGGTGATGGTTGGCTTTGGGGGCGGTTTATCTTGGGCTTCGATGGTTATCCAGTGGAAACCGGACGCAGCCGCGTTGCCTTCGCGCCGACTAAACCAGCAAAGACGCCAATTCACCTATAACTTCGCACGTTGGCGGACGCGTTTCCGTCGCTGGCAACGTCGCTGGAACAAGTTATTCGGTAATAATAGCGAGAGATAACATTTTGTAACTCTACCAATCTTAATGTTTCCTCGATACATTCAACGATACACTTATGTATATCGCAGGGATGTACGACGGAAACTGAGGATAAGAAATGATTCTATACATTGAAGATAATGCGCAAAATATGCGTTTGGTACGCAAGATGCTTAAGGTCGGTGGCTATGAGATGATTGGTGCAGAAGATGGCACTAAGGGCATCGAAATGGCGAAATCTGAGCGTCCTGACCTAATTCTAGTAGACATCAACTTACCAGATATTGACGGTACAGAGGTCACGAAGCGTCTTAAAGCAGACAGTAGCTTTGAAGGTGTGCCGATTATTGCGCTGACAGCGAACGCAATGTATGGTGATCGTGAACGCTTCTTGGACGCGGGTTGTGATGATTACTTATCAAAACCGGTGGGCAAACAAGAGTTGCTGGATATGGTTGGTAAGCACTTCGACATCATTGAAGCACGCAAAAGTGGCGATGACGCTCAGGCATCTGAAGAAGATACTCCGAGAGTTGATGTCGCCTCCTGACGATTGTTAAGGGCAAGTGGTAGCAAGCAATTATCCAGTAGACGAGGCTTGCCAACACGCGCCGCAACAGATAACAACAAGGGTACATCTACTGCTGAGGTAAGTTCTTCAAACGTGGTCGCTGTTGCTAAAGAGACATAATCAAGCTCAACATTCGGTTGGGCTTTTATTTTTTCTACAGCGATAGCACGGAGTTTATCGGGATTGCGCTCGCCACTATCATAAGCCTGCCCTACTTGTTTCAACGCTTGGTTGAGTACACGCGCAGATTGGCGTTCTTCGTCGCTGAGGTAGACATTGCGCGATGACAGTGCCAGACCATCTTCTTCACGGACAATCGGACAAACTTGAATATCTACGGGTATGTTGAGGTCGCGCACCATTTGGCGGATGACGACGACCTGTTGCGCGTCTTTTTGACCAAAGAAGGCTCTATTCGGCTGGGTTAAGTTGAATAGCTTATTGACGATAGTCGTCACACCTTTGAAATGTGTTGGGCGTTCGCCCCCTTCGCGCCCGCGTGTCACGTCCTCGACAGTCACCCATGTTTGGAAACGCGGTGGATACATAAGGTCAGGCGTGGGGAAAAAGACCATATCCACACCTGCTTCACGTAGCATGCTCAGGTCACGGTCAAGATCACGCGGATACTGGTCAAGGTCTTCATCGGGCGCGAATTGGGTAGGATTGACGAAAATCGTCGCAATGACGCTGTCACACATTTCGGTTGCGGTGGCGACGAGTGACATATGTCCTTCATGTAAATAACCCATCGTTGGGACAAGCCCGACAGTGCCAGATAACTGTGCGCGTTTTTGGCGTAGGTCAGCAATCGTTTCAATGTGTTGCATCGGCGGTTTCTTTCTGAAGCATTGCTATCACAGAATCATCTATGGAAAAACTATTTTCTTCAGTTGGAAAGGTACGCGCTTCAACGTCGGTGCGGTAGGATTGCATGGCTTCGAGTATGGCATCACCTAAATTGGCATAGTGCTTGGTGTGTTTTGGAACAAAGTCGTCAAAGAGTGCCAGAATATCGTGAAAAACTTGTACCTGTCCGTCGCAACCGACACCCGCGCCGATGCCGATAGTGGGAATATCGAGTAATTCGGTGATATGCACGGCGAGTTTGGCAGGCACGAGTTCAAGTACGACGGCGAATGCTCCTGCTTCTTGCACGGCAAGGGCATCATCAACCAGTTGGCGGGCAGATTCCAAATCTTTTCCTTGCACACGAAAGCCCCCAAACTGATTCACACTCTGAGGCGTAAGTCCGATGTGTGCCATGACAGGAATCCCTGCTTCGGTAATGCGTTGAATCGTTGGTGCGATGGATGCCCCCCCTTCGAGCTTAACCGCACTGACACCTCCTTCTTGCATGAGGCGGGCGGCACTTTGCATCGCTTGTTCGGGACTTATCTGGTAGGTCATGAAAGGTAAATCACCTACTATGAAAGGGCGTTCTGTCACACGGGCGACGATGGCACAATGATAAATCATGTGGTCAAGCATGACAGGAATGGTTGAATCATGTCCTTGAATGACCATACCGAGCGTATCGCCAACAAGTAGCATAGGAATCTCTGCTTTTTCTGCGATACGTGCGCTGGTGAGGTCGTATGCTGTGAGCATCGTTATCGGTTGTTTATTATTTTTCATCGCCTGAATATGACGGATGGTGAGGCGTGCCATGTTTTATCCTGAGTTGTCTTGCAAAAAGGTGTCGAGTGTATCCATCTCTATGCCACGCTGTTTGACCATTGGTAGAGTCAATTTTGCAAGCGCGAGATAGAGTTGTCGGATGTCTTCATGATTATCGAGTGCCGTTGCATTTTCAAGTGCGTGTAGATGAGCAGTCAGTGTGTCAGTATCCGCACGGAGAAGGGGTCCTGTGAGGGCATCGGGTGTGCTTTGAGATGCTAGGTTATCTGCTGTTGCGGATACTAGCGTGCTGAGGGCTGTTTGCACTGCTTGGGGGTCGGCATCGAGGGTATGGAGTAATTGTTTGGCGATGTCAAATAAGGTCACGGTGTAATTGCTGGCGAAGACGAGCGCAACATGGTAGAGGGCTTTTTTGCCTGCTGGTATCGTGATGCTATGACCATCCAGTGATGAAATAAGGGAATTTAGCCAATTTTGTAACAGATCATTTTGTGTTTCTACGGCGAAGGTTGCCCCGTGAACCCTATTGACTGCTTTTTCAACGCTTGCGAACGGAAAAGCAGGATGTAGACTGCCGACCATTGCGCCCTGCTCTGCTAGTGATAGCAGTGGGTCGAGTGAGGTTGCGCCGGATGTATGTATGATGGCTTTGCCTTGCCATGATATATCGTAAGTAGCAAGGTTGTCTGCAACGGTGGCTATGGCGTTGTCTGGTACAGATAGCAGAATGAGGTCAGCGAGGGAGCAAAGATCTTGTACTGTAGTTACTTGTGCGTTCATTTTTTGCGCTAGTTTTTGGGCAGAGTGTGTGGTGCGATTATGCACAGCAGAAATGCGATAGCCTGCTTTGTGCCAAGCTATCGCTAAAGTCTGCCCTACTTTCCCTGTGCCAATGATGCCTAAGCGCGGTTTTCCCGTTTGACTTTTCACTTATTGTCCACTGCCCGCAATCGGTGTTGATGTTGGGGTACGTGGTATATCGTTTATGTATATATTGACTTTGCAGGATGCGACGAGTTGTCCAGTGATGTCAAAGACAGTCAGACGGAACTCATAGATACCTACTTCGTATCCAGCGGGGCTGAATTGCCCAATGTCGGTCACCTGTTGCGTTTCAGAATCAACGGTACTGGTGACCCAATATTGACCGTTCGTTTCGGGACCATTGATTTCGAGTTTTGCTTCGGTGAAGTTAGATGTGAACGCTGTCCCGCGCACGACGATAGGCTGAAAAACCCGCTGTCCATTGGCAGGGACTTCGAGTCGGGCGCGTTCATCTTCGCATCCTTCGACAGGTGGTGCGTTCGGAACAATTGTCCCAACAGGCGTTGGTGTGAGGGTTGGTGTCAGCACGATAATATCTGCTTCAATGCCAAGTGGCGTTCCTTGATCGAAAACTGCGGCATCTGGGTCGGGAGGACCTGGTGTGGGCGTGTCGAAGTCAATATCTTGCACATCTTCGGCAGCGACAGCCGCTTCCACAGTATCTAAATCGCGTTCAGCTTCCAGAAATGGGACAGCACGTAATTGGACGCCCACCAGCAAAATCACCACTTGTATAGCAATAATAATCGTCGTCAGGGCATTGGATTGGCTACGGCTTGCTAAATCGCGTTCCAGCTCAAAATATGACATAGAGCGTTCTCTGCGTGCTTGCAGAAACCGATAGCCATACCACAGCACAATAACCCCCAACAGAACATAGAGCGGTTGCGCTGACCAATCGAGGGCGAAAAATATCTCTCTCATGCGGGTAGCTCCTTTAGAACACCTTTGAGGATGGTTGTCAGGCGTGGCACAATGACCTTGCCTGCTTCTAGCACTTCTTCGTGATTGGTTTCGCGCTCGGTATCAACAGCATCAATAGCAACATTGGTGATACCAGAACATGCCATCACGCGCATGCCTGCATGACGCGCAACGAGGACTTCGTGTACGGTAGACATGCCAACTGCATTCGCCCCAATAGTGCGTAGCATGCGGATTTCTGCTGGTGTTTCAAAGGCAGGTCCTGATACGGCTGTATAGACGCCTTCGTGCATAGGAATATCCTGTTGGATAGCAATTTCGCGTGCTTTTTCACGTAAACTGCGATCATAGGCTTGAGCAAGCCCAACGAAACGCGGTCCGATACTATCGTCATTGCGTCCCATAAGGGAGTTATTGCCCGCTAAACCTGGTAAGTTGATGTGGTCGTTTATCAGCATAACATCACCCACATTGAAAGAGGGGTCTACCCCGCCAGCCGCGTTGGTAAGGATGAGCGTTTTGACGCCAAGAAAGTGCATCACGCGAATTGGGAAGGTCACTTGTTGCATGGTGTACCCTTCGTAGAAATGAGCGCGTCCCTGTTGCGCAACGACGGACACACCTTCAAGCGTACCAATAACGAGATTGCCACTATGTCCATGTACGGTAGATTGAGGCCAGCCGGGAATATCGCTGTAGGGAATGACAGTAGCCGATTCGATTTCGTTTGCTAATGTGCCAAGACCTGACCCCAAGACAAGCCCTACCTCCGGTTGTTGTGTAGTATGTTCACGGATAGCAGTGATGGCTGTTTCGTAGTCTTGTTGTGTGTAGGTCGTTTGCACGGTGGTACTCCTCTTGTAGGATATAGTTGTTTCTTGGCGACGCTTGCGCCACAATACGCAAATTGTGGTAATTGTGAGCATGATTATACAAAATCCAGTGACGAGAACAATATGTCGCTGATTTTCAGGTGATAGCGTTGTGTAAAAAAATTTTACTTCCATGAACTAAATTACTTTTCTTGCTTTATTGTGTTAAAATTAGTTATAATATGTAATAAGTGCAACCATTTATGAGGACGACCTTGCTTATGGCAAGCATTCAAGCAACGACATTGGCGATGCACCGTTATGCAGAAGCCTATGAAAAACTTTATAATCGACGCCCACGCGATTTGCGTGCTGTGGATGATAATTGGGTGATTGTTAATGGGGCGCGGATGCCCGTTACTGAGTTAGAGCTACTGACACATCAACTACAGATTGAACATAAGCAAACCACTGATAACAAACGTAACTTGGTGAGTCGCCTGATTAAGTGGTTCAAGAATTAGTTATTTTGATGGTTGTGAATGTCATAGAAACACTGCGCTAAAAACACACCATATTCCCCCAGTCCAATGCACAGTACGATATGCGATAGTCAGAACATGGTATTTTGTCGATACCATTGTTTGTGTTTTACAACTTATATTGCTTGCTATTTTTCTCAGAAATATTTAATCTTCGTTATACTATGTGTGGGTTTTAGTGAGATTGATTGGATGCGTTTGTTATGGAAGATTTGGGGCGACAATTAAGAATTGCGGTGTTTGCGTTCCTCATTATTATCCCTACGGGAACGATTGGTTTCTGGATTCTTGAGGATTGGTCGCTGGTTGATTCGTTTTATACGGCTGTGGTGACGCTTTCGACAGTTGGCTATGGTGATTTTTCTCCAACGAATGATGCATCCAAGATATTCACGGCACTATTTGTTATCAGTGGCTTGAGTGCGTTTGCGTTTGCGGGGCAAGCAGTCATTCAATTTTTTACAAGTCCTGTTTTACGGGGGATTCGTCAGCGCCGTTTGACACAAAAAGAAATTGATGCTTTGCAGAACCACTATATTATCTGTGGTATGGGCGAGATGGTTGACCGTACAGTGGAGTATTTGTTGCAAAGTGCGCAGGTTCGCCGTACTCGTGAGCGTGAACGGCGCTATCGTCCCATTGATAATGTGCTGGATGGCATTTTCGGTGATGATGAAGATGGGCATGTGCTGTGGTTACGGAATCCCTTACGGAAGCTGATTCACGGCATCATTGACTTATTCAGCCGTCAATTGACATTACTTGATGTGCTGGTGGTGGTGACGAAAGATGCTGAGTATGCGACACGGTTGCGTGAATCTGGTTTGCTGGCGTTGGTAGGCGACCCGACGAACGATGATACGCTGGTGAATGCGGGTATTGAACGTGCGCAGGCGGTGATGGTTATGCTAGATAATGATACTGAGAGCCTACTAACTGTGTTGACTGCCCATAATGTTGCTCCCGCTGTTCGCATTACAGCAGCCATTTTGGATGATGACCTCAGCCGAAAAATTGTGCGTTCGGGCGCATCACATGTGATAACCCCATTTGATATTGCAGGGCAGTTTTTGAACAATGCAACGTTTCGTCCGGCTGTGAATGCGTTCTTCAATGGCTTGATGTTTGAGCATACGACAGATGCCGTGCTAACACAGTTACACATCCACGAATCATCGCCTTGGCTGGGTAAGCAAATTGGCGCGTTGGCTATCCCTGAGAAATTTAACGGGGGTGTGGTAGGCATACGGTATGCATCGGCGACGTATGATTATGTGCCACCGAACCAGCATATCCTAGAAGAAGATGATATTTTATTCGTCGCGGCGCATGCAAATATCATTCCGCACCTTAAAGAGGCATGTGAAGGTAAACATGCGCATTCTGCGAGTTATGCATTGTGGCAACCCCTCCCCCATCGGCAAGCTGTATTACGCAGTGAAAAGACTTATTCGCTGGTAGAAGCCGAAGAAGCGATTGAGCAGATGTCAAAGCATTTCATCATTTGTGCAGATGACCGCACGGCACGGAGCGCGATTGCACGTCTCGACCCGACGCGCCCGTTTGTGATTTTGAGCAAAGATAATACGATGACGAGTGAGTTGATCAAGCGTGGTTTTCGGGTTGTGCATGGAAATCCGACCAACGAAGAAACGCTCATCAAAGCGGGTATCAAGCGAGCGCAAGCGATTATGGTTGCGCTGGAAAAGAAAGCCGATAGTGTGCTGACGGTGATTACCAGCCGTTCACTGAATAAACGCTTGCTCATTACAACAACAGCTAACAGCGACGACATGATTGAGAAATTACAGCGTTCGGGTGCTGACCGTGTGGTAAGTCCGTTCCACGTAGCGGCGCGGTTTGTCTTGCTGGCATCGACGCAGCCGGAGCTGAGTGGCTTTGTGAGTGCGGTCTTATATAACTATCAGACAGGGTTGGAAACGACAGAGATCTATATGGAAGATAGCGCGGATTGGATTGGCAAAACAATTCGTGAGTTACGATTAGGTAAGCGATTCAATGCGGGCGTGGTGGGGATTCAGCAACCGGACAGGGTATCATTTACGTATGCACCCCCGTTAGATTATGTTATCAAAGCGCATGAGGTATTAATTATTGTGACGCCGATGGAACATGGCGATTCGTTGCGCGATGATGCACACGGGGGCAACGTGATTGCACCGAAAACATTGCGGGCGAAGGTGTTACAGAGCGCGACATTTACGCCAGAGGATATTCAGGCATTGATGCGACATGGGCGGAAGTAGAGACCTATTTTTGAAAACCCAAATGTCGTTTAGTGAACAATTTCAGGCGTGATGATGCAAGTTAAGAATTAAATGCGGAGATTAGAGCTATATTGGCAATTTGCGCTTAACCCCTCCCCTAAATCCCCTCCCCCCTGCGCTTCGCTAGCGGAGAGGGGACTTCAAAAGCTCTATTTAGGGAGATTTGGGAGCTAGGTTTATTTCCGTACTATTTTTTAAACAGCAGTAACACGTTCTTACAATTTTTGGGTATAGGTGATTCTGTGGTTTTAATCGCGCTGGCTGAGTCCGGCGCGTTTGCGTTCTGCGGCATAATCTTCGGGTGTATCGACATCGCGTAAGACGCTATCCGTATTCACGGTGATGTAGGTGATGTCGTCGGCATGGGCGTTAATGACATCGCGTGGGGATTGGTAATTTGGTAAGGCAAGAAATTCTGCCCAATATTTGCGACCTATGAGAATGGGATGTCCGCGACGCATGTTATAGCTGGGTGCAATGAGGTCGCCTTTACCTTCTGCGTAGGCACGTAGAAGCTCGTAGATAACACGCGGCTGGATGCGTGGTTGGTCGCCTAGTACGACGAAGGTCGCAGAGACATTATCTGGCATAGCACGCAAACCAGCTTTGAGCGAGGAGAGCATTTCGCCTGTTTTGAAAGCGCGGTTGTGTACAGGACGTGCGCCCATACGTTTTGCTTGTGCTTTGACTTCGTCACGGTAATACCCTGTGACGACGTTGATATAGCTGATGCGCGAACGGTGTAATTGCTGAATGATGTGTTCGAGGATGCTATGGCGCTTCGTCCAAGGCATCAGGACTTTGGGTTCACCCATGCGCGAGGCTTGTCCGGCGGCAAGCACAATTGCGCCGACTGTGCGCTGTACTTCGTAAATAGGATTTTTATTTTCCGCAGAGCCAATCGCTACCCCTTGCAATCGTTTTGATTTGAGGGCGAGTTTAGCAATAAGGCGTGCTTTGCCCCGCAAGTATTGGTCGTCGGGCGTATCGTTTATGAAAGCGACAACCCGCGCACGATCTGGAATGCCCCCTAATCCGAGTTCGCTATCACGGAGTACCTGTGCTATCCACGGGGGGCTCACAGCATTGCCTTCATAAAAGCCGTATTTATCTATCATCGCTTGTGGGTTATAGATATGCACATCATCGAGGGGCTTTTCAAGGGCATTGAGCGACACCATCGGGACGACGAGTGATGCTTCCTGCGGGACGGCTGGTTCGTTATCGCGGGGCGCTTTGAGAGGCTGTCCATCTGCATTATCGGCTTCAATGAGCAAAACATCGCTATCAATCGTATCCAGTAATTGCCGTGTCCATTCTACATCGGGTCCGTACACGCGCCCGTCATAGATAGCATCATAGAGAAAAACGAATCCGTGTTGGGACAAAGCGGCAGAAATACGTTGCGGGTTGCTATCGTAGCGCATGTTGTGTGGCAGGCGTTCCATCTCTTCGAGTGTGATAGAAGTAGAAGTCGTGGCTAGGACACGCCATCCTTGCGCGAATAATTCATGACCCAACGCAGTGAGTGTAGATGTTTTGCCCCCTGCCCCGATAAATGCGACGACATCGCCGCGCATGACATCCAATGCCGAATGTAATCTCATATGTCCCTGCTGGCTTATGCTAACGAATATGAAAACGGTGTGAAATACAGTATAGCATAGGTGGCAAGGGGCAACTCTCAAGATACGATTACACTACGCTGGGGGGTTCTCATTGTGTGCAAAGCGTGGTCTGCTACAATTAGTCTGTTTTTGCTAACCAATGTATGCACGCACAAAATAAGCGTGGGTACTCAAAGGAGATACTATGACAAAGCGACTATTCGGATTGATTGCCTTGTTGATGACGAGCCTGCTAGTGCTGGTTGCGTGTGACACGGGTGAAGGTCCTGATTTGATTGTGGAGATGGAAGTAACGCGAGAAGTGACACGGGTAGTTGTGGTGACAGCGACGCCTAGCGATGGTATAGCTGTTGCAGAAGCTACCGATTCAGCAGATGGTCCGTTGCCCGTGGGTAGCCCTGATAGTGGATTGACGCCAGACGCTGAACAAACAAATATTCCAACACCAGAAAGCACAGCGACGGCTGAACCAACAGCGGGTCCTACTGCGACACCTGATGCTTTCCCAACGCCGATTGTTGGACAAATTACGGTTGCAGAGCAGACCTTCCAGAATGGTACGATGTTCTGGTTACAACCAATTGACCAGATTTGGGTTGCTACGACAAACAGCGAGGGCGAACAAATTTGGATAAATCGTGATGATGATTTTGAAGAAGGTATGCCGGAAAGTGACGAATCGCTTGAGCCACCAGCCGAAGGTTTGATACAGCCGATTCGTGGGTTTGGGTTGTTATGGCGTAGCGAGGACGAGCTACAGAATACGCTAGGTTGGGCAACCAACGAAGAATTTGGTTACACGACCAATTACGAGTATCATTGGGGTGGGACGGTAGACGATAACAATGTCTATACAGCAGGTCCAGGGTATCATTTGATTGAGACGCTGAACCGCAATGTCTATCGTTTCGATGAAGAAACTCGTACATGGGAGATTATCAGGCAATCTGAATGATGACTGAACACCGCGAATGGGAACTGGAAGCAGATGCACCGTATGAATATCACTTAGCGGCAGATGCACGTCTGTGTTCGACAAGTTATGTCGATGACCAAAGTTGGGATGTGCTAATTGGCACAGGCGATGATGCTGCTTTCAAGTTACAAACACAGTATGGTTTCCGCGTGGGGCTGGCGAGTCTAGTCCCCATGTGGGTTCATGATGGACGGCGGATTTATCAAGCACAAACCTACCATAATCCGCCAACTATCCACACATTTTCTCCGAACCACATCACGTTACAAGCAGATATTCTGCCAAATTTAAGCCTGAGTGCCGAGCATATGGCGCTGACCTCGCAAGTGATTTGTGGCGCGTATACGCTGACAAATACGAGTGCGCGTGCGATTTCGATGCGTTTCGAGCTATTCGGGCATGTCGCGGCGCGAGGCGAGGAACAGAAGTTGGCGATTATCACGCTGGCACAGGGCGGACATGCTTTGTCGATGGGGATGTTACCGGCTCTATCGCCCGTCGTGCTGATTGAAAATGGCGATGCCAGTTCAATTAGTGGACGGACAGCAAGCCCGAAAATCGGCATTGATGTGACGATTCCAGCAGGCGAAAGTACGGAAATTCGCTGGGTGCATGCTGGTAAAGCTGAGGTACGTTCATCACTGACAGAGGCAAAACGCTGGTTAGTGGCAGAGTGGGATGCTTTCAGAACATCGATTGCGCAAGCAAGCGTCGCTATCCCAACGATACAAACGGGTAATCTCGATTGGGATGTACTGATACAGAGTGCCTATACACGGGTTGTACAGGCTGTTTTGCGTCCGGCTGGGGTGTTCCCATATGAGACATTTGTCGCAGGGCGAACGCCTGAGTACGGGTATAGTCGCACAGGTAATGGCAGTGACCACACGCGCATGTGGGCGGGTCAGATGCCAGATACGGCGTATTTACTTGTGCCTGCACTGGCGAGCATTGCACCGCG
This sequence comes from Chloroflexota bacterium, assembly GCA_038522085.1. Lineage (GTDB taxonomy): Bacteria > Chloroflexota > Anaerolineae > Aggregatilineales > Phototrophicaceae > JAUZRW01. Next base: position 32,608 of record JBCBKJ010000042.1, read on the forward strand.
CATTGCAGAAGGTATCGTGCGTAATTATGTGGCGATGCAGAAAAAAGATGGTTTCATTGACCTTGTGCCGAGTCCGAGTGGCACGCAGACGGGGTTGCTATGTACGCCCATTCTGGCACGCATGGCATGGAAAGTTTATGAGCAGACACAGAACCGTGATTTCTTAGAAGCTATTTTTGCAAAATTACAGTCATTTTTTGAGTACTGGCTGGCACAAGATAAAGACAAAGATGGTCTGCCAGAGTGGCAAGACCAAGTACAAACGCGCTATGTGGCGTTCCCGACATTTGGGTGGGGGCGCGATTGGGCGCAGGGTGCATCTATCAACACAGTCGAAACACCGGATTTACTCGCCTATCTGATCTCTGAGGCAGATGCGCTCAGTCAAATGGCACAGGTACTCGGTGAAAAAGACGCTGTTAAATCTATTGCTAAGACGCGGGATACCCTGATAGCAGGCTTGGATGCCCTATGGGATGGGGAGGCATATCGTTATCGTGACCGTGACACAAATATCACCACTAGCGGAACAACCTTACTCCTCGATGGTCAGGGTGATTTAGAGCATGTGCTAGATAGTGCGCTGGTTGTACCAAATCGGGTTGTTATCAAGGTGCGCGGGGGTGGCTTAGGCAAGTCACCGAATATCACAATTCATATCACGGGAGCAGATGTTGAGGGCAATGCTGTGGTGGAATCCGCGCCAGCGAAACAGGTGACATGGTACGACGGCGAAGGTGTTTATACGACACAGACGGTCTTTTCGCAGGTGAACACGATTCACTGTGAGGGTTTGAGCCGTGTGTATGCAATTGATGCAGTTACGATGGATACGACAGGTATAGACATTAATTCGCTGTTGCCATTATTGGCTAGTCTCCCTGAAAAAGAAGCTAAAGCTGTCGCGCAGATGGCATTTAGCAAAAAAGGCTTTATGCGCCCGAATGGTATCACGATGACGCATGTAAATGATGTGCATTTTGATAGCACAAATGCGGATGGTGCAGGGGGCATGTGGCTTTACTGGCAAACGCTGTTGGGCGAGGCGCTGATAGACGCGGGCTATGGCGATGCTGTCGCTGACATGGTCAAAGAACAATTGAAAATGCTAGTGCAGGTGCTGGAGCAAAATCATGAATCAGCACAATTTTATGATAGCGACGACCCGATTGCACTGGGCGAAAAAGGACATGTAAACGGCATAGCACCATTGGTACTCATGCAGAAATTAGTGGGTGTACAGATACGGTCACATGAGCATGTGTGGTTGGATAGTGACTTTGCGTGGGGACGTGGCATTACGATTCGTCAGCATGGGGTGTATGTGCGACGCACGACGAAACGTATCAAAGTAGAATTTGCGTCGGGGCATGTAGTGGAACTTGATACACCACTTGAGCAATCAACACTCATAGAGAACCCTTCGCCTATCGCACCGGAAAGCATCGAACCCATTGCCCTACCGGATGCTGTGAAAGCCAGTGTGCTAGAGCCTAAGACAGAAGCACAAAGTCCACCTGGACCGAAACGTGTTATCATCGAAGTAGATTATGAAGACTGAGTAGTACAGGTCATGACCGAAACTGAAACGAGCAGAGATGCTCTTGTGGGGTACGATTTCATATTTCGCAGTACGGCAAATGGGATTTTGATTCTCGATGCAAAACGCTGTGTGCAAGCCATGAATCCGGCGGCTGCGGCGCTACTGGGTGTTACGCTTGATGGCGTGATGGGGCGCGAAGTCAAAAATATCTTCAGTAAAAATCAGGCATTGATCAATTTATGCTTGCGCGAGGGCAATCAGCAGTTAGACGTGCGCTTGCCCCGTCAGCGTATTGCACAGGGTATCGCAGAAGATAGCGATGATAACAAGCGGATAGTGCTGTTGCAGGATGTGACTGAACAACGGAGCATCGAACAGCGCCGTGAGATGCTGAGTAAGGCAATTGCGCATGATTTACGGAATCCGATTGCCGCATTGGGGGGTTATGCGGATTTAGTGGGTCGCTTCGGCACATTGAATCCTCAGCAAGAAAAATATATCACACGCATCAAGCAGACGAGCAGTAAATTACACGAACTGGTGAAATCACTGGTGGATTTGGCGTGGATTGAAGCGGGAATGCCTCTTGCGTATATGCCAGTGCGTTTGGATGAAATTATCCAGAAAGCTGTGCGGGCAAATCGTTCAGTTGCGCAGAAGCATCAGGTAGGGGTCGCAGTATCCTTGCAGACGCCCCTACCATTGATTATGGGCGATCCTGTACGCTTGCAGATGGTGATACAGAATTTACTATACAATGCAGTCATCTATTCTGAGCCAGAGAGCAATGTTGCGATACACGGCTGGGGTGATGTGCATGAGATATATTGCAGTGTGGCGGATAGAGGTTTGGGCATTGCTGATACAGAACTCGAACTAGTATTTGACCGTATGTATCGTAGTGGCGATGAGCGCGTGCGCGAGATTCCGGGCGGGGGCTTGGGATTGACAGTTGCACGCACAATTATCAAGCGACATGGGGGCGACATCTGGGCAAGTAGCAATCTCGATAAGGGAAGTACATTTACGTTTGTGTTGCCTGTTGTGGAGGCATAAGGCATTGCTAGGACGTGTGGGAACAGTTTTTGTATTATGTTGTTTACTATGGGCATGTGCGACGCCACTGCCAAATGATGCGGGTGTCATTCCTGCGACAGTGATTCCGACTGATGATGATGCCACTTTGTGTGAACGCGGGACAAATGCCACTGTATTTGTAGAAGCGCGGGTGGTTGCACTGGAGACCGTGTATCGACGTAGGGGAACATGCAACGGCGTGGATACAGCGCAACTTCTCTATGATACATATATCATCGCTGGTGATTTCATGCGAGACGCAGGTAGTCGTGAGGTAGCCATAGCTTACTACGAAGATGCTATCACGCTATTGCCGGAGGGTGTTATTGCACAAGCACGGCTAGCCGATTTATCTCCTGAAGTGACAGAAACACCCTCAAATTCGACATGTGACACGGATACCGTGCGCTTACCGGACTATGTGCCAACTGAGGGCAATTTTGCGACACTCGATGATTTTGGCTTTTTGGTCAATAACGCGGGTTATCCTATCTACGGAGTAAATTACTATCCAAGTCAGAGTCCATTTGAGAAATTTTTGGTCGAAACAGATTTAGACGCTGTTGCGACAGAATTTGGCTTTATCGCAGACGCAGGCTTGAACACAGTGCGTTTGTTCTTGCACAGTGATGTGTTGTTTGTGTGTGATGCTCTCCCGAATCCAAGCGCGTTTGCCATGCTTGAAGAAATTATTCGGTTGGCAGATGCTGTTGATTTGCGCTTGATAATGGTGCTGAATGTCGGTGTGGATGCACAGTCGTTATTTCTAGATGACGTGTACGCACAGCAGACAGATTTCATCACACAACGCTATGCTGATGAATCGCGCATACTGGCATGGGATATTTATGAAATAGATAGTTTAGATGGCACGTTGCTGGATGCCGGATTGGTATGGTTGGCAGATATTGTGCTGAGGATACGGCAAGCAGACACAGCGCATCCCATCACAGTGAGTTGGGGAACGGCGACAGGTACGACTGCCCCGTTAGTCGATTTTGTGAGTTTTCAGCATGTGGGGAGTAATGAAGCACTCCGACAAACGATTGCCAATTTACAAGCCAGTACAACACGTCCCTTACTATTGAGCAGTATCGGTTACAGCACCTTTGACGTAGGTGAAATTGCGCAACGGGATAATCTGTTCAGTGCTTTTGACGTGGCAGAAAATACTGATTTGATGGGCTGGGCAGTGAGTTGGGCGTTTGATTTTCCACGTACTGCAACATGTATTCCGCCGGATTGCCCGGGTGAGGCGCAGGCTATCAATCAATTTGGGCTGTGGAACTCAACCTATTTTCCCAAATTGAGCTTGGAAGCTATCACAGCACAGATTAATGGACGTTAGCTGATGTGCTTCTAATGTGTGTGGTGCATACTAGGCACTCATGATTTGATTTTCAACAACAGAAGGTGAATGCTGATGGGTATGCGGGGGCGGCGTCGCTCTGCGCCAAAGCAGAAAAATGAAGAACGCGAAGTACCTGATGATGTCGATATTCGCTTAGGGCGGTTGGCTGGTTATTTGCGTCCGTACACGGCACGGTTGGCGATTGCGATTGTGGCACTCATTGGTAGTGCGGCGTTGAGCTTGGTCTTTCCGGCTGTGATTGGTGGTGTAGGACCTGTACCAGGCGTGCTAGATAGTGTGCTGAATCAGCAGAGTGTAGAAATCATCGACCAGATTACGATGGTGCTGATTGCTGTTTTCCTGTTGCGTTCTATCACGACGTTTATCGAAACGTATAATTTAAACTACGTTGGTGAGCGTATTGTGGTGGATATTCGGAAGGAGTTGTACGCACATTTGCAAACGATGTCGCTCAAGTTTTATACGAATCGGCGCGTTGGAGAGTTGGTGAGCCGTATCTCCAGTGATGTGACGGTGATGCGAACGGCATTGACCAACAATCTGACGACACTATTGCAACAAACACTGATTCTGGTCGGGTCAGTGGTGATTATGTTCGTCATCAACGTCCGTCTGAGTAGCTTCATTCTGGTGATGATACCCATTATTTCGATTGTGGTGATGGTTTTTGGCTATTATTTGCGCAGGGTCAGCACAGAAGTACAGGACGAAATCGCGGGTGCGACAGTGGTAGCGGAAGAAGTGATGCAGAATATCCGCGAAGTGAAAAGTTTTGTGCGTGAACCCTTTGAGGTTAAACGCTACGATAGCGCGATTGATAGAGCGTTTCGGGCGGCAGTCAAATTGTTGCGCATTCGCTCGCTATTTGGACCAATAGGTGCGTTTTTTGGTTTTGGTGGCTTATCGCTGATTGTGTGGTTTGGTGGGCGTGAGGTCATTGTGGGGCGCTTGACGACAGGTGAATTAGTCGCCTTCTTGATTTATGGTTTATCCGTTGCGGGGAGTTTCGCGGCGCTCATTAATTTGTATTCGTCATTTCAAGAAGCCGTCGGCGCGATGAAACGGGTCTTTCAGATTATTGATTTGACGCCTGATGTGCGGGATAAAGCGGATGCCGTTGAGCTAGATGCCATTGACGGGCACATCACTTTTGAGAATGTCGGCTTTTCTTATGATGGCGAGGTCGATGTGTTGCATGACATCAACCTTGATATTGCCTCTGGCGAGATTATTGCGCTGGTGGGTCCGAGTGGTGCGGGAAAATCAACGACATTTAACTTGATTCCGCGTTTTTATGATGTGACGCAGGGAACGATGCGTATTGATGGCTATGATGTAAAAGATGTGACGCAGACAAGTTTACGCGAGCAGATTGGGATTGTGCCACAGGAAACCCTGTTATTCGGCGGGAGCATTCGAGAGAATATTTTGTATGGTCGTTTGGATGCCAGTGAAGACGAGATGATTGCCGCTGCAAAAGCTGCTAACGCCCATGATTTCATTGATGCGTTACCCGACGGCTACGAGACAACAGTTGGTGAGCGTGGTGTGAAGTTGAGTGGTGGTCAGCGACAGCGCGTAGCGATTGCACGGGCGATTTTGAAAGACCCGCGTATTTTGTTACTCGATGAAGCAACTAGTAGCCTCGATAATGAGAGTGAACATCTGGTTCAAGAAGCCCTTGCCCGTCTGATGAAAGACCGTACTACTGTTATCATTGCGCATCGCTTGAGTACGATTCGCGTGGCGCATCGTATTGCGGTGCTGAACGGGGGTCGGATTGTTGAATTGGGTACGCATGAAGAATTGATGGCAGAGCGTGGATTGTATGCGAATTTGTATGAGATGCAATTCCGTGATGGCGATTTAGAGTTATCGGGTGCAGATTGACCCGCCAGCGGACGCCTAGATAGCGTCCCTAAGAAATGTAATATACAGAGTGAAAAGGATGCCTTTTGGCAAAGCAAAATTCTATATGGGTGAGTACAGACCTCATCTTTGCGAATGTAAATTTTGAAGCGACTGAGCGCGTGTTGATTATGACAGGCGACGGCGTTGATTTAATCGAAGGCGTGGCGGCGAATACGGCTGAGGTTGCTATCTATGAACCTCAGTTCAGCACTTTAGAGCGTTTGCGTCGCTATGTGCGCGTGGACAATGCCACATTTTATGATGATGTGTATCCATCTTATGAAGATGCTTATGATGCGGCGATTGTGTTTGTACCGAAAGGACGTGAGTTCGGGCGGGCGCAGTTATATAGTGCCATGAAAGCACTCAAGATGGGTGGGGCATTGTATCTCGTGGGTCCAAATAAAGGCGGTGCAAAAACGCTTATCAAAGATGCGCAAGCCCTGTTTGGTTCTTGCGAGGTGATGGCATATAAGAAAAGTCATCGGTTGGCAGTGAGTATCAAAAATGCTGAGAACTACCCCTATCCGACAGAGTGGGGACTTGAGCCAACGAAAATGCGCTACCTTGAGATAGAGACGTCTCTCGGTACGCTGGAAATTGCAAGCATGCCGGGTATTTTTAGTTGGGACGAACTGGATAAGGGAACATCGTTTTTGCTAGAGAATCTCGACATTGGCGAGGCAGAAACAGCATTGGATGTTGGGTGTGGATATGGTGTGATTGGGGTGTTATTAGCACAAAAAATCCAACATGTGACCTTGGTTGATGACAATTTATTGGCAGTTGCCTGTGCAAAAGCGACCTTAGCAAAAAATGGCATCGAGAATGCAAGCGTGTTGCCGAGTAATGTATATAGTGCGCTAGATAAAACAGAGCCATATGATTTGATAGTCAGCAACCCGCCATTTCATCGCGGACTGGATGTAAGCAGAAATGTGGTAGAGCGCATCATTCGTGACGCGCCAGATTATCTGCGTGCAGAGGGACGGCTGGTATTGGTTGCCAATGAATTTTTGTCTTACGAGACGAATCTCGCAGAGGCTTTCACACAGTCGGGGTCGCTAGCGCGGAATAATTCATTCAAGGTGTTGGAAGGATTGGTATAAATGGGCTTGCACGTTGATGTATGGTCGGATTTTGTGTGTCCGTGGTGCTATCTAGCGAGTACGAGCTTAGAAAAATTACAGGATTCGCATGGTGTGGCGGTTGCTTGGCGGGCGTATGAATTACGTCCGAAAGGATCGCCACCCCCACCACGCGACTATATTGAGCGTATCAAGCAGATGCGCCCTCAGTTCATCGCTATGGCAAAACAACAGTATGGCATCGACATCAATCAGGGCAAATTCGGGATAGATAGTCGTCCGGCGTTGATTGGCGAGAAATTTGCTGAACAACACGGTATCGGGGCAGCCTACCACAAGGCTGTATTTGAAGCATACTGGCTAGACGCTAAAAATATAGAAGACACGGCTATTTTGGGTGATATAGCAGAATCACTTGGGTTGGTGCGTGAGGATTTTCTATCTGCTTTGCATGATGCCGAGTTAGAAAATGCTGTCGATGCAGATGTAGAGGCGGCACGGTTACGTCAGATACAGGGTGTTCCGGCGCTGGTATTTGAGGATAAATTTTTGATTCCGGGCGCACAACCCTATGATGAGTTAGTACGGTTTGTGGAGCAGATGGAACGGCGCTTAGGCAAGCAGGCATGATATGGGTAATTGGCAGTGCGGGACTGCTAGTGATACTGACGCTGTGGTGGTTGCTGGTACGCACTGAGGGCGTGTATTTGGGGCGTGGAGTGGTCATCTGGCTCTATGACCTGTATGCGGGGCGCTACGACAAGATTGTACAGCACGAAGATGTAGATGAGCATCTGCATTTAGCTATCCCGTTGATGACGCGCTTGCATCCACAGACAGCTCCACTGATACTTGATATTGCTACAGGAACAGGTCGGATGCCGTTGGCGCTCTGTCAGCATGCGCGATTTGAGGGCTATATCGTAGGCTTAGATGCCAGTAAAGGTATGCTCAGGAAAGCAGTAGAAAAAATTGAGCGTGAGCATTTTGTAGGCTATACAACATTCATGTGGGGGGATGGGACTGCCCTACCCTTTGATGATGGTAGCTTTGATGTTGTGACGTGCATGGAAGCACTAGAATTTATGCCTCAGCCAGAGCGCGGTCTGCAAGAGATGGTGCGGGTGTTGCGTGCGGGAGGCTTATTGCTGACCACACGCCGTATCAATGAGCCGTTTATGCCGGGTAAATTATGGTCACGCGAGAGAATGCGCGAATTGCTATCCGTAGAAGGCATAGAGCAAATCGAATACGAAGATTGGCAGTATGACTATGAGAAAGTGTGGGGCGTAAAAGTAGGCGAATCTGTGTTTAGGGGCGTGGATGCTGTGGATGGGTTGTTAGCAAAGGTTGAAACGCAGGTCGATGAAGATGGCATCGTGCAGGTAGTAGGCGAAAAAGCCCATTAAATTCAGTGTAGGGGTCTGATAGACTATTTAATCTAGTTTTATACGAACATAGAATTTTGCCAGATTTAATACACTGGCAGATTTTCTATTTAGCGGACAGCATAGATGCTGTCCCTACATTTTGCATTTATGTAGAGACAAGTTAGCGAGAGTGGGTGTTGTGAAGCAATTAACGAAAGAGATAGCCAAGCTGGTCGTGGCATCATTGGAAGCGGCACAAAAAGCAGGTGATTTACCTGAATTTGAGATTCCTGACATCAAAATTGAGTTGCCCAAACGCGAGGGTCAGGGAGATTATGCATATCCGGCGATGGCGCTGAGTCGCTTTGGGAAGAAAAATCCGCGTGCGATTGCAGAAGACATTGTGAAGCATCTGCCAGAAACGGATTTCATGGCACAGGTTGAGGTCGCTGGACCTGGTTTTATCAATTTCTTCGTGAACGAGGGTTATCTCAAGGCACAAGTCGATGCGATTGTTGCTGAGGGCGAAGATGTCTTCAAAATGGACATCGGTGATGGCAAACGCGCCCAAGTCGAATTTGTGAGTGCAAATCCGACGGGTCCGATTCATGTGGGACGGACGCGGGGTGGTGTTATCGGGGATACGATGGCACGTTTATTAGAAGCGGCTGGGTATGATGTTCAGCGCGAGTATTACTTCAACAATGCGGGGCGGCAGATGCAGATGCTCGGTGAGAGCTTAAAAGTGCGCTATCTACAAGTACTCGGTGATGATATTGACCTAGAGGAAGACCATTATCAGGGTGAATATCTGGTCGAATACGGACAAGAACTTGCTGGTTTGCATGGCGATAGCTGGCGTGAGAAGCCGTGGCGCGATTTCAAGGAATTTGCTGAAACGAAAATGTTTGTGTGGATTAAGCAATCACTTGGCGCTATCAACATTGAGCATGATAACTTCTTCAATGAAGATAGCATGTTCCAGAGTGAAGAAGTCTGGGAAACTTTGCACGACCTGAAAGAAAATGGCTATATCTATGAGGCTGTGCATCGTAAGCAAGCTAGCGAAGAAGAAATAGAGAAATCGAAAGCGACTGAGCCAGCCCAATGGTTTGAAAGCACGAAACTTGGCGATAAAGAAGATCGTGTGATGGTCAAGGCAGATGGTATCCCGACGTATACTTTGCCAGATATTGCCTATCATCGTAATAAAATTCAGCGTGGGTTTGATGTGATGGTCAATGTGCTGGGCGCGGATCATGGTCAGCAGTATAAGACTGTCGGTTGGGGTGTGGAAGCACTTGGACTCGACCCGTCAGGCATTCATGTGATTTTGAATCAGATGGTGCGGATGGTTGTCACTGATGAGGAAACTGGCAAAAAACGTGAACAAAAAGGGAGTACCCGCAAGGGCATCTATGAAACGCTAGATGATTTGGTCGAGATGACCAGCCCTGATGCGATTCGCTATCACCTACTGGCGTATTCACCAACCACAGACATCACTTTCGATGTCGATGAGGTTGTGAAGCAGAGTAACGAAAATCCGGTGTACTATATTCAGAACGCGCATGTACGCTGTTGTGGAATTTTCCGCGAGGCTGACGAACGTGGTTTCACTGATGAGGGTGCAGATTTGAGCTTGCTAGGTGATGATGAACTAGCATTCATCCGTAAGGCACTCGAATTGGGTGATGCGATTGAGTATGCGGTAGACACATATGAACCGCACAAAATCGCGTTTTATGCCCATGAACTCGCCAGTGTGTTCCACCCGATTTATGACCGTGTACGGGTGTTGCATAGTGATGTGCCAGAAGATGTGGCGAAAGCACGTTTGCGCTTTTATGCGGCGGCGCGGATTATGTTCAAGCGGGTATTGACGCTGATGGGCATGTCTGCACCGGAACGGATGTAGAAATCATCAGAAATAGCATCATGAAGGGCGCTCACGGGCGTCCTTTTTTTGTTACAATGGAACGATATATTTGACTTTTAGGAGGGTGATGTATGGGTTTGAAACCAGACCATTGGATACGTGAAATGGCGCAGATACATGGGATGATTGAGCCGTTTGTTGAAGAGCAGAAGCGAGATGGTGTGATTAGCTACGGTTTATCATCGTATGGCTATGATATGCGGGTAGCAAATAAGTTTAAAATATTCACCAACGTTCATTCGGCTATTGTTGACCCAAAAAACTTTAGTCCTGACTCATTTGTTGATTTTGAGGGGGATGTCTGCATCGTGCCACCCAATTCGTTTGCACTGGCGCACTCTGTTGAATATTTCAGGATTCCACGCAGTGTGTTGACGATTACTGTCGGCAAATCGACGTATGCAAGAGCAGGGGTGATAACGAATGTAACGCCCTTCGAACCTGGATGGGAAGGTTATGTTACGTTAGAAATAAGCAATACGACACCGCTTCCTGCAAAGATTTACGCGAATGAAGGCATTGCACAAGTTATCTTTTTAGAAGCTGACGAAGAGTGCGAAGTATCTTATGCCGATAAAAAAGGCAAGTATCAGGGGCAAACAGGGGTAACACCACCACGCATTTGAGAAGCGAGCATGTCAGTGAGTGGTAGACCACCCCTACATGTGACCTGTACTTACACGGTCTTAGAATCTAGTTGCAAATTGTAATCGATTGGTTCGGGCGCACTGTAGTGCGCCCTTACAAGAATCGTTTTTCGGATAGAGACTTAATCGCCTGCGGCTGGAAGTTTATCGCCCATTTGGACGCGCCACAGCGTTGCATAGATGCCATCACCATCTGTGAGTTCTTCGTGCTTGCCTTGCTCTTTGAGCGTGCCATTTTCGAGTACGAAGATACGGTCTGCGTTACGAACGGTGCTGAGGCGATGTGCAATGACGATAGTTGTGCGTCCGATAGCAATTTTTTCTAGGGAGCGTTGGATAGCGGCTTCGGTTTCGTTGTCTACGGACGAGGTTGCTTCGTCGAGTATGAGGACAGGTGGATTCTTCAGAACAGCGCGGGCAATGCTGATACGCTGGCGTTGTCCGCCGGAAAGTTTCTGTCCGCGTTCCCCGACGATAGTATCGTAGCCATCGGGCAAGCCCATGATGAAGTCGTGTGCTTCTGCGATTTTAGCGGCTTCAATGATGTCTGCTTCGTCAGCGTCAAATGTGCCGTAGGCGATATTCTCTTTAACTGTGCCATGAAATAAAAACACATCTTGGCTAACAAGTCCGATAGCACTGCGCAGGTCATCTGTTTGTAGGTCGCGCAGGTTGTGACCATCGAGCGTGATTGTGCCACTGGTCGGGTCGTAAAAGCGCAACAGGAGTTTAATTACCGTACTCTTGCCTGCGCCTGTCGAGCCAACAATGGCGGCTGTTTCTCCGGCTGGAATCTCAAATGAAAGCCCTTTGAGGACTTGTGCGCCGTTGCTGTAGGCGAATTTCACATCATTGAAACGCACTTCGCCGGATACCTCCCCTGTTGGCAAGGATTGTGTACCGTTTTCAATTTGTGGCTCGGTATCGAGCAAATCAAGAATACGGTTGGTGGATGCCATTGCACGCTGGTACTGGTCAAGGGTTTCGCCGAGACTGGTGAGAGGCCAGAGCAGACGTTGTGTCGAAAAGACGAGAATACTATACAAACCCACATTCAGCGCCCCTGTCAGCGCAAGTCGACCACCGAATACCATGATAGCAATGAAGCCTGCTACGATTGCCATACGAATGAGAGGCGAAAACGCCGAACTGAGCAAGATAGCTGATTCATTTGCGTTTTGATAATTACGGCTGCCCCCTGTGATACGCTTAACTTCGTGTGATTCAGCAGTGAAACTCTTGATGGTCGCTATCCCGCTGAGGTTGTTGGAAAGTTGCGAATTGAGCATGCCTACTCTTTCCCGTACTTCAGCATAACGGGGTCCAAGCATCTTCTGAAACCAGATTGAGCCGTACACAATAAAGGGCATCGGCAGAACTGCCATCCATGCCACAGAGGGCGCTGTCAGGACAAAGAACAAGCCAATGACAATAATTGTTGTAGACACTTGAATCAGACTATTTGCGCCTGTATCGAGGAAGCGTTCTAACTGATTAACATCATCGTTCAAAATGGACATCAAACCGCCTGTACTGCGGTCTTCAAAGTAGGCAAGTTCAAGGTTCTGGACATGCGAGTAAGCATCAACACGCATATCATGTTCCACAACTTGGGCGAGGTTACGCCACCAAACACGGTGCATATACTCAAACACAGATTCGAGTATCCAGACAACGAGTGTAATAACAGCTAGAATCGTCAGTTGTTGTACGGGGTCGGTATAGCCCATACGCCCGAAAAATGAATTTTCTTGATTGACTACGATTTCGACTGCAATACCTATGAGTGCCGGCGGTGCGAGGTCAAAAATTTTGTTGAGGATAGAAAATGCAACCGCGATATATACGCTTCTGCGGTGGGGTTTCATATATTTGAGCAAGCGCACTAAGGGGTGTGCGTTGTCCGTATTCTTCGTTTTTTCTGTCATTTTATGTACTCAATTATCTGTTTCGGCAAATCTTCGCGTATTGTAACGGTCTAAGATACTTACGCCTATGCGATGCGATAAATGTTTTATGAGCGTGCGCCTTTTTTTGCCAAGTCGTCTGCCACTTCGTTCCATTTTACACCTGTATGACTTTTGACTTTATGCCAGTGTACTTTTATGTCATGGGATTGCATAAAAGCACGGTAGGATTGTGTGAGAGGTTTATTTGCCTTCCATTTTCCGGTTGCCCAAAGTTCGATGCCTTTGTAGTCATAGTAGATGTCTATCTTTGCGATATTATTTGCTTGGCAATAATTGATAACTTCCATTGTTGCTTGTAGTTCGCCACCGATTTGACGCGATTCTGCAAAGTCGTTTACGCGCCCTGATAAGCGTGCTAACACTGTATCGCCTGAAAGAATAATGGCGCCGTAGCCAACAGTCTCGCGTGATTCATCATATGAACCATCGACATAGGCTTGATGTTGTGTGCGGGGTTTTGAGGGGGCAACTGATGCTTTTTTGCTGGTAACGGCTGTATCTGGGAGTGATTGCCAGACAGATGAAATCGTTTCTGTTACCGCATCGCCAAGGTTATTGGGAACGAGTTTATAGGTATCTTTTTTGGGGCTGTAGTAAATTGTGGCACTCCCGACCTCCCCTAGTTGGACGGCGACGCTGTATTCACGGAATGATTTTGGGTCGATTGTTGCGCTGTATGACAACTCACTCTGGATAGTATCAGCAAAGGCTTGTGCTTTGGTGCGTAATTGTGCTTCGTACTTGTAGGACATACTATAAGTGCCTTTCATTGAGACAACATTTGTGAAGGAAAGCGTATCATAGTTACAAGGCATTACGATGGTTAAGGCGAAAAATTCAAGATTTAAACGATACTTTACATTAAATAGTTATCTGTTAAACAAAGACTAAGCATGCAGAAACAAGCTATTGGTGATTATTAACGTTAATTACGAGTTATAATCTGCTAATATATAGCTAATCTTACAAATATTACGAAAAGTGCTTGACTCACTGCGTTTTCATGCGCAATACTTCGTGATGATGGCAATACACGATAGCGAATTAGAATCTGATACCACGCTGATTAGATATTATCACCAAAAAATAGATTATTTGCTTGTTTATACTTTACTCAATTTGCGCAGATTCACTGGATAGTCTTCTCATAAACGTGTGCATTACTTTTTATTACAAGAGAGTGTTTCGTGATGTGCATTTTGGCATATCTATTTTACTAAAATCACTTTGTCTGACCCTTACAATGTTGTGTAGTATACGCATCTACACATTGCTTGTCAAGGTCAGA
>JBCBKJ010000043.1:0-46809 GCA_038522085.1 Chloroflexota bacterium
GAAGATTTGGGTACGCTTGGTAATGGTGAACCGAATATTCAATTACAGACTCGCCGGATGGTTCTAGGTTGATGCTTGGGCTAAAGACACCGTTCGCTTGTGGATTCGGGTTCGTGCCCAAACTAAACGGATTATCAATACCATTCTCTATATCATCATCTTCGTCATCCGTTGGTGGAACAGGATTGTTCGCCGCGTCTTTATCCTGACTGCTGTACCAATCTTGTAGCACTGCACCCGTGCGGAAATTATCTTCATCAATCTGGACAATATAGCGTCCAGCATCAAGGTTATCAAACAGATAGTAACCCTGTGCATCGGTTGTTGTCGTTGCGATTGGGCTGGCAACAGGTGTATCAGGTATACCATTATTGTCATCATCACGGAACAGATTCACAACCACACCTTGCACACCAACATCTACACCATCAATGACGCGGTTGTTGTTGTAATCATAGAACACACGATTACCAAGACTCATACGTGGCGAGTAAACACCGAAATCAATTGTCATGTCTGCGTTGCTATCTAGCTCACCAAAGCGACCTTCACCATCTGTAGCATCTAAGTCGGCTGGCAAATCGTCTGGTGGTGTTGTGCCAGCTGGGCTAGATTCAGTGTTATAGCTTAGAGCGATTGGATTACTACGGATACCATTCGTTTCTGGTAAGTTCTCATCTATACCGTTATCGTTATTATCCGTGCCATTATCTAGCAAGTATGTAGCCTCTGTTGCGCCGCCACTTTCACTACTAGAGTATGGACCAAGAGCAGTACGGAGCGACCCTTCAATACCATTCGCGGGATTACCGTCATCTGGCAAATTCTGGAAGTTACGTGGTGCAAGACGCACGACATAGGTATCTTCTGGCAAGTCATCGAAGATATAGTAACCATCTGCATTCGTAACCGTTGTACGGAACGGCGTGCCAAGCGGGTCAACGCCATCACGATAGAGTTCCACTAATACGCCTTCAATGCCGGGTTCGCCTGCATCAATCAGTGCATTATTGTCGCTATCCAGCCAAACACGATTACCCAAACTCAACGGCACGAAGAAGCCGAAATCTACTGTCAGGTTACTGCTATCATCACGGATACCATAACGCCCATCACCATCTGCTCCCTTATCACCTGCTGCTTCTGTCGTTGTCTCGTCATAAGCTAAGAGGTTAATCAGTTCACTATCAATGTCGATAGGTGTGAGGGTTGGTAAGCTCAAATCGCGCTGGTCAATACCATTATCGTCGTTATCTTCCGGCGCATCGTTACCTGGTGCGTTCACCAATGTTGCTGTGCTGTAATGATCTGCCAGCGCATTACCGGTATTGAAGTTGCTAACTGGGATGCGCACGATGTAGTTACCAGGTTGTAGCAAATTACCACCATTCGCAACGCTCTGGTCGCCCGTTTGGTCAAAGAGATAGTAACCACTCGCATCCGTGACATCAGTAGCAATTGGCGTCAGCTCTGCACCATTGATTGCACCATCGTTATTAGCATCGTAAAGCAACTGGACAGTCACCCCTGCGATACCTTCATCTACAGCACCAACCGTCGGGTTAACATCAGTGCCGTCATCCAAACCATCACGGTTACGGTCAAACCAAACGCGATTACCAATGCTCAACGCACGGTAGAAACCGAAGTCTATAGTGAAATCAGCGTTATCATCTTCAACACCCTGTCCATTATAGTTCGGTGCCGTTGTCGCAATCGCAGGGTCGCGGTCAGTTTCTACAGCAACCGTCGGTTCATCATCATAACGCAGTTGAATTTGCGTACTTGTGACACCTGCTGTTGCAGGATAGGTCGCAGGCGTGCCGGGTATAGAATCTACACCGTTTTCATCACCCCCATTATCGACACTATCCGTTTGGGTATCGCCACCGCTACCATTCGCGCCATCGCTATTCACATATCCTTCGAGTACAGCACCCGCCGCAAAGTTGCTGGCTGGGATATGCACCACATAGTTACCAGGACCAATCGGCGAATCATTCGGGTCATCTACGCCCGGTGCAGTCACCGTCGTTGTTTCATCGAAGAGATAATGCCCTGTGGTATTTGTTGTTGTCTGTGCGATAAGCGTATCACCAGCGGTCAGCGTACCACTGCCATCATTATCAAGATACAACTCTATCGCAACACCATTGACACCCGATTCAGCCGTTTGGCGTGTACCATCGCCTGGCAAACTCGTAGCACTACGGTCTGTATCAAACCAAACACGGTTGCCGATTGCCATCGGGCGCACAAAGCCAAAATCTACAGTCAAATCACTGTTGTTATCCGTTTCCCCGTTCGTACCAGGGTCATTGGGTCCTGATTCTGCATCCGCTTGGTTTTCACCATTTGTCTCCAAGATGATGTCTGGACTGATGATACCGTTGGTTGCAGGCGTCGCATTATCAATACCGTGGTCGTCGGAATCGGGGTCAGCATCGACAGGCGCGGCAACATCGGTACTACTCTGGAAACCAACCAACGAGGGGTCGTCGGCGTTACCAGGTGTGCCATCAGGACCATTCGGAACAGTATTATCAAACTCTGACGCTGGAACTTCTACGCGATACCGTCCGGGTGTCAAATCATCAAACAGATAGTGTCCATCTGCATCCGTGACCGTTGTTACAAACGGTGTTGCCAATTCTGCCGCGTCAAATACGCCATTGTTATTTACGTCAAAATAGAGATTGACGACGACATCTGGCACACCAATTTCTGAACCATCAAATGTGCCATTGTCGAAATCGGCTGGTGCTGTGCCATTGCCACCATCATCGAAGAAAATACGATTACCAATACTCATTGGTGGTGTGACGAAGCCAAAATCAACCGTCAAATCACTATTATCATCTTGAATCGTACCGCGCCCTGTACCTGTTACAGCTTCATCATCATCTGGTAAGTTCGCAGGAGCTGGTTCGTTATCGTATGCCAGTGTGATAACAGGACTCTGTACCGCATTGGCTGTTGGGTCAGCCACATCAATACCATGATCGTCATCGTCTACATCCGCGTCGGCTGGGGCTGTCGCATCAAAGCTACTGATGAGATTTTCTAGCGGGTCGCCACCATTATCGAAGTTCTCTGTCCCGATACTCACCACATAGTCGCCCGGTGGCAAGGTATCGAACAAGTAGTAACCCTGTGCATCCGTCGTCACAACATAATCATTCGTCGGATTTAAGGGGTCTGGAATCGGTGTCGTGCCATCTGCGGCAAACAAACGCACCGTCACATTTGGTATACCTGGCTCATCACCATTGCGGATACCATCATTGTATTGCGAGCGTACAAAACCACCCGGTGTACTACCGTTATCCAGCCAGACAATATTACCCAAGCTCATCGGGCGAATGAAACCGAAGTCTACTGTTAGGTCACTGTTGTTGTCGGTTTCACCATTTGTACCAGGGTCATTAGGTCCTGATTCCGCATCGACTTGGTTTTCACTGTTAGTCGTCAGTGTAATTTCTGGGCTGAAAATACCTGTTGTTGCAGGTGTTGCGCTGTCGATACCATGGTCGTCTAAATCAGGGTCAGCATCAACTGGTGCGGCAACATCGGTACTACTCTGATACTCGAATAGCGACGGGTCATCGGCATTGCCCGGTATACCATCAGGTCCATTGGGGACTGCACCATCAAACTCTGTGTTTGGGATACCTACAATGTAAACACCGGGTAGAAGTCTATCAAACAAGTAATGTCCATCTGCATCCGTGACCGTTGTCAGGATAGGTGTCGTGAGTTCTGCGCCATCTACTGTACCGTTGCCATTGCTATCAAAGTACAAATTGACGACGACATTCTCAACACCACTTTCGGTACCATCAAACGTACCATTGTTGAAATCAGCACGGGTCGCGCCGTTGTTACCATCATCGAAGAAAACACGATTACCAATACTCATTGGTGGCGTGACGAAGCCGAAATCAACTGTCAAATCACTATTATCGTCAGATTCATTACTGCGCCCTGTGCCTGTGACAGATTCGCTATCGTCTGGCGTGTTGGTTGGGTCTGGCTCATTGCCGTATGCCAACTCAATAACTGGACTCTGAACGGCATTAGCTGTTGGGTCAGCGACATCAATACCATGGTCGTCATCATCAGGGTCTATATCTAATGGAGCGGCTACATCAAAACTACTGACGAGGTTTTCTAGCGGGTCGCCACCATTATCGAAGTTCTCTGTGCCAATGCTAACGACATAGTTACCGGGTGTCAGACCATCGAACAAGTAGTAGCCTTGTGCATCGGTTGTCACCACATAATCATTCGTCGGATTGAAGGGGTCTGGAATTGGTGTCGTACCATCGGCGGCAAACAAGCGCACCGTGACGCCTTGTATGCCGGGTTCATTTCCGTTGCGGATACCATCGTTGTATTGCGAGCGAACGAAACCACCTGCTGTACTACCATTATCTCGCCAGACAATGTTACCCAAGCTCATCGGGCGGAAGACACCGAAATCAACGGTTAGGTCGCTATTGTCATCTTGTGCCGCGCCTTGTGGATTATCCGTATTGCGGTCAGTTTCGTTGATTGGTTCGCCTTCTGGTACAAGCTGAATCGTATTACTGAACACACCATTTGTCTGATATTCATTCAACGTACCATTCGCATCGCCATCAACCTGATTGATACCGTTATCGTTATTATCCGTATTTTCGGTAGCGGTGGTCGGTGTACTACTAATGTATTCATCCAGCAAACCACTTGTCCAGTTAACAGGGAGCAACTGCACCACATAGCGCCCTGCATCTAGGTTATCAAAGAGATAGTAACCGTCATCACCCGTAACACTATCTTCAACCGTCGTTGTTGTTAGCAGAGGTGTTGCAGTATCAGGAATACCATCACCGTTATCGTCTTCGTAAAGGGCAACTTGCACCCCGTTGATACCTGTTTCGCCTGGGTCAAGGATGCCATTGTTGTTGATGTCATCCCACACGCGATTACCGAGACTAAATGTCGTCTGTTCTTCCCAGAAACCAAAATCAACTGTCAGGTCGCTGTTATCCGGTGTCACACGGCGTCCATCGCCGGCGGGACCGAGTGCTTCAGTCGTAATTTCAGAATCTGGCGTAAGCGTAATGACCGCACTCGACACACCATTGGTACGCTGGTCACCATCCGTCGCAGGGTCAATACCATGGTCGGTACTATCATCCGCGTTACCGCCTGCATTTTCGTCTACAGGGTTCTCTGGCAAGCTACTGATGTAATCAGCGAGTGGTCCATCACCTGCATTCGTCGCACCAAACGCGAAGTTCGATGCCTCCACACGCACAACATATTCTCCGGGTGGGAGCAAATCAAACAGATAGAAACCATTGGCGTCCGTCGTCACTTCGTAAGGTTGGATACCGCCCTGATTCGGATTCACATCATAGAGTGTCGTACCATCAGCCAAGTACAAGCGTAAAACAACATCAGGAATGCCTGCTTCTGCACCATTGATGATACCGTCGCCAGGTGTACCGACAGTGTTATCGTCATCTAGCCAAACAATGTTACCGATACTCATCGGACGGAAGAAACCAAAATCAACCGTCAAATCGCTATCAGGGTCGTCTTCAAAATCTTCACCACGCCCGAGTGGACCTTCGTTTGAGGGCGGGTCAGGGTCAGGATTGGTATTATCGGTGAGTACATCTGTCTCACCTTCTGCTTCTTGGTTCGCTGTTAGCTGGAAGGTCGTTGAGCGTACACCATCCGTTTCGTATGTTTCTGATGGAACAAATCCACCACCTGAAACCGTTGTACCTGTGGGGTCGATACCATTATCTTCGCTATCGACATCATTATTGCCCGTCGCACTACGACGCCCAAAACTGCTGATGTAATCTTCTAAAGGTCCACCAGCTTGGAACTCCGTTGCTGGGATACGCACCTGATAATCAATAGGTCTTGGCGCTGCTGTTGGAGATGTATAGGTATTCGCATCCAAATTAGCGAAGATATAGTACCCGCCATCGCGTGTTTCATCCGTAGCAAATAACTGGAAGCCAGTCCCTGTATCGCGCCACAATTGAACTTCCACGCCATCTCTCGGAAGTTCACCAAGGTCAATTTGTCCATTATTGGCATTCGCAAGCGTGTAGCCCGTTCCATTGAACCCATCATCTATCCAAACACGATTACCAATACTGAAACGCTGTTCAACAACAATACCTACTTTAGGAGGCTCGGCTGGTAAAAGGCGCGTGCCGGATTCCGCATTGCTGAAACGTTGTGCAAAGCTGTTCCACGCAATCTCACCCGTTTCTGCTAAGTCTGGTGCATCGCCATATTGGTTGATTTCCATTGGCACACTGAAATACATCTCAGTGCTTGGTGGAATGACACCTGTGCCACCATCACTCGCACTGTTGTTTTGTACGATGCGGAATGAGCGTACCTGATCCCAACCACCAAAATCAGCAACTGGGTCAATTGTCCAGTTGTTGACACAGCCAGCGGGGAATGGCGCTGTTTCTGTATTTTCCATTTCTGTACGACACGCATTGCTAGCGTTACTATACTCAATTGTAAAAGTTGGTGGTGTGAATGCTGCACCGCTTGGTGCTGGGCTAGTTGGCAATTGCTCAATCTCAACAGGACCTGTCATAAAGACCAAAAATTCAGTTTCACGCGCACTACCCGACAAATCTTGCGAAACACCTGTGTCGCCAATGAACGGCAATATATCATACTGAATATACTCGTCCGTGTTCACAACACCTGTGTTGATAACACGAAGTAAATATTCAACGTTGCCTTCTGGCAAGCCTTCTGCCACACAGGGGAAGCGTGTGAAGCGTTCATCAGTGCCATCACCTGTCGTATCATAGAAGAATTGCGGACAGGTTGGGTTATCCGGTGAATCAAGGTTATTGAATGATACAAAGTCGAATGTACCGTTGACACCATCGACACTCCGAATCCATTTTTGTGAACTCATATCCGCGGCTTCGCGCACATCGTAATCGTCTTCAATAAAGCAGAGTACATCTGAACCAAGACCATCATCATCAAGGTCATCGGTATCATTCGCAGCGATACCTGATTGACAGAACAAATTCGGCGAGTCTGCAGCAATCTCAAGTGCATTGCTATAATTTCCAGCCGCAGCCGATAGCAATACCTCTGCTGTAAACGTAATCGTAATCGTTTTATTGCCTGTTACAGGCGGGATAATATCGAGTTCGCGGGCGCCGGCTGGTGAAGCCAAGCCATTCGGATTACACCCACCTGTACAGTCAAGTAGCGTACCCGTTGGAACATCTACATCATCCCAATAAAATTGCAAGCGGTCACGAATCTCGCCACCGATATTGACATCATCTTCAAGTACCAAATACGGCGCATTAAGCACATCGCCACCCACCGTATTGCTAATGCTGACACTATCCCAACTGACAAAATTCAAGCCGGCTGGCAATTCATCCTGAATCACAGGGTCAATCAAGTTGCCGGAGGCTTCTTCAGTCAGATTAACTGTCAATGTGAATTGAATGGTATCTGTAACATTAACCTCTTGCGGATTGCTCTGTTTATTCAGCGTCACATTCGCAAAACCATCAGGATTATCACTCGTACGCAGATTAGCGCAATCCTGTCCCGTTTCATTCTGCGGATTGCCATTTTGGTCAAGCGAAGTTGCTTCGCCATCTATACAGTTTTGGTAATCACGGAAACCACTACCATCGTTGTAATCACTTGCTGGCAAGCCCTCGCGCACGATAAAGCGAATAGGCGCATTATTCGTAAATGCAAATCCGGGTGGTAGGGGGTCTAAAAATACCCAGCGTATACCCGTGATGATATTCGTCGTATCCGCAAGCGCCCCACCGTTACCAACACCTGGGAAATCGCCCCCGGCACTCGTCCACGTCTGCCCTGTCCCGTTAACAATACCTAGCGATGTCCATACAGGCGCATTGTTTTGTGGGTCAACAGTTGTCGTGTATTCAACACGCGCTGTAATCGTATTATCTGCCCATTGCCCACTATTAATAGATGTCACACTCGTAATCGGTAAATTATCGCTCGCTATCGGCAAATAATCCGTCATAGTGAAGCTAGTAGCGGTTGTATTTGCACCACTCAAATCTAAGCCGATGCCATAAGTCGTCGTACCATCCGAATTACCAGGCGCAACAGGCGTATTGCCAGGACCCGATTTACTCACAGCACTGTTCACATTGACCGTTGGCGCGGCAATCGTTCTATTGGTCGTGTTAGTCGAACAAGGCGCTTCACAGATACCGTTGGGGTCAACCTCAGGGTTATCTGCAAATGCCTGCGCGACATTATCAATCGCTGTCCCAACTGGAAAATCCCCCGCAGGGAATTGCAATGTATACGTCACGTCATAACACCCAGCCGAAGGCGGATATGGATTCGGGCTTACGTCCCAGCGAATCGTATCGTTGATACCATCTGGAGCGCCGGCTGGGAGCAAATCTTGCAGAAACCCACCATTCGGAATAGGCGCGACAACGACAGCATTCGGCGGGAATTGGTCAATGATATACGCATTATCTAGCGAAATATTCCCGACAGTCGTATCAGGGCACATACTCACGCGGTAGGTTGCTTCACCACCGGGCGCAGGCGCAACCCCACTCGGAGAAATCGGCGTTTTAGTGACATCCCATTGCTCAGTTGGTGCCACAACCGTCAAGTTTGGTACGTTCGATGTACCTGTCTCGGTAACAGTCGCTGTACCATCCTGAAAGAGCGTCCCTGTAATCTCTGCTGGTATCGTTTCCGTACCTGTCAGTGTATCGAGAATAGTCACACGCACACGAGCCTGAGCAGATTCACCACCATCGAAGATCGGATTTGGAACTTCGTTGTTGCGAATTGTCACCGTGTCTGCAGTCTCAATATTAAAAGTGCCTGTGTAGTTAGGCGTTGTGATGACTTGTTCAAACGCAACTAATGAAAGGTCAAGCGGGAAATCAATACGTAGGTCGCCACAATCACCTGTCAAGTTGCCGCAACTATAATCAATGACATATTCGACAACTTGCCCTGGACTCACTTCAGTGACCGGATCACCGTTTAAGTCCACAACTGATAAACTTAGGTTCAAATCACCCTGTGCTAATACTGTTCCTACAATAATTGCAAGCACGCCAGTAATAGTGAACACACCTAATAGCCTCAGTCGATACCGATGAGCTAATTGTAATATTTGCTGACGTAATGACATATGGAATTTATATCCCCACTAAATTTAGCAACCTAATGACAGTCTAATATGATTTGTTACAAAAAAGAATTGAGATGTTAACTATTTTATTTCCAACGATTCTATAATGTATTACCAACATTTGCCGTTATAATTATGTTTATATGTATAACATTTTTCTAACACATTGACTAAAGACACATCAGTTTATATTCATTTTTAGTAATAATTGTTAATAAACCGAAAAATTATTACTCTCATTACATACAAACATTAAAAACGTCTTTCTCACTTTCATAAAATCTATCATTCACATACACATTCTCTCTTTATGTTGAAGCCACTTAAATGAGTGTATAATGTCTGCGAGATTCGAGAGAAGGACTCACCACATGTTCAATAGTATTATTTTAGCCATGTCCGAAACCTTACTTATCTTGTTTGCGCTAACATTTATTTTCAAACAAGGTATGTATCGGCTAGATGCTTATTCGCTCAAAGTAAAGCAAGTAACGATTGGCATCATTTTTGGCTTGTTTGGCATTGTAAATTTGATGATGAGTATTACGCTTGCGCCGGGTCTAATCATTGATTTACGCAACCCAGTGGTGCTTGTAGCAGGTATATTTGGGGACCCATTGGCGCATTCAGTTCGGCAGGCATTATCGCACTGTATCGTGTGTTCATTGTAGGGGGTGTTGGTGCACCTAGTGCCGTTGTTGGTATATTATGTGTTGCTCTGTTAGCGAGCTATTGGCATCATAAGAAGGCATCACCAACAACTTTGACTTGGGGTCTGCTTGGTTTGATGTCAGTTGGTACAAGTATTATTGTCGGCTATATGATGCTCCCCACGCAAGAGGCGATGCATTTCCTGAGTGCCTTTGTGCCAATGGCTGTCATCTTCTATCCCCTACTGACGATTATGCTGGGTAAATTCATCGGCTACGAAATTCAAGAATTTGAACTCCGGCACGACCTTGCTGTTAGCCAGCAACGATTCCGTGCGATTTTTGACCAAACCTTTCAGTTCATTGGCTTACTAGAGCGTGATGGCACCCTCATAGAAGCGAACTAGACTGCCCTAGCCTTCGCTGGCTTACAACCAGATGATGTTATCAACAAACCGTTCTGGGATGCGAAGTGGTGGTCAGCTTCTGAAGAAACAAAAACGCAATTGCAAGCAGCCATCAAGCGTGCTTCAAAAGGTGAATTTGTACGTTATAACGCTGATGTTGTTGGCGCAGATAACCAAACTACCACTATAGATTTCTCGCTCAAACCTGTCTTTGATGAACAAGGCGAAGTGAGCATGCTCATCCCCGAAGGACGCGACATTAGTGCAGAGATACTCGCCCAGCAACGCCAGCTAGAACTCCAAGTTGAACAAGAACGTAATGAGATGTTGCGCCAATTCATCCAAGATTCATCGCACCATTTAAAGACACCTGTCACTATTCTAAAAACATCGCGCCACCTCATGCATAAACGTATGGAACTCATTGAGGCTATAGCATCTGAGGATGCCTCTACATCTACACGTATAGGCAATGTTGTAGATAAGTGTAAACGTCAGTTTTCATCAATGGATAACGCTATCACCTCATTAATGGGTGTCATTGATAATTTGCTAGAACTCACCCGTATCGACAAAACAGACACACTTAATCTAATAAGTGTCCATGTACCTACCCTACTAGAAAAATTAATTAGTGACTATTCAGCACATATTCAAGCAAATGGTAATCATGTGGTCGTCAATATGCCTGCTTACTTACCAGAACTCACAGCAGACGAACAACATATACGCCTCATACTAGAGAACTTGATAGAAAACGCGATACGCTACACCCCAGCCGATGGTACAGTTACGATACGTGGGGCTTCAACGACTGATGCGATTCAATTACAGATTCAAGATACTGGCATCGGCATCGCCCAAGAAGACCAAGACAAAATATTTGAGCGATTCTATCGGACAGATGACGCTCAGATACACACAAATAAAGGCTCAGGGCTGGGATTAGCTATCGTAAAAAAAATCGTCACACGGCATGACGGAACAATTGTTGTGGATAGCGAGGTAGGTGTCGGCACAACCTTTACCGTCTCGCTACCTTTGCGTTACCAAGCACAAAGCAAAAAGACTCATCAGGTAAAAACGAGCCTTTCTGTATCGTGACGAGGTTATTTTTCTAGCGAATCCAACAAAGCAAGCAGGGCTTCGCTACGAGGGAGCGGAATGACTGAGGTCACATTAGGGCTGATGCCACTCAGATTAAAGACAGCCGGATCATTTTCAACGCCTGCTAACCCACTACGGAAGCCGTGTTGTTCCCATGCAATCGCTTGTAGGCGCTCGTCTTGCACAGCTTCGAGCAATAAATCGCCGTTGTCCGTCAACGAAATCAAAGGATGCGACGACCAAACTGTCGGTGTCAGATAGATAATGCGAATTTCAGATGTAATTTGTTCGACATTATCGGGATTCGCTATCGCAAACTCGATGAGCAAGCTCTCGTAATTAGCAATAATCGGGAATGCCCCAACCCCCTGTATCGTAAATTGCTCGAATAAGAAGCCAGAGCTATCTTCCAACCTACCCTGCCTATCATAATACGCATTGATAGTATCTAAATGTG
This sequence comes from Chloroflexota bacterium, assembly GCA_038522085.1. Lineage (GTDB taxonomy): Bacteria > Chloroflexota > Anaerolineae > Aggregatilineales > Phototrophicaceae > JAUZRW01. Next base: position 11,836 of record JBCBKJ010000043.1, read on the forward strand.
GTTCGATGGTCGTTTCCGTTGCGACATCGCCCCCGTTGAGAATATTCGCCAGAAGCGCGTAAAACATATTTCCGCTGTTACTGCGCGTTGGGTCGGTAGTGACAATGTTGAAGCTACCGAATAACTCAGGCACACCAATCGCTGACCATTGCGGACGGTCTTCAGAGACGAGTAACTCTAGCATCTCGAAGCTATCAACACTCAGGATACCCTCAGCACTTTCCGTCACGATGCCCTCAGCTATCAAGCCATCCACAACCGATTGCCATGAATACAGCACAATAGGCGAATTGAAAATCACTTCGTCACTGGCACTGAGGCTGGGGTTACGCGCTTCAAAAATTTCAAGCGCACTCGTGTTGGAGGGCCACAAGCAATCTAAACCTTCTGGGCTTTCCATCACCTGCTCAATACTACCCGCCCGCCGATACGAGACACTGATGCCATACTCCCGTGCGAGGATATTTTGCACCTGTTCATTATCAAGAAAACCACTTTTTTCACTACCGATGACACATTCAACCTCAATCGTATCTGTCGGCACAATATCTTGCACCGTATTTTGAATATTGGGCAAGAAAGCAATGATTGCTACCACTACAAAGCCCAGCACAATCAATGAGCGTATGAGTGTTAAGCCATTACTCTTTTCATCATTGGCGTCATAATCATAATCTGCCACGCGAATTTCTCCTCGTTATATTTCTCCGCTGTGTTATTTCGGGAGCGCACATAGGCACTCCCCACGAAAATGACCTTGTTTGTAAGGGCGAACTTATGTGTTCGCCCGCACAGGCACAAAGTACGACATCAACAACTTTTGATTCAGCATTACAGTCATGATGTCTAATTGTATCCCTTTGCGGAACGGAATGCTTCTATCAAATCTTCTGTGCCATCAAAGAGGCGTCCGAATGTCAGGTCGGTCATCGGAATGAGTTCTTCTTCATCTGCATTGCCGAATGTGATGGCAAACACAGGAATATCATTTTCTGTGCGGCTGATATATCGCTCAAAGTCACCATAGAGACCTTCTCTGTCTGCACCATCTGTCATCACAATGACCGATGGCAAGCAATCACGGTCTTCGCGGATGTCTTCAAGTTCTTGATAAGCCTCTAGCGCCGCACCAAAAATATTTGTACCACCGCCAGCGGATTCATCTTCGATTTGCAGATAAAGGTCGCGTAACTCGGCTGGGTCGTTGCCTTCAACTATCCAATCGTCAAAATCACGGTTGAGAATAGTCGTTTCAAATAAGACAACCAGCGATACATCTTCGGGATGCCCCTGTAGCAGATAATCCTGCGCGATGTTCTGGTCAAGCAAGGTACGCATCGCCGCTTTGAGTTCATCTTCGCCGTTATCGACCATGCTCCCACTGAAATCAAGTACGTATGCCGTACACGATGGACGACGGAACGTGGTCTGGTAGAGCGTCAGGGCTTCTTGAATCACCTCAGCATTCGGAAAGCGAATCGGTTGGATAACACGGTCTACATCAATGCCCCATTCTGGACGGAACACATCTCGGTCTGCATCGCTCAGTTGAATACCAAGTGTGCTAGTACGACGCCCCTCCCCTAGCAGTTGACGCTGGGTGTTTTCTTCTAATAGGAAGGCTTGTAGCTCTAAGAAAATGTCTTCTTTATCTTCGAGTCCACGTTCGACATACGCGAGGGGTGAATCCGCGATTGCCAACCCGTCCACTGGATAAATCGCATAGAGCGGGTCACGCCCTTGTGAGGCGAGTTCTTGATTCGTTTCGATGAGAACCGCTTCGTAATTGACCATCGCATCAAAGCGGTCATATTCATTGATGAACAAATCTGCTAACCAGCCACTACTGCCACTGGAACGGTCTACTGTGCCCAGAATACGACTGATTTCTTCCTGCACGGTTGGATCGTTAAGATTATCACTACTGATGACTTCAGGACTACCTGCGAACGCACTCAGTGCCGCAAAGTAAAATGATGCCCCACTATTGGATTGGGTCGCGCTGGTCATCATGAAGCGCACCTCGCCGGATTCGGTAGCATCCAAAATATCACGCATGAAAATATCGCGTCCGTCTGTCCAACCAAGACGTTCTGCAACACTACGTTTTAAACCAAAAACAACAGGTGAGCGAATGATACTTTCGCTATGGCGGGTGATATTACTAATATCCCCATAATCCAGCCACAGACGGTTCGCGGGCCAGACAGCATCAAAGGCGATATTACCTGTCCGTAACTGGCGCGAAATATCAAGCGAGCCGAGATAGGTAATTTCAATATTATAGTTATTTTGGTCTGCCCATGTTTGGATAATCGGTTCAAGTGTGCGGTTTTCAGAGCCGGAGACGATGGTCAGCGTGCGAGCGGGGTTATCAGATGCACCTGTACATGCACCAAGTAATAATGCCAGCAAGCTGGTCAACAAAAACATCGGTAAAACTTTGTGACGAGTACCAATCATAAGGTGTCGCAGTCCTCTTTTACCTGAGTGAGAATATTACACGTGTAGCATAGCATAATTTGACATAGCAAACCCCCTAATGATGAGGGAAATGCGTTGAAAATATCGAATTTATACGATGTCTTTACAGCCATACGGATAAAAAAGCTTTCATTTAGTTGAGGATGCCCCCAAATTTTGTTATAATGCTTAATATAAACAAGAAGATGTATTCATCAGGGGAAAGCATGCGCATAAAACATATCATTATGATGCTTGCATTTATATTATTTCTGTCATCTGGCTTGCCTTCTGGTGCAGTCGAATCAGAAGCCATTGAAGGCTATGCTTCCGTAGAAAGCATCAATATCGGAGAATCCATTGATTTCCATGTTAGTACCATCGACACGAGCTATTTTATTGATATATATCGCATCGGTTGGTACGGTGGCATGGGTGGTCGTTGGGTTGATGGCTACGGTCCATTTACAGGTACATTCTATGGTGTTCCGTCAGCAGACCCTAGCACAGGGTATTTAGATGCGGGCTGGCCTGTCGCCATGACACTCACCACAACCGCAGACTGGGAAAGTGGCTACTACGTAGCACGCTTGACCACCGATACCAATCAAATCGGCTATATCATTTTCATTTTACGAAATGATAGTGAAGCCGCTGATATTATGTATGTTCCGCCAATTAGCACCTATCAGGCATACAATAATTGGGGTGGGCAAAGTGTATACGGCTTCAACTCAGTTGGTAGGCAAGCAGCATATAATGTCTCATTCAATCGTCCTTATGCGGCGGCAGATGGTGCAGGACGCTTATTTGGTGGGGATTATCAGATGATTCGCTGGCTAGAGCGCAATGGATATGATGCAACCTACGCCTCAAGTTATGATTTACACACAGATAGCACGCTCATTGATGGGCATTCTGTCTTTTTAGCCAATTTGCATGATGAATACTATACACGTCCCATGCGTGAAAATGTGGTTGCCGCCCGGGATGCAGGAACTGATTTGGCATATTTCACAGCGAATAATATTTATTGGCAGATGCGTTACGAGGATAATGGGCGTCGCTTAGTGACATATAAAGAAGTGGCACTCACAACCGACCCCTTTGCTATAGATGCTGATACATCTAACGATGACTTGATCACAGTGCGCTGGCGAGATGCCCCTCTCAATGAGCCAGAGCAAGGTATTTTGGGTGCGATGTACGAAGCCGACTTTGGTGATAGTGTACATCAAGATTGGATTGTTTCCGGCATTGGCACAACGCTAGGCGACCTTGTTTATGCAGGTACAGGCTTATCAAATGGTGATGTAATTCCAGAAGTCATTGGGGATGAATATGACCGTGTGTGGGATGGTATTCCAACGCCGGCTGGCTTAGTAGAATTATCCGACTCCCCTATTGACCTACGCCCATTAGATGGCAGTCAGGATGGCGTACAGAACGCAACCATTTACCAAGATACGACCAGTGGTGCCTATGTATTTGATGCCGCAACCAATAGCTGGGCGCAAAAATTGGACGAAACAAATTACGATACCGACATCAGTTACGACGCCAACATTGACCGCATGACACGCAATATCTTGAATGCGATGATTGGAACAACCAATGTGCCACCTATTGCAGAAGATGCCTATGTGTTCGATGATGGTCCGACATTTGAATGGACAAACAATAACTCGCCTCTCGATTTTCGGGAAGAAACAGTCGTGAATGCAGGGCGTCGCGCTCTACGTGTCGATTTGAGTAGCGCAGGCGGACAAACAAGCCGTCTATCATTACGAAATTTCAGCATTTTTGATGCCACTCCATATACCTATTTGCAGTTAGATGTGCGCGGTACATTACCTGGACAAGATTTATATATCCAGTTCTGGAATCCTTCTTCTGCTAATTCGACACCAAACGTATTTTTAGATGACTACACAGGTTCACCAGGACGCCCATCAACTACAGAGTTCACAAATTACTGCATTCCTCTGACAGAGTTTGGCAATAATCTCAGTCAAATTGAGTGGATTTGGTTGCGCAGTTTTGGCACGCTCGGCACAATTTATATTGATGATATGAAGTTCACTAATGATTGCACGGACGAGCCACCGACACCTACCCCAACGCCGAGCGATACACCAACGCCAAGTGACACGCCGACACCGAGCGATACACCAACAGCAACCAACACACCGACCGATACACCAACGGCGACCAATACAGCAACGAATACACCGACGAACACGGCAACCAATACACCGACGGATACACCAACCAATACACCGACCGATACACCAACCAACACAGCAACCAATACACCGACGAACACGGCAACCAATACACCGACGAACACGCCGACCAATACACCGACATATACCCCTACCCCTGCCCCAACTGAGCCGGTTATCACCAACGTGACGGGTATTCCTGATACGATTGTGCGGGGCGGAACAGTGCAAATCTCTGCAACAGTGATTGATTTCCAAGATGACTTGGTAACAGATGCTATCAGTGCGACCTTACATCATGCTGATAACATGACCACCTATGCCATCCTCTTGAATGATACAGGCATAAATGGTGATGCCGTCGCTGGTGATGATGTTTATACGGCAAACTGGCAGACCTTAAATGTGCTATCTGGCGACTATACGGTTGATGTTAGTGCATTCGACACACAATCTAACTCCACAACCCTAGTAGCAGCTGCGACTGTCAGCGTATTACCGAATATACCTGCCAATGATGACATCGCTTCACCCGTCAACGTGACGAGTATGCCGTTTAACACAACGCTCGATACACGCGATGCAACGACAGATGCCGGCGACCCACCCGCAAACTGTGCATCGAACATCGGACAAACTGTGTGGTATCGCTTCACACCTACACTGACTGGTAATTATCAGATTCATACTATTGGGTCAGATTACGATGCGGCTGTTGTTATCTACACAGGGACAGTCGGCAACTTGACAGCTGTTGCCTGTGATGATTCCAGTGCGCCAGGCACACAAGCATTACTGAACACTATGCTGACATCGGGTACACCATATTTCATCATGGTTGCGGGAAACAATAATGTGGGAGGCAATCTCTCGCTGACTATCAACACAGGTATTCAACCAACGGTTGCCCCGCCTCCAACAGCAACACCGATTCCAACAGCGACAGCTGCGCCATCCACTTCGACAGTGGGCATGTACAATGCACCCAATGGTCTTTGGCAATTCCGCAATAGCAACGCAACAGGCAATGCCGATATTGCATTCTCTTGGTCAATGGGCGCCCAATGGCAACCTGTAATGGGCGATTGGGATGGAGATGGTGTCGATGGCATTGGTTTGTTCTATCAAGGGCAATGGCTCTTACGCGATACAGCAACCATCGGTGCAGATTCTGATGAATTTGTCTTTGGTCCGCGTGAAGCAGGATGGCAAGCGATTGTTGGCGATTGGAACGGGGATAACATAGACGATTTCGGCGTCTACAAAGATGGCGAGTTCAGACTTGGCTTTGCTGATGCCAATCAAGGCGAACTTCGCTTCCGCTTCGACCCACTCGGCATAGGTGGCACACCCATTGTAGGCGATTGGGATAACCTGAATGGCGATACTGTCGGGTTATTCAACGCAGGACGTTGGGTACTCGCAGATAGCAATCAAGCGAACACAACCGTCAATGTATTTTCCTACGGAGAAACCAATTGGACACCGGTTGTCGGAGATTGGGATGAAGATGGTCAAGATACCATAGGGGGCTATCGTAGTGGACGTTGGTTCTTGCGTAACAGCAACACGGCTGGCGCTCCTGATTTAGCCTTCATGTTTGATGGCGACGGTATGCCTTTGACAAGTTATCGTGGTGGTATCCCTGCCCTGATGGTACTCAGTGGAAACCTAGAGTTTGAACCAGTCAATACACCAGAAGCAACAACTAATACACCAGAAGCAACCGATGTCATACCGCAAGCAACCGCTGATACGCCTGAGGCAACGGCTGATATACCAGAATCAACCGTAGAACCAGAAGCGACAGCTGATACTGCGCCGTAAGGGTTCATAGTCTGTGCTACACACTAAAGAGGCATCCCCGTATGAAAGGGATGCCTCTTTTCTGTTATCAACCTAATAACCTCTGGTATAGATAATCCAATCTATACTTTCTCGCCACACCTTGAGCAGTCTTAGCGATAGCTTTTAAACATTTCAGCCTGTCAATAAGAACTCACTGCTTTTGCTGACAAGCTGATAGCTGACCAGCTTGAGGTTGCTCGTTTAGCATGGTGATAAGCACACAAATAACGTTCCAGAGTTCAGATTAATAGACTCACTTAGCGCCCTAACCGTATCTGATCAATTACGATAGTACGGTTGCCCAATGGAAATTGATATAACTCCTGTGTGCGAATATCGCGCCGTGTGATGCTTGTGCCGATTGCTAGTTCGATGTAATTAACTTCACTGAAATCGAACACCTCACCCGTCAACGGGGGCTCATCAAGCAATATGGTAAGCGTTGTCGTCGTGTTCGGAGCGACAATTTGCGAGGTATTATTGAATAGCATATACTCGCCATTACCATCACCGACTGCCACATCCAAATCAGTAAAGTAAGGTGATTCGCTGATGATATCCAACTCTAATACCGTGTATCCAGACCAGTCCACGCCTCCGTACCAGTAGAAGGCACTATTTGGACTACTTGTGGTTGCTAGACGCATGCCTTCACCCGATGCAGTTGCCACAATTTCCATATCCAGCCCATCAAATTCCCACTCACTCATACCTGTCGTCTCTGGATCATGGAGTACAAGTGTATCGCTATAATCTGGCGCAGGTGGGCAAACAGCTGCGAGGTTAAGCATTGTTCCTGTGCTGACGGCTTCTAGCAGTGCCGTATGCGCATTTATCCAAACATCAGCGTTTGGGTTTTGTTGGTCGATGTCTTGAGGCGTCAGACATAAAGCAAAGGCGCTAGCATCGCCCCCTTGCGCAGCATACGCATCGAGTAAACGTGCATCTTCGACCCCTTCTCGCCATAGTTTCAGACGCAAGCTGGCAGTCCCATCAGGATAAATCAGCGCACCACTACCATAACCAAAGTGAGGCGTATAAGCACTTACATTATTCAGCGGGGTCATGAAGTCGTAAATATCAGTGTACCATTCCAGTACAGCATAACCAGCAACAGTGCGTGCGCCGCGTGCGTAGCTATGCCATAACACACCACGATTCATTGCGGCGGACATATTAATCAAATCGCCATACAAATTTGAATACACACTATAGCTATTGCCCTCTGTTTCTGCCCACGTTGAAAATAACTCAGGAGCAGCATCCAGATAGGCAATCGGCACATGTGTATCAGTCACGACTAACGAAGGGTCAAGCCAATTAGATCCCCAGCTTACAGGGAATACACGACTGCCCATCACACCCATATCTGCTGCAAATATACGCTCTGACCATAAGCGCAAGCGTTCATATCCGGCTGGACCATTGTTGTCAGGTTCATCCGCAACCCAGAATGTTTCATCTGTCGGATAGAGCAAGGCATCCTCAAAACGCCCAATAGATACGAGATAATCGCGCAAATTCGTGAGATATAAATCCAACTGTTCTTCAAAATAGGGGTTGCCAAAAGCAGACGCCGTATAAGGTGCGCCACCCTCATTGAGGAACACATACTGTTGCGTTTGTAAATCAAAAGGCGATGGTGCGTGGAATACTGTCCCAACCGGATAGCGTTCAATTTCGGGCGTAAACGCACTGAAATCCCACGATGAGCCTGTCCATTCAGGGTCAGCGACAAATTCTCCTGGCACAACATAGTGGTCTGCCAAAATATCAATCAGCATAGCATGATATGCATCCGCCACCATACCTTGCTGTTCACCGAAATAGCTAATATTAGAACCATCATCCAAAGGCATTAGCACAGTCATTGCACTTGATTCTGGAAGTGTAAAATCGTATATCGTGAGAGGCACATCACGGCTTTCACCACTAACGGTTACAGTGATGGTGTATGTACCCGCTGTTGCACTTTCAGGCACAAAAATATCAACCCATGCAGCCGATGTCCCATTAACTACACGAGGCAGACTGGCAGAGGGCGCAGTCAGTGGTGCAATACGGTCTGCAATATGCACCCCATCAGCAGCAATCCACGCTTGCGAAGGCTCACTTGGAAACCAATATTCCGTGATAGGGAAAAATTCTTGGGCGTAAACCGTAATTTCGAGTGTAGCATTATCACTCGTCACCTGTGGAACGACAGGTGCTTCGCTCTCCGTCAACATAATTTGTAATGGCACATATTCCCCGCGTGCCGCATGCAGTTCCGGTAATGTATCGTTGTGCGTTGTTATTTCCGGCACAACCTTAATATCGCCTGCAAACAGCGACCACGTTTGCGCTTGCGCCTGACTAGCAAGCGAGGTGAGTAATAGAAGCATCAATAAGCTCAGAACAGTTATGAATCGTTTCGTCATCTTGCCTTCCCTATGAAGTTGTCTATGTCGGATGATGTATTGTAAGGTAGCGTTATTTTAGCAGGAAAGTTGGGTACGACTACAGAGAGAGTGCAAATTTTTTGTAAACTGCATTTTGAGACAAACAAAACTCATTCTTGAATAGTCACTCAAAAATAGATATACTGTCTTTCAAGAAAGGATAAACAATGCCAAGACCAAAAGAGTTTGACCGTAGTAAAGTCGTACAACGTGCGATGGATGTATTCTGGCAACAGGGATATGAAACAACATCAATTAACGACTTGACGAAAGCGACGAAACTAAAACCCGGTAGCCTATACAATACATTCGGTAGCAAGCACGCTATTTACCTTGAAGCTCTTGACCACTATCTTGCACATGTCGGTAGTGACATTTTCACGGTTTTAGATGCCCCTATCTCTGGTTTGACCGCTATCGAAATATGCTTTGATGGTTTAATCACCTTAGAACTATCTGACCCGTTACAACGTGGTTGCTTCATGCAGAATGCCATCATGGATCGTTCAGCACATGACCCCGATGTACATAAAAGAGCATGTAAAAGTGAGACTGAGGGCATTGGGGCATTCCGGCGTGCATTAGAAAGAGCGCAAAACAATGGTGAGGTACGACAAGACATAGACTTAGATGATACAGCCCGGTACTTGGTAAGCATAATTTATGCTGTACGCACGATGGCGCGGACATCTCGTATTCGTAGTGACCTTGAAACAGTTGTACAGATTGCCCTTTCGACGTTGACGTAAAATTTTTGCGTCTATTTTTGAGCGACCATTCAAATATCATAAAGAGGAGATTCACTGATGAGTAAACTCAACAATAAAGTAGCAGTCGTGACAGGTGGTAACAGTGGCATCGGGCTTGCCGTTGCACAAGAATTTGCGTCACAAGGCGCGAAAGTCATCATTACAGGTCGTAATGAAGAGCGACTAGAGGCGGCACAGACGGAAAATATCGCTGGCATTCAAGCAGATGTACGCAATGCAGATGCGCTGGCACAAGTGTTTAACCATGTGAAGGCTGAACATGGTGGGCTAGACATCTTGTTCGTCAATGCGGGTATAGCCCGTATGGGGCCAATCGAGATGATGACAGAAGAAGTTTTTGACGAAGTGATGAACATCAATTTCAAAGGGGCTTACTTCACGATTCAAGAAGCCCTACCTATCATGCGCGAAGGTGGCACGATTATATTAAATGGCTCGGTCAATGCGCTTGTTGGGTTTGCCAATGCGTCAGTATATTCTGCGAGTAAAGCAGCCGTACACTCATTAGCACGTACACTCAGCCCCGAATTTGCTGACCGCAAGATCCGTGTGAATACACTCAACATTGGTCCTGTGAACACCCCACTATATGGCAAACTTGGTTTGCCACAGGAAGCTGTTGAACAATTTGCGGGTACAGTAATGGAAAAGCTCACTGTTAAACGCTTTGGCACACCCGAAGAGATTGCAAAGGCGGCTGTCTTCCTCGCCTCAGATGATTCCTCATTTGTAGTGGGGGCAGAGCTGGCAACAGATGGTGGGATGTTAATCAACGGACTCTGATATACAGGGAGCGTACGTGCTACGCTCCCCTACTCTCTGTCGTTCAAAATCAGAACAAGCCGACTACATTGCCATCTTCGTCTATATCAACATTCATCGCGGCTGGAGTACGTCCAAGTCCCGGCATGGTGCGCATTTCGCCACACAGCGGGAAGACAAAGCCCGCCCCTGCTGAGGCACGTACATCTGTAACCGTGATGTTGAAGCCTGTCGGTGCGCCTTTGAGCTTAGGATTATCGCTCAAGCTCAGATGCGTCTTTGCCATGCAGATAGGCATCTCCCCAAAACCATCTTTTTCAAATTGTGCAATGCGACGCTCGGCTGTACGCTCGTAGATAACACCATCCGCACCATATATTTCTTTAGCGATGATTTCGATTTTGTCCTTAATGGGTAGCGTAACGTCGTATAAAAACTTGAACGTACTCGGTTCATCAGCGGCGGCGACGACCATCTCTGCAAGTTCTGCCGCGCCCTTGCCTCCGTCTGCCCAATGTTTCGCTACAGAGACAGCATACGCGCCATGTGCTTCGGCAATTTCGCGGATAGCATCATGTTCGGCATCGGTATCATCCGTGAAGTGATTGATTGCCACTACAGGCTTGATGCCAAATTTCTGCAAATTCTCCAGATGCTTAATCATATTCGATGCCCCTTCTTGGACATCAGCGACATTTTCTGTTGTCAGTCCTTCATCCAAAGGCTTGCCGGGGATGATACGATATTTGCCTGTATGCGCCTTCAACGCACGGACTGTCACAACGAGAACGGCAGCATCGGGTGTCAAGCCACTTGCACGGCACTTAATATTGAAGAATTTCTCCGCACCAATATCCGCACCAAAGCCGGATTCAGTCACGACATAATCTGCCATTTTCAGCCCCATCATATCTGCCAGCACACTCGAATTACCGTGCGCGATATTCGCAAAGGGACCCGCATGGACGATAGCAGGTGTATTTTCGAGCGTTTGCATCAGCGTGGGCTTAATCGCATCCATCATCAGCACCGTTGCCGCCCCAGCCGCCCCAATATCTTCAGCCGTGATAGGTTCTTTGTCTGTGTTATACGCCACAACCATACGTCCAATACGTTTGCGCATATCCTGTAACGATGTCGTAAGCGCAAGAATCGCCATCAATTCGCTGGCTACTGTGATGTCAAAACCTGTTTCGCGGGCGATACCATCACTACGCGGACCCAAGCCAACAAGCACGCTCCGAAGCGCCCTATCGTTCAAATCGACCACCCGTTTCCATGAGATATTACGCAGGTCAATATTGAGCGCGTTGCCAAAGTGCAAGTGCGCGTCAATCATGGCAGCGATGAGGTTATGCGCGGCACTGATAGCATGAATATCACCTGTTAGGTGCAGATTGAAATTTTCCATCGGCACAATCTGACTGTACCCACCGCCGGCTGCCCCACCCTTGATGCCAAATGTCGGTCCTTGCGAGGGTTGTCGTACAGTGACGAGCGCATTTTTACCAATATAATTGAGTGCTTGTCCAAGCCCAACCGTTGTTGTCGATTTGCCTTCGCCAAGGGGGGTCGGTGTAATCGCCGTGATGTCGATATATTTGCCATTGGGACGGTCAGCCAATTTATCGAGTATGCTCAAATCGAGCTTTGCCATGTACTTGCCATAGTGTTCAATGTCGGTATCGGGTTCGAGATGCAATTGGCTTGCTATCTCGTTAATGTGTTTGAGCGTTGCGCTCTGTGCAATGTCTAAATCAGAGGGAATTGCCATGTGTGTGCTACTTTCTGCGCGTATGAATATTGTTGCTTACTATTCTAGCGCGTACAGCTAAATGCACTATGACCATCCTGTGACATACTCCCCGCAGCAAGCTACGGGGCATCTGAGGTCAGCAGGTCAGCCTCACACCGAAGCGGAGGACTTACCTAACCCTCTCTCAGTAGGCACTGATGACCCAGTGCGCAAAATATTCCGTGCCGCATTATGGTCACGGTCAAGTTTAAGATTACATTTCTGACAGTCGAAGACACGTTCGCTCAGACTGAGTTTTTGGCGGTGTCCGCACTGTGAGCAGGTTTGACTCGTTGGCGCGAAGGCGTCAATCTTCGTGACCGTCTTGCCGAGTTTGATAGCGACTCGTTCTAGGATTTTGAGAAACTTGCTAAAACCCAAGTCACTCACTTTGCGTCCCCACATGCGCTTCATGCCGTCTAAGGTCAGGTCTTCAAAGTAGAAATGGTCGTATTCTTTACAGAGGGCATGTGCCAGTTTGTAATGAAAATCACGCCGTTGGTCAGCAATCTTGATGTAAGTGCGGTTGCGTTGCCAGTTAGCGCGTTTATGATTACCACTCCCTTTGACTTTTCTGGAGATAGCGCGACTGATAGCCTTCAAAAACGCAAGTTTGAGCTTGAACGGTTCAGGGGCGTGATACTGTTTGCCTGTGTGGTCGATCAGAAAGGTGCACAAACCAAAGTCAAAGCCGCCGCTTTTACCCGTGCTGACTTTCTTTGGCAAGGCTATTTCTTCCACCACACTGAAGCAAATCCATAAGCGACCACACGCATCCCGTTTTATCGTGACTGTTTTAATGTCGCCTTTGAGTTCTCGATGTTTGATGAACTTGTAGCGTCTGTTGCTAATCGTGACTTGTCCGATACCCCGTTTTTTCTGCTCGGCGTTCGGCACTTTGAGGTCAGGGAGCATCTTCCAGCCTGCTGTTTGCTTGAGCGTGAAAGAGCTATATTTCTTCACTTTCTTGAAACGTGGCAGTCCCGCTTCTTTCTTGAAGAAACGTTTGTAGGCACGGTCAAGACGTTCAATCACATCTTGTACTGCTTGCGAACCGACTTTCTCCCAGTACGCATATTTCTCAGTCTTACCACGCAGATGAGCAATATGACTTTTCAGACGCGATTGCGACACATACTTACCAAAACGACGATAGTACCGTTTCTGCAACGCCAAGCAGTGATTCCAGATGATACCTGCAATATCAATCATCTGGTGTAGATGCTTATCGCGCTTGTCACAGCGATACAAACGATATTTGTATGTCTGGTGTATTGGTACTTTTTTTATCATGATGTTATTAGTATAGCGATTTTGGTTTCTTCTCGCTACTTGTTGCGTGCCATTCATCCCCACAGCAAGCTATGGGGTTTTCTATCACTTTTCTATAAGAACAGAAAAGTACTATGATATATTATCGTTAGCATGCACTCATAAAGAAACCATTATGAAAACACTACTCGCATTCATTTTACTCTTGGTCATGTCGGTATCCGTGCAAGCACAGCAACAAAACACCGTTTGGCATTGGGCGTGGAATCAAGACACAGGCGAACTCTTTGCTTATTCGCCTACAGGCACGGTCAATCTGCTGACAGACGAATTAAACACAATATATCAATTTGGAGAAATTTGGCGCGTAAGCGATGCACAAGCCATTGCACTCGCAACAATAGATGATATGCAAACCTTGTACCTGCTCGATAGTGTCTCTGCACAACCTGTCGAGCTTATATTTGATGAAGCAACGTGGCAGTATTACTTGGATAGCTCATTTATCCTAGAACCAACAGCCTATGCATATCCTTATCTAGCCCTAACAACATCACTCCATACAGGGGTTTACACAAACGAAAGACTGAGGACACGCCCTACTCTTCTACTCAACTTAGATACACGCCAAATATATCTACTAAGTGAAAACTCACAGCCAGTAGCGCGTTTCAGTGCTGATGGACAACACTTACGCTATCTGCATCTCATGATGACAGGTGAGACATTTGAGCTTGAAATTCGAGAATATGATGTTGCGTCAAACACAGAAACTATTGCCTACAGATTTCAAGAAGACTTATTAGATTCTGTCATTCAGGTAGAGGATGCAGATATTCATGGTGAGCGATGGCTTATTAGTCGCACTGATGACCCATATTATATTGATGTATCACATCGACTCATTTCATTAACCACACAAACCATATATACCCTACACACATTTAACACTGATAATACTTCCATGACATTCTGATTTATAGGTGATGATTTACTCGCTTATCCGGCTCTGTGTCCACAAAATTGTGAGCTTACACTGCAAACATCGGATGGCACAGTCTTCACATATCCAAATACGATACTGAATCAGTTTTACAGGTCGCAATCGAACGATTTGATTATTCAAGGACAAACCTATTATCAAACGGATGTGACAGGTAACTTGACACAATTAGGTTTACTGCATGTCAGTGGCTCTGGCTTACCATCTAGTCAATCACCAGATAAGCGATATGCGCTTCTTGCAGACTCATTTCCGAATCCTGATGACATATGGATAATGGATCTTTACACAAATGAACGTTTATTCACATTTCCGCCAAGAGCGGAACGAGCAGACATCCTTTTTACCAATTACTTTCCTGATGGTTTCATCGTTGATAGTTTCACAGGTGCGAGGCTGTTCCGATACGGTGAAGAAGGACATACAGTTTTGCCAGACTTAGGTTTTGGTGTCTATTTTACTATGTTGCCAGATAATACCGTTCTTCACCACGCATTCAATGAAATCTCGCACTACAACCCAGCCACCGGTGAGCAAACAGTGATTATTGAAGACATATCGCGTATCCGAGACATACATATAGAACTTATCATACAGAGAATTTTCAGTTCGTAAAGAAATCAAGTATCTACGTTTCTGTTAGATAAAAAATTCATCGACTACTTACGACCCAAAATTACCTAAAGACTGCCACTCTCATTGAGTGTGCGTTATACTTGCCCCCAAGTTGCGCGTTTCCATGATTGTTATTTTTAAACGGAGTAGTTCTGTGTCAGAAGCGATTCCGGTCTTAGAGGTTCGGGGCATCACCAAACGCTTTCCCGGCGTGATTGCCAACGACCATGTAGACCTTACACTGTACAAAGGGCGGGTACTCGGCTTGCTGGGCGAAAATGGCGCAGGCAAGAGTACGCTCATGAATATGATTTATGGCTTATACCAGCCGGACGAAGGCGACATCCTTATTAACGGGGTGCCTGTCGAAATTGATGGTCCCAACGATGCGATTGATAAAGGCATCGGCATGGTGCACCAGCATTTTCAACTGGTAGATGTGCTAACCGTCACCGAAAATGTGATGCTCGGCAATGAGAGCGTCAACGGCGCTTTCTTAGATAGGCAATCCGCACGCCAACGCATCATGGAAATTTCAGATACGTATGGTCTGGATGTGAATCCCGATGCGATTGTCCAAGATTTGCCAGTCGGTATTCAGCAACGGGTAGAAATCATCAAGGCATTGTATCGCAAAGCCGATATTCTGATTCTCGATGAACCAACAGCGGTGTTGACGCCCCAAGAAATTGACGGACTTTTCCGCATTATCCGCACCCTGCTTGACGATGGCGTGAGCATCATCTTCATCAACCACAAGCTGAAAGAAGTCCTCGAAATCTGTGATGACATCACCGTGCTACGACGCGGCAAAGTCGCCGGGCACGCTGACCCCAAACAAAGCACCCAGCAATCACTCGCCTCACTGATGGTCGGGCGCGATGTGGTGCTGAATATCGAAAAAGAGGCAGGTGAGCAACTCGATAACGTGATGCAAATCCATGACCTCGTAGTGGTCGATGAGCGCAGTGTGCAAGTGGTGAAAAATGTCACGCTGGATATTTTCGCTGGCGAGATTTTGGGCGTTGCGGGTGTACAAGGTAACGGACAAACCGAACTCGTCGAAGCGATTACAGGCTTACGAAACGTTGAAAGTGGGAAAATCACCCTCCTCGAACAAGACATCACCAACGCATCCCCCCGCCAAATTACGAGTCTCGGCACCGCCCACGTCCCCGAAGACAGGCAACGTATGGGGATGGTCAAACCCTTTGAAGTGATGCACAACATGGTGTTGAACACCTATCATAAATCACCTTTTTCACGCGGTATCGTCGTTGATGACGATGCCATTGCCGAAAATGCAGAAGGCTTAGTGACAGAATATGATGTGCGTCCGCCCCTGATTCACAACACGATTGGCAGTCTTTCCGGTGGGAATCAGCAAAAAGTTATCATCGCCCGCGAGTTCAGCCGTCCCGTGAAATTACTGATTGCTGCCCAGCCGACACGCGGCTTGGACGTTGGCTCAATTGAATTTATCCATAAGCAAATTGTCCGCATGCGCGACGAAGGCACGGCGGTCATTCTCGTGTCCTCCGAATTGGACGAAATTCTCTCGCTTAGTGACCGCATCGCTGTCATGTTTGCGGGTGAACTCATTGACGTGCTAGATAACAACAGCGAAGAAGCTAAAGATACCGACTATATGCGTTCGCTGGTTGGCTTGCGCATGGCAGGCAGTAAAGACTTTCCACAGAAAGCACCACAAACATCAGAGGAGAACGGTGCATGACCGAGAAGAACGATTCTCCACAACCAAACATCAACGTGCCGAAGCCAATTGCCTCGTTTGCGAAGCTCTGGAGCAATATTTCTAGTAGCCTCGTGCCGTTGTTGGCAGTGATTACAGCCTTCTTGTTCGGGATTCCGCTCATCATTCTCACAGTGGGAATTGATAATCCAGGACGCGGTTTGCAAGTCAGCGGGTCGGCATATTCGGCGCTGGTCGAAGGCTTAACAGGTATTGCTGTCAGTGATGAAGCCGATAGTAGTGATTTCACACACTTGCATGCTTACAATGATGCCGTTGAGATTGGCGAACCTGATCGTCAACAAATTGCGATTGATAATATCAGCAACCTAGGCATCGACAGAGTACGGAATTTCCAAGCACTACTCGCGCCCTACCCGCCTAGCTTCGCGGATAATGTCGAAGATGTCATTGAAGTAGAAGCAAACCTCATCGCTATGCAGGATGATTTCAGCGATGAAGACATTGCAACAACGCTCGAAGGCATCGCGAATTTCATGGAAGGTGATTTCGTCACAACACTTGCTGGCGCACCCGAAACCGTTTTGCGTGGGCGCGATGCTCGTGAGCGGGAAGGCACGTACGATGACCTTGTAGCATTAGCAACCGACCTCGAATCCGACACGCTTGCTGATGATGCACTCGCAGATGCTATCGAACTGTATCCTGCTGTAGAAACAATGACAGCCGAACAGCAAAGCGAATTGCTAGGCTATCTACGACTCTTTGACGCATATGATTTTGCGCTAGTTGATTTGCGCGGTATACGAGCGATTGTCGATAACGGCATAGACCCTTTCGACAGTGAGTTATTCATCAGCTTGAATGCCCTCGACGAAGCAAACGCAGCGGCAGCCATCAATGCACTGACGACACTCGAAGAAGCCGAATTGGTCAATCAGCGAGGCGCGATAGCCGATAATTTCCGCCTGATAACGACACTCTATGGCGAAGGCTTACTCACAGCCGAAACCGTTGATGAGGCTATCGACAACGAACTCGATACGGTGCTTGAAGAAAATACAATTTTACGGCGTCCGGGTGGCGCGGTGTTCATCATTCCAGAAGACAACGGCGCTATCGGCTCTATTCGGGATGAGCAAGACCGTCCGGTGTATTATGCGCGGGTGGCAGGGTCAGCATTTTTGTTCTTGCCTGCCCAACTCGAAAGTACGATTGTGAAGTCGATTCCGTTCATCATTGCGGGTTTAGCCGTTGCACTCGGTTTTAAAGCAGGCTTGTTCAACATCGGTGCAGAAGGACAATTATTCATCGGTGCGACCTTTGCCGTATGGATTGGCATCAGCGTCACAGGTGTACATCCTATTTTGCACATCGGGCTGGTGATTATCTTTGGCGCACTAGGCGGTGTGTTATGGGGTGGGATACCCGGCGCACTCAAAGCCTTCACAGGAGCGCACGAGGTCATCACGACGATTATGTTGAATTTCATCGCGCTATTTTTAGTAGATTGGGTTATCAAATCGGAAGCGCCTCTTTTGTTGGGCGACCCCACATCAAGCGCACCAAAAACGAGCAATATCTTAGCGAGCGCGATGCTCCCAACCTTTGACGACCTAACAGGGTTATGGTTCATTGGCTTCGGGATAATTGTCTTCTTGATTGCGCTATTCTCGCAACAAGGCAAAAAGACGCCACAGGCAATGATTCGTCCGGCAATTTGGGGCATCGTAACCGTCGTTATGAGCTTCTTCATTCAAGCAATCACGGTAACAGGTCAATTGCATCTCGGCTTCATGATGATGTTATTTGTCATCTGGTTCACGGATTGGTTCTTGGAACGGACAACGCCAGGCTTTGAACTCCGAACAGTCGGGTTGAACCAGAACGCTGCCCGTTACGCAGGAATGAATGTCCCGTTCAACGTGGTGTTGGCGATGGCGTTCAGCGGTGGCTTGGCTGGTTTAGCTGGCGCAATTGAAATCAGCGGAACATCGCATGTGATGTTCCCCTTGTTGTTCGCTAACTATGGCTTTGATGCGATTGCGGTTGCTCTGCTTGCCCGCACCAACCCACGCAATATGCTGTGGGCGGGTTTACTATGGGGTGGCTTGCTCGATGCCTCGAACGTCATGCAGGTGCGCACCGTTGTTTCGCTCGATTTGATACGCATCCTACAAGCACTCATCATCATGTTCGTTGCCGCAGACCAGATTATCCGCTTCCTGTGGCGCATCTCTGAACGCACAGACGCCGACGATTTGCAATTCACCACCGGATGGGGAGGCTAGAACTAACCATGATTACTATGAAAACAGCGAATTGGTTTGCGCTCGTAGGGACGGCGCTTGTCCTACTGGCATTTTTGATAATGCCCGTAGTCAATGCGCCCCAATACGACGCTGAAAATGATGCACTCGCTACAGAAGTAACTAGCACGGATGCCGACGGTAACGATGTCGAAACAGCTATCCGTGAAAATATCTCTGCCCTGAGCATCAGCATGGGCAACACGCCCGAACTTGGTTATCCAATGCCCATTGTCAGCACCTTGACGATTGGTGTCGTCTTCAGTGTGATTGCTTTCGGCTTGTCGTTTGTGCCACAAATCACACGCATAGCACGCTATCTCTTGCTCGTGGGCGGGATTATCGTGCTGGTCGGTTACTTTGCGATTCCGTTTCAGATACAGGAAGTAGATAGTGAATTTCTCGCCTATTCACAGATGCTAGGCTATGGCTTCTGGATAGGTGTGCTGGGGAGTTTGTTGCTCATCGGGCAAGGTTTCATGGGACGTGAGAGCGACCCCATCATACGCAACGTCAGCAATGTTGCTAAATCCGTCCGCGTAACCCGTCAACAATTGCTATCAGGAATTGTGCTGGTGATTGGTGCGGCGGCGGTTGTGAATGCCCTCTCGTCACTCACAGGCGACATCACTACAGTGTTGAATTTCTCGCGGGGTGGCTTCACTGATAACACCGACCCCATCGCGCTAACCGTCCCTACACAGGGATTCATCGTCGGGACAGGTATCTACTTTGTGTTGGTCGGTTTGTTGGGATTATGGAATAACAAAGCGACCAATCGCCTCGTGAATTATCTGCTGATTGTAGCAGGTATGTTGTTCTTCTTGATGCTCCTTGTCGCATCGGCGGCGGGCGGACAAACCAACGCCACCACCATGATTACCGAGAGTTTGCGCACAGCAACCCCGATTGCAATTGGGGCAATGGCAGGTATCTGGTGCGAACGTTCCGGCGTGATTAACATCGCTATCGAGGGCATGATGCTCTTCGGAGCGTGTATCGGCTTCACGACGCTGTTCTTACTCCAAGTTTGGTTTCCTGCCCCCTCACAATCCATGACATTCTTGTATATGTTCTTGGGTGTGTGCGCGGCGGTACTATCGGGTGGCTTGGCATCCCTGTTGCATGCTTGGTTATCTATCACTTTTAGCACTGACCAAATTGTATCCGGCACGGTAATTAACATTCTCGCACTCGGCACAACCAGTTACATTCGTGCAGAAGTCTTGCTCTCCAGCGAAGCGGGTCTAAGCCGTTTGCCTGCGATTGAAATTCCCCTGCTGGCAGATTTGCCTGTCATCGGACCGTTGTTTAACTCGCAACCAATTTTCTACTTGATGTTCGTGGTGATTATCGTCACGCATATTGTCTTGTTCAATACGCGCTGGGGCTTACGAACCATCGCAGTCGGTGAAAATCCACACGCGGCAGATACACTCGGCATTAAAGTGAATCGCATGCGTTGGATAAATGTCTTCATCAGCGGGATGATTGCAGGTCTGGCAGGGGCTTGGTTCTCGCTGGAGGCAACCGGACGCTTCACCGATGGCATGACCGATGGTAAAGGCTTTATCTCACTCGCGGCGATGATTTTTGGTAAATGGACACCATCCGGCTCGTTTGGTGGGTCGTTGCTCTTTGGCTTCTCGGAAGCACTTGGTTTCCGTTTCCAAATTTTGAACGTCGCGCTACCACCGCAGTTCTTACAGATGGTACCGTATATCGTCACGCTGATTGTGCTGGCTGGTTTGGTCGGGCGTGCTATTCCACCAAAAGCGATTGGTCAGCCTTATAAGACCGAAGGTAGCCGTTAGGCAATCACTTAGTAACATACATATCAAAGGACAACGCTGAATCGTTGTCCTTTTTGATTACAGATTAGACAATTTTCAATGCTCAAGAAGCAAACACGGCTGTGTCACCGTAAATAGGTGAAGATGTATGCACAGATTTCGCTGACGGCACGCTTTGCATCGCAATTGAGAAGGCTTCCGCCAGTGCTGGCACACATTGATAGCGCATCTCTACACGCTTGTGGGTCGCTTTTTGTATTACGATGTCCAGAGTAGACGGTAAATCTGGGCGTAATAGACGTATAGATGGCACAGGGCTAAATACATGCTTGCGCAATAATTCGAGCGCACTGCTCTCTTGGAAAGGCACTTGTCCGGTTAATAATTCATAGAGCATGATGCCCATGCTATAGACATCCGACTGTGGGACAACTGTTTTCATCGTGATTTGCTCAGGAGCAACATAAGAAAATGTGGCATACAAGTTGTCATCACGGCTGGCACGTATTGGTTGGGTTGTATCGACTGCGATGCCATAATCTGTGAGGACAGCCAACCCATTTTCGTCTAGTAGAATATTCTGAGGCTTAATATCCGCATGTACAATACCTCGTGCATGTCCATAATCCAGCGCACCGCCTATCTGATGTAACACACCTGCAATCTCTTCAAGTGTCAGGGTATCATGTTCGCAAAGTCGAAGCAGGTCGCCATTAGGCATCAATGGCATAACGAGGTAACAGCCTTTGTTATCTTCCCAATAATCAAGCAGAGAAATGATGTTTGGATGCACGAGGTTAGCGAGAATCTCTGCTTCGTTGCGGAACTGATATACGATGTCTTCCGAACGCCGATGCTGTTTGTTCAGAGATTTGATAACGACTTCCGTGTTATCCCATGTATCCAACGCGAGATATACAGTAGAAAAACCACCATATCCGATGGGATTACCTACACGATAGCGGTTCTCCATGCCTTCTTACATCCTAAACACACCAACACTGGTGATACCATTGACTATATGCCTCTATTTTATGATTAATTTAATTCAAAAACAATTTAGATGACTTTTTGTGCGTGTGTTCGAGCCTAAAAACATCCACACGAAGGTTGATGTTTCTAGGCTACAGGCATATTTGATAAGCAATCAATCTAGCAGGATGAAAAAATCGTCTCCTAGTTCGCTTGTCACGAGGGTGAGTGTGCCATTTTCCCATGAATACAATTGCACCATCACGTTATTATCGCCAACAGGGGTATTTAGGGCGTGGGGGTCGTAAATCGTCGTGTTCGCTTGCCATGTTGATGTCGGCTGGTTGCCCACCTGTGGTTGAATATCTTCCTGAGCAACCACAAAGCCATCCGGCGCGAGTATCTTCACGCTCACGACATAATCGGTTGCGAGGGTTTGCTCAGTTGTCCACCACAAATCAACCAAGCCATCATCATGTACCACACTATGCCGTAAGACCATGCCATTATCAAAGCGCACGACATTGCTTTCCGGTAAGCGGTCAAAGCGGATAATTTCGAGTATGCTTCCCTGATAAATGAGGCTATCGCTGTAGGTCGGGATATGGTTAGTCGCTCGTAACTTTGTTTCAGCGTCGGAATCATCTATCCAACGGGCAAGCCACACGCTATCGTAAGCATCAGCGTAGCCCAGCATATCGCTCTCGTAAGTTTCGGGAGATTCTAAGCGCCATTGCCATGTAGAAGCCCATGTTATGCTATCCGGCAGTAGCGGGGTCAGGTAATAATTAAAGGTATAATCACCACCTCCCATCTCAGAAATGACACCCTGCCCTTCACGCACGTACTCCGTGACTTGTTCAGCATAGTTTTCCCAAGGGAGCTTAGGACGGAATACATCCACAATGAATACCCCATAGACAATAATCACTGCGACCAGCGTATAGCGTGCCAGCGCATCAAGGTTCGCCAAGCCATACGCCGTCAGGATGATAATAGGTATCGTGATTTGCGTCAGGCGATAATCGTATAGCACAGGTAAGACATTATTGAGTGCAAACGCCAACCCCAACGGAATCGTTATCCAAAGCGTGAGTAAGGCGATAATATGCCAGCGTGGTTGCTGTAGTCGGTAGCCAGTCGCTGTCCGTTGGACGACCACGAAGCCCAGCAAAAATAGTCCGAGCATCAGCGCCCACTGATCCGTGAACCACGAGAGCCGAAAATACCAGAGTGTCTCTAAGTTCGATTCATACGCGGGTACGACATGCCCCGCGAATTTGCCAATCTGCTGTTGGATGATGACGAACCACAGCCAAGGAACAAACAGCAGTGCCGATACGACAAGCATGCCAATTGCTGTGATGCGTTGGCGTCCGCGTAAGAAGAACAGCGCATGTACGCCTATTGCAAAGGAGCTAAACACGCCAATATAGAAGGTAAATGTCACTAACAAGGTACTCACGATAAATGCGACGCCTAACTGCCATTTATCTGTGCGTAGCCAGCGTAAGTACATGAGCAAACTCAGTGTGACGAGTAATCCACTGAGCGTATAGGAACGTGCTTCCTGTGCGACCATCACTTCAAGGTCGGATAAAGCAAAGAGCAAACCCGCCAGCACAGGTATCACGAGTTGATTAGGATGCGGACGCAGGTGTGTGATTTCACGGGCGACAGCGACTAACGCGCCCAACGCCAGCACACCAGCCAGCACCGATGGAAAGCGTAAGCTGAACTCGCTCGTGCCTGCTACCCAAGTCCATGCCCTTATAAGCATGAAATACAGGGGGGGATGCACATCGCCGATAATGGTCTGGAAGAAGGTATCGGATTGGGTAGCGATGTAGGTGTATGCCTCATCTGCCCACAGGCTTTGTGCATCGAGATATAGTACACGTACAAAAAACGCGAATAGTAAAATGGTGACCAGCCACCAGAGCGTTTTGGTGTTAGTCGAATGGGTTTTCCCCATAGGAATGTCCGTCTAAGTGTTTTGTCTTTTAGTCAAGCATATTATTGTCGCTTTAGGCACTTTGTTTAGGGGCAATCGTGTAAAAGGCATGTCCACTTACGCAGACATACCTTTACAACCTATTAAGCGCGTGGCTCTTGGATGATGTTGCCGTAGCGATGTGTAGTCTGGGTGATGCTTTGTTCTTGTAGATAATGCCGTAATTCTAGGCGACCATTGCTGACGACAGGTGCATCTGCAATCATGACATGGGCGTCAATCGCAGCTTGTCGCACGGCATCGCTGACGGGTTCAATGGCACGGATGCGCTGGGTATAACGATAACGCGGGTTGTTAATCTGCTTGATATAGGCACTCTCACTTTCGACCTGCACGCTGATGTGACTAAACGAATCGAGCGTGAATGATGGGTGCGATACGGTATCATCACTGAGGCTGATATACAGTGGCAGGTTGATGTACTGGGTTGCCATCAGCACGCGCTCTATATCGAGTGGGTTGCTATCGGGTGTCAGGCGGAGCAGGATGCGGTCTAGCTTGCGATAGCGCAGGATGTTGCTCTCGCCCAAGATTTGGCTGGGGTCGTGTTCTTGTGAAAAATATGTCTCCCATGCTTCGCCGTAAGATTTGTGCGCCTGTGCGATGAGCGTGTTGGCATCGTCAGTAACATCCGTAAAGTGTGAGAGCGCGTAGACATAGTTGGGTCCGCCAGCTTTGGCATAACCGAAAGCTGACTTTTTCCAGCCACCGAAGGGTTGCCGTTGCACGATTGCACCTGTTGTCCCACGATTGATATAGGCATTGCCGACCTGCACTTTTTCACGCCAGATAGCAATTTCGCGTTCATCGAGGGTGTGTAGACCACCTGTCAGCCCATAATCCACGCTGTTAGCGAGTGTGAGCGCGTCTTGTAAGTCATCAGCACACATCAAGCCGAGAACGGGACCGAAGCATTCAGTCTGATGGAAGAAAGTATTGGCACGTACACCAAGTTTGATGCCTGGTGTCCACAAGTTTGGCTGACCATCTACCTGACGCGGTTGGAGCAACCAGCTTTCGCCCTGCTCTAGTTGCGTCAGTCCACGCTGGAGCTTATCGTCGGGTTCACGGATGACGGTGGTCATCTTGGCAGAGAGGTCATGCGCAGGGGCGATGTGTAAACTCTCTACCGCGTCTTTGAGTTGCCGACGGAAGGCAGGGTCATGATAGACTTCGGCTTCTAGGATAGCGAGACTGCTGGCACTGCATTTTTGCCCAGCGTGACCAAATGCTGATTTGACGAGGTCTTTAATGGCGAGGTCGCGGTCTGCCATCGCAGTAATTATCATGGCGTTTTTGCCGCTCGTCTCTGCCAGCAAATGCAAATTCGGTTTCCAGCCCAAGAACATCTGTGCGGTCTGGTACGCGCCTGTGAGAATGACGGTATTCACCCTATCATCCGTGACGAGACTTTGCCCGACAGCGTCATCGGTAGTCGGCACAAATTGCAGAGCGTCTCGCGGCACACCTGCATCCCAGAGGGCATTGACCATGTACCAAGCAGTAAGGACGGTTTCCGGCGCAGGTTTGATGATGACACTGTTGCCAGCCATCAACGCGGCTAAGACACCTCCGGCTGGTATCGCCAACGGGAAATTCCAAGGAGGCGTGACGAGAACGACGCCTAATGCCTCTCGGTTGACACCTTCTAGCTCATTATCGAGAGCGCGGGCGTAATAATTCGCAAAGTCGATTGCTTCCGAGATTTCGGGGTCAGCTTCTTCGGGACGTTTACCGCCGTCGCGCATCATGACACCGACGAGTTCTCCGCGCCGATTTGCCAATACTGTCGCTACATTGACCAGAATGCTTTTGCGCTCCTGCACGGTCTTTGCTGACCATGTTTTCTGTGCGGAGACGGCTGTATCTAACGCCCGATTGATATGTTCAGGTGTGGCGAGTGCATAGGTATACATCACATCATCACGGTTGGCGGGGTCTACGCCTGTACCTGTATTGTCTGTCGTGATGGTTTCGCCAGCGATTTGCAGTGGCACGGTATCGAATGTTTTATCGCGCCAATCTTCGACAATCTGCTTTACCCACTGCTGATTTTGCCTCAGTGAGAAATCGGTATCCGATACATTCTCGAAAGCGTCGGCTGGGTCAAATTCAATTTCTTCTGTGTGACGATTTTGTTGGCGACGCGGTTGGTCGCTGACTGTGTGCATGTTGGCGTAAGCATCCAAGAACAGGTCACGCTGTTTTTTCCATTGGTAGCTACCAATTTGCATGCCGAACAAATCATGCAAGAAATTCTCTTCGGCGGTGTTTTCGTCTAGGCGACGCACGAGATACGAAATCGCACTGTGAAAATCATCTTTGGAGACGATGGGCGCGTAGAGCAACAAGCCATCTGCTTTCTTTTGTACCGCACGCGCTTGATGATTCGCCATACCTTCGAGCATCTCAAAATTGACCACGTCTTGTAGCTCACGTTTTTCGCGCAGGAGCAAGGCATAGGCGACATCGAATAGGTTATGGCTAGCGATACCGAGATTAGCGGCGTCGGCATGTTCGCGGGTCATGCCATACGTGACCATGCGCTTGAAATTGGCATCGACATCGGCTTTGGTCGCATAGGGCGCTTGCTCCCAACCGTGTAGGGAGGCTTCGACCTTTTCCATAGCGAGATTCGCGCCTTTGACGATGCGTATCTTGATGGGTGCGCCGCCGTTTTCGACACGCGCCATTGCCCATGCGGTGAGGTCACGTTGGACGAGTGCGCTATCGGGCAGATAGGCTTGCAAGACGATGCCAGCGCGATAGCTATAAAATTCGTCTTCGGAGAGTACCTGCGTGAAGGCGGCAACAGTCAGATGTAAATCGCGGTATTCTTCCATATCAAGGTTGATGAACTTGGGCGTGCGCGTGCCATCGGGATGAACGTACTGGTGTGCCATCGCTTGCCGATAGAGTTTGCGCAGAATGTCTTTGATTTTTTCTACCGTGTGGTCAAAAGCAACGAGGTCAATCTGACTGAAAATAGACGAAATTTTGACCGAGATATATTCCACATTGGGTTTTGCCAGCAATTCCAAATATTTTTTGAAACGGCGTCCTGCTTCTGCTTCGCCTAAGATTGCCTCGCCTAGATTATTGATATTGAGGCGCGTACCGTCTGCCCTACGTTTTTTAAGGTACTTGCTGAAGGGGGCATCGGCGGCTGGTAGAATCACCGTGTCTGTCTCTTGGCGGATGCGCTCTACGATGAGTGGAATGACGAGCGCAGGCAGATATTTTGCGGTTTCTGAGCCGAGCGCGAGTGCCAGCCGTTCCCATGTGGCGAAGTAGTTGGGGACGCCGTATTTTGAGAGCAAATGCGCAATTTGGTCAGCGACGCGGGCGGGGTCGTGGCTACGGAAGGCTTGGTCGGAGAGTTGCATGGTGAGCGTTTTGCCGTTGGGGTCGTTCATCATGCCAGCGAGTTTTGCCCCTTGCGCGGATTCGGCGCGTGATTGGTTCTCGCTTGCTTGCTTGAGCAATTCTGCAGCCAGTTCAACCGCTTCTTGTGCGATAGACGGGTCGGTTTCGTCTGCCGCATCCGGTGGCATCTGATACGATAAGGTCATAGTTGTGTTCCTAACAAATCTGTTCAAATAGTTTGTGTGTGTGACCGTATTATATCATTTGCTGAGGTGAAAATAGAAAGGTAAAAGGTGAGAGTCTGCTCTTTGATGACGATGTACACATACGGATAAGTTTGTGTGGAAGGTTTGTATATGCAAACGTCATTGAGGGGATATTTTGCTGATTTACGCTGTTTATTGCGGTGTAGCGCAAAACCGCAATAAAAACATTTTTTCAGTTTGGTTTTGTTAACGAAAAAGTGAAAGCAGAAAGGTAAAAGGTAAAAATGATTATTCTTTCTGTCATGGTTGCTGTATTTCTGTTTGGTAAGGTGCGGTCTGGGGTGAGTGTAGCAGGTGTCGGCTGGGGTGTGTGGGTCATATGCTCGTTGATATGATTTTTGTTTTTAGTTAACAGTTTTCAGTCGTCAGTTATCAGTTTTCAGAGTGTGCAAAAGCTAATTAGAGGACAAATTGAGTATGACGAATCAGGATAAGCCCAAAAGAAAACGTCAGCCAAATCAGCAATCGTCCGTGCTGAGATTTATGCTTAAAGGGCTACTTGCGCTCTTGAGCATGGCTGTTGTGTTTATAGGGTGTGGGATGATTACGCTCTGGTGGATATGGAGTGACAATTCAATCTGCTTTGGTGCGCAATTTCCCAATGAAAGCCATTTTGCCCGACAGGCACAACTCACCTTGCCATACTCAGCACAAAATATAGACAATGGCATAATAAATGTACAGAGCGATAGTTGCTCTACATGGCTCACATTCGAGATGTCGTCTGATGAGTTTGAGACATTTGCCAATACAACTGTGATTGACAATTTTGAGGAACAGATGCTTTCGGGTTCGACTATTGACTACTTTCTTGCAGAAGCGAATTGGGAACAACCAGCAAATTCAATAGCTGGCTATGCAGATACTTATGGGCGTTATGGAGGGTATATGAGGCAATGGATATTTATTGATACAAGTGATACAGATAGCTGGATTGTTTACGTGATTACGAGTGAAAATTGGTTGTAGGGTGTTGTGAGTTAAGGAATACTTAGGTCATTACTAAGATGCGGTCTGTTGGTCAGATGCCCATTGATATGATTTTTTGCCTAAAAATGATTGAGGTACAAATTCGATGAAAGTAATTTTTCAAGAACACTACGGACCGATTACAGAAGAAGACATCACTACATTTGAGACTGCACACAATCTAAGATTCCCGCAGGATTATCGGGATTTTCTCAAGAAATATAATGGTGCATTTCGCCCTGACCGTGAAGTTATTCACTATGAAATACGTGGTAAACGTTACGGCACATTTTTAAATCTGCTCTTTGGGATAAAGGAGCAGAGGGGAAATTCAATACCCATGCAAAGCGATTATAGTCCTCCTTGGAATAGATTTTTCCCAATAGGTATTGATGCAGGTCCTAACAGCTTTGAGATGTCATTACGCGAGGCAGATTTTGGTGCGATTTATTTTTGGGAAAATTCACAACCATTTGAAATTAACGACGAAGAGAAACAAAGTGCTTTTTTTATAGCATCCAGCTTCACAGCATTTCTGGATAGCTTATTGACTATCAAGGAATCGAAGCGCATTATGTCCGACAATGAGTGAAACAGTTCTCCACCAGAATTGAAGCAAAGGCATCAGAAGCAATCTATCTCACACTCAAACTCAGTGGTTAAAACCTATCACTATCTGTATCAAACTCGATATCGAGGTAGAGTTCACTCAAGGCGAGTTCTATATCAAGCGAGGTTACAGGCACGATGGCATCCATACCTGCATAGGATGTGACTGACCAGCTTTTTTCATTTTTGGCATATAAGCGCACATGCGGTTTGTTCTGGTCAATGACGAGATACACTTGTGTGGTAGATGGCAAAAAATCCGCGCAAAAAGATTTGCACGTATCTCAAAAGCGGGGTATACTCTTTTTATTCTGTTTTGTTGGTAGAGGGACGTTGCGTCAACAACATCCCTCTAGAAAGACCCTTTGCAGGATCACTAGTACAACAGCAGTATAACGCGCTCTGTGATGCCTGAATAGGTTAGCAGGTGGACGAGTTTCGTATACGCTGTTCAGATTCGCAGTACGTGAAGGGCATCAGCTATAAATGGGACAAACCGCATATGAAGAAACTGTGCTGTCGTCTGTTATGGGGGTGAAACTTATGCCATCGCCGGACACGACTAACGGGGTGCTGTCTATTAGATGGTTGCCACATCATGACGGATGATGCACTGATAACGCGGTTGCATATCGGGGAGATTGCCTTGACGGGCGTCCTCCCGATGTGAACTTTTTATGCGTGTCAACAACCATGATACACTAACTGTACATACACAGGAGCGACACATGGTTACTAAACGTATTGACCTCACAGAAAAAACGATCACTTTGCAAGAATTGTTGTCTGAAACGACTGAGCCAACCGAAATCATCCTCATGCGTGGCGATGAACAGATAGGACAGTTAGTCTATACACCTCAACCTACCCCGCCTCAGAAACGTGTACTCGGTCTGCATAAAGGACAAGGTTGGATTAGCGATGATTTCATAGACGAATTGCCGGACGAATTTTGGCTTGGAGAAGATGATACGCTATGAGCATACTGATTGATACACACGTCTTTGTGTGGCTAGATATTGAACCACAAAAACTATCAACAAATGCACAACAATTAATTGCAGACGCTAATAACACTATTTATCTGAGCTTAATTAGTATCTGGGAAATTCAAATAAAAACACAATTAGGAAAGCTCGCTCTGACGGCTGGCATTCCCAATGTTATAGAAACACAGCGTCGTGTAAATCAGCTACAACTAATGACGGTTTCACTTGCGGATATACTTGCACTCTCTACCCTCGCAAACCATCACCGCGACCCATTTGACCGCCTGCTGATTGCACAGGCTAAGGAACGTAACATGTCATTGCTCACCAACGATAGGCATATCCAACAGTATAACGTCAAAGCACTCTGGTGAATCAAATGTATCTGCAGACCACGTTCTGGTAGTCTGCAATTTTGACTATCAGCCAACTATCAAGTGATAACATAAATTTACCTGAGTTTCGTTTGAGCATAGAATCTTATATGATTGGAATCAAAAGCAAAATTTCTACTCAGTGGACAACATAGATGTTGTCCCTACAAGGGTTCTATGGTTCATAGTGGCTCACAAAATAGACATTCTCTTATCGGAAATTGAGGTAGAATTTACTCATCTCCCGACGACCACACGAAGCCCGTAGCAAATGCCAAGCGTTCAAAGCCCCGTTTTTGCAAAATGGGCATGCTGGTATTGGGCATAGCATCGACAGTCAGATACGCATACCCACGCTCTTCTGCTTCTTGGAGACGTGCCGCGACGAGTTGTGTGTAGATACCTCGCTGGCGATACTCGGGCAAGGTCGCACCTGCCCAAATGCTCGCAAACGGGTTGCCCTCCCCTGCTGGAAATTCTACGCGCCCATAACTCACCGGTTTATCATCCACGTAGGCGATATGGACACTCACGCTATTGGGGGCAGCGTCCCACATCGCTAATACCCTTTCACTAGCAGTACGCTTGCCCTCCCAAATCGCATTATGCACACGGTCTGCATCTTCGAGCATGGTTGCATCAGTTACTTTGCGGATGTCATGGGTTGGCGTGGCTTTCAGTGCATCCGGCGCAGAAGCAATCTCTAGCACCATCACAGCTTCGCGTTCGTCAGGTTGCAAGCCATTTTTCAGCAAGTACATGGGTAAAGTGTCGGGAGCATCGTAGTCGTAGTGTTTCCACTCGATAGCTTCCGCGCCCTTGTCTTTGAAATAGGCAAGCTGTGCCTGAATTATCGCGTTTAGGTCATCATCAGCCGATAAATCGCTATGTAGCACAAAGCCCATTTTCTCGTTAGCAACCCAGTAGCGCACAACTTTATCTGTGGCATCGCGTTCGACATCTGGTGTGATGAAGTGCTTGCGGAGATGGGTATCAAATTGTGAGCGTAACTCGTCCGTGATAATGCTCATGCGCTGGCTTGTCCCTGTTGCCAAATCCATTGTCCGACTGTGATATTGCGTCGTTCAAAGGCGACTATCGCCAAGCCGAAGAAGACAAGTGCAACGGTCAGCAGAACGGCTATATCGCCAATGGCAAGCCCATCGGTGAAGACATCGGCTGTTGTGTTGACATACGAGAACAGCGAGACAACTTGCAAGTAATCAAAGGCTTCAATCATGAGCGCGACAGAATTCAGCACATAACTCATGATGTAGATGACTGCCATAATCGCTATCGCAATGCGTCGGCTGGGGACAATAGTTCCCAAGAACAAGCCCATGCAGAAATACGCCAGCATTAAGGGATATGCCCCCATCAACGAGACAAATAACTGCCCAGCCGTCACATCAACTTCTATCGTTTGACTCACGATAGTCAGTGTGAATGCCGCGCCTGCGCCCATAATCAAGATGATGAGCAGGAGTACGATAGAGAGTGCCGCCGTTTTCATGGCGACGATTTGCCAGCGTTGCAGGGGCATCGCCACCACGAGTTCGAGTGTGCCATTATCATCTTCGCCAGCGAGGGTCTGTGTACTAGCCATAATGACATACACCCCAAGAATGATAGGCATAATCTGCACAACCACCGATGCGATAAAGCCTGCAAATGAGGCGAGGTCAATGCCCATCGCACGGTAAATCGTCATCGCGGCGAGTCCTTCCATTTCGGCTGCCATCTCTGGATAAACCGCAATGTACATGGATGCAAAGGCTGCCAACCCTAAGCCCCAGCCAAGAATTGATGTCCAGCGCGAGAACAATTCGTGTTTGAATAGATTGAACATGCTCATTTACCCCCGTTAGCGTTTGTATCGTAAAAATTGAGGAAGATTTCTTCCAGCGTGACGTGTGGCACATCCATATCTTCAATGCCAAATGGTGCGGCAGTTGTCATCAAGGTTGCTAGGTTATCTTGTACCTCAAACTTAATCATGTTGCCTTCGCGTTCGACTTCAGTGATGCCTTCGATAGCAAAGGCATCCGCAGGTGGCATCTGCTGAAATGCTAAATGCACGCGCTTGAATTGTTGTTCGGTGAGGGCGTCTACTGTCGATGTTTGTACGAGTTCGCCATCGCGGATGATACCTACCCTATCGCAGACAGCTTGCACTTCTGGCAAAATATGCGACGAGAAAAATACCGTGCGCCCGTCTGCTTTGACCTCCCGCACGAGTTCCATCACCGTCTGTTGCACGAGGGGGTCAAGCCCGCCAGTGGGTTCATCGAGAATCAGTAAATCTGGCTTGCCCATGAATGCCGCCACGATGCCCACTTTTTGCTTGTTCCCGCGTGAGTATTCTTTCATGCGTCGTGTGGGGTCAAGTGATAAACGCTGGCAGAGTTCGTCTCTAAATTGCTTGTCGGATGCGCCATCTTGTAAGGATGCCAGCATATCCAAGAACGCATTTGCCTTCATGTTCGGGTACAGATTCAGTTCGCCTGGCAGATACCCTACCCGCTTACGAATCTCTACACCCTGTTCTTGGCAATCCATGCCGAATATCGTTGCGTTGCCCGCCGTCGGATGAATAACATCCAGCAATACGCGCTGAGTCGTCGTTTTGCCTGCGCCGTTGGGTCCCAAAAAGCCAAAGACCTCGCCTTGTTCAACTGCTAAATTCACGTCTTTAATCCCGCGATGTTTGCCGTAGTACACGGTCAAATCGCGTGTTTCGATGATATGCGCCACCGTCTGTTTGCCTCTCCCCAAATAATGTATTGCACAATTCTATACCAAAAGCCCCCGTAATTACCCCTAATTATTGGGGGGTGGTCGGTTAGCCAAGTATGACAGGCACAGCTTTATGACGTACCCATGCAGGGAAACTCTGTACTTTCAATTCTTCCTGTGGGATAGCGAGTTTTAGATTAGGATTACGGTCTATGAGTGTTTTGAGCGCAATTTTTGTTTCTATACGAGCGAGGGGCGCACCCAAGCAATAATGTATACCCTGACTGAATCCTAGATGACGGTTCGGTGTACGGGCAATGTCAAAGACGTTGGGATTCTCAAATTGGCGCGGGTCACGGTTTGCTGCGCCCAACAAAGGCATGACAGTCGCCCCTTTTGGAATGGTCACGCCTGCATATTCAATATCTTCGGTTGGGTAGAAAGGTTTTGTCCCTTCGATAGGTCCACTAAAGCGCAAAATTTCTTCCACTGCACTATCCATCAACTCTGGTTCAGCACGCAAGCGTTCCAGTTGGTCTTGATGGGTTAGCAGTGTGATGACTGCATTGTTGATGAGATGCACGGTTGTTTCGTAACCTGCGATAATGAGCAAGAAGACCATCGCAACCAACTCGTCTTCTGATAGTCGCTCGCCATCTTCTTCAGCTTGGATAAGCGCCGTGAGAATATCGTCACCGGGATTTTCGCGTTTCTTAGCAATCATTGTCTCCACAAAACTACTGGCTTTTGGTAAATCAAATAAGAATGTTTTGAGCATGGTAAACCCTGATAAACCATCGGTCAGCGCACTGATGCTATTACTCAAATCATCCATATCGGATTGGTCAACGCCTAACATTTCACGGATGACGGTCACTGGAATCGGCAAAGAGTAGGCTTGCATTAAATCGACAGTACCCTGTGCTTCGGCTTTATCGAGTAGCTCATGTGTGATTTCTTCAACACGCCCACTAATTTTGCTCAAGGCGCGGGGTGTAAATGCTTTGTGAACCAGTGTCCGCAACCGACGATGCTCCGGTTCATCTTCTAAAATCATGCTGATAGCCACACGCTGAACGTATTTTGGTAGCGGAAATGGCAAGCGACTTCCGCCTGTAATAGTCGAACGGTCACGGATGAGGCGTGGGTCTTTGAGCAGTGCTACCACATCATCATAGCGCGATACAAGCCACGCATTGATAACTGAAATTTTGCCTTTTGTAACCGGATGTTGCTCGCGCAAAAATTCGTATATTTCTAAGCGGTTGGCGTGAAATTCGTCATTGCCGAGTTTGATAGGTAATTTGAAAGTGCGTGTTTGTGTTGCCATTGCTATCCCCAAACTATTTGTATTTTATCTATACCATTATTCTAAAAAATATAGTCCATCACCCCATAGATACGTCTTAATTTCGTTTTTCACGTCATCATCTGCATGCTGTTTATAGCTAGTTTCGACCACTTTTCGTAGTGATTTCCAAAACGGTGATAGATAGTTTTCTGTCGCAATATCCACAAAGCAGGATAATTTTAGAGATGTTCTGTCTTGTGTTGATATGTGCATACTTACCATAACGTGATTGCCAAAAAGCAGATCATTTTCATGTGAAACCATCGGTAGCTCTTGCACCGTTTCCATAACGGGGTCTTGCCAATTTTCCAGTACAAT
>JBCBKJ010000044.1:0-46518 GCA_038522085.1 Chloroflexota bacterium
GCTTTGCAAGATCATACTCACAATCATCATATTATCGGGGCTATCCTCAATGATTAGGATTGTGTGGCTCATGTGAGTTTTCCTATACTTTCTAATTGTGACTTCTGTCTATAGCATAATTATTGTTACAAATTGTAACGACGGCTATATGGCTAATTTTTGCCTAGCCAGGTGGCTAGTTATGCGTCTAATGTTGTAGATGCGAGGTGTTTATAGTCTCGGCGAAGGCTATCGGGAAAGTCAGCGGGTTTGTGTATCAGAATGTATTTTAAACATGATGCCGTATCATCAAACCAAGTGAAGCACGATTCGCCTGTCCAACCTATTAGTTGACGCGAAATTCTCTTACCAATGGGGTGGTGTCCAATGATAAGCCATTGTGCCACATTGGGGTGTCCATAGGGTCCGAAGAAAGCACTCGAAACGGTTGCTTGGACAGATAAAACATTATTTTCGGTCATATCCACAACGATAAAGTGTTTGTCATGGCTCTCTTCAAGGTATACAAGAATAGAACTCATAGCCCTTTGCATGTCACTATGAAGAACATGTTCAGCAAGTGTTACCTTGATTACCTGTTGCTGAGGTATAAATTCTAGTTTGACCGTATCTGAACGCATGATATTTTCTTTACCCTAAATTACACTGTATTTTGCTAAAGCTCTCATAAGCATGACGCTATATTACAATAAATTTGATTTATCCAAACCGGACGTGTGGATACAAAAAGACTAGCCACCTGGCTAGTCTTTGTATTGCACTGTTCTATTGCCCACGAAAACTACAGAAGATACAACGGGGTAAAAGTCAAATGCTGTGTGGTAGGTTCAATTGTTGATGCTTAGATGAGGCTTTCCAGACGATCTACCAAATCGGACAAAACGCTGAAAGTTGTCTCTACGGGTTCAGGGGTCAGCATATCGACACCTGCGTCGTTGAGTGCGTTGAGTGGGTCAACTGAGCCACCTGCTTTCAAGAAGCCCATGTAATCTTGTGCCGCACCTTCTTCACTGCGCACTTTGTCTGCTAGGGCATGTGCCGCACTGATACCTGTTGCATACTGGAAGGTATAGAATGGACGATAGAGATGTCCGAAGGTTGCCCATGTGATGCCTGTGCGTTCTGTATCGTGAGAGAGTGTATCACCATAGCCAGCTGAGAAGAGGTCACTCATGATTTCGATGAGCGTATCGGCGGTCATTGCTGCGCCATTTGCCGCACGTGTATGCACTTCGTACTCAAAACTTGCCAGGGTCGGCATGATGAAGAAGTAACGGTGGAAGTTATCCATTGCTTCTTGAATTAGGGCGAGTTGGAAATCACGGTCATCGTTTTCTTCAAATAGATAGGCGCGTGTCATTGCCTGATTGAAATTGCTGGCGGTTTCTGCCGCAAACATCGAATAGCCTGCGTAAAATTCTGGCTGTGTCTTGCGTGAGTAGTAACTGTGCATGGAGTGACCGAGTTCGTGTGCTAGTGTACTCATCCCCCCCAGTTGATTATCGAAGCTCATCATGATGAAGGGGAAGGTATCGTAAGAGCCATTCGAGAACGCGCCCTGACGTTTGCCTTTATTCACTGACCAATCGACCCAATTTTCTTCCAAGCACCCTTTGACCATCGCATCGACGTACTCTTCACCGAGTGGCATCATGCCTTTGGCGATATAGTCAACGGCTTGCTCAAAATTTACGGTGGGTTCGTTTTGCGTCATGGGTGCCCAGATGTCATAATCATGAATTTCGTCTAAGCCCAAAATCTGACGCTTCATATCCCAGTAGCGATGCCATGTGGGGAGATTTTTCTTATAGTTGTCAATTAGGTTATGGAATACGTCTACAGGCAAGTTGAACGGATGCAACATCATTTGTAGCACGCTATCGTAGCCACGCACGCGCATTTGCATAGTCGATTGCTTGACGCTGGTTAGGTAGGTGGAAGCGAAAGTATTTTTGAAGGCGAGGTAGCCATCGTTGTAATTGTGCCACCCTGTACGGCGAATCTCGCGGTCAGTGTTACCTTTAATCATGCCGATGCTACTTTGGGTAACAGGGAAAGGTTCGCCATCGCTCCCTGTGGCATCTTCAAATTGTAAATCGCCATTGCTCAATTCGCTGTAGGTGTTGCTTGCGCCGCCGAAAGGTTCGTTCAGCATGCCTAGTACGCGCTCCACATCGGATGATTGCGTGTATTCAGCTTGCCGGAACATCTCTGTGACCACGCGCTCGTAGGCGTTCAAATCATCATTTTCTTTGACCCACGCAAGCAGGGTGTCTTCACCAATGGCAATCAATTCGGGGGTATCGAATGAGGTATTGCGTGCGAACACCCCAAAGAGATTCATCAATTGTCCGCGCAGGGTTTTCGCTTCAGCATCGGTGCTATCAACAGCCGTACTCATGCCGACATAACTTGCCAACTTCATCGCACGCCGACGCAATGCGCCCAATAGTGACCAGTATTCTGCTAATGTGTCTGCGCCGTCGCTCAATTTTCCTTGAAATTCGCCAAGTTGGGGCAATTCTTGGACGAGGGCTTCGTATTCTGCCCGCCAAACATCCCGACTTTCAAAGACACTTTCTGCGTTCCAACGCTGTTCGGCTGGCACATCGGCACGTTCTAAAACCTGTGTTTTTGCTGTGACCATGATTAATCCTATCGTTTAAAACTTTTTTTCAACCGCCTTTATTATGGGAGGTCAGCGTCTAATTTTCAACAAACCAGTCCCACATAAGTCCATGTCTCATACAACTAAGCCGAAAAGTTAAGAAACTCTAATGTTAAGCTCATTTTTAGGCTGTATCGCGCTGTCAATGACGGTAAATGTGAAATCTCTCACTGTAATTTTGTGTAAGTTGCATAAGGTAATCCCTTGAGTTGAACCAATTAGGGGGTCTCGGTTACAACATATATTAGTAGTCGTTAAGATAAGTACAAGAAATAAATAGGTATTGTTTGCTCAACATGACAGAATATGTTAAAAACACCGCAAGCGTAAATTAAGCGCGTAATGTTTATTTCACACAATTTAGGAGACATTCGATGAAAATTTTGACTCGTGTCTTGGTAGGCGCAATGCTCACCGCCATTCTCGGCTTCGGCGCATTGACCTTCTCACCAGCGACCACCACTGCCCAAACAGAACTGGGTCCTATCACTTCCGCCATTATTGAACGTGGCGAATTAATTTGTGGTGTGAACCAAACCTTGGCTGGTTTCGGTGTTGTTAACGACGCTGGTGAATTTAGCGGTTTCGATGTTGATTTCTGCCGCGCAGTTGCAGCAGCCGTTCTCGGTGATAGCGAAGCAGTTGCTTATCGTCCATTGGTAGCAAGCGAACGTCAAGCTGCTATGCAATCTGGTGAAATCGACCTCATGGTTCGTAACACCACTTGGACACTTAGCCGTGATGTAACCTGGGGCGCAATTTTCGGTCCAACCACCTTCTATGATGGTCAAGGTGTTGGTACCCGTGCAGACCTCGGCGTAACCACCATTGCTGAACTCGATGGTAGCGCAATGTGTGTACAGACCGGTACAACCACCGAGCTGAACATCACCGACTTCATTGAAGCTAACGGTCTTGACATTGAAATTCAAGTTTACCCAGACAACCCAAGTACAATTGAAGCCTTCTTCAGCGGTGCTTGCGAAAGCTGGACAACGGATAAATCTGGTATTGCTGCGATTCACGCAACATCCGATGACCCATCACAATACATCATTCTTGGCGAAACCCTCTCCAAAGAACCACTTGGTCCACTGTCCCCACAAAGCGATCCACAATTCGCTGAAATTATGCACTGGGTACACTACGGCATGGTTAACGCGGAAGAATTTGGCATCAACAGTGGAAACGTGATGGACTTCCTTGATAGCGAAGATGCTGGTATCCAACGTCTGCTCGGTCAGAACAATAACGATAGCGGTAACTTCCTCGGCATTCCAAACGACTTCATGGTTGCTGTAATCAGCCAAGTTGGTAACTACGGTGAAGTTTATGAACGTAATCTCGTTCCACTCGGCTTGACCCGTGAAGGTTCACCGAATGCATCATGGACAGAAGGTGGTCTGATTTACGCTCCACCATTCCGTTAAACACTAGCCTAGCTAGTCCATAGTAAGAACACCTGCGGGATGCTGATTCCTACAATCGCATCCCGCTCTCTCGTTATCATTTGCAGAGTATTATTTTAGGAAAACGCATATGACAGAAGATGCGTCATTTAATAAAAGAAAAAATTCAGGCGAAGCAACAGAGAGAGGCGCGTTATTTTCTGGTGTCCTCGCATTATTAGGTATCCAGTGGTTGAGTGCGCTCATTGCTGCTTTTGCAGTGTGGGGGCTTGCTACCATTGGTTTAGCCAACTATGTATTGTCTGGTACGATTGAGCCGATCAATCTCCCTGCTGGTAATATCAGCTTATATAACTTTGGCGAATCGTTACTGACAGGCACGCTTGACCCACTGATTTTGGTCGTGGTCGTCATTATTGTTGGCGTGTTGCTCATTCCTGTGGCTTTTTCGGCTTGGGCATTAATAAGTGTCGCTAATGGATGGCAAATGCGCGTTGAAGGTTATCGCAATCTCCTTACACTCGCTGTCGGACAAGTCATTGTTTCGGCTATCCTCTTAGAAAATATTGCGCTTACCATTATCTCATTCATTGCACTCGCTGTTCTGTTTGGTGCTGCCCATTTCAAATTCTATCCTGAATATGAGGGCATGCCGATTCGTGATTTCTTCAGTGACTTGCGCTTTATCCGCGTCTTCTGGCAAGTTTTCTTTGTCGCTGTCATCATGTTTTCTATGAAGTTTTTGGCAGAAAGTGTCTATCAGAGCTTGGTGAATGCGAATGCCTTGCCTACCTTCGATTTCTTATTCCGACGGGCAGGTTTTGCAATTAACCAATCAGGTGATTGGTACTCTGCCGATTCGCGCTATGGTGATGCCTTCATTGTTGGCGTTATCAATACCTTGCGCGTTGTCTGGATTGGCTTGGTGCTATCGACAGTCTTTGGTGTGTTGCTCGGTATCTTCTTACTCAGCAACAACTGGCTCGTGCGCACGATTTCACGTATCTATGTAGAAATTCTCCGCAATACGCCCCTATTACTCCAGCTTATTTTCTGGTTCTTTGTTTTCTGGCTCAGTTTACCAGCCGACAATGTGACCGTGCCGAACGAATCTGTGATGGTGGTGCAGTTGCGCTACTTTGTCTATTTGTTCGCACTCATCGGCGCATTGGTTTACGTGTGGCGATTCAACGCACCTAATCAGTTATTCAGTGGCTTTTTAGTCGGTTTCTTGATTGCTGAAGCGGTCTTCTTCGTGAATGCCAGCTACATTGCGATTGTTTTGCTGGGTGTTGTGGGCATCGGTGCGATTTATGCGGCAAACCAAGAGGGGACAATCCCTAGCCGATTTAGTGGCTTGGCGATGGGCGCAGGGGCAATGTTGATGGCTCAATTTGTGGGACATGCTTTGCTAGATGGGCTGGCAGTCGCAGGCATCACCGAAAGCGCCCGTATTGTGTACGGTGAAGTTGTTCCATTGGCTATCTTTGGTCCAAATGTGTTCGCGTTACCGAACATCGCCGCGACGCCGAACTTCCAACTGTTTGCGATTATCTCTGTCGTTGGGCTGGTGGTTGCGATTGGCTTATATACCTATTGGGGACGTGTCATTGATAGCACTGGCGCAGACATTCCACGAACGGTTTATGCAACAGGTATCGTGTTGATTGTCGTTGTGGCAGGGTGGCTCATTTCTGCGCGTCCGATTTCGCCTGAATTAGCTATCACGATAGAAGACCTCGAAGAACCTGTGCCATTGTCACAAGTTATTGATGAAGAATTGCTCGATGAAGATGAACTGGCTGTCTATACCACTGAAGCGCCTATTTTGGTGCAACCACCGGAACTCAACCGCTTTGGTAGCCGTGTGTTGGTTGGTGTGAGCTTATCGCCAAATTATGCGGCACTCTTGCTTGGCTTGGTTGTTTATACGTCAGCATACATAGGTGAAATTGTCCGTGCGGGTATCCAAGCGGTGCCTTGGGGGCAGGTCGAAGCCTCGCGTGCGCTTGGTTTATCGACATCACAAACCCTACGGATGATTATTTTGCCACAGGCGTTGCGTGTTATCTTGCCGCCATTAGGCAATCAATATCTCAATCTATCGAAGAATAGTAGTTTGGCGACTGCGATTGCATTTGCCGATACCTATCAAGTTGGACAGACAATTATGAATCAGTCGGGGCAATCTATTACTGGATTCTTCATCATTTTGATGGTGTACCTGACACTCAGTCTCATCATTTCGTTTGTCATGAATATCGTAAACAGCCGTTTCCAACTGGTCACACGTTAGGGGGTCATGATGGCAGAAAACGAACAAAACCGACCCGAAAGCTATTTCGTCAGCGAACGCGAACTGGAAGCAAAACCACCACCGCGTTTAGAAACGGGTGCGCTCAAGTGGTTGCGTGATAACCTTGCGAACTCGGCACTCAATGTTGTGCTGACACTCATCGGTATTGCTATCGTGTGGTTCAGTATTGTCAATTTGTCTACGTGGGTTATCCGCGATGCCAACTGGTTCTCCGTGACCGCCAATTTGCGCAATTTCATGTTGGGACGCTACGAGGCAGAATTTGAATGGCGTGCGACACTGACACTCTATTTCTCTGTCTTTGCTATGGGTGCGGCGATTGCTGTCTGGGTACGGCAGATTGCACGGGTGATGACCGTCTCAATTATCACTATCATCTTACTGGTGCAATTGTTTCCACCTATCGTCAACCCAATGCTCGATTTGCCCTCATGGTATACAGGTGCAGGCACTACCGAAATTAGCATTAACCAGACCAATGAAACGCCTATCGAGACGATTGGTTTCATTGGTGAAGCCGACGACGCTATCACAATACGTTTAGCAAATGATGACATCGTCAGTGAAGAAGCCCTTGCAGACCTCAACGGTTTTCAGTCAAACGTGGCAAATCTGCTCCGTAATCTAGCAGGCAATCGTTTAGAAGCTATCGCAGAAAATGAACGACTGACCTCACTAGTCGCTGAACATGAAGCAGCACTAGCTGATGAGGGTGTCCCTGTTCTCACAGATACACAGTATGAAGCCTATCTTGCTGAAATCGAAGGGTTTGAGGTTAGCGACCCTATCATCGACACTTACAACCTCAACCAGATTCCAGTGCGTATCGAAATTCTGGATGGCGAGACAAACGACGTTCTTGCGAGTGGTTTGCTAGTCACTGGTGAGGATGTTTTTGAAGCGACCTTGCCAGAAGATGGTTGGTATATTCTGCGTAAATATTTTGAATTTCCAGCAGAAACAACTACTACTGATGCGAGTGATACATCATCTGACGAAAGTAGCGACGATACAGCATCGGCAGAATCAACCGAGACAGCCGACGCTGATACAGAAGAGACGACCGCTGATGATACCGAGACAGCCGACGCAGAATCTGACGAAAGCGCCGAAGCTATCACAGAAGGCGTTGCACTACTCAATGTACAAGGTATCTATCCATCAGCGAAGCGCGAATCAACATCTGCGACCGCCTTCACACGGCGTCCAGATGGTTTTGCTATTGAAGGTGCTGAGGTTAGTGAACCTTCATTCGAGGGTGAAGAAGTTCCGTTTGTAGACATCATCCGCAATCAATATCGTGGTGATCGTCCAGTGGGACACTATCTACGGACGTATGTTTCGCCTTTCTTCACAGACATTGCCAATTATGTCTCACTGATGCTGATTATCGGTGTGCTGGGCTATGTTGCGAATGAAGTGATACGCATTCAGGTTAGCCGAGAAGCAGCCGGAAGCATGGCAACATGGTTGCTTGGTTCAACGCCTGTTTTACTGTGGATACTCATCAACGGTATGTTCTTCTATACCTTTATGCTGTGGCTAGTATTCGCATCCATGATGATATTCTGTTACTTGCTCTACAAGCTCATACAGAGTAATGGCTTCAGTCCCATCTATGCGGTTGCGGGTGGTGTAGCGTATATTGCTATTGTCGCTGTGCTGATACTATCGGGTCCGCCTACAGAATCGGCAGTGATACCAGATGGCTTTGATTTCTTCCGCTTGTTGACGGTCTTACCACTCGTAATTGACGATGGTGCTGTGCCACGTTTCTTGCTTTGGCTAGGGATTATCTTC
This sequence comes from Chloroflexota bacterium, assembly GCA_038522085.1. Classification (GTDB taxonomy): domain Bacteria; phylum Chloroflexota; class Anaerolineae; order Aggregatilineales; family Phototrophicaceae; genus JAUZRW01. The sequence goes on from JBCBKJ010000044.1 coordinate 8,195, forward strand.
ATTCCATTTGCTATTTTCGCGGGACGTAGTGCGTATATTCCGGGCGAAACCGTCAAGACGAATATCCCTGCTTTAGTCATTACGTCTGTTGTTCTCTTTATGATTGGCGCTGGTGCAACGGCAGGTATCCCACTCACTATTGGCAGTGTGACTTTGCCAGTTACGATAGAGACCGAATGGTTCTTGCAACCATCTGATGCGCGTAATTGGGGCGGTTTGTTGCTCACGATTATGTTGACTGTGTATGGCATCATCATCGCCTTCCCGATTGGGATTGCACTGGCACTGGGTCGTCGTAGTGATTTACCACTCATCAAGTATCTATGTACAGCCTATATCGAGTTGGTGCGTGGGTCGCCGTTCATTACGGTACTGTTCTTTGCGCAATTGTTCATTCCGTTGCTCAATCCAGAGTTCAATCAAGTACCGGGTAGTTACCGTGCGATTGCCGCTACGATTGCGTTCAGTGCGGCGTATCTGGCAGAGAATGTACGTGGGGGCTTGCAATCACTCCCACCAGGACAAGAAGAAGCTGCGAAAGCACTGGGGCTTAATCCTTGGCAAACCGTGACACTCATCACCATGCCACAGGCACTCCGTGCTGTAATTCCTGCACTCGTTGGGCAGTTCATCTCGCTCTTCAAAGATACGACACTCGTTGCCATCGTCGGGCTTATCGACTTGGTTGGTTTCGTGGGCGCAATGGTGGTACAAGCAGAATTTATCGGCACACGCTTAGAAGGTCTGCTGTTCATCTCCATTATCTTCTTCGTGGTCAGCTACATGATGTCTTATGTCAGCCGATTGCTAGAAGCGAGTGGTTCTGGTAGTACCCGCCGTATGTAACATAAAAACAATAGGGACGGCTAGGCAAGTCGTCCGCTATCCTAAGCTAGATAATTATTGTTGGAGATACGCATTATGGAAAAGCAAGAAGTCAAATCAGCCGAAAATCGTATCGGCGAAGAAGCGATTATCAAAATCCAAGATATGGATAAATGGTATGGGGATTTTCACGTTCTCAAAGGCATCAACTTAGAAGTGAAAGAACGTGAAGTGGTGGTGGTCATTGGACCTTCTGGCTCTGGTAAATCGACGCTCATTCGGTGCATCAATCGCCTAGAAGAGCATCAACGTGGGGACATTATCGTAGATGGTATTTATCTCACGAACGATGTGCGCAATATCACCGCGATTCGCCGTGAAACGGGGATGGTATTCCAGCAATTTAATTTGTTCCCGCATATTACTGTGCTAGAAAATATCACGCTGGCACAACGTCATGTACGCCGTCGTCCGAAAGCCGAAGCTGACGAAATGGCACATAGCTTGCTGGCGCGTGTAGGCATCCCTGACCAAGCGAACAAGTATCCTGGTCAATTGTCTGGTGGTCAGCAACAGCGTGTGGCAATTGCGCGTGCGCTGGCGATGCAACCGAAAATCATCCTCTTTGATGAGCCGACCTCTGCGCTTGACCCTGAGATGATTAAAGAAGTTCTCGACGTGATGAAAGAACTCGCCACTAGTGGTATGACGATGATTGTGGTCACGCACGAGATGGGCTTTGCGCGGGAAGTAGCAGACCGTGTTATCTTCATGGATGCAGGGCAGGTTATTGAAATTGGCACGCCTGAACACTTCTTTGTGAATCCGCAACATGAACGTACCAAAGCATTCTTGTCGCAGATTCTTTAATTTAGACACTACAAAAACGGACGGTTTAACTTGCCTTCCATTAACCTCCTCCGCTCCAATGCCGAGGAGGTTGTTTTATTTCCAAGCCACCCGTATGTGCTTCCTGTACATAATTTTCATGAGGCGTTGGTAGTTTCTGAAGACATGCCTCTGAACAGGCATTCACCAGTAATGGAAGCACATCTGTTGCCACTCGTAATGAAATCCACCTCTGATATAACCTTGCTTGCTCTAATGACTGATTGCATACACTACAATGTGTAATGGTGCTTGTGCCATAAATCTCGGCTGGCAAGTTCTGTAGGTCAAGATGTGCTGTTGAGCTTGAATCTGGTGCAAGTTTTGGAAATGGTGGTCTATGTTTGAAATTTCCATATAGTGAGCGGGTGCTTACCCTGCTATTTTTCAGATTTGTACATCGTATGATTTCATATGGATACCAATGTAAAGCATAGGATTTGTAGATGTCTAACTTTGCTAAGTTAGTCATCTCACCGATTTCTGGCGGAATACGAACTAAGAAACTTCCTACCAATGAAAGTAAGGTGACGTGTTTCAGTTGTGAAATAGTTGATGGAAGTGTGAGAATTTGTGAGCGTTCTTCTAAGGTCATTACATCTAATGGGGCAAATTTCTGTCTTTTATCCGCGATAGCCTCTTCGATTGATGCTAATAGCTTATTCCAAGCATCATATCGGGTATCTTGTGTCTCGTTATGAAAGGTGATTTCTTTCCATTCTTGTTTACCATACTGTTTCCAGCAATTACATCGTGCAAACATATCTACAGAACCTCACTCTAAATATTTAGAGAGTGCTGCGTAATTGCTACCAACAAAAACGCAGCACCCAGTACTCAGCACTTTACTACCCGTAACGTGGACCAACTTTCTGCTTCTCGATACCTCGCTCATGCAATTTGAGAATATCATCAATCAGCATCTCGCGGGCTTGCGCATGGTGGTAAGCGTTTGTCGGCGATTCTGTCCCGACACTGAACATGTAATGCGTACCTGGTACAACGTGAATATTTGATGCGGGAAACTCTAGCTTGCCGAGCAAATCAATCATGGGAATTAAGCCGACGAGCGGGTCTTTATGCCCTAGCATCACCTGCATAAGGTCGAAATCATGGGCAATTTCGGTATCACGCAAACGTCCCATCGCCATAAAGGTTGCGCCTGTGATACCACGGGGTGTTTCGTTGTACTGCACATCATGAATATGCTTCACATCTTCACTCGCGCCAGAACACAATGTTCGCAAGACTCCTGGCTTTAGCATACGCTCAAACACTTCTAGCGCAGGCAAATGCTGTAAGATACCAATCCCTAAGCCCAGCGTCTGATAAAACGCACGGTGCGTATCATCTTCTAGTAGGAGAGCGGGTGCAATCGAGAAGCGTGTCACTTCGCCAAAATTCCATTTCATCGGATTCATGTAAAAGAGCGTCGCCCCACCCATACTATGCCCGACAAGGTTGATGACCTTATTGCCTGTCTGACCAGGTTGTCGCCGAATCTTTATCAAGTCGATGAAATGCTGTAACGTGCGCATCGCGGCTGGGGGATTACAACTGTCCATTTCGGGTGTTTTATCGTCAAAAATGGATTCCCCGAAGCCGTTGTGGTCAATAGCAATGGATACCAAGCGTCTATTTTTCTGCACCACTCGCGCTGGACTATCTTCCCAAATGTGGATATTGCCTGTCCAGCCATGCACCCACACCACATAGCCTTGTACATTGGCAATGCGGTCTACGAGCATTTCATCTGGCAATTCAAAATCTTCGGGCCATGTCACTTCCCAGTGAAAATCTAGCAAGCCAGCATTATCCAAAAATGTCTGACCCTCAACGCGGTCAATATAGCCTTTTTGCATTAAATCGGTCAGCCGATATTCGGTCACATAGGTATTTTGTAGCGGTCCTTTGCCACGCCGCACATAGCCAGCGACCCACCTCAGATGCGGGTTAAGTTGGCTCATAATATCGCTCCGTTTCGGTTGTCTTTTCCAAACTGTCTTTTTCCTATTGTCACCATGAAAGGGCGTTCGCGCAAATGAAAGTGCCTGTACCGTCTTTTATTTCTTTTTTCAGATGACATAAGTAACGAGTGACCCATGACACTTTTCACCATATTTTTCGCTTCTATTCGATACGTGACAATTGTCACAATCAACATATGACACGTCTCATCTACATCTCATCTTCAAGATAAGTATTATGGAATTTGTACTCTCATTTAGGGGGATACCCCGATAGACACAATATTAGTAAAAAATTAACATAATATGAGTGATGCATGAGTTTGTATCACTGGGGAGAGGCGCATTGTTTCAGGGAGGATGCATAAAAGATGCGTAGGTTTACGATTAGATTTGTATGGATGGTGGTAATCGTGGCGTTGATTGTTGGATGTGGACGCCGTTTACCAGACGAATATTTTGAAACGAATACCAGCGTCACTGAAAGCGATACCTCAGCCGAAGTCGCGGACGCATCAGATGCAGAAGACACTGCGGAAGATGCTGACGCTACCTCTGATGAAGCATCTGAAGACGCTGAAATGGCTGATACAGACGCAGATATCGAAGAAGCACCCGAAGCAACCGAGATGGCTCACACTGATGAAGACGCATCCGCCGATGCTGAAAGTGTTGTGGAAGAAGATGCCGAACCAGAAATGGTGCTGGTGGAAGTACCCGCAGACCCCATTGTAGAACTGGTTGCGAATGCAGACCCTGTGAATGGTGAAACGCTATTTAACTCTGGCGTGACCTGTACCAGTTGCCATCTGGTTGAATCCGAAGACCGCCTCGTAGGTCCCGGCTTGCTAGATATTCCGCAACGGGCAGAAACCCGCGTCGAAGATGAAATTGCAGAACGCTATCTGTACAACGCGATTATTTTGCCAAATGACCATGTGGTTGAAGGCTATCCAGCGGCGATGTATGCCAGCTATCCCGATGATTATACCGAAGAAGAAATCTACGATATTGTCGCTTATCTCATGACGCTTGGTGATTATCCAGACCGTGAACCAGTGTTTATGGAAGTCCCAGCCGATGATACAGCCAGTTCTGAAACGGTTGCGGATGATACAGAAGACAGCGAAACAGAAGACGTTGCAGAAGCAGAAGCAACTGAAGCTGAAACAGAAGCGACAGAAGAATTTGTAGAAGTTGAAGCAACTGAAGAAGTCGCAGATGCTGATATGGATAGCGAAGACACAGAAGTAACCCCCGAAATTGTTTATATCGTCGTCACTGCAACCCCATCGGCAGAAACTATCGAAGTCGATGATACGACAGAAGAAACAGTCGCTGATGTAGAAACAGAAGATGATACAACAGATGACACAGCAGATGATAGCGAATCAATGGCTGAAGCTACTTTTGAGCCATCCTACACGCTCGATTTTGCCGCTGTGCCACAAACGATCAATGCGCTTGCACAGTATGGCTCAGTATCGGCTGGTGAGACGCTATTCAGCGAAAGTTGTGCTTCCTGCCACACGATTGATGGCACAGGTGAATCTGACCTGAGTATGGTCGGTAGCATCGAAGACGCGCCAAGTTACATCTGGGCAGCGACCTATAGCACCGATGTACATGGTGAACTGGCGACTGATTTTGCAGGTGAGATTTCTGCCGCAGATGCCGCCCACCTCGTCGCTTACTTACTCTCACAATCTGATATGCAGACAGACGAGTAACCGCTACTACTTTGTATCCATTAGTGAGTGGGGTTTCTACCATCGCCCACTCACCTGCGTAAATACTCATTTATAGAGGGGACACGTACCATGCAAGACGTACAGCAACAAGATACCTTGACTGAAACAGCGACAGACCGTGACCTGAATCTTGAAGTGGTTGACCCAGAAGACGAAGAATACGGTCCACCGAAAGGAACAGTCGCTTTTATTACGCTCATGCTCGCGTTTTACATCATTTACTACGCAGTACATTACTTTGAAATCTTCATCATGAGAGGGGCATAACATGCACGTTGATAGATACGAGAAGTTATGGATTATTGCCGTCTCTGCAACGCTCGGCGTGTTTTTGTCCGCGCTGATTGTTGGGGCAGTGGTCTTCGGTGTGCGCGTGCCGGAACCAGGTGGCTTCATCAATCCGAACCGTCTTGGCGATACGGAGTTCGCTAATCCGGGTGTCCGCGATATGGGGAATAACGTTTACGAAGTGACGATGGTTGCACAAATGTGGAGCTTCTTACCTGGCGAAATTCGCGTTCCGGTTGGCGCACAAGTTGATTTTCAAGTGACCAGTGTGGATGTAACACACGGTCTTATCATTGAACATCACAATGTTAACTTTGAACTTGTTCCTGGACACATTGCCCGCGCGAGTGTGACTTTTAACAGAGCGGGTGAATATCGCTTTATCTGCCACGAATACTGCGGGCAATTACACCAGATGATGCACGGTGTCATCATCGTAGAAGACCCTGACGACATTGCACAAGCTCAGACTGAGGAGTAAATCGCACTATGGCTACACCACAATCAATTGATGCACGCGACGAGCAGATGAGCGTTGCGTTTCCAGAATTATCACTCGCAAAATCAGAACGCTGGCTGGTTGGGTCGCATATTGGCGTTGCTTTTGTCGCCTTGCTGATAGGGATTCTGCTTGGTCCAGCACAGACATTCAGTCGTTCACCTGGCTTCCAAGCCGTCTGGCGAGACATTACCGGTAGCGACTATGCGATTCCTGTATTTTCGTATTATTACCAAGCACTGACCCTGCATGGCGTGTTGAACGCACTGGTTTTCACGACATTTTTTATCATGGGTGTCAGTATGTTTGTCGCCCAACGCTCTTTTGACCGTCCGCTGAAAAGTATGCAAATGGCATGGGCGTCTTTTGGCATGATGCTGGTTGGTTTGGTGCTGGCTGGTATCGCTATCATCAGCGGGCAAGCGAATGTTCTCTACACAGCATACCTGCCCATGAGCGCACACTGGGCATTTTATGTCGGCTTGGTGTTGGTTGTCGTTGGTTCGTGGGTCGGCGCACTCAACGTTGCGATGACTTACTGGGGTTGGCGAGCAGACCATCCGGGCGAAGCTGTACCACTGGCGGCATATGCGATTCTCTGTAATTTCCTCATGTGGTTCACTGCGACACTTGGCGTTGCCATTGAAATTCTTTTCATGTCTTTGCCATTGTCACTAGGGCTTATCACAACCACAGATGTACAAGTATCGCGTATTCTGTTCTGGTTCTTCGGACACCCACTCGTGTATTTCTGGCTCATTCCAGCTTATATCTCTTGGTATACGATGCTACCAAAACAACTCGGTGTGCGTCTGTTCAGCGATTCTATGGCGCGGGTTGCCTTCCTGATGATTGCTGTCTTCTCGATTCCGATTGGTGTGCATCACCTGTTTGTTGACCCCGGCGTGAGCGAATCTGCAAAAGTCCTGCATTCTATGCTGACCTTCGTCGTCGCTGTGCCAAGTTTCTTGACCGCATTCAATGTCGCGGCGACTATTGAACGCGCAGGGCGTAAACGGGGCGCAACCGGACTCTTCGACTGGATGTGGAAGCAACCTTGGGGTGACCCCGTTGTGGCGGCACAGTATGCTGGCATGTTCCTGTTTATCTTCGGTGGTATCAGTGGCATTATGAACGCTTCCTTCAACATGAACGTCGCGCTTCATAATACAACGTGGGTGGTTGGTCATTTCCATACAACGCTCGGTGGGGCAGTCTTCTTGACCTACGTCAGTATCCTCTACTGGATTTTGCCAGCCATCGTTGGCAAAAAGCTCTGGGGCGTCAAAATTGCTACTTTCCAAGCCTATTCTTGGCTGTTTGGTATGATCGGTTTTGCTGCTTTCATGGGACGTGCTGGGTTGGAAGGTGCAGTGCGTCGCTCTGACTTAGCCGGTGTTGGCGCGTATATCAGTGATGCCGTTGCGGCTTGGCTCAATATGACCGCGCTCATGGGTGTGGTTCTCTTGCTGAGTTCGATTGCGCTTTACGCTGTTATTTTGGGTACGATTTTCCTGAGCAAAGAACCACAGGACGAAACGCAAATGCCTGTCGCTAAACGCGCACCCAAAAATGAGCATATCCCTGCCATTCTCGAAAACTGGCGTCTTTGGATTGCTGTGATTATCGTCTCGAATATCATCATGTGGGTACCTGTCTTGATGAGTGCTATCAGCCTCGCTAATGGTTACTACAGTCAAGGGTACGCTATGCCGAATCCGTAAAGGCTTTGAAATATTGATGTTTTGTAGGGGCGGTGCAATGTCGCCGCCCTTATTTGATAAGAAAGGCACATGCACATGACAACGTTATCATCAACACCAACAACATCCATAGAAGAAAAGCGTTTCTATTTGCTGGTTGCCGAAGTATTTTTCGGCGTTATCAGTGGCTTGATGTTTGTCTTTGCGACCACCTTCATCAGAGATATGCGGACGCTTCGCAATGTGCCGGATGCGCTTTGGAATTTCCTGTGTGGTACACCGACAGATAACAACGTCACATTACCTCTCTTGCTGACAATTGGCATTGTGCTATTAGGGGTCACTATTAGTCTGGAAATTTGGCGCTGGCGTCTGACCAAAATAACCTAACTTTCCATCGTAATGAGGGGCAAACACGCTATGGATACACTACAATCACAAGACGGTATGACACTTCCAGAGAGCAAGCAAGCGCTTCCTTTGAGCTTGCTCATCAAAGTATTTGTGGGCAGTGCGCTCTTTGCGGCGGCAATTCTTTTTCCTCTTTTGATGTGGCTACTCGCACCAGCCGAGCCAGTGCCGTATTATATGCAAGGCAATCCTGAAGGGGTGCGCCAACTGACGCAACCACGCGAACTGATTGATTTCACGCTACCTTCAACAACGGGTGAGGCACTTAGCCTGAGCGATTTACAGGGACAGCCTGTATTGCTGTTTTTTGGCTACACACACTGCCCAGATGTCTGCTTGTTGACGCTCTCAGATGTGAATCGAACACTTGACTTAGTTGGGGAAGATGTCGCAGATAACATACAAGTCGTCTTTGTAGGTGTAGACCCCGCACGCGATACACTCGAACGCATGTCATCACTTTTTACAACGTATCGCATTCAAGAGCATGCCATCGGACTACAGGGCGAAGACATCACACTACAGCGCATCTCACCCGACTATAGCTTGTATTATCAGCGCCATGAAGATGAAGGCGACAACTACACGGTAGACCATACGGCGAGTGTCTACTTCATCATGCCGAATGGTCAACTGGATACGATTTTTGCCTATGGCACACTTCCAACTATCATGGCAGACCACATCGTAGCCCGCCTCGCTGACTGAACTCTCCAGCAATCAATGGGTAACATAATCTTGTTGCCCATCTATCTCCCATTAATCAAATACTTAACCTCGCCCCCTAAATATTGGGGGGCATAAAATCCCCAAAATATCGCATCATAAGTTGATATATAAAAAGATACATATCTTGTTTAATACAGAGTGTGAAATGGTGTTCGTAACTAAGAAATCCCTGAGAAACGCCTCAAAAATAGCATATGTTAGCGAAAAACTTATGTCGCTACCGTACACTTTGTCGCAAACCATAAAGTTGCAAGCACATGTTTTGACAGTATGTGCTACTGAATATCCCAAAGGAGACAAAAAATAACATGGCAAGTCAATTCAAAACAGTCATTCTACTCGGTGCGCTGACAGGGTTATTCATGCTTATCGGCTCTGCGCTTGGTGGCACAGGGGGCATGATGATTGCGTTTGTCATTGCGATTGCGATGAATATGGGCGCATGGTGGTTTTCGGGTTCACTCGCCCTGCGTATGAATGGCGCTCAGGAAGTGAGCGAAGCGCAAGCCCCTGAACTGTATCGCATGGTTGCGGAACTTGCACAAAATGCAAATTTGCCTATGCCCCGTGTGGCAATTGTTGATACCCCGATGCCAAATGCCTTTGCTACTGGACGTAGCCCAGAAACAGGCGTAGTCGCTGTCACGACAGGTATCATGGGCATTCTCTCGCGGGAAGAACTCGCGGGTGTGATAGCGCACGAACTCGCGCACATCAAAAACCGTGATACGCTCATCAGCAGTGTTGCTGCGACGATTGGTGGTGCAATCACTTTCATCGCACAAATGGCACAATGGGCATTACTGTTTGGTGGTTTTGGTGGCAATGACGAAGAAGGTGGGGGTATTGGTGGTATGGTGGGCGGTCTAGTGATGATTTTTGTCGCGCCTATCGCAGCCGTCATCATCCAAATGGCTATCAGCCGTTCCCGTGAATTTTACGCCGATGCTGAAGGCGCACGTATTCTTGGCAATCCAGCGCCGTTAGCAGATGCGCTACTCAAGCTCGAAGGGTGGAGTCAGCAACAGCAGGGCATGATGGGCGCTCATGATGATGTTAATCCGGCAACATCGCATCTGTATATCGTGAATCCTATGATGGGTGGACTGTCGGGCTTGTTCCGCACGCACCCGCACACAGAAGAACGGGTATCCCGCTTGCGTTCTATGCGTGTTGCATCGACTGTCTAATCGTATAATCTCAATCAACTCAGGGATAGATAGCTTGCTCATCTGTCCCTCATGCTATGTAACATACAATCGTTGTACTGTAAGCATAACACGTTGCCCTTGTTTTCGAGTTCAATAAGAAAAGCGAGGCTTTAACCATTCACAAGTCAAAGAACAGTCTATGAGTTATCCAAAGAAAAAGAAGAACAAAATGCCTGCATCCATGCTGTGTCCGGTATGTGATGTGGAACTCGCTATGGCGGAGCGTAAAGGGATTGAAATTGATTACTGTCCACAATGCCGTGGTGTGTGGCTAGACCGTGGCGAACTTGACAGAATCATTGACCGCACAGATTATCAACGTGCTAAGAAAAACAAGTATGACCCCGACTATCGCACGACCTATCGTGGACATGAAGACTCATCCTATAAAAAACGCAATCGCTATAAAAAACGCAGAGTAAAATCGGTAGTCGAAGAAATTTTCGACCTCTTTGATTAATCCATCACAGACAGGTGCTACGGTATCTGTCTGTTTGCAGTTTAAATACACATTATTAAGAGGAGACATGATGGCTGATTTAAACATTCAAGAGACACAACTTCCCGGCGTGGGAGTGCGTCACGAGATGCGCTTAGATACAGGCGAACGTTTCGGTGTGATTACGCACTATTCTGGTAGTCGTGATTTGCTCGCTTATGACAAAGATGACCCTGACATGGCACAGTTTACGCTACACCTCAACGAGGGTGAAGCGCGTATGATCGGACAGTTGTTGGGTGCATCTCAAGTCACGCAGACGATGGCAGAGATGACCAAAGTCGTAGAAGGCGTTTCTATTGACTGGATGCCTGTAAAACAAGATTGGCACTGTGTCGGACAACAACTATCGGAGTTATCCCTTTCCAAGACAGGTGTACTCGTCGTTGCTGTTGTCCGTGACGGAAACACGATTCCCATGCCATCGCCGGATTTCCGCTTGCTTGGTGGGGATACAGCAGTCGTCGTTGGCACACCCGAAGGCATCAAAGCGACTTATGAGGACATGCACGGATGATACCGCCACCCATTCTCGCCGCGAACCCCGACATTGCTCCTTTTTTTATTGAGATGGGCGTGATTTTTCTTTTGTTGGCAATTGCAGGACGCCTTGCTGGCAAAATTGGCTTATCGCCTATTCCGTTATACTTGATTGTGGGTCTGCTTTTTAGCAGTGGTGGACCTTTTCCGCTGGCAGTTTCTAAAGACTTCATTGAACTCGGTGCTGAGATAGGTGTCTTGCTCTTATTGTTTGCACTGGGCTTAGAATATTCGCCCAAAGAAATCGGTGCGGTACTCAAGAACGGGATTCCGGCTGGTGGACTCGACCTATTGTTGAATTTCCTGCCGGGCTTACTGTTCGGTCTATTACTCGGGATAGATTGGCGTATTGCGATGTTGCTCGGCGGCGTGACCTATATCTCGTCGTCTGGCATTATCTCTAAGCTACTGGTTGACCTCGGCTGGATGGGTAATCGTGAGACGCCCACTGTGCTATCTATCCTCGTGATGGAAGACCTCGTGATGGCGGCGTATTTGCCTCTGATGGCAGTTTTGCTTGCTGGTAGTGATTTCACGAGTGGCATGGCATCGCTTGGTGTTGCCTTGTTGGCGGTGGTGGTCATCATGGGGATTTCTATGCGCTTTGGTGAACGCATCAGCAAGATTATCGCTGTGCATTCCAACGAAATACTTCTGCTAACGGTATTCGGGCTTATATTGCTGACGGCTGGTTTGGGTCAGCAACTTCAAGTCTCTGCCGCCGTTGGTGCTTTCTTAGTCGGTATTGCTATCAGTGACCCGATTCAAGAACGGTCACATCATCTGATTGAACCACTGAAAGATATGTTTGCCGCTATCTTCTTCGTCTTCTTCGGCTTGCAAATTAATCCGGCAGATATTCCGCCTGTGTTCTTGCTGGCATTGCTACTCGGTGTCATCACAGCAGTGACCAAAATCGTATCTGCAATGTGGGCGGCGAACCGTGCGGGGATTGCGGCACGCGGTCAACAACGTTCGGCTGCCTTGCTCATCACGCGGGGCGAGTTTTCGATTGTGATAGCAGGTTTAGCGGCAACTGCCACCATAGATGAACCTTTGCTTGCGCCACTTGCCGCCGCCTATGTGCTTATCATGGCAATGAGTGGTCCTATTTTGGCGCGTTACATCAAACCTATCTCTGTCGCACTCGAAAAGCGTAATATCAACCTCTCGTTTAGCAGTCGCAAACGCGATACTATCGTGACGCCATCTGTTAATCCTATAGATGGGGCAGGCGATTAGCTATCATCAATAGCAACGTATTCTGGACAGGCGCACTTCAAATCGAGTGTGCCTGTTTTGCTTTTCTGGCTTATAGTGAAATTGCCTCACGAATAGCAAATTCTGCGAACCCTCATTACAATACAGCTAACTATAGTTCATAAGGAATCTGCTATGACTACCCAGCACATGCACATCGAACAAAAAGATAGTATCTTATACGTCCAATTCACACGTCCAGAGAAGAAAAATGCGCTCACGCCGGATATGTATGACGCACTCATAGAAGCTGTGAATCGTGCAGATAGTGATGAGAGCATCCATGTCATCTATTTAACAGGCAGTGGCGATAGTTTCTGTGCAGGCAATGACCTCAAGACTTTTCTCCATGACCGTAAAAACGATGCCGCGCAACGCTTCATTCGGCGCTTTTCGACAGCAGAAACACCGATTATCGCCGCTGTGAACGGACTTGCCGTTGGGGTCGGCGTGACGATGCTTCTGCATTGTGACCTCGTTTATGCTGTACCGTCGGCTGTGTTCAATTTTGCCTTCATTGACTTGGGTTTAGTGCCGGAAGCCGCTTCTAGCTATTTGATGCCACAAATCGTCGGGCAACGGCGTGCGGCTGAGTTGCTGATGCTCGGTGGCAAATTTGATGCGCATACGGCAAAGTCTATCGAACTCATCAATGACATTTTGGATGCTGATGACTTTGCACAAGTAACATGGGAGATAGCCGAACGGCTCGCCGCCAAACCGCCCGAAGCTCTGCGTATGACTAAGCACCTACTCAAACGAGGGAATGCTGAAACTGTTGCTGAGACAATTGACTATGAGCTTGGCTTATTCTGGGAACGCCTGCAATCTGACGAGGTTGCAACGATTATGCAAGCGATTCTCAGTCGTAAACCTGTTAGCTGAATCAATTAGGAATACACATGTCAGGGAGGCGGGTCTGTCTCCCATTTTTTGACCTTATACTTTTGTCTGAAAGGATGCATTTTTATGGCACGACCTGTCACACTGTTCACTGGACAATGGGCTGATTTACCTCTTGAGATACTTGCAGAAAAAGCTGCCAGTTTTGGTTACGATGGCTTAGAACTCGCTTGCTGGGGCGACCATTTTGAAGTTGATAAAGCACTCGCAGATGATAGCTATGTGCAATCGCGCTGGGATATTCTCGAAAAACATGGTCTGACTTGCTTGGCGATTAGCAACCATCTCGTTGGGCAATGCGTTTCTGATGCGCTGATAGATGCACGTCATGAAGAAATTTTGCCGGATAGATTATGGGGTGATGGCGACCCCGAAGGTGTGCGTCAGCGGTGTGCAGAAGAGATGAAGCATACGGCACGCGCTGCTAAAAAATTCGGCGTATCAGTCGTCAATGGCTTCACAGGCAGTCCCATCTGGCATATGCTCTATCGCTTTCCGCCGACATCTGATGAGATGATTGATGCTGGCTACCAAGCCTTCGCTGACCGTTGGCATCCGATTTTGGATGTATTCGATGAAGTGGGTGTCAAATTTGCACTCGAAGCACACCCCGCCGAGATTGCCTACGACATCTACACGGCAGAGAAAACGCTTGATGTACTGAATCATCGTGAGGCGTTTGGCTTTAACTTTGACCCCTCGCATTTCATTCATCAGCTATTTGACCCTGCGAAATTCATTGATGCTTTCCCCGATAAAATCTACCATGTGCATGTCAAAGATAGCAAAGTGCGCCTCGATAATACCCGTAGTATTTTGGGGTCACATCTCAACTTTGGTGATAATCGGCGCGGGTGGGATTTTGTATCGCCTGGACATGGCGACCTCGATATGGATGAGATGATTCGGGCGCTCAATCGTGCGGGCTATACAGGACCCTTGTCTGTTGAATGGGAAGATAACGGCATGGATAGAGAATTTGGCGCAACAGAATCTGCCGCATGGGTCAAGAAGAATGATTTTGGCGCGTCAGACCATCGTTTTGACCAAGTTTTCGAGAGCGAAGAATAGGAGACAGTCACTATGGCTGATGAACAACAGAGAAGTAGCTTTACCAGCATGGCAGGCAAAGCCGCAGACGGTGATGCACCCGAAATAGGCATTGGTATGCTGGGTTATGCTTTCATGGGCAAAGCACACAGCAATGCCTTTCGCAAAATTCCGTACATGATGTATCCGCCTGCTGCTATCCCGCGCATGGTAGGCATCGCCGGACGTAACGAAACCGCTGTCACGACAGCCGCCCAGCGTTATGGCTATGAAAATGCCTATACAGATTGGCGTGATATGCTCGACAATGATGCTATTCAGGTCTTTGATAACGGCGGACCCAACGATGCGCATGCCGAACCAACGATTGCGGCGGCAGAAGCAGGTAAGCATGTATTCTGTGAAAAACCACTCGGACGCACAGCCGAAGAATCTATGACCATGCTGGAAGCGGTGCGCAAAGCAGGTGTCAAGCATATGGTCGCGTTCAATTATCGTTTTGTGCCAGCTATCCAACAAGCAAAGAAGCTCATTGAGAGTGGTAAATTAGGGCGCATCTATCATTGGCGGGCGGTCTATTTGCAAGAGTGGGGCATGGATGCCCAAATGCCGATTAGCTGGCGCTTTCAGAAAGAGACGGCTGGTAGTGGGACGATGGGCGATTTAGGCTCACACATCATTGATTTGGCACGTTTCTTAATTGGCGAACCCAAATCTGTGATGGGCTATGCGCAAACATGGATGACAGAACGTCCTGATGGCACGGGTGGCATAGCAAAAGTTGATGTAGATGATGGCTTTGTTGCCGCGCTCGAATTTGAAAATGGCGCACTCGGTACACTGGAAGCAACCCGTTTTGCAAAGGGGCGCAAAAATTACAATAGCTTTGAAATCAATGCGGAAAATGGCAGTCTATATTTCAATATGGAGCGCCTCAACGAGTTAAATGTCTTCTGGGCAGATGATACACCCAATACCACGCAGGGCTTTCATAATGTCCTCGTGACCGAAACCCAGCATCCGTATTTAGAGAATTGGTGGCCTCATGGGCATATCATCGGCTGGGAACATAGCTTCGTGCATGAGTTCGACCATTTCTTCCGTGCCATCGTCAATGATACGGATGTCACACCTTACGGAGCAGATTTTGTCGATGGCTACCGCAATGCCGTCATCTGCGATGCGATTCTGGCGTCTGCCAGTAGTGGCATGAGGGTTGATATTAAATACGAGGATTGATAGTGGGATGAGATAGCAACAAAAACGGGAGGCTCACAACCTCCCGTCTGCTTTTTGTTAGGTAGTGACGTTGAATTATGGATATTTGCGGTTCAGCAAACGTGGATATGGAATCGTCTCGCGGATGTGTGGCAGACCACAGACCCAAGCAACCGTGCGCTCGATACCAATCCCGAAGCCAGCGTGTGGCACGCTCCCATAACGGCGTAACTCGATGTACCACTTGTAATTTTCGAGCGTGAAGCCGTGTTCCTTGATTTTTTCTTCTAGTAAATCGGCGTCCCAGATGCGTTCACTACCACCGATAATTTCCCCGTAGCCTTCTGGTGCAAGCAAATCCACACTTCGGCACACTTCTGGACGCCCATCAACGGGTTGCATGTAAAAGGCTTTGACCGCACTCGGATAGTTGTAGACAAAGACAGGCTTATCGAACATTTCGGCAATGGCTGTTTCGTGTGGTGAGCCAAAATCTTCACCCCATTCGATGTCTAGCAGGGCTTTTTGTTCGGCATCGTCGGTTTCATCGCGTAATTGATGCAAACGGTCAATCGCGTCGTCGTAGCTGATGCGTTCAAATGGCGCAGTGATTTTCTTGAGTTGCTCGATATCGCGTTCGAGGGTTTCTAGCTCACGCATATTTTTCTCTAGCACTTGCTCCACAACGTAGCCAACCATCTGCTCTTCGATTTCCATAAGTTCTTCGAGTGAGCAGTACGCGATTTCTGGCTCTAGCATCCAAAATTCAATCAGGTGACGGCGTGTTTTACTTTTTTCAGCGCGGAAAGTTGGACCAAAGCAATAGACTTTGCCATGTGCCATGATGTTCGCTTCGTTGTAGAGTTGTCCGGTTTGTGCGAGATACGCTTCTTCGCCAAAGTAATCGACACTGAACAACGTCGTTGTCTCTTCGCCGGCGGCTGGGGTGATAATCGGGGTATCGACGCCGATGAACCCGCGTTCATCTAGCCAATCACGCATCGCTTTGATAATTGTTGCCCGAATGCGGATAATCGCCCATTGTTGCAGACTGCGCAACCACAGATGGCGTCTATCCATTAGAAATTCGGTACCATGTTCTTTGGGCGTAATCGGATAATCTTCTGCTTCATGTACGATTTCGATAGTTTTCATACCGACTTCGTAACCAGCCGGAAAGCCTTCCGCACGCTCATCTGCACGGACTTCACCTGTTACGATAATCGAGGATTCTTGTGTCAGGCGTTTTGCTGTCTCGAATTGGTCTTCGTCCATCTCTTTTTTGAAAGCGACAAATTGTACCATTCCGCTACCATCGCGCACTTGCACGAACTGGAGGCGTCCTTTGCCTGTCGTCGCATAGACCCAGCCCTTAATCGTAACTTCTTGCCCGACGTAATCTGCTATATCAGCAATACGAATATAGTCTGCCAATGGTTATTCCTTTGCATAATCTTATTCAACAGTCATGAAAAAAGCGGCATCATTATAGCATAGCCTCAGCTAGGTTTAGAACTCGCCAGCCGCCCCATGTGCCAACCGAATTGGGCGCGGGAGTTTGTACTTAGGCGTCACAGATAGCACAAAGTCAATTGCACTCGTCAGGTCTGCACGATGACCAACCGATATGTACACAGGTTTAACATTGTTACGGGTGCGCAACACGACGCCGAGTTGTTCGCCTTTATACGTCAGCGCAGAATGTGACCCTTTCGCTACAGCAGGTGCATCATAATCACCAATGAAATGGGTTTTGCCACAGCCGACAGTTGGCTTATCGAGCCACAAGCCCATATGCGCGGCGATGCCCATCTTGCGCGGGTGAATTTGCCCCATGCCATCGAACAAAAACACGTCCGGCTCATGTTGGAGTTTAGCAAATGCCTCTTCCAGCACGGGTCCTTCACGAAAGGTCAGTAAACCCGGAATATATGGGTAGCTGGTCGGTTGCTGAGCGCGAACAGTCTCTACGAGTGCTAAATCAGGGTAGCTGATGACAACAACCGCCGCTTGTGAGACACCATTCTTGACGCTCACATCGACACCCGCGACCAACTGTATCTGCGAGAGGTCAAGTGGGGTATCGCTGATGAGTTGACTAGCGAGATCTTTCTGTAGGGCAATGGCTTCTTTGGGTGTCACATCCCAAGCGTGCAAATGATTGATGTGCATAAATATCACTGTCTTGTCTGATGGTCGGGTAGAATATGCGCTTGAGTATAGCAGACTTAAAACAGGAACAGCACATGACACAAACAATGAAAGCCGCCGTATTTAACCGTTATGGCGATGTTGATGTACTCCATATCGCAGACATACCCCGCCCGACAATCTCAGCAGGGCAGATACTGGTGAAAGTCCATGCGGCGGCAATCAACCCCAAAGATACCTTCATTCGGAAGGGACGCTTCAAACGCTTTACAGGCAATGATTTCCCGAAAACAACAGGCTTTGATTTTTCTGGTGTGGTGGCTGAATCACAGGTTGCTGATTTATCGGTTGGCACGCCTGTCTTCGGGATGCTAGACGGTTGGCATGGCGCGACTTGTGCTGAATACGTAGTTGCAACAGGCGAACAAGTTGCCATCAAACCAGATAATGTGTCTTTTGTGGAGGCAACTGCGATTCCTTTGGTTGGTTTAACGGCATTACAAGCATTACGCGATGAAGGGGGCTTGCGCGAGAATGCAAATCAAAGTGTGTGCATCAACGGCGCATCAGGAGGTGTTGGGACGATGGCGGTGCAGATAGCAAAACGCTACGGCGCAAAGGTGACTGCTATTGCCAGCGAGCGTAATCATGACTTTTTACGCGAACTCGGTGCTGACTACTGCATCGACTATCGCCAAACAGACATCACCCTAACAAACAGCCAATTTGACATTTTCTTCGATGTATTCGGGAATATTAATTATCGGGATGCAAAACCAATTCTGACACCATCTGGCACATGGGTATCGACTGTGTTGAAGTTACATGTTTTCGCCAGCCTGATGCTCAGTCGTTTCACGCGCCAATCTGCCAGATTGGTTGTTGTGAAAGCCAACTGTGCAGATTTACAAGAATTAGGAGAATGGCTTGCTGTAGGGGCAGTGCGTGCCATCATTTATGAAACGTACCCTCTCGCAGATATTCAATCTGCGCATTCTCAGCAACAAACAAAGCACACACGAGGTAAATTAGTGGTAAAAATACCTTAATAAATACTTTTCAAACAATTAATTATCAATTTAATGACAACTTACCTGCAACATTGATAGGTCTTTAGCGATGTAACAAGTGATTCTGTCAATAAGATTCGTAAATTAACCAATACCCAAAATCTTAATGCTACGGAATGATAAGTTGTGTCATAATTGAATCATTCATTAAGTAGGAAATAATCACAAGGATTTATCAATGAAAAAGCCCTCCATTCACAATACAAAAGAGCGTGGACAAGCCATTGTACTGGTCGCTATCACGATGGTTATTATGCTGGCTTTCACCGGCTTGGCAATTGATGGTGGTGGTGCATTTTTGCTCTACCGCGATGTACAGAACGCTACCGATAGTGCGGCGCTGAGTGCAGCGTTTGCGCTTTGTTCAGAAGGCGACCCTGTATCGGCTGGTTTACGGTCTGCGGCTATCAATGGCTTTGAAGACCCAAGTAATTCATCGCCAAACTCGCAAGGTGCGCCTGTTGGCAGTACAACAGGGACAGATGTGCGTGTAACAATCAATCATCCACCAGTTGATGGTCCCTACGCAGGTGATGATCAGTTTGTGACGGTTGAGATTGAATCCACGAAGCCTTCTTATTTCATTCAAGTTGTATATGATGGACCGCTTGTCATTAATGCCCGTACAACCTCGCAATGTGACCCTGGTGTTGAAGGTGTTGAAGCTGCACCACCAAATCCTTTGGATAAATACGCGATTTTCGTAGGTTCGGAAACATGTGGCGATAAAACCATTGATAACTCGGGTAGTAATACAGAAATCTGGGGTGGTTTGCACAGTAATTTCAACCAAGATTGGGGCGGTAATGACCTCGATGTATACGGACCTGTTACATCTGTCGGTAGATTGAATAATGGTGACAGCAGTAACCGTATCTATGAATTTGAAGAACGCTCTAGCGACCCTGATAGAAATAGAAGTAGCGCACAAAATCGTGTAGCTCCGATTCCTATGCCACAATTGTACACGATGGATGATTTCCGTCCGAATTATCCCGACCCCTCTAACCATGGGTCTGTCTGGCAAGCTGCATTAGATGCAGGTGTTGTTGCCGAATATCATAGCTGGGCAGAATGTGGACGTTCAATTGATGGCAAAATGGTTATCAAAGACACAGGTCGCTTGAATGAAAGCACAGGGCAGATACAGACAGGTTTGTATGTTTCTGAATGTGGTATCGAAGTCAGCGCATCGGCAAGCAATTCGGGTATTACCAGCCGTATCACATTTGTAGCTGCGGGCGAAATCTCTATCAGTGGGAGTGACCATACTATGATTGCGTGGTGGGATAACCTGTTGGTGTACAGTGACTACGGCTATCGCAATTCGGGTGACATCTGCAGTAAGTTCGTCATGAAAGTCGAAGGCAGTAACCAACAATTCACTGGGCTATTTTATGCGCCTAATGGCATGATTGAAATGGCAGGGTCTAACTCCGTATTCACGGGTGCTTTCATCGGTAATACGTTCAGACTCAATGGCTCTAACCATATTATCAACTTTGACGCATTCTTTTCTGCGCCACAACCCGTTGATCCAGAACCTCCGCGGTTTGGTCTGACTGAATAGGGCAACTAACCGAGAATCTATGAGAGCGTACCTGTATAGGTGCGCTCTTTTTGTTTCTTTAATCACTGCGACCTAAACAAAAAAGTGATAGTACAGACAAATCTTTATCAATTTGGTAACAAAATCGACGTAACATTGATTAGATTACCCCTTATAATGACAGCAAGTGTTTCTGACAGATTGTGTTTTTCCCTCGTTTTAGCGGAATTGTAGAATCAGGGATACACTGTTAGTAGGGAACACACCAAACTCAACAATTATGTATAAGGACTCATTGATGAAATCGTCCTCTGTTCACACCAAAAAACAAAATGGTCAAGCCATCGTCCTTGTCGCCATAACAATGGTCGTCCTGCTCGCATTCACGGGCTTGGCTATTGATGGTGGTGGCATGTTCTTGCTCTATCGTGACGCACAAAATGCCACTGACGCTGCTACACTCACTGCTGCCTATGCGCTCTGCACCGATGGCGACCCCGTAACTGCGGGACTTCGTTCGGCAGAGCAAAATGGCTTCGATAATTCTCAGGTCGTGGTGAATCATCCGCCTGTAGAAAATCCAGCATATGTAGGAGACATATCTAAAGTAGAAGTTTTGATTGAAGCGCAAAAGCCATCATATTTCATTCAAATTGTTTTTGATGGTCCACTCATAGTACGTACGGAAGCTATTGGGCATTGTAACTCGGCTACGTTGACCGATTCTTCAGATATAGTCAACCGCTATGCATTCCGTTCGCTTGCAGGGCAAAATGATTGCACGGGTTCACCCGCTTGGGATCTTGCAGGTACTGGCTGGACAATGGAAGGCGATGTTTGGATGCCTAATATCGGAGGTAACGATAACATAGGTCAGGTTGGGGGGGGTAATGCGCAAAACTTTACGCCATCAACTGATGACAATAGGATCGATGTCATAGGCAATATTACGATTGGTCAAGCCAGCACATATAGTCTCCATACAAATCATCCGCTTGTAATCTTCAATTATGATCCTAACACGGGTGAACCAACAGGTGGTACTGCATTCCTAGCAGAAGACCTTCCGACTTCGACCGCAGCCACCAACCTTGCTGGTCATACTGGATACGGTGGTGATGGAACCATTGAGTATGGTGAACCAGCGCCGGATGGACTTCCATTTAACATGGATTATTTCCGTCCTGTGGGTTCACCTTTATGTTCTACCCCACAATGTGGTGCTTTACAACAAATTCATGGAAGTTCGTATCATGACATTAGTCATGGCTGTAACGTAGATGGAGCCGGAATTAGTCAGCAAGATTTCATTCAGAATGCGGCTACATTCGGTAATTATTACGATAGTACTACTAACACTTGGGACTCTGGAATCTATTACGCTTCATGCGATATAGCTTTCAATGACAATGATATGCGTGGAGAGGTAAGTTTCATTGCCGAAGGTAGTATGGACTTCTCAAATAAGCCCTACAATATGGTTAATTTTGGCGGTGCGCCACTGTTTGTATCTAATGAAGAAACAGGTAGTAGTAGTAATTGCACCACCCCAGGATCATATGCGATTCAATTGAATGCTGATTCATCCTATTTCAGAGGACCTATGATCGCTTTCCGAGGCGGGATATCCATTCAAGGAAATGATTTCGTACTGGAATCGTGTATCAGTGCGCGAGGCTTTTCACAGAACGGTAATGAAAACGCTATCTACCGTTGTGTGCCAGGTCAAAGTGACCCAGCAATGAGTTTCGGGCTAACGGAGTAAAAAGCGAACTGAAGGCGCATATTTGCTTCGCTATGATGGGTAAATACAAGTAAGTTAACTTAAAGAGCGTGCCAGTATGGGTACGCTCTTTTTACGTCACCATTCCACAATCACATGATGCGCCATCATCCGGTGGCACATAGCCATCTATGCCAATTGTAAGTTCCGTTGCGCCTGCGAACTGCTCTAAATAAACGTACAAATTATCACCAGGGCATTGTGTTTGCGCGTTGAACTCGCGGTGGGTGGCGATGTGTGTCAGTTGTAAGCGTTCGGTCACATAGAGCAAGAGGTCAAGTGTGCTATTGAGTTGTGCTTCTGTGGGCGCTTCTTCTGCAAAATTACCGAGTAAGCAGATGCCGAGACTACCCGTATTGTAATTACTGACGTGTGTCCCGCGCACATGCCAATCGCGTCCTGCGTAGATGATGC
The DNA here is from genome assembly GCA_038522085.1 of Chloroflexota bacterium. Taxonomy (GTDB): domain Bacteria; phylum Chloroflexota; class Anaerolineae; order Aggregatilineales; family Phototrophicaceae; genus JAUZRW01. Next base: position 30,904 of record JBCBKJ010000044.1, read on the forward strand.
CATTTTTTCCGACCATGAAATGATAGCCGACATCCGCCCAACCGCGCTGGTTAAAATGAACATTTTGTACTTCGCGGACAGTGGAGAGGTCGTCGTCAGCATAAAACGCGGCATGATGAATGATGACTGTGCGATAGATGCTATCCAACTCCTCGTCATAGACACGCCACCCAGCCGGATTGTTTTCGCTATAGAAACCTGTTTCATTACGCGCATTATGATTGGGTGATTGTGCGCCCCAACTGGCGCGGTCAATAATGGGTGGGCGTGCGACAGATGGCGTCGGACGAGTTGTTGGTAAGGGGAGGGGCGTATTGCTTGGCTCAGGGGTGCGTTGCGATAAGAGCCATGCGCCTGCGATGCCTCCGCTACAGACACAAGCCGCGCTCCCTGCACCCAAAATACCAAGTGCCAGCAATACTTCGCGTCGTGAAAATGTTTGCTTGTTTTGTGTCATGTTTAACGAATCCGCTTGAGCGCCCACTGTGCCATTTCGGATACATCGTCGTCCGTATGTTCTGTCAAATCTGTGAGTGCATCGCGTGTTCTTTCATCCGCAAGGTTGCCCAAAATCTCGCATATTTCAATGAGTAGGGGCGCTTCGTCAGTGGATTGCATCGCTTTCATCAGCGCATCAACCGCCGCATGCCCAACTTGTCCTAAGCTCTGCCGTGCAAAGTAACGCACATTGCTATCCTCATCATGTAAAAAAGCATCAACGAGGGGTTCTGCCGCGCTATCGGATGCAATCAAGCCCAATGCCTCTGCACTATGAGAGCGCACTGTTACATCTTCATCTTTGATGGCATCGCACAAAGCAGGCACTGCCTCTGCCGACCCCAAATTGCCAAGTGAATCCGCAGCCGTGCGACGCACAACTGGATGCGCGTCTTTGAGCATAGTCAATAGGGTAGGCATCGCCGCCAAGTCTTCGCGGGTGCCGAGTGCTTCTGCCACCCGCGCCCGTACTTCGTATTCAGGGTCGGTACTGGCGGCAACGAGTGTTGGTATCACATCAGGGTGTTGCTTATCGCGCCCAATTTTGAATGCCGCGTATAAGCGTTCGTCACGGTCTTTGCTTGTGCGTAACTGATAGATAAAATCATCTGTCGTAAAATTTTCGCTCATGCTGTCATGCCCAATCTGCTGTATCGAGAATAATCGTCACAGGTCCGTCATTGTGTATTTCTACTTGCATATTCGCACCGAAAACACCCGTTTCCACTTGCCGGATACCGTTTGTTCTTAGTTGTTGAGCATAGTAATCGACTAGTGGCGAAGCAACATCAGGGCGTGCCGCATCCGAAAAACCTGGACGCCTACCGCGTCGTGTATCGGCGTAGAGCGTGAATTGCGAAATCACCAGCACACCACCCGCAACATCTGCCGCACTGATGTTCATCTTGCCAGCTTCATCCTCAAATACACGTAATTCAGCTGTCTTTTTGGCGAGCTTTTCGGCGTCGGCTTCTGTATCACCATGCGTCACACCAACCAGCGCAACGTATCCTTGCCCAATCGTGCCAACGACCTCACCATCTACTGAGACGCTTCCCTTGCTCACCCGTTGCAAAATCACCCGCATAATACATCCTCAATCGTGCGGTAAAATCTTTTTCCAGTATACACAATCCTCGTGCAAACAAAAAAGCCACCTCAACTACTGAGATGGCTTCAAAATTCTGTTTTCTAGTTAGTGCAATGCGATACTTATTTGTTGATGGTCACGCTGATGGTCGCATCATTATCCCAGCCGCCGCCTGCGTGGCTGATGAGGAGGGTGTATTCACCACTTTCACCAACGTACATGTTACGGATGGACGCGTTCATGCTCAGTAATTCACCATCGCTATAGCGCATATCATCGTTAGCTGTCACGATGTCACCATCTGGACCCAGCAATACGATAATTGGGTCAACAACCAAATCGCCATCTTCGTCAACAGAGGTCACAGCGAGGTTCACGCTTTGCCCTTCAACGAGGTCAAGTGGCAGGTCGAAGCGGGTATTTTCGCTCAGATCAATATTAAATATCGTTGTTTCATTGACTTCATCAAGTGTTTCTACGCTGATGCCATCACGGGTCATCCATGTGTAGAAATCTGCAGCTGCACGGTAGCCATTGCAACCACCGATTTGCTCATAGGCAACCCCACGATTGAGGTATGGCACTGCCAAATCAGGATTCATTTGGATAACGCGGTTGTAATCCATGATCGCGTCGTAATAATCACCATCTTGCTGATGGTCGTATGCGAGACGGAAATAATCGTATTCGTCAAGCGCGACAGTAGATTCTGCATCTTCAATTGACATTGTTTCAGCAACTTCACCGTTATCATACACAATCACTTCTGTATCACGAACAACAACAATATGACGTTCGACAGGTTCAACTGTGATGAGTTGCCCTAATGCTTCCAAACCGAAGAATACAACACCGAAAACCAGTGCTGCTTCAACCATCTTGACTATCCAACGACCACTGTATTTTTTGGGTTTTCTAAACGACATATGCAATACCTTCAATAAACTAAACGACAAGCAGAGTTGTGTTTCGGCGTTTCTTACGTGTACTATATTAACACATAAATACCAGCATTTTCAAACAAATTGTAAAAATATTGTAGTTCATAGCGTTATCGCAGGTTTATCGTAGAATTTCAGTTGGTTTTAACAGTCAGCTTTGTGCAAACCGACGAATGCTCTGGCTGTCAATTGCAAGGCGTCTCCGTTAGAATGACGGCGATTGCGCAATTCAGCGTAATCCCAACATGAGACTATCAACGTAACACGCGAATTTACACAAAAAGGAGTGTTCCCAATATTATGAGCAAACCTGAACATCCACGTCTTGTATTGACGGGTCCGATTGATGTGCGTCCTGAAGTGCTTGCGGCACAAAACCATTATATGATTGGGCATCGTGGCAAGGCATTTGAGGACTTATTCGCCAGTTTACAAGCCAAGCTCAAGCAAGCCTTCATGACAGAAAATCGCGTTTACGTCATTGGTTCATCTGGCACAGGCTTCTGGGAAGCTGCCTCGCGTAATTGCATCCGTGATGACAAAAAAGCGTTGCACTTTGTCAGTGGGGCATTCAGCGAACGTTGGGCAGAAATTAGCGAACGCAACGGCAAGCAAATTGATGTCGTCAATGTCGAGTGGGGACAAGCCATCAAACCAGAAATGGTCGAAGAAGCCCTCAAAAAAGATACCTATGATGCGGTGTGCGTTGTGCATAACGAAACTAGCACAGGTGTTACCAATCCCATCAAAGAAATTGGTGAAGTGGTTAGCCAATACGATGATACGCTCTTGCTAGTAGATACGGTCAGCGGTGTACTTGGTGCAGAATTGCGCACAGACGATTGGAAGGTCGATATTGCGCTCGCTAGTAGCCAAAAAGCCTTCGCATTGCCACCTGGCTTGGCATTCGCAGCCGTTAGTGACCGTGTGCTAGAACGGGCAAAACAAATTGAGCATCGTGGATACTATTTCGACTTCCTCAAAATGGAAAGCTCCATCAAGAAAAATAACACGCCATCAACACCACCTGTCTCGCTGATGTTCGCGGCGGATAAGCAACTTGAAGATGTGCTGAACGAAGGGTTGGACGCACGCTTTGAGCGTCATAAACAACTGCGCGAAATGACGCATACTTGGGCGCTGTCGCGTGACTTCGGTCTGTTTGCGGAAGAAGGCTATCGTAGCCCAACCGTCACCTGTGTTGATAACCGCGTCGGTCCTCAAATTGATGTGCCTGAAATGGCGAAATTCATGGCAGAACGCGGCTTCACGATGGATAAAGGCTACGGCAAAATCAAAGGCGAGACTTTCCGTATTGGTCACATGGGCGATTTCCAACCTGAAACGCTTGAAGAAGTCTTCGCAGGTATTGACGATTTCATGGGCAAATAGCAACAATTTTTAAGTCCCCTCTCCGCAAGCGAAGCGCGAGGGGAGGGGATTTAGGGGAGGGTTTAAGCACTTGTAACCGGCTTCGGCTCATATACGCTCAAGCCAAAACGCCACACGCCCAATGACCCACAGGCAACAACCGCTAGTGCCGCCAACGTCATCCCCATCGGCACAGACATCCAACCGTATATCAACGCGGCACTTGCTACGCCGAAGGAATACCCCAATTCTGATAGCACCACACGCAAACTATAAATCTTGCCCAGACTGTTATCAGGAATATCTTCCTGCATGTAGAGTAACATCATCAAATCTTCCATCGGCGCACCCAAAGATGCTAAGAAAATAGCGACAATAGCAAAGGGTAATGAGGGCGACCATGCCAGCAACACAAAGCCCGCCCCTAAAATAATCATGCCGGAGAACATCACGAATGCCCGTCGCTTGATCGTCAAACTCCCGATGACCAGATTGCCCACCACACTCCCAAATCCATAGGCCGCGAAGATATAGCCATAATTGCGCGGGTCAGCACTGAACGAGGCATCGACCAACAAGGGAATCCCAATCACGAAAGCAATTCCCCAGAACGCATTGACGACTGTTTTCATGGGGAGAATCCAGCGCAATACAGCATGCGATTGTAGAACTCGCCACCCTTCTTTGACATCACCCCAGAAAGTAATATCGTTGCCAGAAGCATCAGGGAGTTTTTCTGGTTTCCATGCAAAATGCTGACTGAGCGAAAAGATTGCCAGCGCAGAGACACCAAATGTCAGCGCATCTAAGAAAAAGAGATGTTGAGGTAAAGCAATCGCCAACAAAATACCAGCCATCGCAGGTGCAATTGCCCGTGCCACCCGTGATGTGACATCCATGAGCGCATTCACGGCTTGTAATTGACTGCGGTCTTCGCTGACGATACGCACACTCGCAATCAATGCTGGCTGGAATAGGGCGTTCAAGCCAACGTTGATAGCAGTCACAATCGCTAGATGCCAAAGTTGAATCTCACCGAATACCGTCATCAACACGAGAAGCAACAGCACAATCATGCGGATAGTATCGACAAGCGCCATCGTCAAACGCCTATCCCAGCGGTCTACCCACACACCACCTGGAATCCCGAATATCAGCGTCGATAGTGACCCCACCAGCACAATCAAACCTGCCGCCGCGCCTATTTCACGGGTGGTAATCCATACGAGTGTCATATCATAGAAATTGTCACCAATTGAACTGAGTACCTGACTCAGCCAGAGCTTGAACACTTGTGGATTTCGTAATGTGGTCAGCGTTTTCATGATGGACTTTGTACCTTATTTTTGAGGCTTTAAACATTTGTTCTAAGAATAGTGAGTATACCGTATCTGAAACTATTTGTCATAATATAATTCCACTTGATTATTTTGCAGATATTCACCATGCTTTCGGCAGTATTGACTGACAAGGAGACACAACATAGATGACAACTGTACTGATTCCTGATAACGTGCATCAAAAAGCCATTGACCTGATTAGCAAAGTAGAGGGCTTGACCGTTCTCGCATCTGGTAAATTGACCCAAGAAGAACTGCTGGCGCAAGTGCCTGATGCGTCTGCGCTGATTATTCGTAGTGGCGTAAAAATTACCCCTGAGATTTACGCGGCTGCGCCAAACTTGAAAGCTATCGCACGCGCAGGCGTAGGCGTCGATAATATTGATTTAGACGCGGCAACCGAGCATGGCGTGGTCGTCATGAATACGCCGGGTGGTAATACGATTTCGACGGCGGAACATACTTTTGGCTTGATGCTGGCACTCGCACGCCATATCCCACAAGGGCATGCGTCGTTAAAAGCAGGGCGTTGGGATAGAAAATTGTATCAAGGTGTGGAACTCAAAGGTAAAACGCTGGGTGTTCTCGGCTTCGGGCGTATCGGGCAAGCACTCGCCAGCCGTGCGCAAGCCTTTGAGATGGAAGTTATCGCCTATGACCCCTTCTTGGCAGATAACGTGTTTGCAGATGCTTATGTAGAACGTGTCGATGTGGATACACTGTATGCCCGCTCGGACTTCATCTCGCTACACGTACCTGCAACAGACGAAACAACAGGGATGATTAATAACGACGCCCTTGCAAAAATGAAAGATGGTGTTCGCATCGTCAATGCGGCACGGGGCGCACTCATCAATGATGTGGATTTAGCATCAGCACTCGAATCTGGTAAGGTCGCTGGCGCGGCAGTCGATGTATATGCGCAAGAGCCACCTCCTGCTGACCATCCGCTGATTAAATTCGACAACGTGATTGATACACCACATCTCGCCGCCAGTACGATTGATGCACAAATTACGGTTGCCGTACAAGCCGCCGAGCAAATTATCGCCGCCTTGCAAGAGGGCGAATACGTACATGTCGTTAACCCAGCCGTGCTAGATTAATTCGGCACGCTAATCACCTGTCTAAAAAAGCAGTAGGGGATGACTTGTGTGTTGTCCCTAGGTGTCAAGTTAAGCAAAAATCGTGTCCAAATTGTTCTATATGTCCTACTTTCGCACCTTCGCCGATGATTGAAATTATCGGCTACTCAATCCAATTTTGGCGCTGACGCGGATTTAAATCCGCCCAGCGCGGGTAGGATTTTTTACTAGCCACGTAATTCATTGCGTGGCGATGCTCAGTTATCTATTTCAACATCAACTTCTAGAATCCCACCAAAACTTGACCCCGTTCCCATACCGATAACAATGGTATATACACCATCTTCCTCAATATCCAACCTGTCAATTTCAGCATCCGAGTTCGAGAAATCCTCATTATCATGAGATGCAATCGGATTACCATCAGGGTCTAGCACGACAATCAAGGCATCTACCTCGGCGCCATCTGTATCGGTATCGTCTTCTGCTGTGATAGTGAGTTCATCGCCATCTTCTAATTCAATGGGTAAGCGGTGTTGCCAGCCCATATAGTAAGGCAAGCTGACCGTGCCATCGTCGGGGTCGTAATTCTCCCAAATAAGGGTGCGTGAATTGCTCGATTGTAGATATTGCCAGTGGTCGATAGCGGCAAGCTCTAGTTCAGACCCGTTGGTATAGTATAGGGCGCGTTCAAGATAGTTATTGGGATAGTCAGGGGCTAACGCAATACCATCATTGAGAACATCGAGCCGCTCATCAAAATTGAACTGGAATTGAAGCCCGATAGCCAGCAATAGATACGTTGGTCCAAATTCTGGTGTTATCTCGCGTGCAATTTCTAGCGACTCAATTGCATCATCTGTCGCGCCATCAATGAGCTGAAAGCGTGCCATATTCCACAGGGCAAGTGACTGATTGATAACAGGTAAATCCTCATCTTCGACTAGCTCAATCGCCTCTTCCATCAGTTCAATAGCATCATCAAAATCCCCACGGTCGTCTTCATCGTAGGCATCCAAAATGAGTTGGTCAAAATCTGCGAGTGCATCTTGGTCGAGGTCTTCATAGATGTCGCGTCGTAGCTCATAAACGATACTCGCTGTTGGATTCAAGGTTAAATGTGCAGTTGCTGTATCTGCCGCCGTTTGTAAGTCACCCGATACGATGTAGGCACTCACGAGATTGGCAACTGCAAAAGCATCGAAAGGATACAAATTCAGCATACGTTCGCCCGCGTCGATAGCTTCATCAATCTCACCATCTGACCAAGCAGCCGTCACCACCCAAATGAGTGTCCCGCCATCTTGTGCAAGCAAATCTGCTGCTATATCAAAATTATCAAGTGCATCATCACTGTCATTCAGCAATACGTGATTGATGCCCATCGCAATATAGGCATCGGCAAACTCTGGCTCATCGTCTATTAAATCGTCAAAGATGTCTTCTGCATCCTCGAAATCATTTGACCAATGGTCTAGCCAGCCGTCCTGATATGCCTCAAACGCATCGTCACTGATGTCATAAACTGCCTCGCGTGAGACAGTCGTATTCGCTGTATAGTCACGTCCACCACTATCGACGGTGATAGCTGTCGGCATGAGTGTGATAGTCGGTAGCGGGGTCAGTGTGGGGTTCACGAATGGGGTCGCCGTGATAGGCACATCCGTTTGCTGAATGGCTGTAGCCGTCAGGCGGTCTTCAACCAATGCATTGACCGTCGCTTGTTGCTCCGTTGGGTCAGCATTTTGGGCATAGGTCGCTGGTTGAGAAAATAAAGACAAGGTAGCAAATGCCATGCCAATAAGACCAAGACCCATCCATAGAGATAAACGACGCATGTTGTTCCTCATTCGCTAGAAATCGCATCAAATATACCAAAGTCCATTGTAGCTGACTTTTCTAGCTTGTGCTGTGAGCATGCGGTGAGCCGAATGTGAAAAGAGAAAACGAGATGACCTACCGGGAGCTTGGTAGGGGCATCTCGCGCTCAGTGAAGGGGTCAATCTTCAGTGTTAGAGCATAGGTTGTTATTTGTAGCATAGGCAAACAGTATGAAGATGAAACGAAGAAAATATGCCATTGCCATCAATTCAAGTATTGAAAGCAAAAATGCAAAAATACGCTATCCTAATAGAGGACATGGTATCTGAGGAGCGTCGGGCGTGCGTCACAAACCTATCATTCACATGCTAATGATACTCTATATGAGTAGTATAGCGTGTGTTAGCTCGCCATCACCGAACCCAACCCAGACCATGCCCGCAGTCGGTGTCACGGCTATTGCATCTGCAAATGCTGAAACGCCTATTTTCCCTATCATCCACACCCCAGCCGATGCGCCACCCACACAAGTCAGTTGTGCAAATGCGCCTTCGCAACGACTCATTGTTTTTGAACGTGGGCGCGTCACGGATGATGATGACGAGACGCTGAACTTACGTGAAGGTCCCGGTGTGAGCTTCGAGATAATAACAGCACTTGAACCAAGCGAAACATTTTTTGTGCTGGATGGTCCTAATTGCAGTGGTGGCTTCTTGTGGTTTCGTGTGCAAGCAGGCGCATTTACAGGCTGGCTTGCCGAAGGAGATAGCGACTCTTATTATACAGAACCCCATCTCACAGGTTGACATCACCGCAATTCAGAGTAGAATTTGAAGTATCCAAACTTGTTTGGTTTGGGGCAGTGGCGGAATGGCAGACGCGACGGTCTTAATGATTTGAGCCTCACTACAGAAATGTATTGAGTGGACGCTGTAAATTCAGGGAAACCTTCTACGAATATGTAATGGCAACCCTGAGCGAAACCTGATTTTTCAGGGACGTGCAGAGACTATAATCAGCGCACCTACGTTGCTACATGCGATAAGGTGAAGGGATAGTCCAGACCACAAACTGCGTTCAGCAGGCGGTGAAAACCGTAGTCGGTAAGAAAAACCGTTATCTTCGGATGTGTGGGTTCAAGTCCCACCTGCCCTACAAAATCAGGTCAATGACCTGATTTTTTGTTTTACAACCTACACTGTACACGGTAAAATCTCCAGTATTTCATAATCCACAAAAAGATAAATTATCATGCGTTCAAATGATGAATATCGGCAAATTCTCCGCTTGTGGGATGCAGGTGAATCGAAGCTGGGTATTTCAAGAAAACTTGGGATTCCTCGTGGTACAGTGAGATACTGTATTGATAAATTTAATAGTGAAAATGGACTAGGCGAATATATCTCTCGCCAGAAAGAATCATCATGGCAAAGTCAGATTTCGATTAATACGTTTAGGCAAGCATACGCATATGTTTTAGGAATGTATTTGGGAGATGGATACATTGCAACCCATCCGCGAACGTATCGACTGCGCGTATTTTTAGATGCACGTTACCCTTTAATCATCCGTGAATTGAAAAAATGTATCAAAATACTTGCACCTGAGAATAAACAGCAAAGTTATACACGAGATGGGTGTGTTGAAATTGGGGTATATTCTAATCACTGGGTAGAGATGTTTCCTCAACATGGTAAAGGCGCTAAACACGAGCGTTATATTACGCTTGAGAAATGGCAACAAGATATTATTGACGAATTTCCGATAGCATTTCTTCGTGGTTTGATTCACTCAGATGGTACACGCATTGAACCTGTTATCAATGACACAATCTATCCACGCTACCAATTTAGTAATGTCTCAGGTGATATTCGCAATTTGTTTTGTGATACGCTTGATAAACTAGAGATTAATTGGACATATTGGGGAATCGCAGTAGCTGTAGCAAGACGTGATGATGTCGCTTTCCTTGATAAGCATATAGGTCCAAAAGCATAATGCAACTGTAGCGGTAAGAAAAACCGTTATCTTCGGATGTGTGGGTTCAAGTCCCACCTGCCCTACAAATGCAACTAAGCGTTGAGAAATTAACAAAAGTCGGCTTTTTGAGCCGATTTTTTGTTTAAAGTATTAAGCCAACAAATATTATACCTTTGTTCTTAACTTAATTGTTCGAGTCCTGTTGTGTGTTATGACAAGATAAATGTAGCTGTTTATACGAGAAAGTAGAAAATCCTGAACTCACAGAGGAAACGTTATCTACTATGATGGCTATACACTTTTTTCTCCGTGGTTAAGCCAATTACTACTGCACAAGCGACAATAGACAAAATAGCAGTCAAGCCAATAAGTGCATCATAGTTCTGAAAGTAATCGTAAAACACACCCGCAACAAAAGGTGCCGTAGTACCAGATATAGTGAGTGGCAATGCCATCAGGCTTGAAATTCGTCCATAGTTAGCACTGCCAAAAGTATCTGCGAGTATTGATGGGCGTACAAGTGTCCGCATGCCAACGGAAGCCCCAAAAAATACTACAAAAATACCTACACTGATTATGGGTGAAAAGCCGAGGACTAAAGCGATAATGGCGATGGCTTGCATAGCGAATAAGCCTGCCAGCATGAGGCGTCCAGACATAAAGCGATCTAGTGGAATGAAAATCACACGCCCCACCACTTGCATGATACCAATAGAGCCACTTGCAAACGCCGCCATTGTAGAAGTCATCCCAAGCCCAACAAAAATAGGAATAGAATGTACTCGAATAGCCGCCGCGCCAAACCCAGCAACGAAAAATCCGAGTGTCAGCATCCAGAAAAAGCGGCTTCTCATGGCGACTGATACACTGACATTTGGCTCTGGCTTCACATCTACATCAAGCTTGCTGTCAACACCATCAACAGAGATGCCAAGATCATCTGGGCGCCGCCTCAATATTAGTCCATTTAACGGTATGGTAAGAATGCCAAGCATAATTGCCAATATCACCAATGCTTGTCGCCAGCCAAAGGTGATGAGTAGATAGTCCGCGAGTGGCAAAAATATTGTGCTGGCAAACCCAGCCGCAAAGGTGACAATAGTCAACGCTGTACTACGTTTTTGCCTGAACCAAGTCGCAATGACAGCAAATGCAGGTTCATACAACACCATTGCGCCACATGCACCAATGCCTATCCAAATGATGTAGAAAACCCACAAATTTGTGACCTGTGACCACAGCACAATCATGATGGTCGCGCCAATCGAACCAACGGTCATCAACAGACGTGCGCCGTATTTATCGACCCACCACCCTATGGGGTACGCTAACAGACCTGCAACCAGCAGTGAGAGTGATAGCCCTAAATTAATTTGTCCGCGTGACCAGCCTAAATCGGCTTCCATTGGTGTCATCATGACAAAAAAAGCGTAGTACATGATGCCGTAAGATACGGTCTCAGTTATCGCCAGTGATAACGCGATGTACCAGCCATAGTAGATCTTTCCGCCAAAAAGTTGGGTCATGAATGCCTAGCCTATTCATATCGAAGTTTATCAATATGATGAATATACATCGATGCAAATCAATTTGCCAAATGACTAAATCATGAATTCACGATGTAAGCGATAATGCGTATCGTTATCATCACGGATGAGTAAACAGATGCTCTCGACGGATAATGGGGCGGGTGAAAACAATTCAAGAAGGGCTCCGCGCATTTTGTCAGGCGAATTACCGGTATACGGGTACATCAGTGAAAAATGAGGTGACCATCCATCTAGTATGTAAGGGGTGAAGAAATGTTTGACGCGTGCAGCCTTAACAGGGTCCAGTTCTGATTCATTCTTTGTTGCATAAGATTCACTGACCGTGGAAGATGTGCCGTAGGGGTTAACACGCGCTGTTAGCATCGTGTGTAGCATGAGCATGGCTGGATTTGGCTCATAATGTAAAACGGCAATAGAATCGCGCCAAAATGGTATCGGATCATCTGCGGGGGTCAATCGAAAGTTAATATCACGCCCAAAGCAAGCTAGCACCATCTCTATTTCAGCTTCTATTTGTGGCAGTGTAGCGGGGTCATAAAATAGTGAATACCCCGTCGTCATATGGAAACCATAGGTCTGTGGCTTAGCAATCCATGCGTCATTAAATTCTGGTAAGGCGGAGCGTGTCTCGTTCCGTTCGGGCAGAAATTCTCCTGTGCGCACATCGTAGCCTAAAATTTCTGAGCCACGTTTGTACATATCGGATTCGGCAGAGGGAATCGTGTACACTGCGAATTTCGCCATCAGACAATATCCAAATCTGCTATAACAGGGTAATGGTCACTTGGATAAATAGGGGGTTCAGCATCTGTGATGACCTCACAGGACTGTGCAGTGAACGTCTGCGTCCCATCTTTGGTAAATATCCAATCAATGCGCCCAGATTGCCACTCGAAGTCATCACCCATGAAACCATGAAAAGTATTCACGGAATGCGTACTTCCAGATGCTGTATAAGTATCGACAAAACCAGCTTGCATGAAAGCCTGATACGCATCGCTACTTGGTTGGGTGTTAAAGTCTGCCATCACAATCTGAGGGGTATTAGGTGCAATCTGTTCGAGTTGTGCAACAATCAAATCTGCACAGTGCTTGCGCGTTTCATCAGCATCTCGTTCGTGTGGAAAATGGGTATTGAGAACGAGAAATTCACTATTTGAGGATAGGTCACATAACACAACCCACGTCACAGCACGCACGAGCGTCGATTGCCAGCCTATTGACCATTCATCGGGTGTTTCGCTGAGATAGAAACCGCCCATATTGATTTTCTCGAAGCGGTCTGCTTTCCAATAGATAGGAATCTGATGGTAGCGTTGTGTTGTGCGAATCGAGATGTAACCTAATTCTTTATCGTAACCCGCCAACATACGCGCATAATCGTCAATATTGCCCTGCTGTGCTTCTTGGAAGCCAATGACATCCGGCGCATATTTTTGGATAGTTGCAATATTCAAATCACGACGCTTATCCCAATCGTTCGCAGCGTCATCATGAAATGACCCACGCACGTTGAAGGTCATCACGCGGATTGTCATGCTGTTTCCTCAGTGTTTGCCATGTGAAGTGCATCCATATCGATAGATACACTCATCTGAATTTCGTCATCAATCAAATGTTGGACATCTTCAGGATGATGGAAAACACCAATCATAGCAACGCCTTGTTCTTTCAATTCTGCAAGGCGCTTTGCAAGCGCGTCGCGTGTTTGTACATCGAGCGATGCTGTTGGTTCATCAAGCAAAAGCATCTTACGTGGTGCGATGAGAGCGCGAGATAAATTGACTTTCTGTTGCTCCCCACCAGAGAACGTGGTCGGGTAAGCGTCCCATAAATCTTCTTTTAACCCGAAGTTAGATAACATCTCGCCAGCGACGTCGAGTGCTGATGTCATAGCTTCGCCAGAGCCGATGAGCGGTTCTGCCACTAATTCCAACGCACTTACACGCGGACGAGGGCGCAGAAATTGTGTCACAAAGCCGATTTCAGTGCGACGCAAAACGAGCATGTCCACATCGGCGGCTGTTGCAAGGTCAATGATACCGTGGTTGCTTTCGTACAATGCCTGACCAGCTGTCGGCAGATAACTACGATATAGACAGCGCAAAAGTGTTGATTTGCCGATACCGTTTGCACCACTCACGAGTAAAAATTGTCCGGCGTGTAATTCAAAGGACAATGTCTCAAAGACCGGAATATGACGTCCCAGATGATGAATGTGAAAGTGTTTTGTGTAATCGACTACCGTTAGCAGGGTCATGAGCATGCGCCTCTATAATTTTGCGTGTACTAATTGTTGCGTATATGCCGCTTGCGGGTCTTCTAAAATTTGATCGGTGAGTCCTTGTTCTACAACTTGACCATGGCGCATAACCATCACGCGGTCAGCAAGAGTGCGAATTACACCCAAGTCATGAGAGACGATTATCATTGTGATGGTGCGTTCGCGTTGAATGCGCTTGAGCGTATCCAGAACAGTTGCTTGAATGGATACATCCAGACCCGTTGTTGGTTCATCCAATAGGAGCAGAGCAGGCTTGAGTGCAATGGCTTTTGCAAGCTGAACCCGTTGTTGCATCCCACCGGATAATACTTGTGGTGGGTCGTCTACACGGTCAATTGGGAATTCTGAGGAAGTGAGTGCGTTATTCGATACGTCGCGCAAGGTCGCAAACGTACGTTCACCCGTAATCAGCAAGCGTTCCGCGACGTTACCACTACTGCTGTAACGCATGCGTAGTCCAATATGTGGATTCTGATAAACAATGCCAATATGGTGAACTCGTACATCCCGCTTGTCGAACCTATCTAAATCAAAGAGGTTTGTCCCTGCGATGCCATTCACATTTAGGTGATAGACACCTGATTGGGAAGATTCCTCCAAGTTGAGAAGACGCAACACCGTTGATTTACCAGACCCGGATTCACCCACGATGCCTAATACTTCGCCCGGATAGGCTACAAGGTCTACATTATCGACAGCTTGAATCCGTCCATATCGTTTGGCTAGTCCTTGTACTTCAACGAGTGGCTCTGTCTTAACAATTTGTGGTGATGCGAGATGCAATCTACCGTTTTGTTTTGAGGTATCCATCGTGATAGAAATTCCCTTCGTCATCATAGTAGGTGTCGCCCACCGATACATCATCGTCACCCTGCATCAGTGACAGTAATTTTTCCATATATCCTGAATCGGATAATTCAAATTCTGATGTGCCGTCATCTTGTGGGATTTCGTTCATGAATTTGTTCACTGCTTCTGTCGCACGGCATACCCAATCGGCTTGGTCTTCGACCTCAAAAGGCACATCAGTGAACTCCAGCGGATACACATTGGTATAGGGTGGGACAGCATATAATCGTTTTTCGCGCCCAGCCGCTAAAATCGTCAGGTGTTGTGATTGATGCAACATAGGAGTATCCCAGCGGGGAATCGGGCTAGGTGCCATCACGTAACGCGAATGAACCATAACGGGATAACTCGCGCCCTGAATGTAGTGACCAAAACGCACGAGTTGTTCATAGAGAACCAGCCACATCTGACCATAATCAGCATCAGCATGTAGCATCCTTGCTTTCGCCATATCCGATTCAACACGGCGTAGGGGCTCAGGATTCGGCACTTGTAAGACAAGCACTTGCTCTTCAACGAGTATTTCTTCAGGGATACGGTGGCGACTCTGAATAATACTCGCGTCGTTGGTGTCTGTTGTTGTTTCTGCTCCAGACATGCGCGTGATGAAGCGTCGTAAATTTGCCGCATTGACAGAATCATCTGCGCCTTGGTCGATGACTTTTACAACGTCGTCTGGACCAACAATGCTCAGTGTTGCTTGCAAACCACC
The DNA here is from genome assembly GCA_038522085.1 of Chloroflexota bacterium. Lineage (GTDB taxonomy): Bacteria > Chloroflexota > Anaerolineae > Aggregatilineales > Phototrophicaceae > JAUZRW01. The sequence goes on from JBCBKJ010000044.1 coordinate 46,425, forward strand.
CGTTCCCCATCCCCGTGCAATCGGTAACTCACGGCTGGCATACGGTATCTGACATCCTGGTATGGCAACGGCTTTGAGCATCCGCCGCCGTAAT
>JBCBKJ010000045.1:0-45474 GCA_038522085.1 Chloroflexota bacterium
ATGTGCGTATGTTATTTGTTGCAAATTTCACAATTTGCTCATAATATATAGTAAAGGGATGACAGACGTCACACAAATAGTTAGGGTGTTTTAGTATGGGCGAATATAGGTGTAGGCGGGTATCTCATCAGGATTTTCAGTTTGGAATACCAACTTAGAAATAGAGGCTGTAGCAGGGTAAAATTCTGGCAACCCTAATGCTTGATAGCGTCCAGCTTGCGTCTTTGAGCGACCAATATCATTTTCGTCTTGCTCTTTTGCCCACATGAACGCACTCACTACAACATCCCCATGCGAGACTGCCGCGATGGTTTCGCCTGCGTGCTTTTTGCGCATATCTTGTACGAACGCGACCAACCGACGACGTAAGTCACGGGGTTGCTCGTAGGGTGGCTCAGTGCCTGTGTATAAATCGAAGTTTATTTTTTCGAGTTCTTCATGTGATGTGCCATCGTAAGGCGTGTGACACTCATTGATGCGTTCTTCTGTGTGTATAGTGGGGTTTGTAGCTAATGCCTCGCGGATGATACCGGCTGTTTCCTGCGCCCGTTGCATAGGGCTGGCATAGAGTGTGACAGGATGCTGTTCTGCAAGCCATTTACCCGCCGCTTGTGCTTGTTCACGTCCTAACTCGCTCAGACGAAAATTTGGCATGCGTCCATAAAGTATGCCATCTGGATTGTGAACATCGCCGTGCCGTGCGAGATAAAGTGTCAGTGGTGCGCTCATAAAATAGGTGTCTCCTTAAAGTGTTTGCTAAGATACAGATTTGTACCATACACTGGTTAAGAGAAAAATATCAACACAGAGGAATCTCATGCAGGTCACACATCACACGCCTCAATCACATGGAACGCTCGATATTCGCCTTATCCAGTGGATGTCGTATCTCGCATTAGCTATTGGCTTTTTCTTCATCGTGGACGATTTGCTGGTATGGCTGGGCTTGCAACTGTTTCAGAATACAATTGCGCCGCTCACCACACTTGCTCTGTGCGTGTTACTGGTACCTGTCTTGATTCTCTGGCAGATGCTCATCACACATTGGGATGTGATTGATACTTTTGGCACGGCTTTCGGGTGCATGCTGGCGGGTGCATTGATGGCATTTTATACGATGCACCCACCAACAGGCTTATTTGTATTGGGCATTTTTGGGATAGCGACCTATCTCGCGTTTACGTCACCTGCCCCCCGCCCAACGCACAAAATCATCATGGCATCTATGAATATTGCCTTTGTCGCGATGACCGTGTTCATCAGCTTTTCTTTGCATGGACACCAACATTTCGGAACAGCCGTTCGTGCTGATAGCGAGGTATTTTACGCAGTTATCAATACAGGCAATCCTTTTGTAGAAGATAGTATGCCATCTCTCGATATTCATCAGTGCGATAATATGGGGTGGGGCTGTGTAGAGCGTGTATCTGAGCCAATAACATCTGTATCTGCCTACCTCACCGAAACATATACGATGGCGGTTAATCGCTCACACGATAGTCAGCTCACCATCACACTTACATCACAAGACGACGTCTTGCAAATAGAAATACTGCCTTAGAGAAAGCCGTACCTTGCTTGACACCTCTTCTGACCCGTGATACAGTCTTATACGTAAGTAATCAATAAATCACGGAGGCGTTTTTATGGTTGTAGTAGCAGAAGTCATTATGAATGGTCATCGTGCGCTGTCTGGCAACTGATTTCTAAATTTGTAGTACCTAAGCAATACCAATCGTCAGTCACCAGCAGAACACGATAGCGCACTGTTTAGACACAGTGTGGATTGTGTGCTGTAGCTAATTCGGCTTCGCACCCTCGCAGGCTGTTTTCAATAGCTCCCTAAATAACAACATAGTGCGTGAAATATACCCTGATGCTGATGCGTCTATATATAGGTGTGTCTTGCACACAATGATGTCTTTGTATCACGGTAACACACGATTAAGTGAGGGAATCATGACCCAAACGAATGAAACGCTCAAAAATACTGAGGCACAATTCGCCTCGGATGATACAGCACCTGCAACCGTCTTTGCCGCCGCACATGCTGCCAATCAATCTGGCAACACAGAGAAAGCGACGCGCTATCTGCGGATGGCATTCAGCAATTATGACACCGCGTTTATGAACGCGCTTGAACCTAAAGACATCAAACAACTTGGAGAACCCAACCGTGCCTAAGCAATACGACCTCAGTGATTTTGATTACGAAGACATCGAAGCAGATTTTCTCGGCAAACGCCCAACACGCCGACGCCGTGACCCGAACTACAAACCGAAGAAAAGCGAGTCCGAAATTATCAACGAACTCGCGGATGAAGTCGGCGTCGCGGCTGGCTTCGAGATGACCTACAGCCCGGGCGAAAAAGACGACCACGAAAACCAGTGGCTACAAGACTCACTCATCTCGTTTTTCTACCAAGACCTCATCACCGATATTATGGCGGTGGTCAAGGGCGGTAAAGAAGCGAGTGTCTATCGTGCTAGGGCGCATGAATCGACGGGTAAGACGTGGCTGGCAGCAAAAGTTTATCGTCCGCGTTTTTTCCGTAGTTTGCGCAACGACAAAATGTATCGTCAGGGACGCGCCGCCCTCAACCGCGATGGCAAAGAAATCAACGCGAAAGATTGGCGTGCGCTCAAAGCGATGAGCAAAGGTGGCAATCAAGGGCAAACGATGTCGCACACGTCATGGCTGATGTACGAGAACAAAACCCTGCACGACTTGTACAACGCCGGGGCATCGGTGCCACAACCGATTGAAGTGAGTGAAAATGCCTTGCTGATGGAATATATTGGCGATGAAAATGGCTCTGCGCCGACACTCAGCGAAGTGACCATCATGCCAGAAGAAGTTGAGCCACTTTTCCGCGACGTTATGCGCAACATCGACATCATGCTCCAGCACAACATCATTCATGGTGACTTGTCGGCGTATAATATCCTCTACTGGGAAGGCAAAATCGTCCTGATAGATTTCCCACAGGTCGTAGACATACATAATAATCCTCATGCGCGTAAAATCCTGACCCGCGATATACTGCGTGTTTGTGAATACTTCCAGAATTTGGGTTTAGACGTGAATGCGCAAGAAATCGCTGACCGCCTCTGGTATGCCTACGGCAAGGCAGATGCCAACCCAGAAGAAGTTTTGGTCAACGTGTTAGAAGCTGTCAGCTTCGAGGACTACGAAGAGCCTGAAACACTGGAGTGAGTTAAAATCAAAAACGGCGACTGTTCTAAAAAAGCAGTCGCCGTTCGTTATTGATTATCTGAGGGTGAATTACTCGCCTGCTGAAACAATACGTTCCAGCGTGCCACCGTAATTCACAACGTATAGCTCACCATCCGTGCCTTCGCCGAAGCTACTAACGTTAAATTCTGTTTGCATGAGTTCAGTATCCACCCATGTATCTTCGGCTGTACGATACGCTGCCCAAATGCGTCCGGTGCAATAATCACCATAGAAATAGACACCCTGCCAATCGGGAAGTGCTTCCCCGCGATAGACATACCCACCTGTCACGGAGCAACCGAGTGAGTGTTCGTATTCAGCGAAGGGTTGTTGTGTCTCTTGAATATTGCCACCCTGCGCGAAGACAGTGGTTGCCTCGAAGAAATTCCAACCGTAATTCAAGCCACCCTCAATGCCAGCAAACTCGAAGTTCAGTTCTTCCCATTGATTCTGACCGACATCACCAATGTACATATCGCCTGTTACACGGTCAAATGAGAAGCGCCAAGGGTTACGCCAACCGTAGCTCCAAACTTCGTCTGCACCTGCGTCGGTGCCAACAAACGGATTATCTTCTGGCACGGTATAGCCTGTTTCGCCATCGACATCCAAGCGCATAATTGTACCTAATAGCGTCGTTGGGTCTTGTCCAGCGAGTAAGGGATCGCCAGCCGAGCCACCGTCACCTACAGCAACATAGAGCAAGCCATCAGCACCAAATGCCATATGACCACCATTGTGATTCGCAAACGGTTGGTCTAGTGTGAAGATAATTTCACCTGTGCTGGTATCCGCTACCATCGGGTCGTCGCTCACGAAATAGCGGGCAATTGCTGTAGCACCACTAGTATCCGTATAGTTGACGAAGAACATGCCATTTTCGGCATACTCAGGGTGGAATGCTAAACCCAACATACCGCGTTCTGTATACAGCATCCCGCCTGCTTCTGGCGATACAAGGTTGCTAATATCCATGAAGATGCTCAATTCGCCATCTTCAATCACGTTGATGCGTCCGCGTTGTTCGACCACGTAGAGACGGTCTGTGCCATCGTTGGCATGCGTCACAAACAAGGGACGTATCAAATTGCTGGCAACTGTCTCAAATGTCAGCGTATCTGCTGCGGGGATACTGTCCCGATATAACACTACATCGTCTTCTGTAGCGTCTTCTTGTGCCACTACAACACCACTGATCAATAACAACAAAATCAAAAGTAATCGTTTCATACTGGGTATAAACTCCATGCCATTTCTACCTAAATTCATGAGATAGTGTAGCACAATTACGCTGATTTTTTGCTGACCGTAGGCAGTCCGTCACCAATTTTTCATCTGTTACCCACACATCTGTTCGCTATAATGCCTGTGATGACTCGTTAACGTAATCAATTAAGGAAAATCATGTTCGCAGACGAACGCTACCAAGCACTCAAGCAAATCCGTGATGAAATCGTCGCGCTGGAAGAATCACCTTTATACGAATACCGCACATCCAATAATTACTTTCCTGTCATTGGGCAGGGCAATCACTACGCCAGCATTATGTTTGTTGGGGAAGCGCCTGGCGAAAACGAAGCAAAAACAGGGCGCCCGTTCTGTGGGGCATCTGGTAAAGTGCTAGATGATTTACTCAAAAGTATCGACCTTGAACGTGATGCTGTCTACATCACCAATATCGTCAAAGACCGTCCACCCAAAAACCGTGACCCACACAAGGCTGAAATCGAATTGTATACGCCCTTTCTCGTGCGCCAAATCAACATCATCAAGCCTAAAGTATTTGCGCCTCTCGGACGCTTCGGTATGGAGTTCTTACTTAACTTATTCGATGCTGATGAAAAAGGTGGCAAAATCAGCGACCTACACGGTACGGTGATTCCTGTGCAAACAGACTATGGTGAAACACACGTCATTCCATTTTTCCATCCGGCTACTGCCCTCTATCGTGGTGGGGATAAAACGGTTTTGCTCGAAGATTTCAAACAACTTATTCCGTTCATTGAGCGTGATTGATAATACCCCCTAATTATTAGGGGCATTGCCCAATCATAGAGAGTCGGTGTGTTACACTATCTGTAAATAATGTACGTACAGATAGTTTGGAGTAAGTATGCACGTTAAATTTCGTGGCGCGTTCACCTTTGACGAAGACGATTCTCTACAAACTGGCATGGCACAAGTTGAGCAGGTGATAGCCGAGACAAATAGCGACTTTCTCACCCGCGAACACTTGGAATCACTTGGTTTACACGTCACTGTGTCGCATGATGGTATGGCAACAGCACAACAGATTGCGTCAGCGCGAAAAGTTCTCTATAAGCTGGCAGAAGTCTCCTATAGTGGCTATGTTGATATGGAAGTGGATGGCAAAGATGAACGCTTTCATGCTAAAGAAATCGCCCCCATAGAAGTCGATGTTGAAGATATAGCTGACCTCTAAATCAAAAACGCCCATCTCGCACGAGAGGGCGTTTGTTATTTTGCTGACGACTGAAAACTGATAACTGACGATTATCCTACATATCACGTACTTGATAGAGCAGTTCAACGACCACATCCCGTACCGCATTATGGCTGGATGTCACACAAGGCATCACGCTCACATCCCGAATACCTAAACCCAACCGTATATCATCATGATGCCACGCTCTGTGATGGTCTTGCTTATTTGCCGCAACGACAATCGGCGCTCCTTCATGATAGCCACGTATGGTATACAAAATGCTCAAAAATTCTCCGAATTGTTGCGGACGGGCGCTATCGACCATGATGATGAAGCCTGTCGCACGGATACGTTGCATCACTTCGCGCAACCACATGAAATCGAACTGCGCTTCCATCGGTGGTTCGTAAAAGTGCAAAATGAGATTGCTATCGACACGCACCCGACCAAAAAACCAGTGATGGTCAACTGAACCCTCTGTCTCGGTATATTGGCTCACCCGTTCAATAAAACTCGTCTTACCTGAGCCGGATAAACCTGTCACGATAATTTTGACATTTTTCGCACGTTGAGGACGCCTTCTACGGCGACGTTGAGGTGGCGATGGTGCAGTCATTATGGAGTCCTTCTAACAATGTATTTGAACATGTGCCGTTCGTGTCAAAAATATTATTTACACACTATACCTCAAAGAGATAGTTTTTTGTTATATTTTTAATATTATTTATTTTTCTTACGGCAAGTATAACATAAAAGACATTACAGTCTCTATTTCAGAAATGTATTTTGAGGCTGTTCTTACGTAAAGCTAAATTTTAGCATCTACACAAGCATTACAAAAAACAAACATCAATGCTATTTTATGCTTTTTTAAAGATGCATAAGGTCTGCCTAGAATGTATCATTGTTAACCTAGTTGCAGTATAATAAACATACGGAATATGACTGCCAGACAAGAAAGCATATAGAGTCCCTTCATGTCCCAACAAAAACAATCCGGTTTTACAGATATTGTCCCCTATCCACAAGGTATGCTCAAATTCATCTTGCGTGCGCCAATGGCATTTCATCAGCTTGGCTTAGGCTGGATGATGCGTTCCGTGCGCTTGATGGCATTAACCACACGCGGACGCAAAAGCCAAAAACCGCGTCATGTCATCCTTGAGTATCGGCGGCATGGGAGCAAACTATACGCGATTTCAGGGTGGGGCGCAAAACCGCACTGGGTACAGAATCTCGTTGCAGACCCAGCCGTAACGGTGCAAATTGGTCAACAAGACCTCGCGGCAAATGCGACGATTGTCGAAGATAGCGCCGAAGCATTGCGGGCGCTCTACATGTTCCAACGGACTGGACCTGTCTACGAAGCGATTATCGCTAATATGAGCAACGCGGATTCGGATTCACTGGATTTGCGTCGCCTAAAATTAGTTGCTGGCGAATTTACAGTGATACGTTTTGATTTGACCAACAATCCACCACCAATGATAGGCATTCATCCACCTGTGCCTGGTTTTCAATTTATATTAGCGGGTGTCCTCGCCTCGCTTGTTGGTTGGATGATTTGGGCTTTGCGTGATGATACATCTGCTGATGTAGCACCCCAAGAAGACGAATGAGGGATACGCTCACTCGCATGACGAACCAAACTGATTTGCTCAAGCGCGTGCGGATTGCCCTGCAGACAGAAAATTATCTGGATGCGATTGCTAATCTCGAAAAAGTAGTCAACATTGCGCGTGATAACGATGATGTCAGCGCACAGGGACGCCATCTTGGCAATCTCGCACTGACCTATTTTCGTATTGGTGACATCAAACAAGCACTCAAGCATTTTGAAGACGCGCTCACCTGCGCACGTTCCGAACAAGACCGCATGATGGAAAATGGCTTACTCGGCAATATGGGCAATGTCTTGCGCGAAGCAGGGCGCTATGATGATGCTATTGACCGCCTCAATGATGCTTTGTTGTTGGCGCAAGAGCTTGGTGATAGGCGCGGACGCGGTATTTGGCTCAGTAACTTGGGGCTTGTCTATGATGACCTTAATCGCCCGAAAGAAGCTATTCCTGTACACAAGTCATCTGTGAAGGTGGCGCGTCAATTATACGATAACCCTTCTTTGGCAACCCGTCTCGGTAATCTAGGCAACGCTTACGTCGCGGATAATAAATACACAGAGGCTATTGAACAATTCAAAGAAGCTGTCACTATTTATGAGCAACTAGGGCGCAAAGATGAGGTCGCTCTGCGCGTTGGCATTATAGGTAATCTGTATGCAGAAATGGGACGCGCTATCCTTGATAGCAATCAACCGCAAGCATATGTGCATCTCAATGTTGCTCTCGATTATTATGGGCGTGCTATGACCCTCATGCGCGAACTCGGGGACAAAGCGAGTGAAGCAGAAGTTATCCGCCGTATTGGCAATGTGCTGGCAGATGCCGACCAACTCGAAGATGCTACAAAATACCTGAATGTCGCCCAACAAATGTTTGAGGCACTTGGTTTGCAACAGCAAGCCGAACACTCCGCAACCACGCTCCGTCGTATTATCGAGTTCCTTGAAAGTGACCCCTCATCCTGACGTTATGCCTGCGCGAGTAAATTGTGAGGGCTTCCTAACCTGCGCGTAATCATTTTTCGTGTACTATGACATATAACGATATTGCGATAGTTTACAGTCATCAGTTAAAGGTAGCCCGTTATGATTCGCAAATACGCACGGCTTGTCAGTGTTTTGGTGCTTACGCTGACACTCACCATCATGTTTGTCAGCGCACAAAGCGACGACAATATTTACGTGATGGAACGTGATACCCTCACCAGCACATTTTTCGTTAATTTAGACGACAGCCTCGAAGATGAAGGCTTAATTTATATCTATGGACTCAAGCGCAATGATACAATCAGTGTGCGTGCGTCTCTTGGTGAAAATACCGACTTAGTTCCCCGTGTACTTGTCGTAGACGGCGATATTGAGCGTATCTTGGCAGAGAATGCGTCGGATGTTGCCATTGAAGATATGGCGCTTGACTACACCATAGAACTCTCTGGCACACATGTCATTGGTGTATATGCAACCGAAGGCTCTGGTACGCTCAACGTAACGATTACCGTCAACGGTGGCATCGAAATTGATGAACCCGATACGACTGTGCCGGATAGTGAAACTATCATCATTGGCGAAACGACCATTGTTGATACCGTTGGTGAAATTCGCTCGTTTAATGGCACATTTGTCGATGATGATGACGAAATCCTCATTGAAGTCGTGGATGTCAGTGCAGGAGATACCATTTATGCTTATGCTGCTGGTATTGGTCTAGTAGATACCTATATGTATATCCTCGATAGCGAGATGGTAGAAGTCTTTGTCGAAGATAACAACGGCGGTGGTGGCTTCAATGCTGCCCTCAGCTACGAAGCCGAAGAAGATGGTACGTATATCGTCGGCATCATCACACGCGGCAGTCCTGGACAATTCAATGCCTTTGTTGGCATCAATACGCCCGAAATTTTAGATGTAAGAGATGTTGTGCCATCAGGCGACATCGTTGTTGATTTTGAACCCTTTGATTGTGACCTCGCAGAACTGAGTGATCGACCTGAAATTAGTGGACGCGAAACAACACGCGAAGAACCGACCTTTGTGGTGCATTATGCGCTTAGTGGGCGTGATGCCACGACAGAAGAATGGGTTGATGAACTGGTCATCGCGCTACAACGTTCGCTGGATACACAACTAAATGAACTGGGTTGGGCATTGCCCCCAGCTGATTGTGGTGAAGGTGGTGATACGAGGCTAGATGTCTACGTTATGGATATTGAAGAATTTTTCGCCAATGGCATCGCTACGCCGGAAAATCTCGTTGGTGATAACCCTAATACGCCTGTAGAAGAATATTATGCGGCGTATAGTTTCTTGCGCATTGATAACGACCTTTCTTACATTGAAGACCGCGAAGAAGCCTTTAATCAGATGCGCACCACAGCGGCACATGAAGTTCATCACAATATTCAGTTTGGCTATGATGTGAATGACCGCTTCTTCGGCTTCTACGAAGCAGGCGCGACGTGGATTGAAACACTCGTTTATCCTGAACTTGTGGACGCTGGTGCAGACATCTCGACGCTTTTTAGCACACCAGATGCTTGTGTTGGTTCATTTGCTGGTTTTGGTTCTGGTGATTTCCGCATCTATTCTGAATGGGTGCTGATTGATAGCTTCACCCGCGATTTAGGTGTCGAAAGCTACCAATTCATCTGGGAATACATGGCAGCAAACGAAGGCTTAGAAGGCTTCTATCGCGCATTAGAAGAACTTGGCACAACACCTGCAACCGTTGTCGAGCGCATGGCAATCCGTAATCTCATTATGGATTATGACCTCGCAAAATCATTTGATAGCACTGTCCGCATCGAATCAATTATCGACGGTACAGGCTTAGTGACATCCGAACGCAACGGCGTACAACAACTCAGCGTGGATTACCTACTTGTTGAAGAACCTGATGTCTATACCTTTGACCTTGTAAATGGCGCGGATACACTCGAATTATACGCTATAGGTATCGACTACGATGATTTCTCTGCCCGTGTCTATGAACTCGGGGCAGGTGGTACAATAGATACTAAGATACATGACGTGGTGTATCTGATGGTGCTGAACCCGCAACAGCACGCTGATTCGTCGCTTTGTGAATACACCGACTGGATGATACAAGTATCCGATGGCACAGGTGAAACACTCGCTCAGCCAACAGACGAAATCTGGAATGCTATTAACTTCGTCTACGCAGAATGAACATATTGTCCGATAAGTCTTTCTTTAGGGGCGTTGCTGTGTCTGCGCCCACAATACCTAGAAAGTAATTCGATTATTTTCTGGGTGAAGCCATAAGCTGTATCAATTTGCGAAAATAAAAAGCGATATGCGCAGGTGCATATCGCTTTTTTGATAGTGTGTTGTCTGTGGACTAGATACTCACGGGCGCATTTACAATTTGGTCAACGACCTCTGCACCCATACGATAACGCCCACTCGGAATCACATACGCGCCCTGTACGTAATGGCGCATCTCTCGCATTAGCTCAATCGCAATTTTAACACCCTCTGCTTGCGTGTCCTCTGCGGATTCTAAACGCTCGAACAAGTGATCAGGAATATAAATGCCTGGCACTTCGTTGTGCAAGAATCGCGCATAACTAACGCTGTGTAACGGAATCAGACCCAAAATCACGGGCAAATTGAAATCCTCGCCTGTCATTTCACGGTATTTATTGAGGAATTTTTCAATGCGCTTAGGTTCAAATATCACCTGTCCGAGTGCAAAATCAGCGCCATTTTCGAGCTTACGTTGCAACACGGTAATCTCGCGTTCGAGGTTGTCATTTGCCATATTGAGCGCACACCCGACAGCGAAATTCGTCGGCGTACCGATGCTATTGCCAGCCATATCGCGCCCATTATTCAAATCATGTTTGATAACACCAATCAGCTTGCTGGAGACAATATCGTAATTGTCCATCGCTTCAGGATAATCACCAATGCGTGTGGGGTCGCCCATCGTGACGAACAGATTGCGCAGACCCAGTGCATGTGCTGCCAGTAAATCACCTTGCACGCGCAAAATATTACGTCCGCGTGTTGGGAAATGAAGTACCGTTTCGATGCCAACGCGGTCTTGCAATAGGTGACTCACTGCCCATGCACTCATTTTCATCTTTGCGGCTGGTGTATCCGCAACATCAATTGCAAACGCACCTGCATCACGGAGTAAGCGCCCTTCGCGCAAGAGCTTCTCAGTGTCATAACCGCGTGGTGGGGTCATCTCTACGGTGACAGTGAATTTGCCATCCCGTAGGCGTTGTAGCAAATCTGTCGGGTGCGCATGTTCGGCTGGTAGGGCATTTACTTCATCAGTGATGACTTGAATCTCGGGTAATTGGCGATTTGGATTATCCAGTGCGACACGCATTGCCCGAATATGGTCTGGTGTTGTCCCGCAGCACCCACCGACCATTTTTGCGCCAATTGCCTCGAAAGTCAGCGCATAATCACCAAAGTATTCAGCCGTTGCCGGATACATCGCCCGTCCGCCAATCGTTTCTGGGAAACCCGCGTTTGGCACAGCACTATAATACGCTTCTGGTACGGCGTTGTGCATAGACTGTAAAATTTGTGAAATTTGGTTTGGACCTGTGCCACAATTCACACCGATGACAGTTGCGCCAGTTTTAGCTAAATCGCTGGCAACCCGTGCTGGATTGTGTCCGGTTGAGGTGATGTTATCCGTAGAAAATGTCGCTTGCGCGATAATAGGAATCTCTGCATCAATTTCACGAGCAGTCTCGACAGCGAGTACCAATTCATCATGATTGTTGAATGTCTCGAAAATTAGAATATCAACATCTTCTGCCAGCAACAATTGAATTTGCTCACCGAATGCCGCTTTGCCATCTTCTCGGCTGACACGTCCATAAGGTTGTAAACTCACGCCTAGAGGACCAATCGCCCCTGCGATATAAACGTCGGCTGTGCGTCCGCCATGTGCAATTGCCTTGCGGGCAAGTTCAACACCTGCTTTGATGATGCTTGCCATCTGTTCACGAATACCATACTCTGCAAGTTTAAAACGATTTGCGCCGAATGTGTTTGTTTCGATGACATCTGCCCCTGCCGCTACATAATCATCATGCACGCCTTGAATGAGGGCAGGTTGTGTCAGGTTTAATTGGTCGAAGCACTTATCAATCGACAGTGCGCCACGTTGTACCAGTAATGTGCCAGCCGCACCATCAATCAAGATAGGGGTATCTTGTTGAAGACGGTCTGCAAAGGAGACTGTAGGCATAACTTACCTCATGATAATGACAACACTAAGAGATGTAGTGTCTATGTAAGCCAACCTACTGTCAAGGCTATGACGCTTAACGTTAAGTGACAACCCGTGCCTTACGTTCTGCCATTTCTGCTTCCAATATCTCGATAGCTTCCTCAATAGGAGGTACTTTTTCTGGCTCAAGGAAGTTAGCTAAGTCACGCAAGGTATCTCTTGTGCCTTCTAACATGTATGGTGAATCGACAGGTGCAATCGAGATGGCAATGGGCAGAGCTTTCTTTGCCTGCTCAACTTTACCGACGGCATAACTGGCAGAAATCAAATCGGAGTAGCCCCAGAAATTACCGGCTTCGGCTTCGGCTTCCTTGCTGGCGATGCGTTCGACGATTTCATACAGTTCGAGGGCTTTTTCGCGGTCATTCTTCTTCTGATACAGTTGCGCCATATTGTTATACCCATACGATGACTGTGGCGTTACCTCTGTGACTTGCCGATATGCCTCAATCGCTTGGTCAATTTGACCACGCCGTTTATACAACCCGCCCAAGATACCCCAATATGATTCACCATCATCATCAACTAATTTTGGCGATAGCTTGAGGGCTTGTAACAACAGATTCTCAGAAAGATTGAACAACCTGTCGCGTTCTAGGATAATAGCCATGCGGTCTTCATCCGACATGCCGTCTTGCATGTCTTTAGCAACTTGCTCGCCCAAACGACGATTCACAAAGCCCAAACCGGCGAGAGCAGGCGCGAAATTCTCTTCACGCTCAATAGCTGTTTCATAATGATGACGGGCATCATCCAATTGACCTAATTGTACGTAAACATAACCCAGCCGTTGATTGGTCACAGGATTGGTTGGGTCTAGGTCTAGCGCACGATTATAGGTGGTCAACGCGCCCTTATAATCAGATGTTTTATACTGTCTTTCGCCGAGTGGGATAAGCGCATTCGCTAACAAGGCATCTGATGTGCGTTGACGGTCATTTTGCGCCGCTGCTGTCAAATCTGCACGCATCTCTGAAAGTTCTTGCTCACGCTCTACGATTGCGCCTTCAAAGCGATCACGCGCTTCCTCCAACTCGCGTTCTACGAGTTTACGAGCTTCTTCTAGTTCGTTACGCGCTGTTGTAAACCGTGTTAGACCGAATGCCGTCAGCACCACACCCCCAACAGTGATGACTAAGCTCATTGCCTCAAAGAGACCCAGCAAGTTAAAGGCGAGTTCAACGGCTTGTTCAGCGTCCGCACGTGCATCAATCAAACCTGCTATGGTGTCACCATCTAAAGCAGAATAAGCATCAAATTGAACATTAATTGCTTCAATGGTTCGTAATTCTAGATAATTCTGGAATGTGAAGAAGGTGACTATGCCCAGAACCACCACTACTGTAAAACCACCTAACCATGTCCAAATTTGTTTCATCGAGAAATCCCCTAGCTTGTATGTGACCACGTTGATTATAGCGCACTTTACATAACTTGGTGGCTATCTTGCACGCTTATTTGCTAAGGAACTAGCTACCGACAAGGCAGATGCTTTGTGTAATAATATACGATATGTCATAAATACAAATAGAGTAGGCAGACATGCACAGCATCCATAGTACCGAAGAGTATAAAAATCGACTTCGCAAAGCGGGTTACAAACTCACACATGCGCGTGTCACAACAATAGAAGTCATTCATGAACTGGGCGGACATTGCACATCTGCGGATGTATTAGATGCTGTATCAAAACGCGACGAAAGTATCGGACGTGCCAGCGTTTTCCGTACACTGGACTTGCTGACACAACTCAGCATTATTCGCCCTACGTATATCGAAACCAGCATGACCCCGCATTATGTCATGCTACCAAATGGGCATCATCATCACATCATATGTACAAGTTGTAATCGCGTTATTGAGTTTGAAGATTGCGGACTCTCTGCGCTTACGGAACACTTGCAAGAAAAATACAACTTGACCATCAAGAGCCATCTACTTGAATTTTATGCGCTCTGTGGGGATTGCGAACCAGATTCATAAGCATAAGCCATAGAGCTACCTAGCTAAAAAATCAACAAAGGAAACGATAATACATGCACGTTGCAATGAACGGCTGGTTCTGGGATATTCCCAATTCCGGCAGTGGACAATATATCCGACGCCTCTTACAACATTTGCTCCGCGTCGATGATTCGCTCAAAATATCCCTTATCATGCCAGCCCATAATCCAACGCCTGATGATGTGCCAGAAGGCATAGAGGTGATTGCAACAGGCAAGGCATCATCAACAGGTAAACTGGGCAAAGTGTGGTTTGAACAACGTACCTTCCCGCGCATGGCATCCAAAATCAATGCCGATATAGCCCATGTGCCGTATTGGGGGAGTGCGCTCAGTAGTGATGTGCCACAAGTTGTCTCTGTACTGGATGTGATTCCGCTACTGTTTCCTCTATACGCAGGTGGTTTCTTCACACGCCTGTATACAGAGCTTGTTACACAGAGCGCATCTGTCGCTGACCACGTAATCTCCATCAGCTATACCAGCCAAGTAGATATCGAAAAATTACTCGGTATACACAAAGACAATATCACGGTCACTTATCTTGCGCCCGATGACCGTTATCATCCACGTTTGGGTATTGAACGTGACGAAGTGGTACGCGAGAAATATAACTTGCCTGACCAATTTGTTTTAGGTGGCATGGGCTTTGATGCACGTAAGCAGGTTAATGAGCTTCTTTTGGGTTATACCTATATGGCACCGACTGAAGGTGCAGATACGCCCCTTGTTCTGGCAGGTAAACAACCCGATTGGGATAATCCACTTTTTCCTGACTTACCCGAATATGTGCGCCGTTTAGAGTTAGACGATTACGTGCAATGGATTGGTTATGTGGACGAAGAAGACAAGCCTTCGCTCTATCGGCTGGCAAGTGTATTCGCTTTCCCGAGTGAATACGAAGGGTTCGGCTTACCACCGCTGGAAGCAATGGCATGTGGCACGCCGGTTGTCGCATGGAATAGTGTTGTCGCGGATGAAATCTTAGAAGATGGCGCGTACTTAGTAGAAACAGCGCGTGAACTCGGCGCGGCTGTTCTCTCTTTGATTTTGCAAAAGCCCCTGCGCGAAACCCTTGTCAATCAAGGTCTCGCACAGGTGACGAAATACAACTGGCGCAAAACGGCGCAAGATACTCTGCTGGCATATCAGAAAACCTTGCATGCCAATCGCTGATGGGCTAAACAATCGCCATTTCTAGCGCCGCACGCACCAGACTGCTCACATTCCGCACGCCGAATTTCTGCATGATGTTTGCGCGGTGTGTTTCTACTGTTTTGATACTGATGATAAGCTGTTCGGCAATCTCACGGCTGGTATAGCCTTCTACCACCAGTTTAAGTACCTGTTGCTGGCGTGGTGACAGGTCAACTGTATCGACGGCGATAACATGACTACTCAAATCACGCAAAATGACGAGATGGTAAGGCATTTCCTCAATCATGAATGTCGATATGAACATCTCGCCTGCAAATGTGTTACCTGTCTCGTGTACACCTGTGACCATATGTGTAAGTGATGTATGGTCATCATCGCGCAATAGGGACGTATCAAATGCGGGAACGAGTACCGTCAGCGATTGCCCAATAACCTGTTCTTGTCTATAGCCGAAAATGTTTTCGCTCGCATGATTGACAGAGCGAATAATACCCGCTTCGTCGATAATGCACAGCGCATCGCTTGTCGTACTGCAAAGGTATTGTAAGGCATTACGGCAGGTTAAAGATTGTAAGGTTGTCATGGTACTCTCCGCTCTCTCCACCATTGGCAGATAGGCTTGCTATATGTAAGGGCAATCAGTGTTATCCCTCACTTATATTTTACAAGCTGTCTAATAGTGCAGGGGGTTTTTACGGAGAGGTCAAGCGTAACATCATGTACCGTTCGTGACAAAAATCACATACTATCCTGCCATGACATACAGTGTATTTAAAATGTGGTGGGTAAATAGCTTCAGGATTGTAATTTGGGCAAGCGTTTAGGCTTTGGAATGGCTTGTAGCAATTCATCAATGATAGATGCTGTGCGTTTTGAGTACAACCAAACCATACCTGGCTTCACATGACGGTCAGTGATAACGGCTAAAGATACGATAATCTCTGTGCCAAACTCAATGATATATACGTCGTTATGCTCGCCCTCAAAATAGGTAGAGTGGAATTTATTCTCATCCAGCAAATCGGCTAACGACTTTTGGGCGCCATGGTCAATGCTGAGGGCTTTCGTCAGTACTTGCAAATCGTAATCATCTAGCGTGCCAGCCGCGCCAATCATATTGCCGTCGGTGTCAATCAAACCTACGAAGCCGGCTTTCACATGTCCTAGCAAACGTTGTAATTCAGCATCAATGCGCTTAAATTCTTCGCGTCCCAGTACGAGCGCCGCCGAACGGGTACGTGGGTCAAGCCGTTTTGAACGGTCACGGGGTTCAGAATTTTGGCGAGGTTTATCTTCGCGTGGCATAGCAGAATCAAGTATGCGCCCGACTTCTAACTGACGTTCTACCTGCATCAGCAAAAATGTCAAGTTCAGAGGTTTATACAAGTAATCTACTGCACCCAGCCGGAATACAGCAACCGCGCTTTTAGCAGATAAATCATCATCAATGACAATTACCCGCGCTCCAGGACGCAAACCACCCACCACAGCTAGTAAATCCATACCACTCAAATCAGGCAATTCTGCTTCCGTGATAATCAAATCAAAATCTGCAAGCAAAATCTCACTGAGGGCTTCCTCGAACGTATTTGCTTCGACTGTTGCATACCCACCAGCGTGTTCCAGTGTTTCTACAATGTCGTGACGTACAGCATCGTCTTTTGCAACAATCAGAATACGTTCGCGTTGTGTGTGGTTCATCTTGCATCCGCCTTTGCGGTTTAATCTACGATTGCGTGGGTGTTACATATTGCTGTAACAGAGCGTCTAAATCTACGAGCTGAAAAAGCTGGTCAGCGGTACTTACGAGATGCGTGATATACATGCCTGCTCGGGCAGAGCGAAAGGCATTTAGAGGTACATACCGCACCTGCTCAACTTCATCGACCACTAAGCCAACAGGATAACCACTTGTTTGCACCACGATGAAAGGTGTGTTCACATCGACAGCAATAGCACTCATCCCGAAGACTGCCCGCATATCTAACAAAGGCAACGGGTCGCCATGTCGATTCGCAATGCCCAATAATGCTTCATCTGCGTTAGCGAGCTTGTCATACTCAACCATTGCCGCGACTTCTAATACATGCTGAATACGTAGCGCATAATACTGGTCAGACAAGCGAAAGGTCAGGAGGGCATGTTGCTCATTTGCGCTCATCGTTCAGCCATATCACCATCATAATGGTTGCAGGGTCTTCTTCGAGCCAAATTTCATCAACGAGGTCGCCCATTTTGCTCTTGAGCGCAATCATCACATTCTTGACTGAGACACCTTCTAGCCACGAGGTTTCGGAACTAATCTGCAAACCAATAACATCCGCATTTGTGACGCCGTTTAGGTTAATCGTGTGCGATTCGCCTGTTTTGAGTACGAGGTCTGCCAAGGTCGCAGCCGCGCTCGCAATCTGTGCGCGGAAAGCAGGCGAAAATCCCAACAAGCTACTCGCCCGTCGCGTTGTATCACGCACAATCATAATATCCATGCTATCTTCCACCACCACGTTCATCACAGGTGGACGCATTTTGTAAGGGCTTTTCGCTTCTACCATAACAGATGTGTCTCCTCGCAGTATTCGGTATTTAGTCTACACGACATTCATAAGATTTTGGGTGAAATCAGAGCCTTTTAGCACATATCCCCCCAAGATTGGGGGCTAAAACCCTACTCTTCTAAAATACCGAGTTCTCGTAATGTATCTACCAGATGTTCAGACGCAAAAATATCTTTGGGAATGTAATCATCCGCGCCAGCCCGCAAACCAGACATGGTTGCTTTTGGACCTGCTTTTTCTGTCAGCATAATCACGGGTACATCTTTCGTCTCTGGCGCACGTTTCAAACGACGACACACCTGAAAGCCATCCATCGTCGGCAATTTAACATCCAAAATAACCAACGCAGGTGGATTTTCGATAGCATCCCGCAAGCCTTCAGGACCATCATAGGCAAGGCGCACCACTAAGCCGACACTTTCCAGTGTCTCTTTAATCTGTGCCGCCTGTGTTTTGCTGTCTTCTACAAGTAATACTTCAATCGCCATGCTATCCTCAATTACGCGCTTGGGCGTTGGTCGTTCACTATAGTATGTCGTCATAATACGATTTT
This sequence comes from Chloroflexota bacterium, assembly GCA_038522085.1. Classification (GTDB taxonomy): domain Bacteria; phylum Chloroflexota; class Anaerolineae; order Aggregatilineales; family Phototrophicaceae; genus JAUZRW01. Next base: position 18,853 of record JBCBKJ010000045.1, read on the forward strand.
GGGCGTATAGATACCATCAGTTTATAACATTTTCGTGATTTGTGTCGCTAATCTTGACACAGGAACAATAACTTGGACGGCTTCCCGTGCGATAGCTGCTTTCGGCATACCAAAAACAGTCGAACTGCGCTCGTCTTGGGCAATCGTTTTGCCACCTACTTGTCGGATTGCTGATAACCCGCGTGCGCCGTCATCACCCATGCCTGTTAAGATAATTCCCATACTCTTTTTGCCAAGTGTATCTGCTACTGACTGAAATAGTACATCCACCGATGGTACGTATCTGGATGGTAGGTTGCCTGCCTCGGTTAACTGTGCTTTCAACAACTCACCCTGACACGTTATCTGTAAATGGGTGTCTGCGAGTGCAATGGTTACTGTGCCTGCTTCTAGCCGCATATCATGTTTTGCTAACCGTACATCTAATGCTGTGATACTATCCAACCATACTACCAAGCCTGCAATAAATTCTTGTGGCATATGCTGGACGACCACAATTGGTACAGCTAAGGTCGCAGGTAAATCGCGCAAGAGCGTCATCAGCGCACTGGGTCCGCCTGTACTTGCCCCAATCGCTATTAACGCGGTTTGGGTATCTGTAACCTTTGGCGTTGACTGTATGGCAGAGCTAACTTCTTGTACACGATACTGTCGGCGCGAAATAACTTTCACCCCAGCCATCGCTCGTAACGTGGTCAGCAACTCATGTTGTGCAGTCGCAAAATTTACATGATGCTGGTGCGGTGGTTTCCCGACAACTGCCAGCGCACCTGCTTCAATAGCTTGTAAAGATAGTTGTACATCAATATCTAGCAAGCCACTCACGACGACAATAGGTGTGGGTGTCTCTGCCATAATTTGCCGTGTCGCTTCTAAGCCATCGACCTTTGGCATATTCACATCCATTGACACCACATCAGGCTTGAGCGTCGCTACCATCTGAACAGCCTCAGCACCATTGCTTGCTTCGCCAACCACGCGCATATCTGGCGTGTTTTCAATCAACATCGCTAGATAGCGTCGTACTGTCGGACTATCTTCTGCTAGGACAATGCGTATCTCGTCGCCCATGTCCAGCAAGCATCCTTTCGCGCTCACAACAGTCTATTATTTGTACCTGACCAAACGGAAATGCAACAGTTTCGACTTGCAAAAAGTCCGTTCGTATTGGGTTATAACGAACAAACGATTTGCCTACATTAAGCGGTCTATGGTGTCTAGCAAATCACCTTGATCGAAATTGCTCTTTACCAGATACGCATTTGCCCCAGCGACTAAGCCTGCATCTCGTTGTTCTGGTTTGGCAAGTGAGGTCAACAAAATGACAGGTAAATCGCGGGTCGCTTCGTGTGCGCGTATCGTGCGTGTGAGTTCTAACCCGTTCATATTCGGCATCTCTACATCGCTCACCACAATATCAGGCTTAATTTCGGGGATGCGTTGCCATGCTTCCATGCCATCTATAGCTACATGCACATCATAGCCGATAGCTTCCAGAATATTCTTTTCTAGGGTGCGCGTGGTAATCGAATCATCTACTACCAGCACACGCAAAGGACGTGTTTCAGGTGATGTTTGGCTTCTTTGCGTATTTGCTTGAGGTACTGTGGCTGGCGTTGCGCCAATATCTCCACTTGCCCGACGCACGAGGTCATTGACATCTAGCACTAACAATATCTCGCCACTGCCTAGCAACGCCGCACCTGCGATAAAAGGCGCACCTCGTAATTCACGCCCTAACGGTTTCAAGACGATTTCTGTTTCTGTGAACAAGCCATCTACTTCAAAGGCAAGTTGACGGTCCGCCGTCTGTAGGACTATGACTTTCAGTGTCTCGCCACGCGGTTCAATCTGTGGTGTTCCCAGCACTGCACCCAGCGATAGCAAAGGCATCGGGCGACCACCCAAGGTCAGCATATCTTGTCCCTCTGCTGTAAATATCGCCCTTTTTTCGATAGTTTCCATACGCTCAATCATCGTAGATGGCACCGCATAGCGTTCGTCGCCCAATCGCAAGGTCACGACCCGCAAGCGCGTCAGTGAAACAGGTACGGTCAACGTGACCGTCGTGCCTTCGCCTGCCTCGCTTTCGACCGTTACCCGTCCGCGCAAATTTTCGATGCGCGTGCGCACAATATCCATGCCCAACCCACGCCCACTCAATGCGGTTACTTGATTGTTGGTCGTTAAGCCAGAATGAAAAATGAGCGACTTAATATCACCTTCAGAGAGTGTCCGTGCTTCTTGTGTGGTGATAACGGCTTGGTCAACTGCTTTGCGTCGAATACGCTCAACATCCAGCCCGCGCCCATCATCTTTGACTTCAATGCTGATTTCACTGCCTCGCTGTTCGACAGCGAGCGAAATCGTACCGACAGGGGGTTTATCGCGCCGTAACCGCTCTTGTGGTGATTCTAAACCATGATCAATTGCATTGCGCAAAACGTGCATCAAGGGGTCACTAAGCGCATCTAATACGGTCTTATCAATTTCGACACTCACGCCACGAATATCGAGGTGTAACTGTTTGTTGACATCGCGTGCAACATCGCGTGCCATGCGCTGAAATCCACCGACAATCGTTTCAAAAGGCATCATGCGCAGACTGGCAATATTATCTTGAATTTGCTCCGTGAGTGTCGCTAAGTGCATCGTATCTTGCGCAACCGTTTGGTGCAGTCCGGTTAATTCCCGATTTGCACGAGTCAGAAAATCTTCGTTAGCGTTCAAAAAACGGAAAATAGACAACCACTCAGGCGTCATGCTATCAGGGTCTTCTTGCACCTGACGCGCCAGCCGTATATATGCCGAACGGGCTTTGCGCCATTCACGTTGCCATTTGGTGTGTTCACGCTGTAAATTACGCACGGCTCGTTGGCGGGCATCTGATTGCATTTTCACAACCAGTAATTCACTCGCATCTGCCATCATCTGGTCGAGTTTACTCACTGAGACACGTAGAGATTCTTCTGGCTGGCGCATAATCATCGTCGGCGCACCGACACCAACCGATTCGATACTGCTAGTCAACAGCATCGGCGGAATCTCAATTTCGGGCGTATCCTCAACGGGTGGCACAGGGTCACTCCCTTTGAGCGGTACATCACGCCGTTTTGGCTTCGCTTCGACAAGGCGCGTCAATTGCATCAACACGGCTGCTAATTCTTCGTTCTGGATAACTTCGCCTGTCATTATCTCTTGAATGATGTCGAGTGCATCGTACAGAATATCCGCAACAGCCGGCTTTAATACGATACGGTCATCGAGAACAGCATCGAAAAATTCTTCCATGTAATGACTGAGCGTTTCGATAGTGTCATAACCAACGGCGCGTGCTGCCCCTTTCATGCTATGGGCAACGCGGTTCATTTCGCGCAAAAGCTCTTTGCGTTCGTCCTCGCGTGCCATCTCTACCCTGACCAAACCATCATTCAGTGTTTGGACATGTTCGGTCACTTCTTGCCAGAAAATCCCCAATAATTCTTCTGATACACCCTGCGGTGTCGCTTGCTCTCCACTCACAAACGGCGGAACATAATTAGTCTGCTTTTTTTCAGCTAATTCATCTGCCAGCAAATTACTGTTATCTTCAATACCTAATATCTCATCAGTGATAACCTGTATCTCAGAAGAATCGGTCTGTAATTTATGGATTTCATCGGTAGCGTGTCTATCGCCACTGACAATTGCCTCCAAGTTGGCGAGGATTTCAGCCTGAATATCACTGGCTGGTAAATCATCATCTAACTGACGCTGTATTAAGTCCAGCGCATCGTAGAGTGTATCGCCCATACCTGGCGTGATGACCATGTTTTCGTCATGCGCGAGGTCAAAAATCGCTTCCAGATGACTGCTGACCATCTCGACTATCTCGTAGCCTACAGCGCGTGCAGCTCCTTTCATACTATGAACCATGCGCCCTAGTTCTTTCAGTAGGTCATCACGGTCATCACCTGCACTCATTTCGAGGTCAAGCAAGCCTTTGTTCAACGCTGTCAGATACCCACGCGCCTCTTGTTGGAAAATATCTTGTAAGTCATCCGACATGACTATGCCTCATAATCCAGACCATCCAACACACCGTTCACGCGCCGCGCTGTCTCTTGTAGGCGATTCACACTCGCTTCGACCTGCATCGTACTACTGACTGTCTCTGTCGTCGCATGTTTGATTGTCCGCATAGCATCCGTTAACTGATCCATCCCAATTGTCTGCTGACGGGTACTCGCCGCAATTTGCATCGCCGCCATTGCGGCATCTTCAATCGCTTTCGACAGTTCTTTAATCGCCTCACCTGCGTTATTGACTTTCGTCTGTCCGGCATCCACGCCTTTGCTACCTTCTTCTGTGACCATCACGGCGCTATTGGTTGCGCGTTGAATCTCGCCTAGAATTTCGCGTACTTGCACTGTTGCGTCGCGGTTTTGGTCAGCGAGATTACGCACTTCCATCGCTACGACTGCAAAGCCTTTGCCTTCTTCGCCAGCCCGCGCCGCCTCGACACTGGCATTCAATGCTAACATGCGTGATTGGTCAGCTAAATTGTTGACAGTTGCAATGATTTCACCAATTTGTTGCGTATGCTCCGAGAGTTCCAGAATATTATCGGCAATGTCCTCTACCCGTCGCCGGATGAGTTCCATTGCTTCAACGGTATCTTGTACAGATTTTGTCCCGTTGCGCGAAATATCGACAGAGAGTTGCGCTGTCTCTGCGACGGATTGCGCACGTTCGGCTGTCTCTGTCACAGTGGCACGAACTTCGTTTACAGTTGCCGTCGTTTCCGTCACAACATTGTCTTGCTCACTACCCATCTGAATCTGCCTGCCCGTCGCGTTCAGTATCTCGAATGTACCTGTTTCTAGCTCAGTGAGCGCCGCACTAAAATCTTTGACGACATCTTGCAAGGTATCCAGCATCCGATTAGTCGATTGCCCGACGTGCCGTAGCATGTTCGTTTCGTTGCTTCCGTCTTGTGCAGGTAAGGTCAGGCGCATTCGTAAATCGCCATCTGCGACCTTGTTCAGTTGCTCAGCGTACATCAACAAAGAGGCTTGTACCCGCTGGTAACTATTGCGATGTGCAAAGATACCAATCCCGATACCGAACAAAAATGCAATCAAAGGAATGCTCCACACATTGGCAGGTAAACTAACTCCTGAACTGTTGAAAACGAACAATATCACGATAGCTGGCACACTCGCCGCGAGGGCAGTCAACCATACAGTCAGGCGATTGATACTCGCCCACATCCGCAACCATTGCGGACTCGTCGGCTGTTCCATGAATTTAGTCATAAAGTCATCACTTTCCGCGAATTATCAGACGGTTATCATCTAACAAATAATCAAGGTCAATCAACACGATTTGTTCAGCCGTCACACCATAGCTATAGCGCAAATCAACTGTCTGCACCGTATCTTTAGGAATAATTTCTACGCCCTCAATATAGTTAACTAAAATAGCCAGTGACATCGTATCCTGCTTGATAAATATTAACTCATATGTATCAACTTGTGTGTCAGTTTGTATATCCAAGAAACGCCCTAAATCCAACACACTCACAATCTGCCCACGCAAATTAACCACACCCCGATAATAGCGCGGGAGGCCCGGTACACGCGTGATAGCCAGTTGCGGATGCACGCTCGTTATTACATCAACTGTCATAGCATAGCGTTCATTGCCAAGCTGAAAAACGAGCGTCTTGTATACCTCATTGTCGGTATAGCCTGTTTCGGTAGATTGTTCCTCTGCAAATTGCTCTGCGCGTTGCGCAAACCGTTGGCGTTGGAGGCGCTGTCGGCGGGCTGAATCGGATTGATTCAGTTCATCCCATAGGGATTGTAAATCGGCAGGAAGGTTGCTTTCTGGCATCGGTGTTCATCCTATTTAATCTCATTTTGTAGTATACACTGCCCAAAGATGAGTGTGATTAGAAAAAACCAACCCCTAACAGTACAAGCCCTTAATGCTGTGGCATCAATGGTATACAATGGACATATAAATCAAGAGAGCAGACATATAGCATGACCCTACAAGTTTAGATATACGAAAATGAGGTAAGACAGATGAGTACAAATGGTGTTAATGGTAATGCGAATAAAGGCACAGATAAAGTAAAACGTGGTCTAGCGCAAATGCTCAAAGGTGGCGTCATCATGGATGTCGTTACACCCGAAGAAGCAAAAATCGCGGAAGACGCAGGGGCAGTTGCTGTGATGGCACTTGAACGCGTCCCAGCCGACATCCGTGCGCAAGGTGGTGTGGCACGCATGAGCGACCCAGAAATGATTGAAGGCATCATCGAAGCGGTTAGCATTCCCGTGATGGCAAAAGCGCGTATTGGTCATTTCGTGGAAGCACAAATCTTGGAAGCACTCGGCGCGGATTACATTGACGAAAGTGAAGTCCTCACCCCAGCGGATGAGGAACATCACATCGACAAACGTAATTTCACTGTGCCATTTGTTTGTGGTTGCCGTAACTTGGGCGAGGCACTCCGTCGTATCAACGAAGGTGCGGCGATGATTCGTACCAAAGGCGAAGCAGGCACCGGCGATGTTGTCGAAGCAGTGCGTCATGCGCGTAGCGTCTTGGGCGAAATCAAGAAAATTAGCAGTATGGCTGAAGAAGAACTCTTCACTTATGCAAAAGAAATTCGCGCTCCCTATCACTTGGTTAAAGAAACCGCTGAACTAGGTCGCTTGCCAGTTGTGAACTTCGCTGCTGGGGGTGTCGCAACCCCAGCCGATGCTGCCCTCATGATGCAACTTGGCGTTGATGGCGTGTTTGTTGGTAGTGGTATCTTCAAAAGTGGCGACCCCGCAAAACGGGCAAAAGCCATCGTAAAAGCAGTCACACACTATAATGAGCCAAAAATCTTGGCAGATGTCAGCCGTAATCTTGGCGAAGCAATGGTCGGCATCGGTATCAGTACCCTACCAGAGAGCGAAAAAATCGCTAAACGCGGTTGGTAAAATAGTTGCCTAGACTTTAACGTTGAAATGAACGCACTCAATACTGAGTGCGTTTTTGCATATCCTATGTTTCTATAATCACGAGATTGTGTGTCTGAAAAAATAATCTTCGAGTGTGTTCAGAAATATCGAAAATGACAGTTGTTTTGCAAGTTTCGTGATGCCACTCAAAGCAGTCATATCACCACTAAACATTGTTTCCAGTGCTTCACATGATAGTGAGCTTCAATTTCTGGGTATGAATATAATCTTGTCTATTAGCTCGGAATTCTTCAACACAACAGCCTAGCAAAAAGATTATCAGTATTCGGAACACCTCACTGCATTTTATCTAGCTCTTCTAACTTGGCGAGTATAGATAGTTCAAATTTGCCAATCTGATTACCGTATGTTAAATCGAGAGCATCCTCATAATGTGACCGCGCTTCAGTGAGTTTGCTGTGATAACGGAGGCGGTCTCCAAACTGTATTAGTGTTTCGATCAAGAGATTATGATCTCCATCGTGTCGTAATTGATTGATAGCAGTTTGAAAATGATAGGTCGCATCCTCAATATTCTTTGTGAGCCATGCCAAATTGAGATGAAATAGTGACTTGTGAGACGGATAATGAACAATGGATGGTTCTTCATCAGTGTCCATGTTCTTCCTCACATGATTCAAAGATTGACCCAGATTCACTTGGAGTAGCGATACAAAATACAAGGCGTGTCCATAAGATGGACTCTTATCCGGTGTCTGCAAGTAGGTTAATTCATAAATTTGTACCCCATCTTGCCAGCTATCACTTCTGAAAAGAAGTACCCATAGTAGGTTGGCGAGTTGTAAACCTTTCTCGACTTGCTCATTTTCGAGCGCATATTGCAATGCAAAATAGAAATTTGCCTTCTCGACTGCAAACTGTTGACGAGCCTTTGCAGGGTCAACTTGATACTGCTGTTGTAATGACTGTCCCCTATCCAGATAATAAGCAAAATAAGCATCAAAGGTGTTCTCGACTAGGTTCATCGTAGTCAGTTGGTCAAACGCAAATTGTCGGATCAGAGGATGTAAACTGTAACGACCCGGAACAGTGACACGGATTAGTGATTTATCTAGCAGTGCGTTAATGACAAAATAGCTGGCATTTGCAATGTACCTCGCAGAATCGATATTAAAATCGCCTCTGTACAGTGAGAGTTTTGCCAAAACTGCTTGCTCGGCATCTGTTAGCATGGTCCAAGAATGATCCAACAACGCTCGAATACTACGTTGTCTAGCGGGGATATCACGTAGATTTGTTGATAATATGTCCAGATCGGTTTGTATGTGAGTAGCAATTGATGCGAGGGGCATATGGCGAACCCACGAAGCGGCTAACTCGATTGCAAGTGGCATCCCTTCGACACTGTCACAAATTTTATCGACTAAATCTCTATTCAGATTTTGTGCCTTTGAGGACACTACTCGTTTCGCAGTCTGAACGAATAACGCTTGCGCATCTCGATCAGAGGTCATCGATAAGCCACGGATATATAACAGATGCTCACTGCTAAGATTCAATCGTTCGCGCGATGTCGTCAATATTTTGACATTCGGTGCATGTGTGATTACATCGCTAATGATCGAAACATCATCGAGTAGATGTTCCCAATTATCCATTACAAGAAGCAGATCTAATTCTGCCAGCTTGGAGATAATTTCCTGACGGGGATCATTTTCTACTGTGATATTGAGCGCATCGATTAAGGCGTCGAGTATATATTCAGAAGAGGTAAATTCCTCCAGCATGACCACACAAACACCGTCGTTGAAATCTACCAAGCTGACTGAGGCAAGGCGCAATGCAAGCCGTGTTTTTCCGACGCCACCAGGACCAATTAGCGTCAGTAGCCGACAGTCTGGCTGGATTAATATCTTTCGCATCTTCTGCACTTCCTGCTCACGCCCAATGAAGGGGGTTGATGGTTGTGGTATTTTATAAAATGCCTTTTGGACAGATGTCGAATAATTTCCGGACTGAATCTGCTGATATAGGGTTTGTGTTATGGTCTCTGGCTCGATACCTAGTTCATTTTCAAGAACTTGACAACATCTCTCATACTGCTTCAGTGCCTCTGTACGTTGATTATTCCCTGCAAGTAAGCGCATGAGAGCACGATGCGCACCTTCGTCAAATGGTGCAAGGTCTAGTAACCTCTGCGTGTAATAAATACCCTGTTCAAACTGATGACTTTTGAGCCTGTGTTGAACTTCTTGATGTAATCTACCAATAAGTAGTCTCTGGTATTTATCACGTTCTTGCGCTGTCCACGTTTCAAAACTATCGCTACCAGAAACAAAAAATCCAGCAAGAAAGTCTCCATTATAAAGTGCTAATAGGTCATCAATGCCAGCATTCTCTCGTGTTCCATTCATAATAGCATTGAATTCATGCGTATCTATCCACACCCTCTCAGGCTCACTAGCAAGGGCAACCGTATGACGAGTAATCTGTAAATAGTCCCCAACGCTAGAACGAAGTCGAGTTAATGTCGTCCGGAGATTGCTCATTGCTTGTTTCTGAGAACGATCATCCCAGAAAAAATCTGCTAAATATTCGCGGGGTTGTGGCTGAGATGACACAAGCAAGTAAATGAGTAGTGCCTGTGTTTTGCGGGTTGGGAACTCAGCTAACTGCCCATCAAGGAATATTTGTAGTCCTCCGAAAGTTGAAATTTCTAACATTAGTTACCCTGTCACATCCTTGAAGCGATTTTGAAGCGTTTGCTCCCTATAATACAAGATAAGGTACACCCTTAGAAGAAATCAGGAACTTGTCCATGTCCGATGAAACAAAAAAACAACTAATCCGGTATCTGCTAGAAGAAGCATTTGCAGGTAATTTTGTTCCACTGGAGGAACATAGAGGATTACAAGCCTCTATCCCTATGTTGCGACATCTTTGTGAAAACACCTCGGATCGTGGACTGTCATTTCCATTCCAATTTGTTGCAAATGATTGGATTGTGACAGTAGTGCGACGTAGTTATACATCGGGTTCTTCCATCTTTGGCTTCGATACTGGTCAAGAGCATGTGACTTACGATGTGTTGCACTTGCATCAATTTGAGCAAGAAGAAATTATCGATGAGTATGTGCAGGTAGATTTCATGAGTGTCATGCACCAGTTGGGATTTAATATGCCTGGTGCGCCTTCTGTATTACAGGCTATTTATCCCGTCTCTTCGCAGGAATTACCTGATACAGAGCCTGAAAAGGCGATGGAATTGGTTCGGACGACGCTTGAAAGCATTGTCTATAGCGATCGGAATTTCGATTTTCTCAAAGAACATCCTGCCTACGAAGTGATTATTCCTGATCTTGAGATGCGTAAAGCGATGAGTCCTGATGCGGAAGTCACATTTCCACTCATGGTCAGTAATGGTGAGTGGGTAGCTTACCGCAGTTTTTGGAAACAGTCTTTTGTCGGCGAGATGTTTGGAACACAAACAACAGGAAAGTATGTTGAATTTGACGCATTCGGACTTGATCGTGTCGTAAATGGGAAAATTGTTGATCATAGAGAATTCCCAGATACACCATCAATGATGCGTCAACTTGGTACCTTGTAATGTCATCACTCAAATCAATTTCAAAATCAGAACAATTTAGAAAGGACTAGCAAATGGTTGGCAACTATACCCTCGCAAAACGAGCAGGCTGGATTGCAATTGTCTGTGGCTGTTTTCAAATACTCTACGGGATTTTGTCGATATTTTTCCCGTACAGTTCCGACACATATTATGGCTGGGATGAAGCTCTGTGGATTGTTGCAAGTAGCGGTATGGCATTTGCAATTATCGGGATTCTAGCGCTTGATGCAGGCAAACCACGCTGGCTGGCATGGTCTGGTGGTATCTTCGCACTAGTAGGTATTCCAATTCGTATCGTTGCGTCGGTTATCTTCATTATGCAATCATCATGGGACCCGATTCCATTAATTCTCTTGAGTATTTTGCTTCTACTAGGTGGGATGGCAGCAGTCGGAATTGCTCTTTTGCGAGGTGACAAAATTAATGGATGGCAGGCATGGACACCGATACTTGTTTCACTAACTGGTCTTGTTGTTACTGTACTCTATTCAGTTAGTCTGTTTATCCACTTCATTGCACTGGGCTTATGGGGATTAACGTGGATGCTGGTTGGTTATGTCGTCATAACACATGTGTCCAAGCACGAAGCAAAGCCTAAGTTAGTTACAGCCTAAAACATATATGTTTTTCGACAAGTAGCAATCAATTTATCACGATGACATGTCCAGCATCAATGAGGGAAATACTATGCGTAAAATTAATATGTCCGTATATATTGAGCGTCCGATTGAAGAAGTTTTTAGTGCATTTACCGATGTGAGAACACAACCACAATGGGATCCAAATTTACTTGAAGGTCATCATGAACCAGATGCACCCGCGCAATTGGGAACAAAAATAACTGAAGTTCGTAAATTTATGGGACGTGTTTCCGAAAATACATCAGAGTTGGTTGAGTTTGAAGCCAACCGAAAAATCGTGCGTACAGGCACAGATGGTTCAATGACCTTGACGGGTATCATTACTTTCACTGAAACCGGCTCAGGCACGCATGTAGATTGGGAATGGGTTCTCGAAATGGCAGGCTGGCTATCACCAGCTGCTTTACTGATGGCTCCACAATTGAAGAAAAGCGCAGAGCCAATTCTTGGCAATCTCAAACAACTTCTAGAAAATGATGCATTCCAGCCACTCAACTGAGCCTGCTATGCGAGCATATTGTTCACAATAAAAAGCTCGTAAATGTTTACACACTAATCAGCGAAAATTCTATTAATCAAAACGAGGTAGCGTGTCACTAAGCTGCCTCGATGTATTCCATATCTTTATCTTTCAGTATAAAAGTTTGGATTGGTGAAAAAATCACCGTAGTATGGCAACAAGAACGGGCGCTCTATATCCGCTGCTGCTAACAATCGTTCTGGCATCTCAGGGAAGGCAAACGGTAGTTCGGGTAATCCCTCGCATTCAGCTTCCACAAGATCCGTGAAAACCCAACCAAACTCCGAAAATAGTGTAACACGATACCAGCGTTCATCTTCACCGATAGCGACAATATCTACAGGCGTGCCATCCAGTACAACAGCAATATCAATGTAGGCTAATGATGCCCCTGAGCGTACACGTACACCAAGCGGATTGGTCGTGTTGATAGTCCCTTGACAATCAATCGACGCTCTAACAGCATGCACACCATGATAGGGTTCATCTTGCAACGATACAGGCTCGTCACTATAAGACATTGCAAATCCTTCTCCGCTTTCGACAATGTACTCATGGTCATCATGCAACAACGTTATATCGCCTGACGCCACTGTCACCGCTTGTAGATAATCCTCACTTGCCCACGTTGCAAAATTGGTATTGCTAGAACTCATTACATCAAATTCAGATGTGTTTAGTTGATAGCTGAGTGTTATTGCTTCTCGCGCAAAGTCATGAATGGCAATCCCTTCAAGTGTCCCTGCAAAGCTAAAGGTTTCTGGGTCTGTTTCGTCAAATGACTGCACTGAGTATACGCTATCAGGTAGTAGCAAAATGCTATATCCATCAGCAAGTGTGATGATGGCGCGTCCAGTTGTATTTGTTTCGATATTATCTCCTATGCCAAAGGGGGTAACAGAGCCAACAGGTAGCATGAAGGTCTGCTCAGTATTATTTCGGCTGAACATCACGCCGTCCGCAACAATGGTTACCGTAGCTGCAAGATTGTTTGTCTGGGCTGTGGAGATAGGTATTTGAGTTAGAAGTAAACATGCCATAATCCATAACCAGTTATGCCTTTGCATGCGTCTCGCTTTCTTGCTTATATGGCAATTCAAACCAGAAGGTACTACCGACACCTTCTTCGCTGATAAAGTCAATTGTTCCGTTATGCGTTTCAATAACTGACTTTACCAGGCTCAAGCCCAAGCCTGTCCCAGAAATATGTGCTGTAGCATTTGATTTTGCGCGGAAAAATTCTGAAAATAATTTTTCCTGAGCGTTTTGGGGAATACCGTAGCCTGTATCTTTGACAGAAAAATGTATGCCATTGTCTTCTTGTACGAGAACTACACTAACCTGTCCTTCTTCTGGCGTATACTTAATAGCATTCCCTACCAAGTTCGATACAGCCTGTGAAAGTTGTCCCAAGTCAGCCTCGATAAAGACAGCATCATTAGGCAATTGCACATTAAATCGTTGCCGTTTTTGAATTACATCCGGCTGTTGGCTACCACAAACTTCTTTTACTAGTTTGGTCACATCAACAGGTTCTACTGTCAACCTGCCTGCCCGTAACCGCTCAAGGTTGAGAATATCAGTGATAATGTCTACCATCTCTTGCCCGCCACTACGGATGAAGTGTAAGTAACGTGCTTGCTTTTCGTTGACATCTAATTGCATTTCTAATAATTCTGCAAAACCCATGATGCGTGTGAGTGGATTCTTTAAATCATGTGCCGCAATCCGTAGCATACGTGTTTTCAAATCACTCAACTCTACAATGCTTGTCACATCACTCATCACCACAGCCCACATATTATGTGTTGCTAAGGGTGCGGCGCTTACATTCACTACCTGCTTGTGAAGGGGTAACTCATTCATCTCAAACGGTGCTTTCGCTTGAAATTCGTCTGAGAAGTGTTTTACAAGTGCTGTATCCTGAATAGTATTATGCAACACGGTGATAAGATTTTCGCCCAGTACACTTGTGTTTGACAATAGAAAGAGGTCAATAAAAATTTGATTGTGTTGCTGAATAATACCTTCATCATCAACAACAACAATGCCCGCGAGCGAATCTGTGATGACAGCATCTAAAAGTGTCCGTTGCCTATCAATGGTATTATGCAAGAGTAAATTGTCTACGTGGGGGGTTAGTTGTTGCATGAGGTCGTTTAAAAGTTGGCTTGCCTGTGCGGTTAGCTTAGGATTTTCACTTTCGTATACGGCAATTGCGCCTAACGTGCGGTCTTGTTGTTCAAAGTAGGTAACATATGCTTGAGGAGATATGCTTCCGACATCAGTGCTTATATCTGTGATAGTAGTAGAGGGAGAAGCTGGTGTCATGCTATTGCTATCATAGCGCAAGAAAGCGTCAGTTGTCGTTGTCTGCCGTAGATACAGCACACTATGCGACTGCGGTATGATACGTTCAACATCTTGTAAAATATAGCGAGCAGCTTGGTTCAATTCCAAGCGTTGAGCAGCTAGTGTCTGTACACTTTGCAAGAGAAAATTCACACGTTCGCGTTGTCGTCGCTCTATTGTTATATCTATGCCGAGTGATAGCAAAAAGGGTAGGGTAATAGCTAATAGCATATCAAATAAACTCAGCATGATAGCTGTGCTACTGAACAATACCGAAGCGCCAATAAAACTGATAAATCCGATAGCGAATAATGATAGTAGCTTCCAGTACCAAGTTTGCAGGGCATAAACAGCACTGGCTAATAGCACAAGGGCAACTAAAATAGTGCTTTGTAATGGTAAAGAGGCAGGTTGTGGAAACTGTCCACGAAGTAATGTTTGGATAGCACTCGCTTGAATCTCTACACCTGGCATCAATGCGCCACTTGTTGATGATGGCACAAGATATTGATCCAATAATCCAGCCGTGTTGACTAATCCCACTAGCACAATTTTGTCAGTGAAAACGTCAGGTTCAAATTCACCATCAATCACATCATTAAAAGCAATTATAGGAAATGTAGACTGTTGCTCAGTCATAGGCGACCCAAAATAATAAGTGCGCCACATACCAAACTCATCTACAGGAATAGCACGTTCCGCAGTCACATTTAAAGTATTATTTGCATAAGTGATAACTTGCTCAGATGCCATTGCTGGAATGCGCCTTTGCGCTAAAAATGTGGCAATACTGAACGAGTAGTCCAGCCCATCTGCACTCAAAATGGAAGACGGTTGTCGCCGAACGACACTGTCAATATCGGGCAGTGTATTCGTGATGCCAATATAATCCGCCCGTGCTTCAAGGAGTGGGCTGATAGGCAATTTTTGTGAGAAGGTAAGGGCAGGTATCGCGTTGCTGTCTATCGAATTTGCAGACGAAACATTCGTAAGCCCCGCACCTGCTAAAACGATACGTGTTCGTGCATCATTTGCACGCAAATCAGCTAGTGCATCTGCAAAAGCAACATCGGCAGTCTCTTCATCACTGAATAATAAGTCGAATGCTAGGACGCGGGGATTAGTGGGCGTAAGTATGGTAACTAAATCAGCGTAAACATCGCGTGTCCACTCTGCGGGGGTATTCCCAAAGCGTTGCAATGCCGCATCATTGATACCAATGATGACAATATCATCAGTTATTTCAGTGTTTACAAAGTAAATATCCGAGAGTTGTAGACGCGCTTGCGTAAATATATTGCTCACCCATAAAGTAAGCAAGAAGCCTGCAATCAGCAAGCCTCCAACTATCATTAATCCCAGACGACTCCGAGACATCAGTCACCTTCTTCATTGTTACTATCGGATTCAACGTCTGCATCGCCAGTTTCTGAATAGGTATCAGCGAAAATCCGTAAGCCTGCACATGTTGTATCTACAGTTGCATTACTAGATAGTATCCAGCCGAAGCCCTCGCCAAACTGAATACGATACCAATCCCCTGTCTCGTTGATACCTACAAACACATCAATGTCATCGGCAGAAATCATGCCAATACGCTCGTTATCTAAACTTGGTCCACTGCGTATATTGATGCTCACATCATCAAGGGTTGTTACTGTAGCTGTACAGCCATCTAGCGCCGCATCTAACTCGTCAAAAGTAGATGCTCTTACAACATCGCTTAATGCACTATCTACCGAAGAACGAATGCCAAATGCTGCCGATACATCTACAATGTCATCATCCGACCCTGCTTCAACATCACCTTCAAAAACGAGCATCCCACTACGACCATTTTCTTCTACACGAATCGCAAATTCAGTACCTTGTGCAGCGAGTGTCATGCCGGGTGTCTCAACATCATATTGTGAACTAGCACCCAATGCGCGATTGAGGCGGTGTGTTGCTTGACCAGCCAACACTTCTACGGTGAGTTGAAAATCATCGTCATCGCCTTCAAATTCAATGATGCGATATTCTGTATTTGCTTCCAGCGTGACATCTGTACCATCTGCAAAAAACGTGATACGTGCTTCGCCTGTTTCATCTGTGCGTATCACATCGCCAACCCCAACAATTGCTTCGACTTCAACGGTAATGAAGTTGCTCGTATTCACACGCTGAACATCCACCCCAGAACTCAATACCTCCAGCGTGGCAGCAAATTCATTCTGTGCGACAACAATAAGATTTATTAGGAGGACGAAAGCTCCAACCAATGTAGTGACAAAAGCAAACCGTAACTTGCTCATCTGGCTCCCTATAGCTCTATGATGATTATATGCACCAATTGTAGCAAAGTTTGATACCTATCGAGAACCAACTATGTAAATTGGTTCTCTACATTTACAATGCTAATTGTCTACTGATTTTGCAAAGTAGTTTCGAGCCGTTCAAGCACATTAATCAAGCGTTCTTGTGCATCCAGCTCGGAATCAGTTTCATCTTCAGTTTCTTGTGGGCGTTGTAAGCTGTTAGCTAACTTGACGACCATGAAAATAGCGGCAGAAACAATCAGAAAATTAATCACTGTATTCAGGAACACACCATAATTGATAGTAGGGACGCCTGCTTCTTGTGCTGCGGCTAACGACTCATAACCAGTACCAGATAAATCAATGAAGAGATTCGAGAAATCAACACCACCCATCAAAAAGCCAATCGGCGGCATGATGATATCGTTCACAAGTGAGGTCACAATCGCGCCAAAGGCGGCACCAATAATGACTGCAACTGCTAAATCTAGTACGTTGCCCCGCATGATAAATTCGCGAAATTCTTGTAGCATCTTGTATCTCCTGCAGATAATATTTATAACATTTGGAATAAGTACATAATTTTATGACTGATGTGGGAGCTATTTGCTCCCTCAATCATCATATTTATTTGATACAGTACGGCTCAATTAGTGACCTGTTATTTCAGTTTGAACTGTGAGCGCAAGACACGTATTTTGGTCAAGACGTCTGCTTTGGTATTCGCTACGTCAACATGCGATACGAATGTTTCGATGCGCTCGTGCAACTGTTCCAGCATAACAGCATCCGCTTTCTTAGAGCGCACATCCATGCGTGTGTCAAATTCGAGTGTGACAATTTCTGCTAATTCCGTCATGATGGCAATTTCTGTCTGTGTCCATTGGCGTGGGTCGGCATCAATGACACACAATGAACCAAGTGATTGCCCATCCGATAGGGTAAGTGGAATGCCCAAGTAGCCGATAACATTCAAATCCCGAATGGCTAGATTATCGCGCACCAATGGATGCTCGCGTGCATCCTCAACTATCAATGGGGCATTATTTTGTACCACATGCTTACAAAATGAGTGCGAAAAACCAGTACGGCGCTTTGATTGATAGGGTTCAGGTAAACCAACAGAACTTTTGAAATACTGATAATTGTCCGCGACCATCGACATCAGCGAAACAGGTGTACCAATAATCTCACCTGCTAAGGTCGTGATTTTGTTGTATATCGTCTCTTCAGGCGCATTGATGAGTGACAATTGAAACAGTGTATCTAATCGTTGGGTGTTGCGTTGCATTTGTGACATGCTTATCTCCCTTTGTGTGTGTGTCTTGCTAATTTCAATTCATGATATTCGGTATTGTGTGCATCATATAGTCGGGAAAGTACACCATTGTGCGTGCGTATAATTACGTATCTTCCCCTTGCCATGTCACATGCGTTGATTATCTCCACATGTCCTATAAATAATATGAATGCAAATACGTGTACTCATAAAGCGTCATCGGATAACGTGCTTAACAATCGACTAGCAAGTTGTACCAACTGACTAAAACTAACGGGCTTAAGTAAAATGAGATCAGTATTTGCTTGTATACAGGGGTCAATCATGACACCTTCCTCAGCTGTGACCATGATGACCTTCAAATGTTGAAGCTCAGAGGTATCTCTGATTGTTTGCAACATCTCACGCCCCGTTGTCCCTGGCATACTATGATCTAGCAGTAAAACATCTATCGCGTTATCGTGTAATAAATTGAAGGCTTGCGTAACATCATGTGCCACAAACGTTTCATAATTTGCATTTCTAAAGGCATATGAGAACAATTCACACAAGACAACATCATCATCTACGATAAGTGCTACTCGAACCGTCATGTTAAATCACCCCGTCCCACTCGCTTATATCTCTATTGTATAAAGACTGCGGGATGGTGAAATCGTCCTGATGGTCAGTTTGTATTTAGCCAGGTGGCTAGTTTTTCAGGAGGTTTTTCTGAATAATGATGGCAGTAGCTTCTGTACGGGAACTGGCGCTAACTTTGCTCAGGATACTGCTGATGTGGAATTTGACAGTTGCACGGCTGATAAAAAGTTTTTCACCAATTTCACGGTTATTCAAGCCCTCAACCATGAGTTGTGCTACATCTATCTCGCGCTCAGTAAAACTGATAATCGGTTCACGAGGGATAGTCCTAGCCTTGATGAGTAGCTTCGTCGCTCCAGAACCGAGTGTCATCTCGCCTTCATAAACACGATGAACTGCTTCAGCAAGTTCATCAACTGTTACGTTTTTGAAAAAATACCCTGATGCCCCTGCATCCAGAGCTTGTTCAACTAAAGACTCATCATCAACAAAGCTAGTTAGGGCGATGAATTTAATATGTGGATGCGTTGCTTTGATAGCCCGTATGGTCTCTACACCATTTAGCTTGGGCATTTTCATATCTATCAAGACAACATCCGGCACTGTCTCTTTGATGACTTGGATAGCGTCTTGACCATTTTTAGCTTCCCCGACGAGTTCCAAATGTTCAGTGACATCAATGAAGTATTTGAATCCCTGTCGCACAACATCATGGTCATCAACAATCACGATACGAATTTGCTCTACCATTAGATTACCTTATCTAGTGCTTAACTAAGTGGTGACTTGCTTCGGTAATGTGAGGTGGATGTATGTTCCTTCGCCAAGTTCTGTATCAATGACAAGGTCTGCGCCAATGCGTTCTGCCCGCTCACGTAATATAGATACCCCATGATGTCCGGCTGGAATGGCATCTGCATCATAGCCGATACCATCATCCGCAACGATGATTTCAATTTGACTGTTTCGGGCACGGAGTTCAATGTTAACAGTGTGTGCTTGCGCGTGTTTGTCAATGTTATTTAAAATTTCTTGTACGATGCGATATAAATTCAATTGAATCTTAGGGTCTAGTATTACATTAAAATCGTTCATTTCAAGCGTGATGGTTAACTCACTACGTCCCCGCAAACTATCACAAAGATTCTCAATGAGATTACTCAAAGGCGTGTTGATAATAGCTTGTGGACGTAACTCCACCAGCAACGAACGCATTTCTGCCAATGCACTGCGGTTCAATTGGGCAAGTTGCTCCAAGCCGAGGTGCATTTTTAACGCATTATTGGTTTCTCGCGTTAAAGCATCAGCTATCACACTAGCAGAGAAAAGCGTTTGACTCACAGCATCATGCAATTCTCTTGCTAACCGTTGTCTCTCCTCAAGCGAGGCAATGTGACTAGCTTGGTCATATTGCTGCGCATTCGTAATGGCAATAGAGGATAACTCTGCGAATAGTTTAATGTATTCGATATGTGCCTGTGTGAATTGGTTGGGTTCGGCGTTTTCTATATTGATAAAGCCAATCACATTGTCGCCGTCTACAATTGGCGTGCCTAAGTAACTGCCGGATTGTTCTATCTTACCTTGCGATACCCACAATGGGTTATCTGCAATATTGTGAATGATAATCGGTTGCTGTGTAGCGAGCATTCGCGCAAATGTCTTAGTGGTATGGACGTCAAAACTAAAGTCAGCAGATGGCAGGCTTGTGTCGTCATACCCTTTGTGGGCTTTCACTTGTGTATTGTCGTTATCGTCAATGAGCATCACATTCGCGCTTTGATGTGGAATGACTGTGCCAATATTTTCTAAAATACGAGCAATAACAGCATCAAAATCCAGTGTACTATTCAGTGCAATGGACGTATCTAGGAGCGCCTCAGCCGTTAGCCGGTGTTGTTGTTCCATACGTAAACGTTCGCGTTGTTCACTGACATCACGCCCATTTATGATGAGAGCCTCTATTCCAGGCACGTGTAGTAAATTCGTGCCAACAAATTCAAACCACACATACCGACCATCATCACTGAATAGTCGATAAACTTCACGCGGGGGTGTATCATGCTCAGTAATTAAATTTTGCAACATGGTTGCTAAAGTTGTGTAGTCATCTTTGTGGACAAAATCCGTTAAATATACACCGCGCAATTCATCCTCTTCATATCCCAATAGGCGCTCCACAGATGGGCTTGCATAGGTGATACGGGCATTGCCATCGAGTTGGATGATGAGTTCTGAACCTTTTTCTACCATCGCCCGAAAACGCTGTTCGCTCTGCTGAATTTGCGTCAGATACCGAGCTTGTTCAACTGCGTATCGAATAGACCGTTCGAGTAATTGGGTACTCAAATGTGTTTTGTCCAAATAATCTACAGCACCCGCATTCATGACGGATACATCAATATCAAAGCTACCATGTCCGGTCATGACAATGACAGGAATATCTATCTGGTGCTTCTTAAACGTGTCTAAAAAATCGAGCGCACTGTATTGTCCAAGCTCGTAGTCTAGCAAAATAACATCATATGAGTTTTTTTCAATCATCTTTAAGCTGGAATCAGGCGTTGTGACCCAATCAAGCGCAAACTGTGTGCCTAGTGATTGCATCAATAAACCTTCAATCAAATAAAACTGACTCTGCACATCGTCAATGAGCAGGATGTTGAGCTTTTCATCCATAAATACTACCCGTCGCGTTTTTGTCAGCGTATCATATTTTTGGTGCATAACCACTCTCCAAATCTCGTAGTGTGGAAGATGCCATGTGTTGTACATTCTTCTGGAATATCTAGTGTGGGGTAGACAATACAAAATTGCTGAATGTTGTGTTGTGGCATCTTCCAAATACACTGTAACAAGTATTCATTTTCTAGCATTCAATCAAGTGGCTATAATTAACCTAGCCACGTGGCTAGGGTTTTCAGTGTGATTTACTGTGTTTCTACGCGTTCTCAGCAAATGGGAGTGTTACAACGGATTAAGCATACAATAATTAACAATTCGCCATGAACGATTAACCTAGAATTGTGCTACCATAGAGCTAATCTTACAAGCATATCAATTTGATATGCTTGAATTTACACATGATGGTGCTACAGGGCGCACAGATTAGATAGTAGGTTTTTATGGTGCATATTTTGGTAGTTGAGGACGATGATGGTATTCGCCAAATTATCGTTGATGTCCTTGAAATGGCTAGTTACACAGTGGCAGAAACAACGAATGGGGCAGAAGCATTGGCAATTGTGGGGTCGTTTAAGCCAGACCTCATCATATCGGATGTCAACATGCCCGTGATGGATGGCTTTGAATTGTTACTTCATCTGCGGACAGATAGCAAAACACGGTCAATTCCTTGTATCTTTCTGACAGCAAAAGTAGAAAAACAAGATTATCGCTACGGCATGTCTATTGGTGCGGATGACTACCTCACAAAGCCGTTCACTGCGCCGGAGCTTCTGTCAGCTGTACAAGCGCGTTTACAACGCTTCAAAAATATACGCTCGGAAATTGATACACAAGTGGCTAATCTACAGCTTCTGCAACAGATGGATCAAGAACTCAGTGAACGCCTAGAACCTGAGTGGCTCATCACGATGATTTTTGATTGGGTACTTCGGCAATCAGACGCTGCGGCAGCGTATCTCGTACTCAGAGAACATGAACATGCAATTCCTAAAGTACGCTATCTGTATGGCAAAACAGACGATTTACCATTCCAAGTTGGCGATATGTGGCAAGGTGACGAAGCATTGTTGGATGTGCTAACACAGGGCGAAGTTGCGCTCATCGAACAAAGCCAGAATGATAACCCTGATAACGCAAAATCCTTGCTAGCTGTCCCGATTATTTTCGGGGAAGCCCCAATGGGGATGATAGTCCTCGAAAGCGAACGTGGTAATGGCATTGATGAAGATCTTGGGACATTGCTTGTACAATTTGCGAATCGGGCAAGCGTAGCTTTGCAACATGCGCAATTGTTCGAACAATTACGCAAGCAACAAGAAGTCGAACATAACCTGCGCTTACTCTTTCGTAAGTTTGTGAGCAAAGATGTCGCTACGGCTATTGAACAAAACACCATTGTACCGGGTGGTACATCTGCAAAAGTCGCTATTTTGTTCTGTGATATACGTGATTTTACCGCCTATTCGGAAAATCATGATGCCCAAGAAGTGGTCGATATGCTCAATACCTATATCCCTATTGTCGTAGAAGCCGCCCATATGCACGGTGGTAATGTCAATAAATTTGGTGGCGATAGTGTTATGATTGTCTTTGGTGTACCTAACCCTGTGCAAAATCCTGCCTATCAAGCCTTGCTGACAGCCCTACAAATTAAGCGAGCTTTACCGGAACTCAATACGCGCTTGTTCAATGAACGCGATTTTGAGCTAGTTGTTGGCATCGGCATCAGCACAGGGAACGTCATCGCAGGTACGATTGGCTCTGATGACCGCCAAGAATATACCGTGATAGGCGATGCGGTTAACCTTGCCGCACGTATTGAATCGTTGAACAAACAGTATACTGAACACACCATTTTCATCACGGATGACACCTACCAAGACTTAGACAGGCATAAATCTGAGTTTACAACCGTTGCATTGGGTCATGTGGAAATTCGTGGGAAAGCCGAGTCTGTAAGGATATGGGCAGTTGATAATCATATCCACGCGCTGATGTGAAATACTAATTGAGGACACTGCATTATGGTAAAAGTCTTAATCGTAGAAGACGAAGAACCGATTCGTATCTCTCTCACTGATATGCTCGAATTGGCAGGACATCAGGTCATCATTGCGGATGATGGCGAACTGGGATTACAACTAGCACAAGAACACCTCCCTGATCTTATCATCAGCGATATTATGATGCCTAAAATGGATGGGCATAAGATGCTAGAAGCCATCAAAAGTGAATTGACAACAGCCCATATTCCTTTCATCTTTTTGACGGCGCTATCTAGCTACGATGACCTACGCACAGGCATGAATTTAGGCGCTGATGATTATCTCGCCAAGCCTTTTAACTACAAACAACTGACGTCAGCGGTAAATGCTCGTCTCAACAAACATGCGCAAGAAGAGCAACTGCGCTTGCGTCGCTTTGCCCAGCGCCTTGTTGATATACAAGAACGTGAGCGTATTCAACTTGCCTATGACCTCGAAGAGAGCATCCAAGAACCTCTCAATAGCCTAAAAATGTTGCTCACACTCGCCCAACAAACCCAAGATGTTGACATTATCAAAAAAGCTGTTGATGTAACCGAAGATGTTATCAATCGAGCACGCAGTCTATCGCAACATCTTATGCCAACTATGATAGAACATCTCAATATCATTTCTGTACTTGTTTGGCTATTCGATGAGTATAAAACGCACCATAACTTCAAAATTGATTTTGAACGTGCTGGCTACCTACCAGATTGTAGTATGCAAGAAAAAACAGCTATCTATCGTATTTTTGATGAGGTATTGAGTAATGTTCTGACCCACGCGAAAACAAAATCAGTGTCTGTACGCATAGCTGTGCGCGATAATTATTTCTTTGCCGATATACGCGATAACGGTCAAGGCTTTGACGTACAGCAAGCACTGCACGGGAATACAACAGGTCTGCAAACGATGTTCGAGCGCGTGACCCTGCTCAATGGCGAACTCAACATACATTCCATTATCGGGGATGGCTCGCAGATAACGATTACAATACCAGTAGAGATAGATTCTCAAGAAAAAATTACATCTCCTCAGCAAATCGCTAAAAAGCCTGACCCTATTTCTCAACCCACGTCAATTTCAAAAGTACGTGTTTTGATAGCCGATGACCACGATATTATGCGTCATGGGCTACAGCAAATTATCAACCAAGATGATAAATTGCACGTCATAAAACACGCCACCATCCGTAGCGAACTTTTTAACAGCGGGCATCAGCAAGAAATAGACCTTATCTTGCTAGACATAGATATGGAAGATAGCGGAGGCTTTAATGTTATTAAAGAGCTTCGCCAACAACTACCTAAATGCCATATCATGGCTCTCTCGCATCATAAGCAAGCTGTCTACGCAGTGGAAGCTATACAAAGTGGGGCAAATGGTTACCTACTTAAAGATACGACATCTATAGAAATCATTCACGCCATTCACAAAGTTGCCAGTGGGGAACAATACATATGTGAAGCGATTGCAGATGAGGTGTTTGAATGGATGTTGAATGCGCGTTCTACAACCGGAACAGTGACGAATCTCTACAATTTACTGACTGAACGTGAACGCGAGATTATGTTGCTCGTGTTGGCGGGTTCAACAAGTGCCGACATTGCTGAACAACTTACTATCAGTCCGCGTACAGTCGAGAAACACCGCAGTAATTTCATGTCGAAACTTGGACTCAAGACTCCAACTCAGCTTGTAAAATTTGCATCTGAGCAGGGACTTATCAGCTAGGCATTTACCATTCGTCAAACGCATCTGCAAAGGCATTGAGCAATACCGTCGGTATGACAGGTTTTTGTAAATAGGCAGAAAAGCCAGCTTCTTTATACATGAGACGGTCAGAGACAACATCGTTGGCAGTTACTGCAATAGCAGGTACATTTTGGTAACTGGATACATTACGCAAGGCTATGAGCAAACGGAAACCGTTCATCTCAGGGAGTTTAATATCAATGAGTACGATGTCCACAGGGTGTTTAGAGGCAATAGTAAGTGCCTCCGAAGGGCGTGAAGCCTGTAGGACGCTGTAATCTTTGCCTACCAGTATCCGATGGAAAAGTGCCATATTAGGTGGGTTATCTTCAACGATAAGCACAGCATGTTGTCTATCTTGCATAGAGTATAGTCCTCAATTGTCTGACCTATTTGAATGATTCGTATCTACAATATGTGATTCTAATACTCTATATAATGAGTCGTGTTGCTTAGTGTATGGACTGGCATGGTGAGTGAGTGTTATCTAATAGCGAACTCACTTTTTGCTTGAGTTCTAAAAGATTCTTCTTAGAAACAAACGCTGTTGCCCCTGATGTTTCTGCCATCTGTCGCATTTTTTCGTTGTCATGCGCTGTTAATATCACAATGGGTTTGTCTTGTGTTCGTGGATGCTTGCGTAAAGTCGCGCACAGCGCAAAGCCATCAATATTCGGCATCATCACGTCAATCACGAAAAGGTCAATATTGATAGCATCCAGTACACTCAAGGTCGATTGTGCGCTCTGTTTTTTGATGACAATGTGTTTATCTTCAACTAGCAAACGCTGAAGCAATGTCAACATCTTTTTGTCGTCATCTACGGTGACAATCAAGTGTCTCATCTGTCTTTATCCTTCAATCCCTATATCTATATATCTATCTGAAACTTGCTAGTTAAATGTGTATGGTGATAGCCATACTTCCCAAACATAGCGCGTCACCATTACGAATCTCGTATACTTCATGTGGCTGCATGCGTCTGCCATTCAAGTGTGTACCATTTCTGGTATCGAGATCGCTGATAAGAAAGCGTCCTGACAGAGTGCGAACGATGCACAGATGATAACGACTGACGCCTGCCATCAGACCACCATACGGTGTAAGGTCAATCACGCTAACCGCATCCTCAAAAGATGCCCGTCCGACAATGACTTCATCACCAATAGCGATAAGAATCGTGCCGCGTGACGTCTCGAAATAGATTTGAGTGTCTGAACCACTTGCATTTACAGAATGTGTATCAATTTGCCGAATCATGTCAGCACCTTTATTTATGTATGACTTATAACGTTATTGTAAGGTGATGCTCTGATTCCCTGAATACGAGACAGTACGCAACCAGCCCTACGTACATCTACGTACTTGCCATGAAAATGCACCAGTAAGCATGAAAATAGAGAATAAAAAACCAGAAGATTAACCTCTGGCTCGCGGTGGTATTCACATCTATGATGTGTCATGCAGAGATAGGCACACATCTTCTCAGAGCGGTCTCTAGTTCGACTCTGGTCACTGGCTTTGCCAAATATCCATCAAAACCAGCGTTTAAAATATGTTCGCGGTCTCCATACATCGCATTAGCGGTCAGCGCGATAATTGGAATATGGTCAAAGCAAGCCTGACAACGCAATTGCTCAAGAACCTGAAAGCCATTCATACCTGGCAAATTAATATCTAGCAGGATGAGATCTGGATTTTCTTCATGCACTGCCCGCAAACCATCCTCACCAGAATAAGCGCCTGTAACCTCGTGGTTGCGCTTGAGCATCTTCTGAACGAGACGAAAATTCATGATATTGTCTTCTATGTAAAGTATGCGCATTTTCAGACCTCTACTAATTCGTATTAACTTGTAGGTCAAGTGTGTGCATTAACGCAACAAGTG
>JBCBKJ010000046.1:0-42561 GCA_038522085.1 Chloroflexota bacterium
GCTACGTACATGTAGTTGCACCTAAACACAGTATATCGTCAATAATGGGGTATCTGAAAGGTAAGCTTGCGGTTCGCTTCTATCACTTCTACCTTGTCTTTTTGCTCACATAGTTGATAGATCTCTTGGTACACGTAAGCTCCCAAATCGCCTGTCAAAATCCGATAACGATATTTTGGACAGAATATGATGTGATACTTACATCGGTATAGAGTATGTGTTAACTTCTTAAACTCACGAGTCATGGTAAATCTCCTCTAAGTTCGCACCTTCTAGGAGTTTTTATCATACTCGTTTTCACTTCACGGTCTAACCTCTGTTTCTTCCACTACCAGAGGTAGTGGGTTTTTACATCTACTAAAAACTCAACAATAAAGTAACCATCTGCTTCATACTTTATATGGCTGGTGTCACGCCATTCAATCTAAATCAGCCAACCTTCAAATATTTAATTCTACTTGTTTCTTCCGCTACGAACGCAAAGGTTTGCTTCTAACCAATAGAGCAGCTGTTTTATCCTAGAAAGCGCTTAATGCTCCTCAGTCTGCTGTGATTGTCTGTGCTTAACCAAGATCTGTGCCAGAGGCGAATAGGCTAAATACTTCGTCACTTTCTGCGGAGATTAGTCAATCCCGGGATTTCACTTTATTCCATTTGGAAGCGAACAGTGAATGTGGTTCCTCCATTCTGCTGGCTTTCAAAAGTCAATAAGCCACTATGTGCGTCAACACATTGTTTGACAATAACTAAACCAAGTCCCGTGCCTTGGATCGTTCCGACATTGGTAGCGCGATGGAATATGTCAAATAAATGCTTCTTATCATCTTCGGGAATGCCAATACCATGGTCTGTGATAGCTATACTGAAATATTCAGGCGTGCAGGTCAACTGCACTTCGATTTTTTTCTTTATCGGGCAATACTTAATCGCATTAGACAAGAGGTTTGAGATAATGGTTCGTAGTAGCATCGCATCTGCATTGACCTCATGACAGATCTTATCGCTATGGATCTCAATTGTGTAATCATGATGATGTTGACGGTAGCTCTCTACTATTTCATTAACAAAGGTGCGCAAACTCATTGAAGTAGGTTTATAGGCTAAGCCTTTAGCCTGCGTTTTGCTTATACTCAACATATCCTCCATCAACTGTGTCATATACTGCGTTTGCTCACATATTCTTCGCAACCGCTTGTCCATGTCTGCTTCTGACATTCTATTGCGATAACGTTGCAAGCCTTCTGCTGCTAGTTGAATTGTTGCCAGTGGGGTGCGGTATTCATGTGAAACCATCGACACAAAACGGGATTTCAGATCATTTAATTCCTTTTCCTTTTTCAATGCTTGGCGCAAATCCGTTTCTAATTGTTTTCGTTGGCTTATATCACGAATACTGCAGATGATCCCATCGACTTGCTCTTCATCGTTCATGATAGGTGAGAGGACAATATCAGCGAAAAATGCCGTTTCGTTCAGTGTTCTAGCCTGTACATCAAGGCGTTGCATCTGCTTGTCAGTCACAACTTGTTCTCGACACTGCCGAAAGTCATCTCGGTCATCTTCGACGATCAATATATCTAATGCCTCATTAAAGATAGATGTGGCACGATAAGCAAATTGTTCTTCAAAGGCAGGGTTCACCTGCTCAATTAGACCCTCGGCATTGCTTAAAATGATGACATCTTTACTACTATTTAGAATGCCTTGAATCTGTTCGGTCGTGCGCTGTAACAAGGTAGTACGTTGCGCAACACGTAATTCTAGTTCCGCATTGTTCTGGTTAATTTCGTTGATGAGCTGTCGGATATTGATAGCAGAAGAAGCTCGCGTCGCAAAGATTTCTACTAATCGTCGTTGTTGGCTACTGAAGGCATGAAGTTCAGGACTCTGCAAATCCAGTGCACCAATAACTGCGCCCTCACTCCATAGTGGCACAACTAACTCTGAGCGGGTCTTTGCCTGATTGGCTACATAGCGTTCATCAGTAGATGTGTTTGAGATATAGATAGATTTCTCTTCTCGAATAGCATGGGTAACAACACCACCTCCATCGACATACAAAGGTTGATCCGCTTTTACCTCATATTCTCCTGCCCGTGCTACTCGTATCATCATCTCCTGATCAGCATCAACAAGCAGTAAACCACAATCTGCTTGACCCAATTCATTCACCACCGCCTTGACAATTTGTTCACCGACTTCTTGTAAATCGTGTCCGGTGAACAAATAAGATGTGGCATTAATCAGGGAGCGAAGCTCATGCTGTAAGTTTTTATGATGTGTAATATCACGGGCAATGAGTACGACTGTCCTATAACCCTTAACCGTTAAATCAGTGGGCGCGATGCGGCTTTCTAACCATCGACTACCAGATGGAAATTGCAATTCGTACTCGATAACCTGCTTTTCATTCGTAGTGATACACGTATCAATCGTGTCTTGTATTACTTGTACCTGTTCTGGTGGAAGTACATCGCCAATATAACGCCCTGCATAGGCGTGTGATTCCAGAGACAGTAATTCAGATTCAGTAGTTAATACCTCAATATATTGCCCAATTTCATTGATTAAGAACACCACATCAGGTAAAGCTCTCATGGTAGCTCTCAAACGCTCTTCGCTACTCATAAGTGCTTGCTGTAAGTACTTGTGCTCGAGAGCCTGTTCTATAGCAGATGGTAGTCTGGTCAGACGCTCTTTGAGGATATAATCGTTCATGCCCAATTTGATGCACTCTACAGCGCGTTCATCACCTATAGTGCCAGAGACAAGAATGAAGGGAATATCGAACAGCTGTTGTTGCAGTAATTTGAACGCTTGTATGCCATCAAATGTAGGCAAGTTGTAATCTGAAATAACAATATCAAGATCTGGTGATAGGCGTTCAAGGTAGGCTGTTTTTGTATCTACACGCTCCCATGTTACCTCAAAGCCATTGGATTCTAGTTCAAATACAATTAATTCTGCATCATCTGGGTTATCTTCTACCATCAACACATTGAGTGGGATCATAATCGTTCATCGCTTCTCTTGTTTCCTGGTGAGGTGAGGTCTACTCTGATTCGTCTGTTTTATCTTTTGGGGGATGAGGGGTATTGAGGACAGCCCAATACATGCCTAGTTTAGCAATAGTTTCAGAAAATTGATCAAAATCAACAGGCTTAATGATGTAGCTGTTGACGCCTAATTCGTATGCACGTTCTATGTCTGGGTCTTGATTCGATGAGGTCAACACAACAACAGGAATTGCTTTGGTGTGTGAATTGGCTCGGATTTTTTCAAGCACTTCAAGTCCACTTAATTTTGGCAATTTGAGATCAAGCAAGATCATCTTGGGATAGTGTGTGATCTCTCTATCTTGGTATTTGCCTGTTCCAAATAGAAATTCTAAGGCTTCTACACCGTCCGGTATATGCGTAATAAAATTGACAATATTCTGCGATTGTAGAGCATGAAGGGCTAATTCAGCATCATCAGGATTGTCTTCAATCATCAAGATCTCAACAAAGTTATCCTTGTTCATCAGAGTCTCCTATACCATCCATACGAAAATAAAAGGTCGTGCCATGATTCAATTCAGACGCTGCCCAAATAGCACCTCCATGCTTGTGAATTATCTTTTGAACAGTTGCTAGACCAACACCTGTCCCGGCAAATTCATCTTGACGATGTAGGCGCTGAAAAACGCCAAAGATTTTATCGACAAATTGCATGTCAAAGCCAACGCCATTATCTTGTACAAAATAGATGGGTATATCGGGATTGTCTTCATCTATCAAATGTCCGATTCTTACCTGTGTCACAGGCTCGTATGCAGTAAATTTAAGGGCGTTGTTGATCAGATTAAGATAGACAATTCGTAGCAATCCTGCATCAGCCTGACAAGGGGGCAAGTCTTCGATGCTGGTTTCAATTTGTCTATCGTGATATTGAGGGAGGAGATCTTCTATGACTTGCTCAATTAAGATTTTAGGATGAATCTGTTGTTTATTGATAGACTGGCGCCCGATACGGGAAAAATCAAGTAAATCATCAATCAAGATCCCCATACGTTGTGCACCATTAGCAATGCGCTGAATGTAATGTTGTGCCTTTTCGGGCAAATCGTCCATGTGTTGTGTTTCTAACATACGGGAAAATCCGATCATTGCCCTTAATGGCGCACGTAAGTCATGCGACACGGTGTAGGCAAAGGCATTCAATTCTTGGTTAATCGTTTCAAGTTCAGTCGTACGATGTTGTAGTTGTGTGTTGAGATGTAAAATTTCTGACTCAATTTGCTTGATGCGTGTGATATCCCGTGAGACCCCCACTGTTTTAACTACAGTACCAGATTGATTAAAAATTGGTGATTTAATGGTGTTGAAATGACGAACTATGCCATCAAATCGTGTCACAGGTTCTTCGGGAATGTTCAAAGTTTCTCCCGAATTGAACACGGTGGCATCATCAATTACATATTGTTGTGTGACATCCAGTTCCACGAACGGGGCATCAATGATACCTGCCAGTGCTTCATTGCTCATACCGTAATATTCTCGAAACGCACGATTTGCCCATAAAATCTTTGATTGAGCACCTTTGACGAGCACCAAGTCATCAATAGCATCCAGAATTTGTTCATGTTCGCCTTTGGTTTCCCTTAACGTAGTTTCGATACGTTTGCGCTTTCGGATGTCTTCGACAATTGAAATGAAGTAGTTTGGTTTACCTGTCATGTCTCGCACCAGGGATACGGTGAGATTTGCCCAAACAAGTTGCCCATCCTTACAAATATAGCGTTTCTCCATTGAATAGGATTCAATTGCTCCTGCTAACAGTTGCTGAACAAGGGTTTCGTCGGCTTGTAAATCATCAGGATGCGTCAAATCTTGAAAGGTTCGTGTGCGTAATTCCTCCTGTGAATAACCGAGAAAATCGCATAAGCGTTGGTTCACCTTGAGCCAGCTTCCATCCGGTGCAACATGAGCAATACCAATAGCAGCTTCATGAAAGGTTGCTTGAAATTGATCGCGGCTCTCGGCTAGCGCATCCTCTACACGCTTAAGACGGGTCACATCACTGAAAATGCTGATGACTTGGCGAAGGCTTTGATCGTCAGAGTCAAATTCAGGTATTGCGTCAATCCGCAACCAGCGGGTTTCCCGTTCTTTCGGGTTGAAGACACCCATGATGACATTAGATATCGCTTGCTGACCCGCTAAGACTTGCATTGCAGGATGATCTTCGCCTAAAAACGGTGAGCCATCTTCCCGTATCGCTCGCCAGTCAGGATCAGTTGATGTTTTTCCTTGCATCTGAGCTAGACTCAGTCCGAGTAACGATTCCGCTTCTGAATTGGCGTAGATGATTTCGCCTGAAAGATTCTGATATACAACACCTAGCGGCAGGTTTTGTAGAAACGCCGTTAACTCACTCTTGTCCAAAACAGTGTTCTTTCAAAGATAGCCTACATATCATAGGAGAAACCCTTATGTAACAGACAGATGTGTTAATTATGCCATACATAATAATGTATGTACCTTTAGGTTTTTATAATCTTAGATATGTGTAGAGGGGCAAACTTGTTTTTGCCTCTTCATACGCCCGACGAGCGAACTGGACATAGCGACTTTCTCTTTTCATGTCACATGGTTTAACACCTTTTAGCTAACCTTGCAACAGAGTAGGTCAATAGCAAAAGCCCTCCTATAACAGTATTGAAATTAGATCCATTGACACATTATGAGAGATAGGTGTGTCTGGTTTGGATCACAAACATATCATCTGGTCGTATAAGCACCATTCCTCACATTCATGATAACCAAGAACATGAGAAGCATCCTCGCTATTTAGAAAAACTAGGCATTGTCAACATCGCAAAATTACATCCATCTAGGCACAGTAACTCATCAAGATGTAGTCTTATCAATGTGTACACAATTACTTGACTTTTGTGTCTAACCACTAAAGGGTGCTCTGACAAGGTTTTTTGTGTCTCAGTTGTCTCAAGTGTCTCAAATCAAATAAACTTACATCAAATGCGAGTTTTGATATGGTACGTTTTTTTGTAAATCTAGTCAGATAAGTTGTCTCAGCTTGAGACGCCCGAGTAACTTGAGACAAAATTGCAAAGGTTGTAATCCGCATTACAAAAAGACACTTGATATATGTCTTTGTCTCAAGTGTCTTAACTGTCTCAAGCATATATACTGCTACTCAGTTGCGGATTTTTGTACCTTACTCACTATCTATCTCAGGTGTCTCAACTGTCTCAAGCAGTGATTTAGCAGTCAGTTGCCAAAAACGAACACGACTGCCACGAACTCGTTTTTGCGTTGTGAGTCCACTCGAACCTGGAATGAGTAGTGCATCTTCTCTGAGTTGCATCCCAATCGCTGTTGCGGTGAAGTGCATGGGCTGGAGCTTATTGACTTCGCGCAATGCGATGTCAGGTAGCAGATATACATAGCGATCATCTTTGTACCCGATAACGGTTATACTGGATGGATATTCATTCGGGTTACGCATGTTGTCATCAATAACGACCTGACCACCACCGAGCAACTGCCCAAGATTATAGAGGAAGACTTCACTCGCTCGTTCTTCGCGCAAAGCTATCACACTCTCCGCAGCCACATCATCCCATGCGGGTAAAATATCGTCAGCGTTTTTCTCACGCATGAAACGGCGTAGCAGCTGGTATACCGTGATGAGAATCGCCCAATTCTTCGTCACCCGATTGGTGTTTTTCTCTTTCCTACCAAGCTGTGCAGTCAATTGAGCATCGTAACCATCGATATTGCTGACGTATCGACTCGTAAGATCTTCAACCAGATCGTGTTGCTCGACCTGTTGAGCAATCCAAGATGCAAAATGCGCGGTGAAACCAGATAAATGATGTCGCACTGCTTCAGCCTCTCGCAGTGCTAACCCTTGCGGATCACGTTGTTCCCACGGCGGAATCTCCAGATTGAACATACGTGCCTTCACGGACATTTCACCTTCGAGAGAAGTCTCACCGGTGGACAATACAAAACCGCGACACGGACGTTCAGTGCGAACTTTTGCTTCGCGGGTCAAGCGACCACGCCCCATCTTGCGTGAGTAACTCTGCATAAATCGGGTGAATGTACGTTTGTCGGCATAGATTTCTTTGTAGTCATCGACCCAGTACAGTGCATCTGCCAATGGATAGCCCATAATCTCAACGGTATTAATGGTGTCTCCCCATTGGGCAGGCGGTGTGTCGCGATTGAAATTGCCGTAGAAACTGTTCATCAGTGCGGCGATCTCACTTTTACCGCTACCGGATGTTCCGACTAAGTGCATGGCTGGTTTGGGCGTAAAGTCGGGCATGAAGCGATAGATCAGTGGTAAGAGCGCGAATGACAGTAGTCCAGATGCCAGTTTTGGTGGTAAGACGGCAATCATCTTCTCCAGTGCATTAACACTCTGTTCCCATGAAGATGCACTCAATCCGTATTCACTTAGACGACCATCCAGTTCAACAGAGGGTGGTTCAGGCATTTTGCCCCCACTGCGAATGCAATCATCCGGTGTGACATATGTCCAGCGATCATCAATTTGACGCCAACCCATGAAGTTGAACTGGCGATGGGTCTTGAAGTCACCAGACAATCCAATGATGGCAGGCACAAGATGCTTTGACATGCCTGCACGAACGATGAATTGTGCGCCAGCACTGCTCCCGATGTAGCGACGCAGGGCGACATCATCCACGAAGACTTCGCCCGGAATCTCCAGCACTTTAGTGTACTCGCCACGCTGTAACTCAACTTTGGTGACGTGATGCTCCTGACCATCATCATCAATCTGGCATGTCTGGTAGAGTACCTCTGCTGTCCAATCAGCAACTGTCTTTTCCACCGGTCCCTTGTAGGTTTCTTTCCTGTAGATCATCCGATTATCAGCGATCAGATAGCCTTCGGTCTCGACATAACTCTGCTGACGCTCCCGCTCAATCTCTTTGCGCTTCTGGCGATATAGCCTGTCGATGTCGGTGATTCGCAATCCATCTCCAGTGATCATTTTGAACTTGAGTCGTTGTTCCGCCCATTCGAGGGCATTCATGCTCTGAGCGCAAACACTAATGATCTCGGTCAATTCTTCGACGGATGGACGTTGCACGTCTGTTTGCTGGATGCCATATTGTTCAACCAGTTCACTCACCTTCTGATGAGCAACCTGTCGTGGTGAGGCAATTGGATCACGAGCAGATTGACTGAATGCACTGGCAATCGTCTTGCGAGCTTCTTTCTCGCGAGTGGAAGCATTCTCGCCTGCGGATGCATCAGCAACATAACGTGAGATAAGTTGGTTTTCAGCCTCAGATTGTGCGTAACCAGCATCACGTAACTGGCAGGCAGCGGCGAAGAGGTCGTTGTTGCGACTGCCATCACTCGAACCCGATACTAGATAATTCTGTGTGCGCGGTGGCAAAGGGTTTTTACCATCGAGCTGCACCTTTACAGGAGTCTTTGAGGTTGGTGGCTCGACTTTCAGTCACTCAAAGTCACGGATCGCATAACATCTAGTAGGTTCAAATTGCTTGACAGTACAGATGACGCCACCGCGTTCAGGTTTGGTATTGGTGCTATCGGGCAAGCGCATCACGGATGCTACCGATTTGACATAACCCTCGTCACCATCCAATGCGGAGAATAAACCCTGCAAAATTAGTGAGATATACTTTTTGTGTTCATCACTCTCCAGCAGATAGGATTCATCGAGCAACCAGTAGCCATGCCAGCCGCCACCCGAATCAATGATGATGGATGGTGCAGGTTCAAAGACTTCTAATCTCTCCAACGCTCTATCTCGCTGGTGTGTGTCATCATCACAGTCAATATCGATCCAGAGTGAGGTTGCAACAGCAGCATGTTCAGTTGAGCCTTTTTGCTCTTTCCGCAAGCAGGGTGCGAAGTAAATGCCATAGCCCTCGCGGTTAAGTTGACTGGCTTGTTGCAAGACACTATTGCGCTGTGTTGTGTCATTTGGAGCTAACCACAATGAGCGCACTTTAGCTGTACTGGGATGGATACAACGAATTTCGAGCCAGAGATTATCTGGTACATCACGATAAAGTGTCGTTAAGAACGCTTCACAGGTAGCAATATGTGAGCCATTTTGTGATATAATAGAGGTGTTCATTTTGAATCGCTTTCTTTATATGAGGACTTGAAACTGCATCTGGGCGCCAACCTTTCAGCAGTCTCTCGTCCTCGTATGCGTTTAAAGATCAAAGTCCGGTGTGACGGACGGCGTATTCTCATTCGGTGGCGCAATATCCTCGCGCTCATCTTCCAGCAACATCCTGACCGTCTCGATGTAGACCAGAAGCGGATCGGCTTCACCAAAGTCCTCAGCTTGCATCATTGACCTCAGTTTGGAACTCAGCGTTTGCGCGTAGTCGGTTTGCAAACCTGTGGCAAGAGGTCGAAACTGGATTTCAGGCACGGCACCTTCTTCTGTGATGAATGGCATGTAGTAGCCAATGGCGCAGTTGTCTTCATCGACCTGTCGTAACCCACACCAGAATCGTATTGCCTGCCCATTTACCAGATGCTCTCCATGCGCTTCAGTTTTTGTCACTTCTGCTTGTTGCTCACGCAGATCAAAAAGTGCATCAACGCGCTGTTCCCAGTCAAGACCGATATAACGTTCCATTAAGACTTCCATGTTCTGTTCCGTTGCCCGATGCAGCATGTCGATATGATTGACCTTTTTGTTCTGGCTGAAGAACAAATCAGAGCGTTCACCGACTTCTTCATCCCAGATCGTGCCTGGCAAGATCACATGGGTATGCGGGTCATGCTGTCCCGGTGCTTGCGGATCATCTGTGTGTCGATGATGGACGACATAGCTGAACTCTACGCCCGTATCAACATCACGCGCCTCGAAGAAATCATCCAGCGTGCTTTCAGTCAGTTCTTTGACAAACTGCTCCCTATCATCATGTGGAATCATCGCCACTAGCGATGGATTGGGATTGAAGACCAGCGTAAATACCAGCACATGATCACTGCGGAAGTCATCACAGGTACGCACAATCTCACTGACCGTACTACCCAGTCCTCTATCTACCCAGCGCTCTACGCCAGAGACTTGCTTGACATAATCGTCGCAACCATCGCGGTATGTCAGATAGCGCAAGAGATTCTTGGCGCGTTTGCTATCATCTGCTGTCGGTTTCTTGTATTTCACGTTGGCAATGCACATCTGTTTTCTGTCCATCAGCGTTCGCCTTTCTTGAGTAGTCTCTGCACCATTGCTCCAATGCGGTCAACCTTTTGGTCGATGGTGAGAAATTGATCGAGCTTCTCATCGAGGTCAGCGATCTTCGCTTCGACATTTTTGGCAATTGCCTTGCGTGAACCTGGCAGATCAACCTGCGACATCAAGTAGATATTGATGGCATCGCGAATCAAATCTGCTCTGGTGTGCGGCTTCTTCTTGCGGGCGCGAATCCGTCCCAGTTCATCCAGTCGTCTAACCTGCTCGGGTGTCAGCCCGATGGATAGCCTTGATGTGTAACGTGCTTTCTTAGCCATGGGTATCCTTTCCCTTATAGAGTTGCTTCAAAGATTTGGTCGGTTTGAAACGACCATAGATGCGTGTCAACCTGTCCTGCGTTGTCAGTTGCTTCACGGTTCCCCCTACTTTCATTTGCTGGCTTTCGATAGATAGTCGTCCCACATTGGTGATGGAAATAACGCCATCTGGCTGGCAGAGTTCGCTCTGCCACAACTCGCAGATCAGATCGTAGATCTCTGCAATATCGCCCTGCGTGCGGTCTGGCAAGAGTCGCGCAACGTCGGCGATGGTCTTTTGCCTGTTCATCATGAGCAAGCACCTCTCTTTGCGAATATGAATAGGTTGTGTAGGACGCTCAGACTCAAAATGAGCGACTGTGCGTCCTGTCGGCTCGGTGAACCGAGACGGAGCGGTGGCGAGGTGCGGATACCTCGTCCACCGGTGGCAGCGTGATGAGCGCTGCACCCAGCCCCTTCGGCGCATGAGAAGCCAGCGTGATTTAGCTGGCTTGCTTTCCCGATGCGTCTCATACGCAAATACATGTCTCCAAACGGAGCATCGGGGAAGTGTAAGCTGTGCGTAGCACAGTGGTGGATGGCGTAGCCAATCCACGTCATGCACCGTGTCACGGGCATGGGCTGTTGTGCTTTTGCGGTATTGTCTTGCACTACCATGTTGCCTTCCTCATACGCTCGTCCCGTCGTTCTTTCTCATCGTCGTTCAAGGCATCTTCCTCCTCTTCTTCTTCGGGTGCAGGTGCTGCCCGTGTGACTTGATTCGTATGGCGATGTGACTCCGTTCCGGTGGGTTGCATGGCAGCGACATGATGGATGACGCGCTCGATGTACCCGGGCATATCGTTGAGTGCCTTGCGAATCCATTCGGTATTCTCATGAACGGCGACCAGCTCGGGCATCTGGATGATCTTGGATTGGGTGGTTGGCATAGCAATCGCTTGCCGTTGCACGGCTGGTAAGCCCAGATAAGCACGGATCACATCGCGGATAACGTGACTGCGTTCGCCATCGGCAATCCCTTCCCACCAATCAAGGATGTCCGCGTCGGTATCAAAGTAGGCTTTGAAGCCTATGAGTTTGTGCTGGCGTTTCTTCTTCTGTCTTGGCATTTGAATTTCTCCTGTTATTGGTGGTTTAACGAGATAAACGATCTGTTTACCCCGTTAAACGCATAGTTTCCTGCTCAGTCAGCTCGCTGAGCGTAGTGAGCGTAATTCAGATAACCGCGTGCGTTAGCAAGCTGGGCATCTTTCAAGAGTTTCGCCTGCGGATAAGCCTCTTTGACTTCCTCGAACACCAGTTCAGCACCACCACCTGCCAGATAAATGACATCAACCGTTGTACCGCGTTGCCATTTCTCGCTCATCAGATTGAGCGTTGCGCTACGGAGTGGT
The DNA here is from genome assembly GCA_038522085.1 of Chloroflexota bacterium. Taxonomy (GTDB): domain Bacteria; phylum Chloroflexota; class Anaerolineae; order Aggregatilineales; family Phototrophicaceae; genus JAUZRW01. The sequence continues at coordinate 11,948 of JBCBKJ010000046.1, forward strand.
TGCAAGGCTTCTTCAACTTCAGCGCGATAGTCGATGGTCTTGCCACTGGCAGTGAAGTAGCCTGTTTTGAGAACCTGCTCGATCATGCCAAAGGGAATCTTCTCGCGGTAATCGCGCTCCAGCATGGCGGCAATCCGTTCCTGTGCGGTGTAAACACCACCTTCGACACTGCCACTCTGCGAGGATACAAATTCGCCATCGTCATCCAGCGCAATATCCACTGTGTAAGTTCCAACATCACACACACCAGTACGCATATAGGTATGGCGAACATTGATCTCCCCGCGCTCGGTGAGCATCGCGGCATATAGCGCACCATAGGCTTGTGGCATAACTTTGATATCGGTGATGTTGGCGACCATCTCGACCTGATCGGTCTTGATGAGATGTTGACCTAGAAATGTATCCTTTAGCTCCTGTGCATCTGCCATATGGTCAACCGGGAGCCCCGAAGCCAAACTGACATGCACTACATCGCCACTCCCCACACCCCTGATTAACTTGGCGATGGCAACTTTTGCGAGCCTCAAACGAAAAGCGTTGCCCATCGTGGCTTCATTGGCTGTTCTTCCACGAAGGCGGAGTAGTTCGCCAGGTGTCAGTTGTTTGAGTGCGAGTTCGCCCACGAACCATTGACCGTGATCGTCTGTGATCTGGTCGCCTGCATATTTCTCAGTCAGATAGTCTTGCTGGAATTTGATGTCACGGGCATGACCCGCGACTGATGGAAAGGTGATGGCTGCCCCATCGGTAATCGCTTTGACAACCCCGTAGCCAATATCCAGACCGATGGTCAGGATCCCGTTTTGTGTTGCTGTATCTGTTTTCTTCGTTTTGCGTTTTGCCATTGTCTGTTTCCTTTTTAATTTGTTTCGCTAGATAGCGATTGATTCGTATGTTGTTGGATTTCCCGAAGTTGACGGGCGATAAAGTGTGAACGGGCATTGTGTCCGCGACCCTCTTCTGCCAGTTCGACATATTCAAGCGATAGGTGCAAAACTTCCTTGAGCAGTGCCTCATGCGACCAGTTCTCTAATTCCAGCATGTCAGGTCGTGGATGCAGTTGCTCGATGCGTCGTGATGCCCATCCCAGAATCTTGTAGTTGCGTTCAACAAGTAGTGGCACGCGCAGTTCAACGTCTCCTGCCGCCGTACTCACTTTCCGTTTGCCACCTGAATGCGGGGCAAGGGCAGGATGTTCACCCCATTGGATGACACCCCATTCCTTCTGCGGATCACGTCCCTCAGATGGGCAATGAACCAGTACATAGATCGTGTTCTTGTTTTTGGTCATGTTCCTCTTCATCTCCAGAACAAAAAGGAAGCAGTCGCCACCCGTCAATCGGATGACGCTGCTTCCAGATAACGAACAATAGACGTGAGCGTCCCATCGTAGGCACGTGCCACGTCATCTAAGTCAAATGGCACAATATCTTGTTGAGTTGTTCTTTTACCAATGAATGAGTGTTTTCCAACAAGTCGTGTCGTTTGGTTTATGAGTGAGCTTTGAGTGTCATATAGGCTCATTTGTTTATGAGCATAGAAGTTAAGATTCTTCATGAAAATCAACTTCTTTCGCTTTTGTATTTGGATGTGGTGAAGTTTCCGATTGAATAGAAGGGCTATCACGAGGGGAGTTTGTGATACGTTTATTCAGTAGGGTAAGTACAATAGATGGTTGGAGAATCGCTAGATTGAAGCGATTGAGATGTTTTTCTTTCTTATTACGAGGTTCTGGTGGTGACCAATTCTCTGAGATTGCGAACCGCAGAACTACCACAGTCTCAGGACGGTGCTTCACATAATCTTGAATTGTATCCGACGGTGCAAGAAAACCCATCTCCGATACTTTGATGCCCTTACCATAAACTTGAGCAATCTTTTTACGGATTGCTTCCCATGAGCGTTGTCAAGTTATGAGGTGACTAGGAAGCGAAAGGCAATTGAACTATTCTAATCTGTAGAAACTTTGTAGGGACGCCATTCTTGGCGTCCGCAAAGTAGAAATTTTGCTTTTGATTCCAATTTTGCAGATTTCTATGCTTAAACGAAACTCAGGTTATTACTATGTTTGGAAGTATTCTCAATAAGTTATTATTTCTAACGCAAATCGCTTCAAGCACGATTTAGCCTGACACGAAATTTATAACGGTCTCCACGATAGACGGCTTTTACTCTCTCGCAGGGGCTATTTTCTTCATTGTAGGTCGTGCGATGAATCGCAAGCACAGGCATGCCAATCTTAATATGCAAGCGTTGAGCTTCTATTTTAGATGCTTCACGCGCTTCAAATGTTTGTTCTGCAGATACGAGTAAGACCTGAAAGGACTCACGTAGCACTTGATATAAAGATTCATGTGAGAAATCATGGTTATCCAAAATGTTTGGACATAGGTCAGCGCGGATTGTGGATTGTTCTATAGCCATTGGTTGTTGTGCGACCATGCGCACGCGCTCAAGTTCAACGACATCTATGTCCAGAGGAATGTTCAAGATTTCGGCAACCTCTGCCGAAGCAGATTTCACCCTTGCACTCAGGACACGGCTAGATGTTGTTTGACCCCGAATTTTCATTTCCTCAGTAAAACTACTTAGCGTGTCAATCTGTTGCTGGATCGGGTCTGTGGCAACATAAGTTCCTTTGCCGATTTGTGTATAGAGCAAGCCTTCTTGAACTAATTGTTTGATAGCTTTGCTGACAGTCAAACGGCTGACAGCAAAGTGATTGGACAATTTACGCTCGGATGGCAAACGGCTATGTGGCGAATACTCGCCTGATGCGATGCCATCGAGGATATAGTCTTTGATTTGCTCATAAAGCGGTTGTGGTGACGATTTATCAAGCATGGCATATCCTCTGTCATCGTGTACGTGGGTCAAGTAAATCGCGTAACCCATCGCCAAGTAGATTGAAGCCCAACACCATCAACATAATGGCAAGTCCGGGATACAAAATTAGCCAAGGTGCGATCTCTGCCAGCGCACGATTTGAACTCAACTCTAAACCGAGAGAGGGTTCGGGTTGTTGTGTTCCAAGACCAAGAAAGCTCAGTCCTGCTTCGGTGATTAACGCCCACGAAAGCGCAAGTGTGACCTGTACAACCATCACTGGCAAGATATTTGGCAAAATATGACACCGCACGATTAAGAAATGTCCGCCTCCTAAACTGCGGGCGGCGAGAACAAATTCCATCTCTTTGACTGAGATAACTTGTCCGCGTGCGATACGTGCGAAAATCGGTGTATACACAACCGAAATTGCCAATACCGTATTATACAGACCCGTTCCTAGAATGGTTACAACTAAGAGAGCTAGTAATAAGGCAGGAAAAGCAAAGAAGACATCCATAGTACGCATGATGATATTATCTATAAGTCCACCGAAATAGCCGGCAATGGTGCCTATGATCGTACCTACAACAGTAGAAATAGCGACGGTTAATATGGCAACTTGAAGCGAATTGGCTGTGCCTTTCATGATACGGCTGAGAACATCACGCCCGAATTGATCTGTCCCAAGCAGATACGTTTCATCAGGGGCAGAGAGGCGGTCTAGAGGATGTTGCTCAATGACAGGGTAGGGCGTCAATCCGAAGAAGCCACAGATGCCAATCACAAGAAAGAACAGGATAATCACGCCACCGACAACTGTGCCACGTTCACGGCTGATGCGCCGTAAGGTCTTTTGCCATTGGCGTTGAGGTTGTTCGAGTGATGCTACAGTGTTATCAGCCATTGTATTTTACTCTCGGGTCGATAGCTGTATATAGAACATCAACAAGCAGATTAATCAGTACAAAGTTGATAGCAATGAAGAGTGTTACTCCTTGCACAAGCGCATAATCGCGTTGTGTGATGGCGTTGACAGTCAGGCGACCAATCCCAGGAATGGCAAAAATCTGTTCAACAATGAATGTGCCACCGAGTAAGTATCCGAACTCTATACCAACGAGCGTTACTACTGGAATCAGCGCATTTTTGAGGGCATGGCGTCGAATGACCAAAAATTCAACCAGCCCTTTGCTACGTGCCGTGCGGATATAATCCTCAGTCAGAACTTCCAGCATGGATGAACGAGTCATTCGCATGACGGATGCAGAAAATGAGGTTCCGAGTGTAATAGCAGGAAAAATCATTTGCTGTAAATTACGCACAGGGTCTTCAAAGAAAGAGACATAATCACCTGAGTTAGGCAGTATGCGAAAGTAGACTGAAAGTACGTAGATGATGAGCGTACCTAGAAGGAAATTCGGCACAGATAAACCGATCATTGCCAAAATACGCGAGACTATATCCAAGATGGTGTTGCTATAGATAGCGGAGAGGATGCCGAGCGGAATGCCAATGATGAGTGCGATAACCACAGAAAGAATAGCTAATTGCAAGGTAATGGGAAAGCGATCAAAAATGAGGTCTAGCACAGGTTGCCCTTGCCGAACAGACAAGCCTAAATTGCCTGTTAAGACATCACCCATCCACACAAAGTATTGCTCAATGGGCGATTTATCTAAGCCATAGAATGCTTCCAGAGACTGCCGCTGTGTTTCCGAGAGCATACCTGCTTCAGTGCCAAGTTGAGCTGTAATTAAATCACCAGGGACAAGCCGAATCGCCGCAAACACAAGAATTGAGACGCCAATCATCATGGGTATCAGACTGAGAAATCGGTTGATGAGGTACTGTATCATGAGATTGCCTATGTATAGCAATAAAGTATTATTTTGCGTGCTACTATGTATTTAATCTGCGGTAATGCCCCCGCATCAAAGCGATGCGAGGGCAGATAGACCTTACTTGTCAACTTCAACACTACTCAAGAAGTAGATTGAATCACTAGCATTCGGTTGCCAACCTGTTACGTAAGGTTGGTGTGCGGTATACGAGAAACCTGCATACAGCCAAATCCACGGGTTAACTTCGGTGAGATGGCGTTGAAGCTCTGCAAAGATTTCGTAGCGTGCTTCTGGGTCTGTTTCAATTTGACCAGCCGCCATCAATTCATCGAGTGTATCGTCAATATAGCCGGCTGTTTCTTGGAAGCGGGCATCCGTTTGCCAATAGCGGGAATACATGGTGTATGGGTCTGTACGCCCACCATTGAGCGCCACAGCGGCAGTAAAATCACCAGCCAACCAGCGGTCAACATACGTACCGAACTCAAGAGCTTCGATTTCTACGGTGATATTTATAGCCGCCAGTTGTGATTGTAGATTTTGCGCAATGGATGTTGCCACCGGTGGTTCAGCGTTAGCGAGAATCACTTCTAGGGTGAAACCATCTTCTAAGCCTGCTTCGCTCATGAGCGTTTGCGCACGCTCAAGATCTTGCTCATAGCAGAAGAGTTCATCAGTCGGCAATGCGAAGGATGCCATCGTGAGTGGACCAGTCACCTGTCCTTCACCTAATGCGGCTGTATCAACTACCTGCTGACGATCTATCGCACAAGAAATAGCTTGACGAACTTCGAGTTGGTCGAGTGGCTCGACAGCGGCACGCAACTGTAGCACGTTGTAGGATAGCGTCGGTGTGCGATTGAGAACGATACTCGGGTCATCGACGAGCAATGTCGCAGTCAGTGGGTCATTTAGCAGTGCGAAATCAATCGTTTCAGCACGGAGTGCGGCTAAGATTGAGGCTTCGTCAGGGATAATGCGAATTTCGATACCATCAATGAAAGGACCTTCGCCCCACCAATCTGCGTTAGCGGAAAGAGTAGTTGTATCGTCAGGCGTCCAATTATCGAGGACGAAAGGACCTGTGCCGACAGTCACGAGTGAAGGGTCTTCATTAGCGATGACATCCGCCGACAAGATAACAGCGTTAGTGCTTGCCATTGCCGATAAGATGGGTACATCGGGTGTCGTCAGGTTGAAGACGACAGTCAAGTCATCAGGGGCATCTATGAATTCGATACTGGCGTAATTGGTCGCCGCCGCAGAGGCTACTTCTGGGTCGAGGATGCGCTCGAAGGAGGCAATCACATCATCAGCCGTCAACGCTGAGCCATCATGGAATGTCACGCCTTCGCGCAGAGTAAATGTCAATGTCAGCCCATCATCAGAGAATGCCCAGTCTGTGGCAAGGGCAGGGACAAGGTTCAAGTCTTGGTCGGTAGTAACGAGCGGCTCGTATACGAGTTCGAGCAAGCGCAAGGATGCAAAAGCGGTTTGTGTGTGCGGGTCAAGCCCTGTAGCATCTACCGCACGCGCCATAATCAATGTGTTATTTTGCGCACTGGTGATACCGATTGCGGAAAACAGTAAGGAAACAGAAAGAAGCAGTAGACCTAATTTTCTCATTTTGCGTACTCCTGATAATTAAATACAAAAAACATCTTTATGTCAGTGTTTGGTGGGTGTTGGTTTGCCTTTCTCTGCTGTAAGTCGCTTATAGAAAATCATCTCAGATGTGCCACCTTGTGCGAAATTGGGGCATTCGCCAATGATGTCGTATCCAAGCCGATTATAAAATTGGTGCGCCCGATGGTTGAAATCTGACGCTAGCAAAAACAAGTGAGGCGTGTGGGTCACGATGTTTTTCTCTGCACTCTGCAAAAGTTGAGCGCCAATGCCTTGCCCTTGATAGTCAGTGTGAACGCCCAGCAAGCGAATGTATCCACCGTTATGAAATGTACCTTGGAGGTAATACCAGATAAAACCTCTCACGGTGTCGTCATTGAGTGAGACATATATTTGTGCATCTTGGGCATTGAAACCTTCATCAAATAAAGTTTCCGCACTAGATAGCGTCACACAGTAATGTTTCCACAGATGATTACCAGCCATAATCTGCGCACAGGGCAGTATGTGTTCTTCACGTAGTGGCACTATCATGAGCTATGCCTCCGGCGAAGAAGGGCTTCGTAATTCTTGGCAGGTGTAATTTGCCCCAATATCGCCGCATGCTGTGCGCCTGTCAGAGAAGGGAGTGTTCCAACGCGCCTGTGCCATGTTTCATGTGCCAGCACCGCAAAAACTAAGGCTTCTTTGAAATCACTACTGATCCCTATATCCTCATGGGTCATGACTTTTGCGGGTGCTAATAATTCACGAATCATGCTGACGATAACAGGATTATGCTTGCCACCACCACCTAAGATGATTTCACTGATAGGGGCAGGGGCAAATCGTTTATAGGCATCGACGATATTCGTTGCCGTGAGCGCCGTCAGGGTCGCAATGATTTCATGCTGATTTAGACCTTTTGCTTGGGCATCACTTATGAGGGCTTGGGCGGCTTCTGTGCCAAACATCTCGCGCCCTGTGGTTTTGGGATAATCGCGCTGATAGTAGGGATGCTGGAGCAATTCATTGAGCCAGACTTCGTGAATGCGTCCCTGTTGTGCTAACTTGCCGTCTTCATCATAGATTTGTTGCCCATCTGTAAAGTGACTGACAGCAACATCAATCAAAGCATTGCCAGGACCTGTATCAAAGGCAATGGGTGTTTGTGAGGTATCGGATAGTGGCGGTAGAAAAGTAACATTTCCCATCCCGCCAATATTTTGAATCGCCCGCCATTTTTCAGGATGACGAAGCAGTAACCAATCGACATAGCCCGTGAGGGGTGCGCCTTGTCCACCACAGGCAACATCACGCGCACGCATGTTGTTGATAGTCGTGATGCCTGTACGTTCTGCAAGAACAGCGCCTTCACCAATTTGGAAGGTCGCACTGACGCGTCCATCGGGTAAAACATGGTGCCAGAGTGTGTGCCCATGCGAACCAATGAGGTCAATATCTGCTAAGTTGATGCTATTTTCTTGACAAAATTGATGAATAAACGCGGCAAACGTCTCGGCAAGCTCAAAACTAAGTTGGGCAATCACATCGACACGGCTGGTTGTTCGATCACAACTATCTAAGAGGCGTTGGCGTAGGGCAGGGGCATAAGGATAAGTTTGTCCTGCAAGAATTTTTGCCTGCAAAGACTCAGATTCTTGACGAATATCACACAGTGCAATATCGACACCATCAGCAGAGGTGCCGGACATAAGACCCAAAATCAACATGGTTGTATCCTCATACAGAGATATTTCATGAGCCCAGCCTATTTTTGTATCGCATAATACATAGTGGTATACTCCAGAGTATACCAGCATAGTCCACTCTGTCAAATATAACCAATTCTCTAGGATGAATCACGTATGGCATCCATTTTTACAGCCAAGCAAAGCCGTTTACCCTTTGTTCTTTCGCTGTCTATTTTCATCTTGTTGGGCATTTCGGGTGGCATACTCAACATTGCATGGACACCGATGCAAGATACCTTCAACGTGGATGTGAGCGCGATTGGCATTTTGCTATTCTTTGCGACTCTTGGCGCGATGATTGCGACTTTTGTGAGTGGCACATTGTTGACGACATTCCGCTTTCATACACTCATCCTCGTTGCGATGGGGGTTCTTGCTATTGGTATGTTCATGATGGCGAGTGCTAGTACATGGTTCATATTGTTGGTTGTTATCTTCATCACTTATATGGGACGTGGCGTACTCGATGCTGGCTTCAATCATTTTTTCTCTGTGAATTATGATACGAGTGCGATGAACTGGTTACATGCCTCGTGGGGAATTGGTTTGACAGTCGCACCCTTTCTGATGACCATGATTCTGGTTGATTTCGGGTTATCTTGGCGCGTGGGATATATAAGCATTGGTGTGATTGCTATTGTGATGATCGTGCTGATTGCATCGACGCTTTCTGTGTGGTCATTAGGTGAAACACAAGACGCGAACACGCCAGAAACTGACTATCCGCCAGCATCACCTATGGAAGCAATTCGTCAGCCTGCAATCATCGTAAGTATGTTGATTTTTTTCTTGTATGGCGGGGTTGAAATTGGAACGGGGCAGTTGGCAAACACGCTCTTAGTAGATGGGCGGCAAGTATCGCAGGAGGTGGCTGGCTTGTGGTTGAGCTTCTATTGGGGGGCGTTCACCGTTGGGCGCATTCTTTTAGGATGGATTGCTATGCGCTTTGCTGACAAGTTTCTACTACGCTTTGGCATGATTACAGCTATTGTGGGCGCATTCATACTGGCATGGAATCCGATGCCATTGATTGGCTTATTGGGACTGATTGCGATTGGGTTCGGTTTATCAGGCATTTTCCCGACATTGATTTCGATGACTGCGCAACGTGTCGGTCAGCAATTTTCGGCACAAGCAATCGGTTTTCAAATTGGGTCAGCAGGGCTTGGTGCATCACTTCTTCCTGGTCTTATTGGTATGTTTGCTGGACAACTGGGTTTAGAGTGGATAAGTATAGGCATTTTGCTGAATGCGATTTGTTTATTTGCCTTTTATGAAGCCGTGAATACTCACCGTTAATTAAAGTTGCGTGACGGTGAAATGTAGCTACAGTTGCCTTGCATCAGGCTAGTCATTAAGCTTTGGAGACGAAAATTTAGCCTTTAACCGCTCCAGATAAGCCTTTGAGGCACTGTCAAGTTGTTGCGGTGATGATTTAGGCATAGTTATAAGATACCTGCAAAAATAGGACATGGGCGTTGCTAAATCGCAATAGCGGTAATTATCAGAACAAAAAGAGACCTTTTCATCTCAGAAAAATACAACGGCGTTGACCCAACTCAAGAAAACAGACGCCTATGCTTGGTTGAAAGACGCTCATTCGCAGGTATTGCAACAATCGCTCAAAGATTTGGATGTGGCATGCAAACGTTACCACGATGGGCTATCAGGTAAGCCCATGTTCTATCCAAGCTCAAAAACATGCCATGATTGTCAGCACAAAAATGACAATCTGAACCTAAATGAGTGTGAATGGAAGTGTCCTGCGTGTGGTGCGATTTATGACCGTGACATCCTTTAGGTGGTATGTAGTTCACTTTGTCCTAATACACTTGTGATGGCATAACTCGACAAAGCCTCCTAATGGACTAGTCCAATTTCTTTACAATTTTTGAAAAACTTGTTAAAAACATTTAAATCATCTTCCAAAGATAGATGATTTTAAAATAGTATTTTCGTATAATTTAGGGAGTAGTTCTTGTGAAAAGATTTACGATATTTCTACTAGCCTTACTGTTGATTGTACCCGTTACGGTCACAGCACAAGATGATGTCGTCGAACTGACAATGGGCAGTTGGCGAACCGAAGATATTGAGCAATGGGACACCATCCTCGAAGTATTTCACGCGCAATTCCCCGATATTCGCATCAGTTTTGAACCAACATTGAACACTGAATACGATGCACAATTGCGTAATCAGCTAGAAGGTGGTGTGGGACCGGATCTCATCACATGCCGTCCGTTTGACCGTGCTTTGCTGAACTATGAAATTGGCGGTCTAGCCGATATTTCCGACCTTGAAGGTCTTGAGAACTTCCCTGATGTTGCGTTGAGTGCGTGGACAACTGATGATGGTTCTGCAACTTACTGTGTGCCAATGGCATCCGTCATCCACGGGTTTATCTATAACAAAACCCTCTTCGATGAGCTTGGCTTAGAAGCACCAACAACTGAGAGTGAATTCTTCGCCGTCATGGACGCTTTGCAAGAAGCTGGCGAAACCCCACTTGCTATCAGTACCAAAGATGCGTGGACAACCTCCACAATGGGCTTCAATAACCTGTGGCCAGCCTTCTGTGATGGTGAAGCAACCCGCCAAGCTATCATCGCTGGCGAAGCAAGTTTCACGGATGAATGTTTCATCAACACCTACGAGACACTTGCGGCATGGGAAGCGTATATGCCAGATGGTCATGAATCCATCGGGTATGCAGATGTACAGCAAATCTTCCCACTGGGTCTTGCCGCTGTTTATCCCTCTGGTTCATGGGAAATCCCATTGTTCAACGACCTAGCAGACTTTGAACTCGGTGCATTCCGTCCATACGGTCCTGATGGTAGCGAATCCTGCGCAATTAGCGACCATGTTGATATTGCTATCGGCATGAATGCCAATACAGAAAATCCTGACGAAGCGCGTATTTTCTTGGAATGGCTGACGACACAAGAATTTGCACAAGTCTTCTCCGATAACCAACCAGGGTTCTTCTCGCTCTCAACGCACGACGTTGAACTGAGTGACCCACTCGCGGCTGAGTTTGTTTCGTGGCGTGCAGATTGCGACCAAACAATCCGTATGTTTGACCAATTCCTATCGCGTGGTGAGCCAGGTGGTAACCAACTCATGAATGAAACGATCCCCTTGCTCGTACAAGGTGAACTTTCACCGGAAGAAGTTGGTAACATCATTCAGGCTGGTCTCGACGATTGGTATTACGAAGCAGAATAAGTTACCGCGTGTTCTGCTACACAACTGAGTATTTTAGATGATGGCAAGAAACTTTCTTGCCATTGTCTTTCTTTTTAGATTGAGTTTTCGGGAAGTTAAGAATGCAAAATAATAATATTCGCCCTCCTTGGCATGCGATGCTCATCTTCATTACACCAGCACTTCTGATTTATACAATTTTCATGGTGTATCCTCTTTTCGACTCAATGCGTCTTGCGTTGTATCAACAGCAAACAGATGGTTCACAGGTTTTTGTTGGGCTAGAAAATATTGCACGGCTCTTCAATGATACGAGAGCTACAGAGTATGATGATCGCTTCCGCAACGCACTTTTTAATAATATTCACTTTTTTGCCATTTTTATGTTTTTGCAGAATCCCATAGGCTTATTTTTAGCTGCTTTGCTGTCTATTCGTGGCTTGAAATATGCTGGTCTGTTCCGCGCTATTTTGTTCACGCCGACGACGCTATCAATCGTGATCATCGGTTGGATTTGGACGCTCATGCTCAATCCAATTTGGGGGATTGTCAACGACTTCTTCATCGCGGTGGGGCTAGAAAGTGTGATTCCTAGTGCTGGCTGGCTTGGTGACCCCGCAGTTGCGCTGAACACGGTTGGTCTAGTGGGGGTTTGGCAGTGGGTAGGGATGCCCATGATTCTATTCTTAGCTTCGCTTGTAGGTATCAACCCTGATTTAATCGAAGCGGCGCGTGTTGATGGTGCAACAGGCTGGGATATTTTCTGGAAAATCAAATTTCCGCTGGTCTTACCGACAGCAGGTATTGTCGCCATTCTGACATTTACAGCGAACTTCGTGGCGTTTGACAATGTCTTTGTAATGCAGGGTACGCAAGCGGGACCTGATTTTGCGACGGATATTTTAGGCACATTTTTCTATCGCGTGACGTTTGGCGGTACATCTCAGTTACCGAACCCATCCATGGGGGCTGCCATTGCAACGATGATTTTCTTCATCATTCTTGCTGGGGTAAGTTTCTATTTCTTCTTTATTCAACCACGGCTGATACGGGACTAAGGGAGATACGATGACAATACAACATCTGACCGGTGAGAAACCGAAGAAATCAAAAACGGACATCCCGCAACCCTTGTTCATAGACCGCTTGCGAGAAGCATTCCCGTATGCGGCACTTATCGGGTATTCTTTCATTGCGCTTGTGCCGATCATCTTGATTATTCTCAACTCTTTTAAAGAACGGCGTGACCTTTTCCGTGTGCCTTACCAGCCACCTATCTGGTTCACGTTTGAAGATGGTTTTCAGGTAATCAATAATTTCACGCTGGAAGGCTACGAAAGTGTCTTTGACCGCGCCCAAATCTTTGTCTACTTTGGTAACAGCATCATCATCACAACCATTTCATTGACCATGATTTTGTTATTAGGGTCGATGATTGCCTATGCGTTGACCGAATATAAATTCCCTGGTTTGCGCATTCTCAATATTTATCTGATTATGGGCATCATGATTCCGGCACGACTCGGCACGGTGAGCATGATTGAGTTAATGACGAATTTTGGCATTTACAACACACGGTTGGCGCTGATTCTTGTGTACGTCGCTAGAGGTTTGCCGATTGCGCTCTTTATCCTGTCGGAGTTTATGCGCCAAGTACCTAGAGAACTGAAAGAAGCCGCCCGTGTTGATGGGGCAAATGAGTATTGGATTTTGTTCCGTCTCATTTTGCCGTTGATACGTCCGGCACTGGCTACGGTTCTTGTCTTCCAGTTGATTCCAATTTGGAATGACCTCTGGTTCCCCTTGACACTTGCACCGGGTGAAAATGTTCGTACGGTGACACTGGGAGTTTCGTCGTTTGCTGGGCAGTACAAGCAAGATTGGTCTGCATTGCTGGCGGCACTGACCCTAGCCATGATACCTGTGACAACGCTCTATGTTATTTTCTCGCGTCAGTTCATCAGTGGCTTGACACGCGGTGCATTGAAGTAATCGCAAATAAGTTAAATGGCTGTATGGCTCTCTGTGGGCGTTGCAGCCATGGTGCGCCGGAAGCTAATCAAAATTAAAATAGCAAAAATCGCCATCACAGCAACGAGGCGTAGCAGAACCCGTGGACCGTACAAATCAAAAATGTAACCTGCTATCGGTGCGCTAATCAGTTGTGCTAGGGCGGGTACGGTCACTTGTGAGAGAGCCTGATTGGTCGCCGCATTGCGTGGATGACTGATACGAGAGACTAACAAGGTACTTGCAACATTTTGGAAGGTGTAAAATGTCCCTCGGATAATCATCAACGGGATTAATAAAAAAGCGCCCTCTAGAAAGGTAAATACCGTCCATATGGATGCCATACCGAACATGCCAAGCATTAGAGTTGTGCGAATGTTGATGCGTTTCAGCATACGGTCTATGACGACCATTGAGGGGATTTCTGCCAATGCGCCAACGGATGCCAAGATGCCTATCATCGCGTTAGTTGCGCCAAGTTCTTGCTGAAAAAATGGGTACATGAACCCACCAATGGAACTCATCCCGATGAAAAACAAGAACCAACTAAGCATCAAGATGTAAAAGCCAACCGGACGCTTCAAACTGTGCTTATCATCGGTTTTTTGTTTTTCTAGCGTCTCGTCTGTTGTCTGCTTGGGCAGGCTGGGGGCAAAAATGAGCGATATGATATTCATCACGGATGCCATCACAAAGAGTAAGAAATAGCCACCAACTGCGAAAATGGCGCCGCTTATCATGGTGGTGACAGCCCAACCGAACGATCCCCATGCCCGCAAGCGTCCGTAAATATCGCATCCTTGTTGCTCTAGGCGCGTGATGGTCAATTGTGAGAGTAACGATGTGCTGGGCGTATCCAAGCTATCGCGCACAACGACCACCGCACCGAGTACCCACTGTGAAAATGTTAGTATCACAAGTCCGACGGTTGCTAGCGAATTACCAATCACTAGACCATAGAATAATTGCCGATGACGCCCTGTTTGGTCAGCAAAGGTATTCAATAATGGTGGTACGACCAGACGCAATGCGGCACTTGCACTCAAAACGATGCCGATCTGCGTCCCTGTAAAGCCTACATGAAGTAAATAAAGACTGATAAAGGGAAAGGTAAACCCGCGTGCGGCATAATTAAAAAATGTCACAGCGGATAATGCTTTTAGCGATTTCCCTTCCCCCTTGTTCATGAGCTTGCTCACTCGCCTACAGGCAAGGTTACAGGTTGCCCTGTTTCAGCGGATTCAAAGCAAGCGAGGGCTACTCGAACGGCTTCGTAGCCATCGCGCCACGTCACGGAGGGGTCACGGTCTTCTGCGATGCTAGCAACAAATTCGTTTATCATATTCTGGTTGGCATCCACGCCGAAATTTAGCCAACTAGGATTACGTGGCAGATGCTTAGAATATACCGTGAGGTGCTTGGATAGATTATCAAGTGTGATAAAGCCTTCTTCGCCGACAATATCCATTTTGAGGTGTCCCCAGCGCGGATAGAATGTAGGGCGACTCCAGCTACAATCAATGGTAGCGAATACGCCATTTTTCATCTTCACAGTTACTATGCCCGCGGTATCAACATCGACTTCGCCGGGATAAAAGAGGTTATCGACTTCTGCGTAAACTTCGACAATATCACAATCGAAAAAATAGCGATACGCATCGGCGAGATGCACGGTGTGGTCCATGACAGCACCCCCGCCTGCGAGGGCTTTTTGCGCAAACCAAGCACGGTGTTCACGCGGGATTTCACTATGGTTGATGCCGTTAATACCATATATACGCCCTAAATCACCGTTATCAAGTGTCTTTTTGACCTGCTGAACATCGGGTGAAAAGCGCACAGGAAAAGCCGTCATGAACTTGACCTGATTGGCTTCGCAGACATCACGCATGGCAAGCGCATCGTCGAGGGTTACTTCAATGGGCTTTTCGCACAAAACATGGATACCCGCAGATGCCGCAATCTCAACTAGTTCGCGGTGGCGTGCATTCTCGGAACATATCACAACGCCATCAACACCTTCTGCCATTAATGCCTCGTGGGAGTCGAACCATTGGGCATCAAACCTATCCGCAAAATGCTTGCCTCTTTCTGCATCAGCATCCGAAAACCCAACAAATTCAACATCAGGGTGATTGCGTAAATTATGGATGTAGCCCTCTGCATGGAGATGGGCAAAACTCATGATGGCAAGGCGCATTAGCTATCCTCCTGATTTAAAGTGACAGGCTTTCCCGTCTTTGCGGATTCAATGGCGGCAAGCCCAACTTCGAGTGCAAGCAAGGCTTCTTCAGCAGTCACTACAGGGGCTTCATCATGGACAATAGCATTATAGAAATTACGTAATTGTGCGGTGAACGGGCTATCTGCCGCTTTAGCCGCAGGGACAGCGACTTCATCGGCTTCAACATCGGGTGGGTTCGCAAGATGGGTATACAGTGATTGGGCGTTATCGGACATAAATTCAATGACGCCATCTGTGCCAGCAATATCCATTGAGGTGCGGAAAAATCCTACAGGATATGCCCAACCGCCCTCAATGTGAGCAATCGCGCTGTCTTCAAAGCGCAGGGTTACCAGCGCGTAGTCACCGGGTGCATCGGGTGTTGTTCCACGAACGGAACGTGCATAAACCCGTTTGACGTTACCCCCAATCCAACGGGCATAGTCATAGTCATGAACCATCAAATCCAGCATCATCCCACCAGAGCGTGATTCGTCTGTAAACCAGTTATCGGTTTTTTTGCGTGGTTGGTAGCCCGCTCGTGATAAACGAATGACGCAAGGTGTGCCAATTTGACCGCTATCTATGCTGTGTTTCGCAAGCTGATATTGTGAGATAAAGCGCACCACATGGGCGATATAAAGATGTACATTCGCTTCTCGGCAGGCATCAATCATGGCTTGTGCATCAGCAATGGAGAGTGCCATCGGTTTTTCACAGATTACATGTTTGCCAGCCGATGCCGCTTTGAGTGTCATGTCTTTGTGTAGGTTGGTAGGTACACAAATATCGAGTATATCCACATCGGCTATCAAGGCGTCGAGCGTGTCGTAAGCACGAATATCATATTGTTCTGCAAATGCCTGTGTTGATTCACTGCGGTTGGAGACAACCCCAACGAGTTCAGCGCCAATATTCTTCAGTAATTTCCATGATGGGGCATGAGCATGACCCATCGACCCTGTGCCAACTAATCCTATGCGCATAAATAATGTTCCTCACTACAATCAATAATTTTAGTTTTCAAGTTGATAGACAATACGTCCTTCTGCAATGGTTAGATGTACGGTAATGTCACTATCGACAAGGATTAAATCTGCATCTTTCCCTACTTCAAGACTGCCTTTTTGACTAGACATATTGAGTGAACGGGCGGCATTGAGGCTACTTGTCTGCCAGATTTTTTCTAGGGGTTCGCCTGTTGCCTGCATGAAATTTCGTAACGCCCGATCCATCGTTAGTGTACTGCCGGACAATGTGCCATCGGGTAAGCGCACCGCACCATCTTTAACCACGACGCGACGGTTATCGTCTTTCTGGTATTCGCCATCTGCGAAACCTGCCACACGGACGGCATCCGTAATCAACACCACACGGTCAGCGCCTTTGCAAGCATACAAGATTTGCATCACGGTAGGGTGGACGTGGATTGTGTCTGCAATGAGTTCGCAGTACACCTCTGGACGGGTTAGTAAGGCGCCGACACCGCCTGGCTCACGATGATGAATGCCGACCATCGCATTGAAGGTGTGTGTGGCGTGTGTGATGCCTTGATTGATTGCCTCTTGCATCTGGTCATGAGTAGCGGATGTATGTGCCGCTGAAACGGTCACGCCACGTTGCCGACACTCCTCTATCAGCCACCCATTTTCTTCATATTCGGGCGCAAGTGCGAGCAATTTAATGATGTCCATGTCGAGAAAGGCTAGGGCTTCTTCTCGTTCTGCCCGTCGCACTTGGGATTCTAACTGTGCGCCACGCTTTGCCATATCGAGATAAGGTCCCTCCAGATGAAGCCCTAAAATGGTCGCCCCATTTGGCTGTGCGCCTTGCATTTCTGACACGATTTCCAGCGTTTTCATTATTTTTTCGCGGGATTCTGTCCATGTGGTGGGCAGATAACCCGTCACGCCATGCCGGGCATAGAAGGTTGCCATTTCACGAATCGCGTCTGGTGTCGCATCCATCGTTTCGTGACCAACCCCGCCATGCACATGTACGTCAATGAAACCGGGCATGAGTTTCAGTCCGTTGGCGTCGATACGGGTGGTATTATCAAATGACGGCGCGTTACCAGACCCCATCGCACTTATTTTTGTATCCTCTACGAGCAACCAGCCACGTTCTAAGGGGGTCGTTGCGGTGATAATCTTCGCGTTTTCAATCAGCGTTCGTGTCATGTTAGATATCTTTCGTTTTATGATCCAGTCCATGCCAAACGAGACACGCCGCGCCAATGGCACTATCTTGTACTTGCGATTCTAGTATAGGCACTTCCGCGTGAATTTCACGCCGGGTTCGCTTGCGCAGTTTTTGTTTGACTTCGGTAGACAGAAATGTGAAAAGGGCATGTCCTAGACCACCACCAATCACAAACACGGCTGGATTGAGGACACCCATACAAGCAATCATCACTGAACAGAGCCAATCTGTCATTTCGTCTAGTAAGTGCTTTGCAAGGGCATCGTCATGGGCAAAGGCGTCCAGAATCGCTTGTGTGGATAGGTCATCTAAGTTGTGGAGTTGGCTCTCTGGGAATTGGGGTAAATATTCTTTGGCACCTGCTAGTAAGCCTACACCAGACACGTACATTTCGGGGCATCCACGCATCCCACAGATACACATGCGTCCACTAGCATTGAGGGGCATGTGTCCAATCTCCATACCGGAGTAATGTGCGCCTTCTACAATTTTGTCACCAACAAATGCACCACCGCCTAAGCCCGTGCCGATGGTAATGAGGACAAAGTCTGTTTGTCCTTTTGCCGCACCAAATATTTTTTCGCCAAGTGCCGCCGCGTTGCCATCTTTTTGCAGAAACAAGGGTAAATCCGTGTTTAGATGTTGCCGGATGCCATCTAAGATATTGATATTTTCCCAGTACATATTGGTTGCTTTGTAAACCAAACCTGTGTGCGGGTTTAGATGACCGGGTGACCCGATGCCAATGCCTGCAATGGGTGTACTGATGCTACTGATTATATGGTGGATACCTTTTGCAACTTGTGTAAAAACTGCCTCCGTGCCATCGGGAACAAGGGTCGGTAGACGATAGGATTGTAGGATGTCTCCATTGGGACTGACGGCAATGAACGAAATTTTTGTCCCGCCAATATCAACACCAATTGCAATATCTTCTGGCATGTGTCCCGTTCCTTAATCCCAACGTAACGGCAATTGATAACGGGCAAGCCGCGTCTGGTATTTCTTGAGTAGGGCGTGATTATGCTCTGTACCTTCGGGTACGTTAGCACTCACCAATACAGGAGGTGTCTGACCTTTTTCTGCTAAGATAGCAACGACTTGCGCCGTGATAGCTTGAATGATGGCACATCCGACCAAAGTCGATGTTGCGCCTGTATGGAAATCATGACCATGGACATCTAGTGCCGCATCCCCGCGTGCGCCGTGTGTATCAATCACAATATCAGCGACTTCGTATAATTTTTTGCCACTGCTATGGCGTGTTTCTACCGCTTGACTATGTGTGAGTGAGGTAATTGCGACGACTGTTAACCCTTTGTCTTTACCCAACATTGCCATCTCAATGGGTACAGCGTTGATACCTGAATTAGAAATCACCACCAGCACGCCACCTGCTTCTAGCGCAAAGCGTCCAGCAATGATTCTCGCCATGCCTTCGATGCGTTCAGCATCACCCTCGATGACATCATCAATTAATACGGCAGGGACAAGACCGCCAGCACGTCCTGCACCATCGCGTGCTACGAGCGCAGAGTGACCACTGCCAAATAAATAAAGTAACTTGTCGTTGTTAATTGCCTCTGCAACAGCTTGTGCGCTTGCTTGTATTGCAGTGTCTGAATCTGCCATCACGCGCTGTAAAATTTGAATTGCAAATTCGAGGAATTGCGTACTGTAGTCGGGCATGCCAAAATACTCCTAGAGACGATAAAAAATACTTTTTGTTACTGTACCTCAGAACAGCATGTTACGCACTCATAATGGACATGCATGGTAGCTATAAGGAGTAAGATAATGCAGGCAGGGATTAGCAAGCACGCGCTACAGCCTATCGTGGGGAGTCAATTGATGGGCTATGGCAATCGAGAGAATGGTAGTGATGGCATTCATGCGCCTATTTATGTGCGTGCGCTGGCATTGCAGCAAGATGATGTGATGCTGGTCATCTGTAGCATTGAAATTTGCTATCTACGCCCGCCAGATGTTAGGGCAATACAAGCGTATGTAGAAGCACATTCAGACTTACACAGAGACAATGTTCTTCTGACAACCACACACACGCATTCGGCACCCGGCGCTCATGATGACAGCGCGTGGAAAACGCCTTTTGTCGCAATGGTTGGTGATACTATCATTGAAGCGTCTTTGCGGTTACAACCTGCCAAGATGGGTGTTGGTGCAGGATTTCTCTATGGCTATAGCATCAACCGTCGATGGTTAGACCGTCCTATTGACCCCTCTGTGAGTGTCATTCGTGTGGATACTATCAATGGCAATCCGCTTGCTATTATAGGGAATTATGCCTGTCATCCGGTAGTGCTTGGCTATGATAATCTGAAGATTTCAGGAGATTGGTCTGGCTATGCGAGTCGCTTGTTGGAAGCTGAGTTAGGCGCTGATTGCATAGTAATGGTTACACAGGGTGGCGCAGGGGATATTAATCCACTCACGGAAACAGTGCGCCAGCGATTGCAAGCCGGTCATCCCGTCACCTCTATAGGTGAACTCACTACGTATTATTATGATGACGGTACTCAGGATGATGCATGGAATATTGAAGACCGTGCTGGTGGTACGTTTGTCGAATGCGAGACGATTGCCCGTGCCTATAATGCGACGCTCAAACGGGTCTGGCGCACTATCTCATTGATAGATGCCCCTACTTTATCAACAGCATCACTCAGCGTTAGTGCGATGCTTGCAGATGATGAACCACCTGCACAAGCCTTGCCAACTGTGCTACAACGCTTCTTGCCTGATATGTCCCAAGAAACGATGGCACTAGATATTCGTGTTATCCAACTGGGAGACACTATCATCATGACACAACCTGGTGAGGTGTTCAGCGAAACGGCTGTCAATCTGCGTAAGATGTGCCAGCAGATGGGGTATAAACACGCTATTTCCATCAGTTATGCAAATGGTAGTTACGGTTACTTGCCCCCAGAAAATGCCTTTGCGGAAGGTGGCTACGAAGTTATATGAGCGCTTGGATTGGGCATCAGCCGTCATCTGCAAACACGGATTCAATCTGCTATTCGAGACTATCTGCATCGTTAGGGCAGGATGCATGTTGTCGGACGGAAACCACGCGGAATGAACCGTTCCGCATATCTGACGCCACAAATCGCACCGTATTGTATATCAAATGGCATTTGGATGAAGTCTTCATGACCACTCATGGGCGACGATATTATCTGTGGCGTGTAGTTGATAGCAAGGGGCACGTCATTGACATTTTGATGCAACCGAGGCGCAATGCCAAAGTGGCAAAACGTTTCTTTGAGGCAGCTTTGGGTAAAACAGACATCTTCATCTCACCACAACTTGACAAAGCCTCTCGTATGAGATGATTTCACTCGGAAAGCGATAGTTTTCGGAACAAGTCATGTGGGATTTTCATTTGCTGATCATCTCACAGTTCATCATAGTTGTCGCCAACTTGACAATGCCATTCATAATTATTAGATTTTTTGGCAACAGAACCAGCTGAGAAATGTGATACAATTTGCGAGTGTAAATCTGAATATCGTGTGGGGGAATATGAGCCGAAAATTATTCGGTCGGTTAGTACTACTTTTTGTTGCTGTATTTGCACTGACCTTCCTAGTGATGGCACAAGTTGCGCCGAGTTTGATTGTCACCAATGATGATGCCATCATCCAAGATAGTAATGGTGATGGCTTAGCAGATAGTGGTGATACTATCCGCTATACCGTCGTGCTGGCAAATTGTGGCAGTGGTGTTGCAGAAAATGTGCAATATCGTACTGATATAGACCCCAATACACAACTTGACCCTGATAGCATTACACGCTCCAATTCAGAGCCTATCACAGATGATGTATGTGGCGACCTCCTAGAAAATACAGATGAAAATAATTCTTCAAACGTTGTAGAACCGAATGACCCGCTAGCAATTGTGGACGCTAGTGCGGGCAATGACCTCATTAGTGTGACAATTGGCGCAACGAATACAGGCAATGTGCTGAGTAACGATGCGGGGGATGCGCCTGTTGTAGTTGTCAGTTTTGGGGATAGTGTTGCGAATGTTGGTACAACATCTGCGGATGGTGTCACGGTACTGTCGGTTACGGCGGGTGGTGGTACAGTAGATGTTACGGTTGCCGTTAACGGTGCTATCAATATAGATGCGACGACGGCAACGGGTTCAGGTACAATCAGCATTTTTTATCTGATTCAAGCGGGTAATGGGACGACTGACATCGGGCAGATTGATATTAGCTATGGTGATTTCCCGACAGGGGTAGACGATACACAGACGAACGGGGTCACTTTCTCGACGAATGCGGGGACAGCCTTTAATAATACCTCAACAGGTTATCAGCCCTTATTGAACAATGACACATTAGGAACACCGGTGGCTACGCTTGTGAGTTTTGGCGGTGGTAGTCTAATTGGGGATGCGACTACGTTCACTGCACCTGCAACTGGCACTGTGGCAGGGGTGGGTACATTACAAATTCTTGATAACGTGGGTAATTTTGAGTTTACGCCGGATGCAGGTTTTACAGGCACATTTACGTTTCAGTATCGCCTCGAAAATTCAGTAGGCTTCAGCGATGGAACAGTTGAAATTTATGTAGAAGAAGCGCCCGTTGCGGTTGCAGATACATACCGCGTTTCACTGGGCAATGTGGATACAACAAATAATGTCATCACGGATGTTGCGGGGGCTGATGATGTTGGTGCGCCCCCTGCACAGGTTGATTTCTATGCGAATACAGGCGATATTGGCGGTGCGAGTCAAGTTGCTGTTGGAGGTACATATACACATCCTACAGGTAATTTCACGGTGGTTATTCAAGCTGATGGTAGTGTGACCATTGATGCATCTGGTGGTACAGTGACCACAGGCACGTACGACTTTCAGTACCAAATTACGAATACGGTAGGAAGCTCTATTGCCACCGTGACAATCGAGATTGTGTCGGGTCCTATTGCGGAAGACGATGCTTTTTCGCTGGCACTGGGTGCAGACTTAACTCTTGCCGTGTTATTGGTTCCTAATCCTAACCCGGGTGGTGTAGCGGATACATTAGGAACGCCACCATTTGATGTGTTGACCTTTGGGGGAGGCGATCTTGGTGGAACAGTGACGACGAATACGGCAACAGTGACTGGTACCAGCGTTGCGCTTGCGGGTGGCACGCTGACCATTACGTCTGGAGGTGGCATTAACCTTGTGGGCGCGACAACGGCGGGTACATACACTTTTGATTATCAACTGACGAGTACAGCACTCGGGCAGAGTGATTCAGCAACAGTCACGATTGTAATTGATGCGCCACCAACCGTTACGGTAACGTCCCCTACTGATGTGGATACCAATGTTGCGGACAATGCGACAGTCGATGTCACCTTTAGCGAAGATGTGAATATTGCGGGTGATTGGATTACGATAATCTGTAGTGTGTCAGGGACATTTAGCCCCAGCAATACAAATATCACTGTTGTACCGCCTACAGGTCCAGCAACGAGCTTTGTCGTGACACCAACAGGAGGCTTTGCGCCTGCTGGCGAAACCTGTAATGTGACGCTGGTGGCATCCCAAATCACAGATAATGATACAGACCCAACGCCTGAAACGACTGCCAGTGACCAGCTAGATGGCGATGGTGATTTGACGGGTGGCGATGATTTCACCTTTAGCTTTAGTACCGCAGATGCGGCGCCAACTGTAACCGTTATTGTGCCTAATGATGCCGCGACAGGTATCGCCAGCGATACAACAGTAGACATCACGTTTAGCGAAAATGTTGACCTCAACGGCAATTGGGTGCAATTGGTCTGTACATCATCGGGTACGCTGGGTATTGGAACAGGTTTGACCTCCGCACCCGTAGCCGGACCTACTACAAATCCTGTGATTACGATTGCAGGTGGGTTGGTTGCGGGGGAAACCTGCGATGTCACCATTCTCAGTAATGCGACCAACGGTGTTTCAGACAGTGATGCAATTGACCCGCCGAATTTATTAGATGGCAATGGCGATGGTACAGAGGGCGATAATTTCACCTCCAGCTTTACAGTTGATGAAGCAATTACCGTTACCACTGTCAATCCGGCAGATACTACATTAAATGTGCCAGTTAATAGCGATATTGTGGTGACATTTAGCGAAGCGCCCACGCTGAATGGTGGTTGGTTCACAATTGCATGTACAGTCAGTAATGTCACGCCGGCGAATAGTGCAGTCGTGCTAGCAGGTAATACAGCTACCATTGACCCGACTACTGATTTTGCTATTGGTGAGTCTTGTACACTGACAGTCCTCAGTGATGCGACGAATGGTGTCACTGACGCAGATGCCAACGACCCGCCAGATTTGCTCGATGGCAATGGTGATAGCATACCTGGTGATAATTTCGTTAGTACCTTTAGCACATCGGATAACTTACCAACATTGGTGAGCGCCGAAGTTGAGCGTACAGGTTTCGTCTCTACAATTCCGACGGCAGATACCATTCAGAATGATACGGATATTCGTCTCACATTCAGCGAAGACGTGAATTTTGCTACGGGTGCATTTACAGTTGTTTGTGGCACAAGTGGTAATGTGACAGCTAACTATACAGCAGGGGCAACCCCAGCGACTGTTGTCACGTTGACTTATGGGGGGGTAGGTTTAGCCGATGGTGAAACGTGTGATGTAACCCTCGTCAGCACAGCCATCACGGATGATGATGGCGTTCCTCCAGCACAATTAGACGGGAACGGTAATAATACAGAAGATGGCATAGCAGATAATGTGACATTCAGTTTTACAGTAGATACCTCCCCGCGTATCACTAGCGTACAAGTTGAAAAAGCCGATGTGCTGGGTGATATAACTGTCGGCACAAATGATACCGATGTTGATTTTGATACGACGGTGGTCTTCAACTTCAGCGAGACGATTAACGTACCCGCCGCGGCTGATTGGGTGACGTTAACGTGTACGACATCCGGTGTTTATAACGTGACTGGCACAGGTGGAACAGCATTTGCTAGCGTCGTAGGTGATGGTACAGCACAAATCACACTGACACTGACAAGTAACTTCACACCTAGCGAAACCTGTACGATTGCTATTGACGAAACCCTCGTGACTGATACGGATGCTGGCGATCCACCGGATACCTTGCTCAATTACCCTGACGATACATTTACTATCATTAGTAACGTTGCGCCTACAGTCACAAATACGCAGGTTGAGGTTGGTGGGGTTGCTACCGATACGACAACGACTGATACAGACGCCGATACGACGATTGTTATCAATTTCAGTGAATCCGTTGATGTTACAGGTGCATGGTTCAATGTGACCTGTACCGTCAGTGGCGATGTCACGGCACAATTTACAGCGAGTGCAACGCCAGCAACCTCTGTTACATTGACGAACAGTGGCACGAACTTAGTTGGTAGCGAAACGTGTACGGTCACGCTTGATAGTGCTTTGGTGACAGATAATGATACAGCCGACCCTCCGAATACACTGGATGGCGATGCGGATGGTGATGTGAGTGATGCAGATGTGGCGACTGATGTTTATAGCACGACCTTCACGATTGATGCGCCCTTACAAGTCGATACCGTTACACCGACGAATAACAGTAATAACGTCAGCACAATAGCCCTGACAATTGATATCACTTTCTTGAATGCTCCAGCCGATGTGAGCGCAACAGGTGTTGTGCTTGAGTGTGGTGCGGATTTGTTGAATCTGGGTGCGATAGGCTTCACGGCTGGTTTGCCTGCGAGTAATGTCAATAACATTTCATTGACACCGGATACAACGGATGCAGACTTCGAGCCAGGTAATATCTGTCGTGTGACCGTCGTTGCCGACCAGACAACAGATAGCGATGCGAGCGACCCACCAAATACTTTAGATGGCGATTTTGATGGTATCTCAGAAGGGTCGCCAACCGACGACTTTGTATTTATCTTTGAATTACAACCCGATACGGCGCCGGATACAGTCAATGATTTGCTGGGCAACGTTAGTTACGATAGCACAACAGCGACCTTCTCTGTTTTGGATAATGACGGCTCACCAGCCCAAGCCCTGACTATCACAGGACCTGCAGGTGGTAACACAACGTGCGGTGGTTTCGTTAGCTTCAATACGACAACGGGTGAATTTCAATACAATCCACCAGCAGGTTATGAAGGTGCGGATAGCTTTACCTATACAGCTACCACAAACGGCGCAAATAGCTTAGGGAGTTCCAACACGGGTACAGTCACGCTCAATGTGACGGATATGGTCTGGTTTGTGACCAATGATGCAACTGAATTTGGCACGAATGGTAATGATGGACGCCTGAGCGACCCCTTCCAGAATTTGTCAGCTTTCGCTACGGCACAAGGTGGTACAAGCACAGCTACCGGAGCAGGCTGTGCAGGAGCAGGTAGCGAAATTGTTGACCCCGAAGAAGGCGATAATATCTTCATTTATGATGGTACGAGTGATTATCTCTTTGCATCAGGTTTGACCTTACTGAGCAATCAAACACTGATTGGTCAGGGGACAAACGATGGTACGGTGCTGACGCTAGCGAATTTAGGTACAGGTGCGACTATCGCAACCGGACAACCAGCAACTGCCGCGCCGATTAGCTCACCAGTGATTCCCGCGCAAACGGGTACGAATCCGAATTTGAATTCGACAGGTGGCAATTCGCTTGCGCTCAACGGGGCTGGCACAGCAAATTATGTCTATGGTGTAGATTTAGAAATTAACCAGGTCAATGAAATTGGTTTGCAGGGCAATGGCTTTGGCAATCTCTTTATCAGTGATGTGAGTATCTTTGATGAAGCCGGATTCACATCTGCTGTAGGACGCATCATGGCATTGAATAATGGTACGTTCGCGACAGGCTCTAACTTTGGCTTATTGCAGTCTGTTGATGGTAATGCCAATATCATTTTCTTGACGAATATGGGTGGTAGCTTCACAACAGTAGCAACCACTATCGACCAAACAGTCGCTTCAGGAACGCCACAAGAAGGTATCAGCGGTATTCGTATTACGGATAGTGTCGCTGGTTCAGTCTTTGATTTCGGCGTTCTGAATATCTTTATGGAAGTCGGTGCTTCGACTGCCGACAATATAGCCATATCTGGTACGCGCAACAACGGTGCTATTATTCGTACGAGTGGTTCTGCATCCTCATCTTTTACCAATTTGGATGGTCCTGTCTTTAACCTAGATGATACCAACCTCGATATTGCAGTGGGGACGATTCGTTCTAGTGGTAGCAATAGTAACGGGCTTTTCTGGGATAATGTGGGTGGGACGCTGACCGCATCTGTGGACACAACTATCCTCAATGCCACAACCAATGGTATCGAAATTCAGAATACACCCTCTGGTGCTACCTTTGACTTTGGTGCGGCAACACGGGTCACGACGACAGGTACCGGTGATGGTATCAACCTCTTCACATGGGATGGTACATCGGCAACATTTGGTGCGGCTGTGATTTCTGATGCTGGGAACGATGGTATTGAGTTGAATCGGATCAATTCTGGTACGATTAATTTTGAGGCAACGAATGTCGGTTTTGGTGCGGGTATCTTGCCACCGAATGATGACGGGGTGAAAATTCAGGATTCAGCGGCGACGTTTAACTTCAATTCTTTGCAGGTTGAAACAGATACCACGACTGGCAACGGTGGTAATGCGCTACTGGGTACCAATAACGCGGGTGCAACCGTTAATGTACCTTATTCGTCACTCAGCAACCTGATTGCGGATGCAGGTGCGTGTATTGACTTTAATAACCCTATTAGTGGTGGTGTAACAAACCTCAACATTGAGTTTAATACCTGTACAACCACCGATAGCACCAATCATGGTTTCCGCATTGGGGATGGAGCAGGGACATTAGTCGCTATACGTAACACAATCAATATAGATATGCGGGTAGGGGCGAGCAATAACCCGATTCTGATTGAAAACACCACTACTACGACGATCAACTTGGCAGATGGCATTGGGGCAACAAATGTCGTCACCCTATCACAACGTCTCGTAGATGGTTTCCGTGTGGATGGTTTCAATGGCACGAACTTAATTGTTGGTGATTACAACGACAATGGCTTGAACAGCACGAGTGGCAGTAGCATCAAAATTCAAAATTCGTCGGGGAATATCACGTTCCGAAGCACGGACATCACTAACACAGTCGAAAGCACACCGCGCATGGTGGATGCTAACCTTTTCCCCACAAACGACCTTGACGACGGACACGGTATTTTCTTGCTGGATAATACAGGTACATTCAGGGTATTGGGAACAGGCTTCCAAGGCGATGGTGGACTCATCCTTGATATTAGCAATGGCTCAGCTTTCTTCAGCCGTCCGGCGGCAGTAGAAGTACGTCGTGCCAATTTCAGTTCGGTCGATTTGGACGTTACGATGGATGTAACAGCGAATTTATCTGGTCCTGCTGTACGCATTATTAATCCTCTACCGGGCAGTACAAACACGGTCAATAACATGACTGTGCAAAATATCGCGGATAGAGCAGGGGCGTTTGAACTGCGAACGAATGTAAATATCGATGGTACAACACTCAACCTGATTGATTTCGATGCGCGGAGCTACGTTGATCCGCAAGCCTCGACTGTACAGGTAGCTTTGAGTGCAGGTACAGTCGGCACGTTGACTTTCAATATGACGGGAACAAATTCGGCAGCGACAACGGGTGCTAATTGTATCATCGGCAATGAAGGTACAGTTTTGTTCTTTGCGCGGGCAGGTACACTGGACTTGCTAGTTGATAGCTGTCGTATAGATGGACCTGCCCCCGCCGGTGGTGACGGTTTCCGGGTAAGTGCTAGTGGTGTTGGTGCGGTTGTCAATGCTAACATCACCAATAATTTCCTATTGAATGTTGCTTCAGTGGGTATTCGTTTGAATGCTGGTACAAGCTCTAGCGGTGGAACACTCAATGCTAATGTTGATAACAATACGATTGATACATCAGGGGGTGGCATTGCCTGGAGCGGTGGTGGCGGAGGCGCAAATTTCGAGAACTCACGGGTAACTATCAGCAATAATACCCTATCTAATATATCCGCCGTTGGCATGTCTATTCTGATGTCTAGCGGATATACCGGAACGTTTGGTGATATTCGCGTCCTGAATAACAGTATTACATCCAACAGTGAAGGAATACTTGTGGGTGACGGTAGCGGTACGTCAGTATTGCGTCTACTGCTGGACAATAATACAGTGACCTCAGCTACTGATGATGCTATCTTCGTGCTACCTAACACAAATATCCAAATAACAATCACCAACAATATACTCACAGGTGATGATAATGACATAGATTTTACCCTGAACGGGGGTAGTACCCTCTGTAGTGATGTTCAGGGTAATACGTTCAATAATGCTGTAGCGGCGGATGGCTTCTATTCGTTTAACTTTGGGGCGACGACTTATCAACTTACAGCAAGTTCGCAAGCACTTACTACTGTAATCGGTGCGGCGCCAGCTACAGTTCCTGATGGCACTTGCGAGCTACCGACACCATGAGCGCAGTTATGCGTTCCACCAGTACACGGCGTTGCCGTCACGGTTGGTTTTCAGCGATGAAGCCCTCTAGCACATAGGAGACATTGATAACCATGATATTGCTTGACATGAAACGAACGCGGCACACCCTAGCAAAATGCAACAGACTTGTTCTGGCACTGTTTATGCTCTGTGCAGTTAATTTACTGTGGTCAGGTAGTGTGTTTGCACAAGAAGATGAGGTTGATGTGACGGTGGGGGATATTCCACCGTTGCAACAAGTCACGATTACCTATAATGCCACTGTGAACGAGACATTGCCAGAAGGCTTGTTATTTATCGAGAATCAGGGGGTTGTAACCGGAACGAACTTTGATGCAGTCAATAGCGATGACCCGCGCACCCTGCCTGTTGGTGACGAAACATTGACGTCTGTCGGATTCACTCTCGATGTAGTGCAATTGCCTCAAACAGGTGAGACTCCGTTGTACCGTCTTGTTCTCATCAGTGCGATTGTTGCTTTGGTAGTTACTGGTGTTGTGGGCGGGCTTCACTTCCGAAGGTTTTATCAACCGAACGGTCTCATAGCTGACGATCATGCCACGCTCAGCGAGTAAATCTTTGACATCACGATAACTTATAGCAGGTATAAATCCCGAAATGTCCTGTTTTTTCGTGTATGCCAAACTGCTCTATGCTAGTCTAAAAATCAAAAAACTCAGTGCGTGACTCATAGTAAGTGCCTGAATTGAGATCATCAAAGATGATGATGTAATACTTACCTGGTTCATTCATTGGTGCATGTAAGTAGTATTCACAACTACTGAGAAGATAAAAGACAATATCATTTGTTGTATCAATTAGGATGGCTGTATTTTCAGCAGGACAGGCAGTGTTTGCTGAGATGAGATCCGCCGGAAGACTAATGATTAAACCACTTCCATCGGCGTTATAAATATCAAGCCGTGTACCATTTTCTGTATTAATTGGGTAAAGTACAACTGGATTGAATGTGTCACAATTATTGATGCGTCCATCGTTGAAAGGACATGGATCATTTATCCCTTCTGCTGTCTCTGATGTTCCTTCTCCCAATAATCGACATTCCCCTTCATAATTTAGACCAAAGATAACACCACCTGTGGAAGTAAAAACAAAAAAACGTATTTCATAAATTCCATCGGCAGGGGCTGTCCAAGTTACCGATCCTGGGAATGATGTTGTATCGACAAGGCTACCATCCACAAATAAGTTGAACCCATCAGGTGGTGGTCCAGTAGTCACTGTTAAACTAGCAATAGTAATTTGCTCATTCTCGAAAAACTCTAGTGTTCGCATAGTTCCTGGAATATTGATAGCATTGAAAGCATCGATATCCTGACATCCATCACTGATTGTTTG
>JBCBKJ010000047.1:0-42546 GCA_038522085.1 Chloroflexota bacterium
TGAGTTTTAGAGATTATGTGGAAATTCTCTCTTATTCTCTTTCTCATGTCTCATCAGTCAATGTCTTACCACTACCTGTTGGATAATTGTGCACCGGTACCTGACAGAACGACACGTAGTGTTTCTACAGCTACAATTCTCTTACCCTCAAACGAATTAGATTTCCTATTTTTGTCCATGATTCGCCAGCCATCTAATAGCAGGTTTTTGTCACCGATGTTAATAACTGTAACTAACTCATCACCGACATCATCGCCATGTGGATTAACGAATACTGCAATAATTTTCAGCTTACTGGCAATATTGGACCAAACTTAGGTACAATGCCAGAGCCTCTTTGATCTGCATCCCAGATTTGTTGATAGATATCCATAAATCCTGCTAATTCCCCTTTGAATTATTACTTTCACTCTAAAGTGGTAGCGGTCTAACACTGATTGATACAGGGTGAGTAGCACGATACCCGTTTACAAATTACTGTACCTCAGAGAGGATGCTCATATCCAGTGCCACAAATGAGACGTTTACACCTGTTGCTGCTACTATCTCTTGCTGTGCTTTGCACCCTTTTTCCGTATTGCGTCCGATGATGGTTACATCATCAACTGTTTTGGCAAGTTGCAAGGCGGTTGCTTTGCCGATTCCATCTGTACTGCCAGTGATCAAAATCGTTTTTGTCATGTTTAACAGCCTTTGAATCACCATGCCCACAAAATTGGGTGGCGGTCAGCTTGCTTTTTCACATCTGAGTAAGATAATTCGGTTTTTTTGGCGTTGGATAAGACATTGATACCCAGAGAGCGTGTAATCACCATCCGCAAATAATGACTAAATTTGTTATACACAAGCCGTTCACTAATCCATGCAATAGCCTTTGCTTCAGGCAACCAACTTTCATTGTAACGATGCGATGCCACCTGTAATTCATGTAACTTTGCTCCTTGGAAGCACTGGTCAAACACCATTGCAGATTCCATCGCCGCGTTGATTCCCTGCCCAATGGGTGAGAATGGCGCAGCAGCATCTCCTAAAAGCACTACCTTACCACCGTATAGTTGTGAACAAGTCACCTGACGACCAATGTGATGGCTTTTGAGTTGTATGAAATGATTTAAACTCGTATCACTGGCAAATTTGAGTAAACTTGACGCTGATTTTTGAAAATCTTGTCGAACATCCGCCAGAGATTCATAGACCATTTCATCGTTCGAGCCAACAGCACAAAACCAGCGAGCAGGGTCTTGATTGGTTTCACCATTGATAGCACCAGCAACACAAAAGGGATTGGTAGACATGATATACAAGTAACTCGGATCAAGTTCCTGTGTATTTTGGTCGAATGCGAGCATGGTCGCATAATTGGGAATTTCACGGTATGTTGTTGTAAATTCTGGAATTTGGTCAATCATTGCTTGGCGCACAACAGAACCCCCGCCATCAGCACCGATTATGAAATCAAATTTACGTGCTTGGCTGATGCCCTCTTTAGAGGTTGTCACTATACCTGTGCAGACATCTACTGCGACCACTTCTGTCTCGAATTCAAATGAAATGTAATCTGCATATTTTTTAGCAATCACACTCATGAGAGTTCGCAGAATGTCGCCACGCGAGCCTGTCCAGCCATCATCATCCCATGCTTCAACCAAATTGCTACCATACAAGCGAATACCCTTGAACGGTATCAACTTTTGTTCAAATTCAGCATCTGCATCAATGTAGCGCAATGCTTTCAGCCCATGTCCAGTAATATCAATCGTGTATGATCGATTTGGGTCAAAGCGTGGGGCAATATCTGGATGCGCCAGCTTTTCAATGACGGTTGTTGAGATGCCACGTCTGGCGAAGGCGATTGCCGATACTAATCCAGCAGGTCCGCCACCAATGATTATGATCTTGCTCTCTTTTGTCTGAACCATGAGATTACCTTTTATGAAATACAATTGCTTGGCAGTGCCATAACACTGCCAAGTCGTTCATTGGTTATGGAATTTAGTCAATTACAGGACGGAAAGCGCCACGAGCATCACCATAAAAAGTTTGTGCTTCAGTGTGTAGGTTGAAGTACAACTCACCCTGCTCGGCGACGTAGGCTAAACCACCAATCGTTTGGAAGCGGTCAGTTGGATTGGCTGCGATGATTGGGCAACCAGCCGTAAATGCCCCAACGAAACCCTCACCGTTTTCGACGACCATCTCAAGGTCAGCGTTGGTAATTTCAATCGTCATACGCCCATCAGCAATGTATTCACTCACATCTCCCATCATGCCAAAGTCCACGATAATCGGACCTAACTGTCCTGGACGACCACAGTGTAAGTGCAATAAGTTCACTGTCTCAGGGTCAAGATTAATAACTTCCAGATGAACGTAAGCGCGACTCAAATCATTGGTGAATTCGATCACAGCATGACCACGTGCGGGACGTTCTTCACGCGGAACAGACGGTGCAGTTGATTGGAATACTTGAGGTGTAAAGGCTGGGGTATCTTCTTCTTCGCCTGCTTGTTGCTGTGGGCTGAGATACGCTTCGTAAACGAGACCAATTTCAGGTGCGGCTTCTGGTTGCAATTCAATGGGACTCTCGCGTTGGAGTTCTGGGCGCGGTTCACCATCAAAGGCACCATGACCATGACCGTGATCTTGTGCAATAACTGGCACTTGCATTGATATGGCAAGTAATGTCAACAGTGTGACGATACCGACTATTACGCGACCTTTTGGGGTGCTAACTCGTGTTAGAAAATTCATGCTGCATCTCCATGTAAAGTAAGGACTATCCAATAAGTACAGATAGTCTATTAAGGTATACAACGGAAATCCAGACTGTTATGATGTATAATTTAGCATAATGGACAAATGTCTATTTTATAAAGGAGCTGGTTATGAGCGTGGATAGACGAGTCAAACGCACGCGCAAGGCATTACGCGAAGCCCTCATTCAATTGATGTATGAAAAGGATTATGATGATATCCGTATGATAGATATTGCTGAGGTAGCTGATATTGCCTTGCCCACATTCTATCGACACTACGAAAACAAATTAGCCCTGTTAAAAGATATGGTCATGTATTTTGCAGAGCAGATAAATGAACAACATATGGACATGCAGTTAAACCTCGAAGATATTCTTGACTTAAAGCAAACACCACATTTGTTGCCTATGTTTCATCTATTGGACACCTATCGAGATTTTATACAGCGATTATTAAGAACACCTCAAAGCTATCAAGTTTTGGATTTGACGCTCACAATGCTCAAAGACAAGATTCAAACTGATACACCACAATGGAAACCACATGAAGTTGAAATTGTCGCCAGTATGACATTCGGTTGTTTATATAACTGGATTATGAAAGATATGCCTGAAAGTGCTGATGAAATAGCAAAATCCACACATTGGACTGTTGTATGCGGTCTGATGACCCTTCGGGGCGAGATCCATCGGGTTCAATTGCCTAATCATGAATAAACAAACTACGCTTGAATATCTGACATCACCATAGGTTCGTGTGTTGTAATTAGTTTGTGTCTCAAGTGTCTCAAAATAATTTTGAGCATTGGATGCACTTCCGTCTTGCAATAATAAAAGGGCAACAGGTTCTTTGTTGCCCTTTATGCGTCCAAACATCGTGTTTGTTATCTCGATGTCAGATAGCTCATTACGTCCGAATCAATTCGGAATCATCGAGAACATCGGGTCAACGATTAACGCGTACGCATCATCTAATGCAGCCTCAAGATGGTATTGTGCGGCAATAACAACGGGGTCAGCGAGGAAAGCGTCAAAAGCCTCTTGGCTTGGTGCATAGTAAACCCACACTTCATCCCACTCCTGACCATCACCGATATAGACACCTTCTACTTCTAAGCGAGCTTTAGGATATACCCCGTATTCAAGCCCAACTTCAAGGATGCTCTCAGAATAGAAATCCATAGCGTCTTGCCCTGTGCGACTTGGTTCGTTTGAACCATCTGCATATTGCGCTTCATCGTTATAGCGAACCACTTGCACTAACTCAAAAGCCGTATCATCCGAGGCCACATCCGGCAATTCAAAGTCATCTAATGGGCGAGGATACGTCACCATAACAGTACTCGACTCAAGACCAGCATCTTTGTTAATAGAACGGGCTTGAAACTCAGGGTCGGCACCCATGGCAAAAAATGCCAGTGGACACGGATACTGAACAATAGCGACAGAATCCCATGTGCTTTCCTCACCAGTAACATCGCTTGTCACATCACCGATATAGACCGGACGTGCGCCGATAGCCGTGAGAAATTCAGTCGGTGAATACAAATCATTCGCTTCACGCCCTGTCAGGTCAGTTTCACGCCCATCAGCATAAACAGCCTGCTCACGATACTGGATGAGGTTAACCATGTAGAAAGGTCCTTCAGTGGGCGCTTGCATCATCTGCATAATTTGTTCTATGTTGGTCTCACCAAAGGAAGGACCCTCATTATCACCGTCATCACTATTAGCCATTGCACCCATAATTGCCGCAGCATTGCTTGGGTTCTCGCAAATATCATCTGTTAACTCAACTGATGTGGTATCGCTTGTCACAACAGCATCATCAACGGTAACCTTTTGATAGGCATTTTGGAAATCATCATTGACAACCAGCGCCAATCCATCAGCAACAAGCAGAGAATTCTCAGTCAAGATACGCGCTTGGTAACGCCAACCTTCAGGGAGGTCAAGACGATCACCGAGTGTCTCCAAATCGTCAATTGTCAGGTTCGGGTCAACAATCTGTGAGTATGATTGCATCCGATACACGTCACCCTCTGGCGAGATTAATTCATAGACCATATTCCCTGCCAGATATGTGTAAGTGGTATTCCGTTGCACTTCGTTTTCGGTGTACAAACTACCATCAACAGTCTCACCTAGGTTCGTGGTTTCGATGATGGCACGAAGAATCATTTCAATACCACCAACATCAACTGTTTTGCCTGCCGCCGTCTCGCCTGTTGCCACAGTACCGTTGACGACCCAGTAGCGCGGACCATTCATAATGACTTGGACTGCACCATAAGAGTCTGCGAGTGTCTCAGCATCAAGTGCTTCCCACAAGTCATCAGGGCATTGATTCAAGCTAATCGTGGCGTAAACCTCGATAGTGAAATTTGAATCATCTCTAAAAACAGGGAGGATTTCGCAGTAACGATAGTTACGCATGTCGTCCGGTAGCATCTCAAATTGTGTTCGCGTCACTTCAGGCACAGAGCCATCTTGTGCCATTACAGAACTGAGGGCGAGTGCCAAAAGCATAACGAGAACGAGTAGACCTAGTGTTTTTCTCATTTGATCTTTTCTCCTTATTACGATTTTTAGACTTTGCAAATTTACCTATAACAGGTTTTAAAGTGTGGTGTAATCATTAGGTTTGCTTAGCACGACTTGAGTACATTAGCAATCAGTCGTGTAAAACAAAGTTTCAGAGGCAATCTGATGATTTACATCCGTTCAATAACCTGTGATACATCTAGTGAACATCAAATCAGTTTCATAATCTATTGAAGGGTGTAATCAAGTCACATGACAGCGTGCATTTGTTATATGACAGCAGTTAATAAGGGATATGACGGCTGTCACTGATAAATGTGCGTAGGGATGGATAGACTAAAAAGGAAGTTGACAATATAAAATCAGGTAGGTGAGCGGGATGGTGAAACCAGCTACAATACACTTACGAAGTAGATGGAGCAACAGCACCATGTCATTGAATCCCAGAAAACAAACAAGAACACTAAGCGATGATAACCTGTTGACTATCTTTCGGGTCGCAATTTTTAGTCGTTTTTTGCTTTCAGCCATCAGTTATTTGGTTGTACCCTCAGTTATTAAGGCACAAACGGAAATTAGCCTCCTCAATACTATTGATACATTACTCTTGAGCATATACCTCTTTTTACCCGTCTTCCGTTATTGGCTGGGGAAGTATTTTTTACCAATTGCTCTATTTTGGGCAACAGTCATTCCACTTCTTATTACTACCTATTCATTGTATCTTTTCCTCGTCATCCATATTTCATCTGGTGTGCGGCAAGTTGTCGAGAATATTGAAAATCTCATTATCTTGAGCAATGTGGCACCAACTGTAACTGTCTTGCTGATTCCACTCTTATTGATTAGTTGGCGGGATACATGGCGCAACGTAGCGCGATTCTGCGTGGGAACTAGTCTGTTTGATGCTACATTGATTGTGATTTTTGTACCCTTAACCCAAACGAGCTATTTATTTGCGTTTACGCTGATTGGTTTTCGTATGATTATTTTGGGTATGGTGGGTTTTATTCTGAATAAACTCGTACATGTGCAACGCACCCAAGCTAAAGCCTTGCACGAAGCAAATAAGAATTTGCGTGATGCCAATGCACGTTTGCGCGATTATGCAACCACCCGCGAACATCTCATCGCCAGCCAAGAACGTAACCGCATTGCCCGTGAGATGCACGACACACTGGCACATTCCTTGGCAGCTGTCACGGTTCAACTTGAAGCTGTTCGGGTTATATGGGACGGTCAACCTGAGCAAGCAAAAGAGCTAGTAGACGAATCAGCCGAGATGGTGCGTAGCGGATTGGCAGAAACACGGCGTGCCTTGCAAGCCCTGCGTGCCGAAACACTAGAGAGCATTGGCTTTGTGGAGTCTATTCATGAACTAACAAAGACAACACAAGCCCGAGAAGGGATTCAAGTTACTGTGGATGTATCAGGTCAATTCGGATGGCTTACGAACGAGCAAGAGCATGTCTTATATCGCATTGTTCAAGAGACACTCTATAACACAGCGAAACACGCGGCTGCACAACAGCTCACCATCTCAATTCATGCAGAGAGTACAATGCTTCAATTATCCATTGTTGACGATGGTAGGGGTTTTGATCCGCAGTTTGTGAACACAAACGAGCATTTTGGGATTCAGGGGATGCGTGAACGTGCTGAACTCATCGGGGCAACACTCAACATCAGTAGCCAAATCGGACATGGGACAACAATACAAGTGAATCTTGAAAGGACAAAACCTGATGCACATCTTGATATGTGATGACCAAGATATTATCGCAAGAGGCTTAAAACTCATTTTACAATCACAACCTGACTTTGAAGTCAGCACGGTATCTGATGGGGCTATGGCAGTTGAACATGTACGTGAAAAGCAACCTGACATTGTGTTGATGGATTTGAATATGCCAGTCATGAATGGTATTAAGGCAACACAAGCCATTAAGCAACACCATCCAAAAGTTAAAGTATTGATTCTGACAACACATGGCGACGATGAATGGCTTTTTGATGCGATTCGCTGTGGCGCAGATGGCTATCTACTAAAAGATATTCCCTATGAAAAATTACTCAGTGCCATTCGCTCAACCGTTGCAGGGGAAACGCACATCGACCCCAAAATTGCTCGCAAAGTATTTGACCAAGTTGCACAGCGAACGCCTGCTCCAGATTCACAATTCTTAAAAAAACTCACTAACCGCGAGATAGAGATTCTTACTTTGATTTCACGCGGTCTTACCAATACAGAAATTGCCGAGTCGATTCATCTGACCGAGGGTACAGTACGAAATTACATCAGCGCCTTGTTTTCTAAGCTAGATGTCTCTGACCGGACACAAGCAGCTTTGCTAGGTCTTCGCTATGGGCTAACTGACATCAGTGATCTGTAGCAAAGTTTAGTCAGACAATATATAGA
The DNA here is from genome assembly GCA_038522085.1 of Chloroflexota bacterium. Classification (GTDB taxonomy): domain Bacteria; phylum Chloroflexota; class Anaerolineae; order Aggregatilineales; family Phototrophicaceae; genus JAUZRW01. The sequence continues at coordinate 7,720 of JBCBKJ010000047.1, forward strand.
GAGCATCTTTAACATTATATCGCGTGTGACTCTACATGTTGATGCATGCCCTTTTAACTTACTCATTTCGACTGCTAAAGTAAGATTCGGACAATGCTTAGATTTAAGTGTCTTTTGCTTTTGGCGGACACGCAGAAGCGTGTCCCTACTTTTATCCGTTTTCGTAGGGACGCCATTCTTGGCGTCCGCTGATAACAAATTAACCTAACTCTAAATTCTTACCGAAGGTCACTTAAAATGAACTGCGAAGAAACATTTGATATTTGAATTTGTCTCAAGCAGTGATTCAGCAGTCAGTTGCCAAAAACGAACACGACTTCCCCGAACTCGTTTCTGCGTTGTGAGTCCACTCGAACCGGGAATGAGTAACGCATCTTCTCTCAGTTGCATTCCAATTGCCGTTACGGGCAGCGTGTTCTTGCCATTGGATGACATCCCACTCCTTGTTCGGATCACGTCCCACAGATGGGCAATGAAGCAGTACATAAATCGTTTTCTGTTTGCTTTTAGATTGACACACTCATTATTGGTAAAAATTAAGGATGGAAACAGTCTATCAATATCGGCAAACGTAATACGCAACCATTCGTGCAACTTCCACACGCTCAATTCATTGAGATGTTGACCTACAAAGCTACAGAAGAAGGGATACAGGATAATCTGCATTTGGATTTTTGCTTATGGGATGGCGAACACAAAAATAGCACCTCTACGAAAATACTGATTTTGGGACTAGATACTTAACCTCAATCGCAATACAAATTCAAGTCACAACATAAGTTAAACAAACTTGGGTCATTGATAGGATGTATGCTGAATACCTTACACTTTGATACAGAATACCCAAAAGCAACCAGAGTGTAGGAGTGGTGCCGATGTGTCCGCCCGAAAAACGCTTTCAAACAACACCTTATTGTTGATAATTTAGATGATTGATACAGAACTGTCAGGTTTTCAGGGGCGTATGACGAACAATCCATCGAAACTAGTACTGAAATAAATCCAACCATGTTGATCTACAGCGACGCTATAGACATTCTGCGGGAAAATGCCGTTACCTGTCCGATTAACGCGCTCTGTATGAAAAGGAACAATACCCGTATGCTGGAGGTTAGGGATATTGATAATACCTCCACTTTGGGTGTTTGAGGGAGCAATCGCATGGTAAGTGAGTGTCGTGGTACTATCTGGTCTGATAGCGTACAAGGCATGCCCTACAACAAGCGATGAATCATCAGATCCCTGAAAAGCCAGCAACAGTGAATTTTGTAACCATTCAAAACCATCCCCTTGATAGACAGACATCGCAAAAGGCGTACTATTGGTGGCTAAACTATATGTAGGTGGGAACGCGCTTGTGCAATCGAAGTCCATATCGATTTGGTTTTCTACTGTGTTTAAGCCGAAGCAATGCGGAAAGCCAAAATTGGGAATTGTGTCAGTATCGGCTGGTAAGTTTATGGTATTAATTTCGTCAATATGCTCCTCTAAGCGATGGTAGTCAGCGGCAACATCCGTGATAAGCAGTTGGTTGTTATAAATCGTGAGCGCAGTTGGATAACGCAAGCCACGCGCTATGACCGTACGTTCTGTTCCATCCAGACGCATACGTAAAATTGTGCCACGCAGATGGCTTTCTTCCTGAGCATCATAGATGCACAAATCGCAGGGTGCAGGAATGCCTATATACAGAAATTCATCATGAACGAGAATAGCACGAGTGGCAAAAGTACGATTTTGGGGCAGGTCATCAACTAAAACTGATAGTGTATCTGTTTCTAGTATGTATTCGTATAACGTGCCATCCCCTAAGACATAAAGAAAGCCGTTTGCGTAGGCGAGTCCATGTGGAAAGGCGAGGTCACTCAGTAAGATAGTTTCGGTATCTATGAGGTCGTCATCATCTGTGTCTGTGAATATGACGACTTCACCATCCAAGGGATTGGTTGCATATAGGCGATAGTCATCATCAAAGACAAGTGACGTGTAATCACCTGCTACGCCTTCTTCTTGTACGATAGCTTGCTCTAAACAAAAGAGCGTCGGCTCAACTTGGAAAGCATCGCTCAACGTCGGACGCTCACCACATGGTAAGAGGTCAGTCGTATCTTGTGCATTAGTAGGTATCCCCAGAAACATGAAGAGGCATAAATGGCTGATGATTGTGAAAGGGAATTTTTTCATGTTGATACTATACTGCATAGCGAATTTGAGCGTCAACACTAGGCTAATCATTAATCGGATAATTAAGCACACCTGTTAAACTCAGAGAAATGATTCGTCAAGAGAGTGGGATGTAATGAGCGACAACAAACCAAGTAAACTAGATATGGATATTATCAACATGGTGCAGAATGCGCGTATGCAACATGATAACGACGCTGTGCCATCGAAAGTACCAGGTGTGTATTGGATTGAAGCAAAAGCCCCAGCCGAACATCAACAAGCGACAGCACGCGCAGGTGAATTTAAGATAGAAACAGATGTAGACACTGTAGATGCGCAATGGGCGGTGATAAAACAAGCAACTGAGAATGCAGAATTAGGCTATAAAAGCAAAGTCAGCACCTCCCCAACAGATGGTACGCCACATGGCAAACAACGTTTAATTATCGTGAAGACCTATGATGCCGATGATAGAGAAGATATGGAACGGGTGCGTGCTAAGTTAGAAGCATTAGGTTTTGAGAATGTATCTTTTTCGGAATAGATGCGGTTGCTTTAAACAAGTGGCAAGAACTATGGTATAGCCTATAGGTAGCCTGTCTAGAAAATAAGAAGAGGTATGATGATGAGACGCTTTTTGCTAGTGGTAAGTCTATTCATTTTGAGCGTGAGTGGTCATGCTCAAGAAACTGACGATGAAATAAATGCGCTTGACGAAAGCATCGCGGCGATTGAATCCTACGTCGAAACAGTTCGTGAATTAGAAGCGACTGCGCCAATCACTGTCCATTTCCCAACCCGCGAGGCAGTACAAACATTTCTGGCTGGCGAATTTGAAGCGTTTTATACTGATGATGTCGTTGCGCGTGAATCAGCTTTTTATCAGGCGTTCGGGCTAGTGCCTTTCAACTATGACCTCGTAACCGAGTTGACGGCATTGTATGGCGAGCAGGTCGCGGGCTATTACGATACCGAGACAGAGGTCATGAACGTAATTTTATCTTCTGGCGAGCAACCAGAAGACCGTTTGCCATTTTTAGATAGGGTCATCTATGCGCATGAGTATGTGCATGCCTTGCAAGACCAATATTTTGATTTGGATGCCTTTTATGCACCTGTGATAGATGGTGCGAATGCGGATGCGCTGTTAGCACGGCAAGCACTCATTGAAGGTGATGCAACAGTCATCATGACAGCTTATACCCAAGCAGTGACCGAAGCCAATCCTCTCGGAACACTCTTGGATTTAGGGACGAGCTTACTAAACATTAGCAATGCGACAATTCCAGCCGATACACCTCGCGTCATTGAACAGGAACTGACCTTTCCTTATTTTGGTGGACAGATATTCGTGCAGGCATTGCTCAATGAGGGTGGTTGGGAGCTTGTGAACACAGCATTTACCGATGTCCCACCCTTATCGACAGAACATATTTTGCACCCTGAAACGTATCTGGCAGGCGAGATACCAATAGCAGTGTCGTTGACAGACCAAAGTGCTGATTTAGGTGATAGCTGGTCATTGGTACGGACGGGTGTCTTGGGCGAATTTTATATGCGCGAATGGTTACAAACCCAAGACGCTGTGCCAGATGAGATGATTCTCGCAGGTACAACGGGCTGGGGTGGCGATGCCTATCATATCTACCAAGATGCAAACGGCGCATTGGCATACGAGTTATCTATTGTATGGGATGATGAAGCAGAAGCTGACGAATTTTATAGTGATGCGCTCTTATTTTATGGCAACAGCGTGGGTGGGTTCACGCCAGTATCTATCTATGAAGATTCTGCGACCTTCTGCTGGTTGCCTGCGACACGAACCCTGTGCGTAGTACGCGATGGCGCGACGATGACGATTACCCAAGCGCCAACGCGGAATGTGGCATTGATGCTGTTGAATGAGGAGTGAGTTTTTCGGTCAAAAGTGAAGAAACAACAAAAATTCGCGTACGAGGTATATGAGATTGGGTGCGTTGCCACATTAAATGAAAACGACGCACCCCTGCGTCGTCTTTTGAACAAACCCGACTCGTTGAGTCGCCTATGTCCTCCATTCATGTATTAAATCGCTGAAAGTCGCGCAATGTTACAGGCAAATAGGTATAATTTTTTAAACTATTTTGATTTGATTTTGCAACCAACACACTTCACTTTTTACCTTTATCCTTTCACCTCACATTCCCCCTACCCATCCAGTCAGTTGACCGCTCCGCACACAAAAGTAAAATAGAAACATCCGCACCAGAGGAGCAAAAACTATGCCCGCCCTACTCGAAATTTTCCTGCGCATTCTCGTCGCTCTCGGCGGTATGTGGCTTGCGTATTTCACTATCAACACCACCATTCGCGTATTTGTCCTGCCACGCGGCGAAAACGCATGGCTCGCTCGCCAAATCTTCACCCGCGTCTATTCGCTCTTTCTACTCGCTGCCTACAAAAAACAATCCTTTGAACAACGTGATGCCGTCTTAGCGATGTTCGCGCCCGTTGTCTTGCTGATTCAACCTGTCATCTATTTAGCCCTGCTTGTCATTGCCTTCACACCCATTTACTGGTCACTCGATAACCGCAGTAGCAACTGGTTGAGCTTTTATGCACTCGAAGAAGCCTTCTTCCTCAGTGGGTCTTCACTGATGACACTCGGTTTTGCCCCCGTTGGCGCACACAATATCCCCACACAAATTATTTCCTTCAGCCAAGCCGGACTCGGCATGATGTTTGTTGCCCTACTGATTGCCTACCTGCCAACGATTTACAATGCGTTCAGCATGCGCGAAACCCTCGTAGCTATGCTCGAAAGTCGTGCAGGTTCACCTCCTAGCCCTGCCACGCTCCTAACACGCATTTACCAGAATGCTGGCTCTGCCGAAACCATGCGCGATATGTGGATGCGCTGGGAAGAATGGTTCGCCCAAATCGAAGAATCACACACCTCTTTAGTCGCGCTTGTCTTCTTTCGCTCGCCCATGCCAGACCGTCATTGGGTCACTGCCGCGGGTACTGTCTTAGACACCGCTTCTCTGCTCGATGCCGTCATTGATGAACCCCGCACATTAGAAAGTGTCATCTGTATTCGGGCAGGGTTCGTATCGCTACGGCGCATTGCAGATTACTTCGGTGGCACAATTCCCTATGATCCCAATTGCTCCCCTGATGACCCCATCAGCATCGGGCGCGAAGAATTTGATGAAGTGTATGACCAACTGGTCGCGGCTGGCTTACCCGTCGTCCCAGATCGTGACCAAGCATGGCGCGATTTTGCTGGCTGGCGCGTGAATTACGATAGCGTCCTGCTCGGACTTGCCCGCATCACCAGCGCACCCTACGGCATGTGGTCATCAGACCGCACCACAATGGAACTACGCAACGTACCAGGCATGCAACCCTTCGGCAATTTCGATTATCAACCACGCTACGAGAAAAAACGCGAACAAATCCAACAAACAGCCATTGGCGACTAATAATATGACAAGCTATGATACACCTATCACAACGCACAGAAAGTACAGCCAGCATGTCCAATCTCAACATCAGCGACCAACTCATGGAAGTTATTTTTAGTGCCGTAGAAGAAAGCCTCCTACAGCGTAAAACCCAAGATGATATTGTTCCTTTTGTGCTGATGCTCACTAAAGAGGGGGTCGTCCTACAACGCTTCGACAAAGCATCTATCAGCGAGGCACTCACCAGCGCCCGTACCGCTATCAATGCCACTGATGACAATGCACTCGGCTACGCGCTTGCCTACGATAGTCAAATTGAGATTAAAGGGGATACCTACGATGCCGTCATGATAGAAGCTGGCACACGCGCACCAGCAAAGGGCTGGCGTTTCATTCAACGCTACCGCCCTAGCATTGGCACGCAACCACTACAAAAAATTGGCTCACTGGCTTATTTCGGAGACGCTATCTGCTATTTCAATCAATAACTATGACGCGGTATCTTTTTGTACAGAGCAACCAACTGACTAACATCATTGGCTGTTTCTTCAGTTGCCAAAAATTCCAGCGCACGCAACAGTAACTCATCCCCTGCCTTGTGCATCTCCGGCGCAATAGCAGGCTTTGTATCCAAAACACCCTGCATATCACGTACCAATGCCTCCAACGAATCGTGCATCAGCAAATCTTTCTTTTGCACGCGCAACGCCCCCAGCGATGGCACATTAAATTTCACGACCACTATCGCCTTCGTCATCTCACGCACGAGTTCGCCCGTTGTCCCAGCCGGAATCGTCACCATAATTTCTGCGTCCAGCAAATACGCTTCTAGCTGATGTTTTGCTTCAACTGCAATCGACATAATCTTGCTTCACCATCCCACACAACACGAATAAGTCAGCATAGCCTAGCGTATACGCTTAAAATTTACTAGCAATATAAATTATCTACATGTAATCACACTACAGCACTTAGGTTTGCAGAACTATCCCCTCACTCAATTTCCGGCTCTTCATACCCTAGCCACGAACGCAACAGCAGCGCCACCGCGGCACCTGCACCTGTCCCGACTGCCAGTGCAAAAATCTCTGAGCCAAACATATCATGCGCCACAAAAATCGTTCCCATAAAAACTGTCAGCGTTAGTACGACAGCAAAATAATACCGCCCATGAATCGTCATATCCATTGCAAAAAACGCCTTTTCTCATTTACCGACTTCATATCATTTTAGCATGCTTAATATCAAAGGTTCTCGAATCACACACTTTACCTGACACCCATCATCAGAGTTGATGACTGCGATAACTATGCGTGCTTCATGCGAACCGTTACAGTGAAATACACATAGATACTTTCTCATAAGGATAACGCACATATGCTTCTATCTTTTGCCCGACGCTTCGCCGCTGTCATTGGTTCAGCCATGATTCTACTGTTCTTTTCCGAATATTATTTCCTCAACGAAGGTCCTGTCGAAAGACTGATTACAGGTTTGCAAATACCCTTTCAACTCGCATTAAGCATAGCAGAATTTACGCTGTATTACGGCTTATTTACCTATATCTTTTTCCTTGTCATTCATCATTTTCAGGTCAAAACCTACTTGGACTTATTATTGGCTGGCGCAATTTTTGGTTGGGCAACCGAAGCCTTAGTCGTACCCATTGTTTACGAAGCTGTACCGTTTTCTTTCGTGTTTCCCAGCATATCGTGGCACGCACTCATAGATGTCTTGCTCGGTTGGTATCTTGTGCGACGCATCATGCGCAGGAATAACGCTACTTTGACAGCTATCATGTTCATCGTTTTAGGGGCAATCTGGGGTTGGTGGGCAACATGGTTCTGGATAGATACTGACCCTAACGCACTTCAACCGCTTCTGCCAACTGATTTTGTAGTTTATACCATCGTGACCTCATTATTTGCTCTCATTGGCTTCGTGATTGCTGACCGTTTCGGCATAGATGACTTTCAACCATCGCGCTGGGAAGCAGGTTTCATCTTGGCGATTAGCATCCTCTTATTCACCGGCACAGCTATCCTATTTTTACCCTTATCACTAGCATTACCGCCTGTCATTGCACTGACCTTATTTGCCCTTCATCGTTCAAAAGCCAATGGCCACCAGCAAGATCGTTTACACCTCTTCTCTTCCCCACCGCCGATTGGGTGGCACTATGGCTTAGGTCTGCTCATGCCATTAACAGCAAGCCTCATCTACCCGATAGTGTACGAAAATCAAATCGCTGTGCCGACAGAAGATATAACCGCTTTACTACTCGTAGCAGGTTTCGTCAGCTTTATGGTTGCGCTCATTCGCCCATTCACACAAAAACGCGCTCAGATGACCTAATTCTGCCCTGCCACATTCAGTAGCTCGACTGTCAACCATACAATTATGCACCCTGCCTAAAGCATTTAAATGGAACATGAGGGAACACCTCATGAATACCCACAAATAATTTCAGGTAGTGAACTTGCCTTTGATACACTTTACACACAAATTAGAGAAACGATATTTCATTCAAGGAGACAAGCGACATGGTTGATATTACAAAACGTTCCTCAGCCGATTACATCGCACTCGAAGACAAATACAACGCTAAAAATTACAAACCGCTGGATGTCGTTCTTGAACGGGGTGATGGCATTTGGGTCTGGGACGTCGAAGGTAATCGTTACCTCGATTTTCTGAGTGCCTATAGCGCCGTTAATCAAGGACATCGCCACCCACGCATCTTGCAAGCAATGATTGACCAAGCCAGCAAACTACCTCTTACCAGCCGTGCCTTTCGCAATGACCAACTTCCGCTTCTAGCAGAGCAACTTTGCACACTCACTGGCTACGAAAAAGTCTTGCCGATGAACAGTGGCGCAGAAGCCGTCGAAACAGCCCTCAAGCTGGCACGTAAATGGGGCTATAAAGTCAAAGGTGTGCCACAGGGGCAAGCTGAAATCATCGCGTTCACAGGCAATTTCAGCGGACGCACCATTAGCATCATCACGTTTAGCGACGAAGACCAGTACAAAGACGGTTTCGGTCCTTTCACGCCTGGTTTCAAAATTGCCACTTATGGCGACATTGATTCTCTGCGCGATGTCATGACCGATAACACCGTCGCTGTCCTCATTGAACCGATTCAAGGTGAAGGTGGCGTAGTTGTCCCACCCAATGGCTACCTCCAACAAGTCCGCGACCTCTGCACAGAAAATAATGTGCTTATGATTGCCGATGAGATCCAAACCGGCTTAGGACGCACAGGCGAATTGTTCGCTTGTGATTGGGAAGATGTACGTGCAGATATGGTTACTATTGGGAAGGCACTATCTGGCGGGTTCTACCCTGTTTCGGCTGTGCTGACGGATAGTAACATTATGGATATGTTCAAACCAGGCGATCATGGCAGTACATTCGGTGGCAACCCACTTGGCGCAGCTATCGCCAACGAAGCACTCAGCGTCCTCATAGAAGAAGACATGATAGCAAATGCCCGCGAACTCGGTGACTATCTGATGGCACGCTTGCACGAAATTGATAGCCCGCATGTCAAAGAAGTACGTGGGCGCGGTCTGCTGATTGGTGTTGAATTGTACGATAGCGCAGGTGGCGCACGTCGTTTCTGCGAGGCATTGCAAGAACGAGGTCTACTCTGCAAAGAAACCCATACCACCGTCATTCGCTTCGCCCCTCCGCTGGTCATCACCCGCGAAGATATTGACTGGGCGCTCGAACACATTACCGATGTATTGATGATGGACTAAAAAATCACCTTCGTAGGGTGGGCATCCCATAGGTGTCAAGTTAAGCAAAAATCTTACATCAACAAAAAATACCTGTAGGGGTGGTGTGTACGCCTCCCGCCATTCTCAAATCGAGAAAATAAAAGAGACGCCCACTCACAAATAGCTACAAAAATTCCCTCCCTGACGCTTCGGGGAGGTGTCGCGTCAGCGACGGAGGGGGTCAGACAAGAAAATAGGATATGTCGTACTCATTACTCATTTATCGAAAAATCCCTTAACTTTACCGGCATAGAACGTCCTTCTGAGTGTCCACAAAGCACGCCATCAACAATTTTCTGTTGTGCTACTCCATCATAAATAACGACGTAAAACAGCATCTGTATTCTGTACCATGTTATCGAAGGTAAAACGTTCCATACCAACATCGGTATTCGCGGCGAGGTCAGCATGTTGCGAGAGGGCGCGTTCGATTTGCTGGGTAAGCGCATCAACACTTACGTAAGGAACAAGCACGCCATTGATACCATCTTGCACGACTTCGGGATTGCCACCCTTATCACTGGCAATGATTGGCGTGCCGACACGCAATGCTTCTAAAACAGTATGTGGTAAGCCTTCATAACCACTGTAAAGCGCGAAGAAATCGGCGGCTTTCATATAGCGATAGACATCATCACGCGAGATGCGCCCAAGCAATTGCACACGCTCGCCTAACGAACGCGCCAGCGAGCGCAAACGAGGCATATCTTGTCCATCACCCGCGATAACTAAGCGTACATCCGGCACACGATGTACGGCTGTTATTAGGTGGTCAATGCCTTTCCAAGGCGTAAGCCGAGCAGCCGTGAATATCACAGGACGCTCATCCCAACCAAGTTGAGCGCGTACCTGCGCTTTGTCCTGTGGCATGCTCTCAGTGGCAGGCGGCATCGCATTGTAAACAACATGCACACGCTCTGCATCGACACCCCACCTAACGACCATCTGCTTTAAATATTCACTGGGTACAATAACCGCATCAAAATCGCGTACTTGGGCAGACCGTGATTGTTTTTGACGCTCTACAAGAAAGCCCATTGTCTCGTGCTGGAAGCTATCAATATCCGTTGTGGGCGCAACCCAACCACGCCGAATACAGCGTTCCCATGCTTGGTCGCCAACAATTTTTATCACACGCGGCACATGACGCCATGCAACAGGCAAGTCAATCGTATGCGCATAGATGAGGTCAGCCTTGGCTGTCATCGGGCGTGAGGCGAGATAGTAACGTCCAAGACGCAAAGGCAGTGTTTGGCGGGCGATGCGCTGGACAGGATAGGGATAGTCATTGTAAGTATCGTTCCCATAGGTCAAGACATGTGGTTGCCAGCCGTGTGTCTGTAAGGCGGGTAGAATTTCTTTCAGATACGTTGCGGGTCCACCAGATTCGGGGTGAAAGATACCTGCCGCAATCATCAAATTGGTTTGTGTCATAAGAAGGATAGTTGCCTATGCTGTTTGTGTTCGAGCAAGAATGACCATATTTTTTCAGCTATTTAGTTTTGAGACAAGCCACATTTCAAAGTTGAAACAAACCTATCATAGTTCTCACAACCCGCGCTGATGAAAGCGTAATACTCTATAATGAATACAAGCTATTATAAAAATCTAATAAAAGCCAAAGCAAAAATCATTGTAGACCTACATAGCTGTCCCTATCACACACACTGAGGAACACACCTTATGAAAGCATCCGCCATCCATTGGATTCATGCCCGCACACAACGAAATGCACTCACCGTTTTATATATCGGCAACCCTGCCAGCCGTGCCGCGTCACAATTGGCTGATTTGCTAGGGAGTTGTGGGCAACTTTCGCTGACCATACATGCGCGTAGCAAGCTCATCTCTGCGCAGACACCTTATGACATTTATGTGTTGGATGGCAATGCTCTACGCGATGTACCAGCGACAATTGACTATATCTATCGCAAGCAAGCACAAGCGCGTGTACTAGTCATCCAAGATAACCATCAGTGGCAGATAACCCGTGAGGCTTTCCGTGCTGGCGCAATAGACGTCATCCGCACACCCAAGAGCATCTACGCAATGTCCGTTGCCTTAAAACAGGTTTTGCTACAACGGCTTCCAGCGGGTCAGGTCGCTGGGGTATAACTTGGTAACAATATAATAGTGGGCGTTCAAATGGACGCCCTGCTACACACGATATATTTATCGAGCCAGCTTGCATTCTCTGCTATACTCAACGGACTGTACACACAACCAAAAAGCAGAGTAGGCATGGCGAACTGGTATATCGAAACGTTCAGCGATGAGTTAGTCGCTATCGACACCGCAATCCGCACATTTATACAATCCCACGACAAAAAAGCCGAGATTTTCTGGCAACAGATATACGAGCATTTTGATTACATCTACCCTGATGCACTCCAAGAGCCGAAACCGTTCAATGCAGGCAAGCGAGTACGCCCGTTGATGATGATGCTTGTGGCACGGTCATTGGCTGGGCGCTATGAGCAGATACTTCCGGCTGGGGTGGCGCTAGAATTGATTCATAACTTCACGCTGATTCACGATGACATCATGGATGGCGATGATACCCGTCGTGGACGCCCAACACTCTGGACACGTTACGGCGTTGCGCAAGCGATTGATAGTGGCGATGGCTTGTTTGCGCTGGGAATTATTTCATCTTTGCAAGCGGGCTTACCGGATGTATCAGCCGAACGGGTACTTGCTGCCTCACGCTATTTGATTCAAGCATGCTTGGATACGGTTGAAGGACAAGCACTAGACATCAGCTTTGAAGACCGCTTGGACATCACGCCGGATGAATATTTGACAATGATTCGCTTAAAAACAGGGCGCTTCATCGAGACAGCGACACACATTGGCGCACTCCTCAGCACGGATGATGCCGCCGTGGTAGCGAATTATACCGAGTTTGGTAAATATCTCGGTTTAGCATTTCAGATGCAGGACGATTATCTGGGCATTTGGGGCGACCCTGAGGTAATAGGTAAATCCTCAACAGGCGACATCGAAAATAAGAAAAAGAGCTATCCTATTACCTATGCTTTCACCCACGCCGATGAGCCTCAGCAAAAGCGTTTGCATGCCATTTACACCAAAGATGAACTCGATACAGATGATGTCTCGGTTGTGTTAGGGGTACTGGATGAATTAGACGTGCGTGCGAAAACAGAAGCGATTGTGGAGCAATACTACACGAATGCGATGTCAGCATTGGATGCACTTGGCTTAGATAACGCCGATTACGATAACTTGCGCAAACTAGCGCAGTTCATTGTTCAACGCAGTTATTGAGTTTACCATCTTCCTAAATAAGTGTATTTGGGACGCCATTCTTGGCGTTCCGATACCTCAAACCTACCTTGCAAATGACAACACATCACAGAATAAAATGATATTCCTCAATTTTCTGTGGGAAGACAACTTCATCATATTGCGGATACAGTCCGACAAGGTGCGACTGGGCATCTAGTGCAGGATAGTGATGCTCTTTGGTGGTTTCCCAATGATGCTCGGCGTATTCAATCCACATCTTCGGATAGAGTACCTGTGGCTGGGTGTGATACAGCAAACGCCCAAGCAGATGACGCGGGATGTCGGTTTTTTCTATGAGGTCAATATAGTGTGCTTGCACGGTTTCACTATTGCTGAGGTCAATCTCTGTGGGGATGTCTGGTTCGTAGCCCTGTTGACGCAAGCAATCATGCATCATCGTAGGCGTGACCCCGTAATTTTCGAGTACCCGTGCCAATCGTTTTGAGCCTATCGTTGAGTAGTAGCCAAAATCTAGCACAACAGGAATATAATGCGCTTCGGTTGTGCCGTCCGCTTGCGGAATATCAAACGTGAGCGGGTCGCCAGCGCGGTTGAGCAACACGCCTCCGTTACCGCCATGTGCATCCGCGACAGCGACGCCCAGCGTAGCCAATGCCATTTCTAGCAGATTGCCGGCATCTTTTGCTTTTTGCGTATCCAAGCCAATACTATTGAGCGCCCGTACTTCTGGCAATAACTGACAATGCAACAGCGCCCGATAGCCTCCTGCTTGCGCGACTTTCCCGTTGCGTTCGTGAAAGATGAGTTTGGTGGTATGCCGTGGAAGTAAAAACAAATCCGACAGTATCAGCGGATAATCAGGATGGCGGATAGGTTCGTTATTAGCATCGAGTTCCACATCGTAAGGGCGTGGGTCGGCTGGATTACGTAACACATCGCGCACATGATGGTCAGGGACAAGCCGAAAAACACGCCGTTGTGCTTCTGTCTTAACACTAAACGTTTGTGCGTGGGTCATCACGATAGCATAGCCACCATGTCCCATCTGACGCAAGCTCTCGAAGCCATAGCGATAGGCAATTAGCGTGAGCATCTCCGTGAGCGTGACTTGTTCAGTTTTGAAGCGCAACCATGTATCGCCTGCACGGTCAAGAATCGTCGCTACCTGTGGCATTTGTGCCCCGCTCCCGAACACAAATTCATCATCGAGCATAATGCGATAGCGCGAAATCATCCCCTGCAATTGCTGGGAGAGCGCGGTCATATGTGGGAGTAGGTTGCGGGGCTGAATCGGTTGGGTCATGGTCACAGGCTCGGTTTCTCTGAAAAATATGGATGCTGATATTATAGCGGGTGACTGTAAGCGCGGGGATAAAATAAAGGCGACACAGCATCAAACACCATGTCGCCTGAGTTGGCTAATCTTGTGCATCGAGAGCGGCTTGCATTTCTGCGATAACTTCTTCAATAACTGGAGGTAGAGAACCTGTGAGTTCTTCATACATTTCGAAGTCGGCGATTGCTTCTTCATATGTTTCAATGCCTGAAAAGTAGTATGCAACACCTCTATTCCCGTAAGCATTAGCATGTTCAGGGTCAAGTTCAATAGCACGGTCATAGTCTGCAATCGCGCTCGCGTACTCCCCTAGATTAAAGTATGTAAAACCCCGATTGTTGTAGGCAAAGGCATAGTCAGGGTCAAGTTCAATGGCACGGTCGAAGTCCACAATCGCTGACTCGTACTCGCCTAGATCATGGTAGGCAATCCCCCGATTGTAGTAGGCATTGATATATTCAGGGTCAAGTTCAATGGCACGGTCATAGTCCGCTATCGCTGTCTCGTACTCACCTAGATTTCTGTAGGCAACTCCCCGATTGTTATAGGCATCAACATACTCAGTATCAAGCGCAATGGCACGGTCATAGTCCCCTATTGCTTCTTCATATTCGCCCAGATTTGTGTGGGCAATCCCCCGATTGTAGTAGGCAAGGACATAATCAGGGTCAAGCGCAATGGCACGGTCATAGTCCCCTATTGCTTCTTCATATTCGCCCAGATTTGTGTAGGCAATCCCCCGATTGTAGTAGGCAAGGACATAATCAGGGTCAAGCTCAATCGCACGGTCATAGTCTGCAATTGCAGTCTCGTACTCGCTTAGATTTCTGTAGGCAATCCCGCGATTGTTGTAGGCAAAGGCATAGTCAGGGTCAAGCTCAATCGCACGGTCATAGCTAGTAATTGCAGTTTCATAGCGTTCAAAAAATTGCTCTATGTATCCCATATAGAAGTAAGCTCTACTGACACTCAAAGCGACTTGTACATTTTCTGATTCATTCTCGATACGTACAACAGCATCCCCGAACAATATACTTGCTGTTTCATATTGCTCATCAAAATATAGTAATTGCCCGAGTGTAAAGAGCGTCACATATTGCTCCCCAACAGGATTACTAATGCGTATATCCACTTCATCGACTGTAGCGATAGCTTGAAAACTTGTTTCCTCGACTTGTGTTGCAATGAACTGACCCTCTGGCTCTACAATCTCATAACGTACCTCAATAGCCGCAGGTTCGACCACGCCCCAAATGACAAGCGTTGCCCCAAATTCTTCTGCTACTGCGCGGGCGCGTTCGCTGGTGGTGATGATTTCAGAGGTCGCGTCTAAACGTACATTGACATCATATTCGCGTGCTAATTCGAGTGCTTCATCCAAGCGCCGTTCCAAAATGGCTTCGGGTTCGCGGTCTGTACTCAATTGTTCAAAACGTGCCAAGACAACGAGAATTTCACCGTCTTGGGCGGCAATCACTTCGGGTGTAGGGGTTGGGGTTGGTGAAGGGGTACTTGTAGGTGTATTCGTCGGGGTCAGTGTTGGGGTGCTAGTAGGCGTGTTTGTCGCGGTTGCTGTGGGTGTATTCGTTGGTGTTTCGGACGCACCGATAACGCCGAGTGTAGCAAGTAAAATGTCTCGTTCAACATCAGGCAATATTTGAAGATACCCGAACCCAAGACCGATAATCCCAACAATTAAGCCGATCACTACCGGAATTGTCCAGTTACCTTGTTTTTCGCCGTAGTTATTGACCTGTTGCCCGACATTACTCTGATTCACATTGACGGTACTACCTTTTATGTCACCAAAGGTCGCTTCTTGGGTGTTATTTTGTTCAATGGCGAGGTCAATTTGTCGGGTAGCTTCCTCACGTTGTTCGAGGTCGTCAGCTTGCAATGCCATTTCTTGTAAATAGGTGTGTAGGTCGTTCAGCAATTTTTCGGCGGTGGCGTCATCATCTAATTTATCGACCATGTCCGCGTATTGAATCTCACTGATGCGCTCTGGTAGGTCGGTTTTCTGGAGCATGACAGGGATAATACGCTTGCCGAGTTCAACGCCTGTCACAAATTCCCATTGGCAATATTGCGAGGCAACCCAATTAGGTGTCAGGCATAGCACCACTGCGTCCGAAGTGTCGATTTGCTCACGGAGTTGTTTTTGCCAGCCTTCACCAGCGCGAAGTTCATCATCAACCCAGATGGTATGTCCGCCACCTTCTAAAATTGCGATGAGTTGGTCGGTTTCAGCACGATTTTTGCGTGGATAACTGATAAATAATTTCATGGCACACTCTCAATAAACGTTATCGAGATTACTTTATACCAGTCCATAAAATCGTGCTACCGAATCCATGACTTTTTAGCGTCCAGCAAGAGCGAGTGCCTCCGTCGGATAGTCCGTAATAATGCCATCGACACCCCAATCAAACATGCGTTGCATTTGCTCAGTATCGTTGATTGTCCAAGGATAGATGCGGACGTTGTGCTGTCCAAGTCCATTGATAAAGCGCGGTCTGACGACGTGCAAATCCCCTTGATATTCTGGCACCATGAATGTCTCTGTTGTCGGATGCCATGCCGCGCCCAAGCCCAGCAAGTTAAAGGCATAGTAAGCCGTCACTTCTGGCGCAACACCCCCTGTCGCAATCTCTGGACATGCCTCACGAAAAGCCGTCATCACATCTGCACTAAACGAGACAACGACCACACTATTTTCGCGCTCATACTCACGAATAAGGTCGCAGGTCGCTTGTTCCATCGGCGGTTCAGCCTGCTTAATTTCTACACTGATAGGGATGTCAGGGAACGTCTCGAAGACTTCTGCAAGGGTTGGAATAGTAATGCCTTGTCCACGAAACGGATACTCGCCTGTGCCTTCGAGTGCGTGTCCAGCTAATGTCGGGTAGTTATAGCCAGCATCGAAGGTTTGTAACTCTGCCAGCGTGAAATCATTAACGCGCCCTTCGCCGTCTGTGGTGCGGTCAATCGTAGCATCATGAATGACCACTATTTCCCCATCAGCCGTGCTATGAATATCAAGTTCAAGGACATCTGCTCCCACATCGACAGCATTCTGAAAAGCAACAATCGTATTGCCAGGCGCTTCGCCATCCCCACCTTGATGCGCAAGAATAACAAAGCCATCCTCTGGCAGATTCGCAAAGAAAGGATGCTCATCTACCGGTTGGGAACTGATTATCAGCCAGCCGATGCTGATAGTAGCCAGCAAAAGCACAATACCGAGTAATCTACCTAGCCGCTTGAACGCTGTTTTCATACGATGATTTCCCCTGTGATAGCTATTTTTATCAGCGTGTATTTTAGCATGTTTGCGCATCTGCCCTCAGGATAATTGCATTAAATCATCATGACAGGAAGCAATTCTTGTACATAAGCTGAACGCTGGATACCTATTTGTGTGTTTATCAATATGCTAAGTCTGCTATCTGAAGCTAGTCAGCTTGTCAGCAAATGCGATTGTATTTTCTGACAAGCTGAAACGCTAAGATGCTGAAAGCTATCATTAAACTGCTTACAGTATCGCTAGAAAGCATATTTTAGATTATCCAAAACTGAGGTTACATACAAAAGAAATTATTCAGTTGTGGGATGCGATGTGTTGTAATCGCTTGGTGAGAGGGCATGAACTTCTTGCGTGCTACGGCGAATATCAACAGCATTGCTTGGAGACGGCTGTTGGTTCGGCAGGATAACAGTGAAGGTCGAGCCTTTGCCGACGATACTATCGACTGTGATTGTGCCATGATGACGACGCACAATAGCATGGGTGATAGCTAAACCAAGTCCTGTGCCTTCTTGCGTATCGCGGGCGGATTGCGTGCGGAAGAAACGCTCGAAAATTTTGCTGTGGGCTTCTTCAGCAATACCCACACCTGTATCAACCACGCGCAAGATTATATTTTCGCTATCCGCAGAGAGCATAACAGTGATATTGCCCACTTGTGTGTAACGAATGGCATTGCTTACCAAGTTGCTCACGACGCGGGTCATTTGCTCATGATTTGCTTGGAGTATGATATTTTCGGCTGGGGTCGAACAGGTGATTTGTAAGCCCTTTTCTTCGGCAAGTGGCTCAATATTAGCAACCGTGTCTGTTACAAGCTGACTGATGTTAAGGTCAGTCATTTCTATTTCGCTGTTACCCTCAATTTTAGAGAGCGTGAATAGATCATTTATCAGTTCCGAGAGGTAGAGCGCCCGTTGGCGTATTTCATCACGCAGTTGCTGACGGCGCTCTTCGTCAGTAACACGATTAAGCAACGAAATTTTGAGAATCATGGCACTGATAGGTGTTTTAAGGTCGTGCGACGCATCGCTAATAAAATTATTCAAAATACGTACACGCTCTTCAGCAACAGCAAGTTCAAAGGCATGTTCAGTGAGGCGTTTGCGCTCGGTGATGTCTTCCGCAATGCCCGCATAGCGAATGTTATTGCCGGCTTGGTCTTTGATAGGAAAGGCACGGGCGCGTATCCAGCGCACTTGTTGATCGGCACGACGAATACGAAATTCCGTATCGCGCTCGCCTGTCAGAAAATGCAGAATATATTCTGGGGTGATGTCACGCTCATTGGTTTGGATGAGCGTGAGAATGTTATCAAGATTCTCGTAGAGGGGGTCAACACTGTAGCCTGTTATACGCTCGTAAGCCGGGCTAATGTAGAGAAAACGCATATCTTCAACATCTATCAGCCAAAAAACCTCATCAATATTTTGTGTAAGTTGGGTGTAGATGGTACGACTGATACGCAGTTGATTTTCGAGGCTTTCGACTAATTGGTTGTCGTACCATGCTGGAAATAGAATATCAAAGGTACTACGTTCGTTTGCGCCTACGAAACTAGGCATCTTACTAGCAATTTGTGTGAAATAGTAGCCGATGAAGGGCGCAATGATGATACCTGCAAGTGTCTTCATCACAATGTCGCTAGGCACACGTAACGAAAAATCCGGCGTACCGAGAAATGCAAGTAGGTTAAAGGCGGCGGCATCTGTCCAAAGCGCAATCACCAGCGCAATACCTGGTACAATAGCGGCTGGTATCCAATCAGCAAAATTACGCACACCCTGATAAACAATAATGATAACGAACATATCAAGTGTGAAGGTGAGTAGGGATGCCACTACCCCACGCATAAATTGAAAGTCAAACGGGTTCTCTGCGAAAATACTATTGATAGCGACATCAGGTGATGAGGTAGTATAATACATGGAAAGAAAGAGCAACGTAATAAAGACTAGCAGATTCACAGTGACGATTCCGCCAAGAACTATTTGGGCTGTGCGCGTGCCATCAGCGGTATAAAGAAGTAAAACAATTGCCAGCACGACTGGAATTAAAATGTGTGCGCCTGGACGCAAAAGAAGCATATCATTGACGACAATTTGAAAGAGATTGAGTTCGATGATATTGAGCAAACCAATCATAGCCGCAGTCATGAAAAGCAGTGGGGCAATGCCAATGCGCTCGCTTCTGTAATGCAAGCCAATAGCAATGCCAGTGAATAGAATCAGTTGCGCCACAAACAACAGCAGAGTAATCATGTAAGCTCACTCAATGATAGAAACAGTAAGGAATAATCCCCTGTTACATTGTATGTCATAATTGTATGCCTGTAAAAATAAGTACATCGAAAATTTATTTTCCTCATAATTTAACCAAGCGAAGTAGGAGACATTATGTAATAGGCTATGTCAGGACTTATGTCTGCGTGAGTGCTGATAACAATTCCTCAGCTAAGGAACTAAGTACATGGGCATGTGCTTCTTTATCACTGTTGGTCATATGGTCGATAGCCGTGTACCAACTGAACATAGAACTGATTGCCCATACTTGGCTGGCGAGTGCGAAAGCCCTCTGTAAATCATCATGACTGGCATACGCTGACCAAGCTGGCAAGTAGGCATCTCGCAAGCGATGTAATTGGAAATCATTTTCAGGTAATCCAAAGCGAATTTCTGCACTGACATAAGCCGTGCGTAAGCTAAAAAATGGATGAGAGAGTGACGCATCACCCCAATCGTAAAATCTGTACTGTGGTGTGCTATCCGGCTGAGGCGTATAGAAAATATTCGCGTCGTGCAAATCACCATGATGAAGGCTCTGCGGGATAGGCAAGCTGGCGAGTGCCGTCACCTTTTCGCGCACGATAGAGACACTATCATGTAATTGCTGATACTGCGCGTCGCTAAAGAGAGCAAAGTTACTTCTTTGCTGAACGAGGTTTGCGAATTGGTCAGTGAAGGTGGTTAAGCGACGGTCTGGTATGTGTAAATTGCAAAGTGTCTCTGTGTATGGGATGACCACTATTTGTAACTGAGCATATTGCGGTAAGATCGTTTCCCAATACGACCAATCCAACGATGCAACCAGACTTTCCCGAAGGCGTGTGCCAGCATCTGGCATGAGCATCCAACCATTTTCGCTGTCTATAGCAACTATCTGTGGTGCGCTTGGGGGATAGACACGTTGTAGAAAATCTGCGAGAGCAGGCTCGAAGCGTGCAAAACCGCTCGTCTGTTTAGCGAAATAATCACCTCGTTCAGTCGGGATACGCCATACCGTTGACCATGTTCGTTGATGAATTTGTTCTGCATCACCTATTTGCTTGATGTTCTGGGCGCGAAGTTGCTGGCTACTCCAAGCAATAATGGATGATAGAATAGCCATAAGTATTAACCTCTCGTATCACACTCACTATCATATTTACCCCTCGTCCAGTCGTCGCACAATCGTCAACACCGTTTCCTTGAATGTCTCCAAACGGTCAGCCGAGCCAAGCAAATACGACAACGGAATCGTCGGGCGACGGTCAGCGCGGTCAGCATCAAAACCTTCTTCAGGGGGCAAGAGTGTTTCTAATTGCTTCAGCACACGTAAACGCTCATCACGGTCAGTAAACGGCGGATACTTACGTAAATAATCAAACGGAATCTGCACAGATGGATGCCGTAAATATGCCAACAACGAAAACACCGTCACATTTTTTTCGCCAATCGTATGACGGGCATGCATTGCCGGACGAAAGCGACCCGAAAAATCAGTTGTAGACACATGAATTTTCGACCATGTATACAAATCTCGCGCCAGTGTTGCGAGGTCATCACCTTCGTCCATCTGCCCCAAATACGTGAAGAAATTATGCTCATTCGGATACTGCGAAATGCCCTCTGGCAAGGGCTTGGGGTCGCCTGTTTCCAGTGGATTATCTAGTGCATAACGCAACGCATTCTGCAAATGCACAATCCCACTCTCGTAATCCGCTACAAGGTCAATATACTGACGGTCAACGAGTAAAAGAGGCAACGGCACAGGGTCAATACGAGCGATATAAAGCGGTTTACGTACCTGTAACGCATACAAACACTCGCGTGTCACCCAATCCGCACGGCGCGAAACACCCGATATAACAACCAATACGCCCGCGCAAGCATCTATCGCTTTCTCAATTTTAGCCAGCCACTCATCGCCCACAACCAGACGGTCAAAATCGACCCAGAGCGAAATATGTTGCTCTTCGAGGTCTTCTGCAATTTCCATCACGGCTGGGTTATCGTCGCTACTATGGCTCACAAAAATATAAGGCTTAGGCATCGTCAGTATGGTCGCAATCTGTCAGCATGTTTTGTTTATCATCTCAAAGCCATTGTATGCTATGCGCCCACATGTGCAACAGCGAACCACATATCCACACATACTTCGCTATCTTATAGGGATATGATAATACCGCCCTTTACGCACTTTTAACCATCCGTTACGCTCATCAACACAAATTCACATACATAAGGACACACAATGGCAAAACCAACCGACGGACAAACGGTACAGATTCATTACACAGGTTCACTCGAAAATGGCGAAGTCTTCGATAGTAGCGAAGGCAGAGACCCACTGGAATTTACGCTAGGCGCAGGTGCCGTCATTCCTGGTTTTGAAGCAGCCGTCCGCGAACTCGAAGTTGGCGAAAGCACAAAAACAACCATCCCACCCGAACAAGGCTATGGCGAACGCCGTGACGATATGATTGTCTCGCTCGAACGGGATAAATTTCCAGCCGAAGAAACCCCAGAAGTCGGTATGCAAGTCTACTTACAAGCCGGACAACGCCCCGTTCCAGCGACTATCGTCGCCGTAGATGACACCAACATCACTTTCGATGCCAACCATCATCTTGCAGGCAAAACCCTCATTTTCGATATCGAACTCGTCAATGTGAGCTAAAAATCACAAAACCCTATGCTAGATAGCATGGGGTTTTTCACATCGCACCCTACCCCAACACATAACATCACAACAATGTCGCAACAAACATATTCTTTCTATAAACAGTTATATGATATGATTACGTTCGATATTTAGGGGAATGCAGGTCACAACATCATGACATCAGATGACAACCAACCACTTGCTAAATTATGCTGGAATGACCCGACCACCCAGCGTCGCCAAGAATTTCTACTGACAGAAGGCGCAACCGCGACCATCGGGCGTTCGTCTAACAACGACATTCAAATTCCAGAACAACATGTCTCGCGCCAACACGCTGTCATCACCTACCGCGATGGCGTTTTCATGGTCGATGACCTCGGCAGTAGCAACGGTACATTCGTAAATGACCAGAAAATCGAGCAACCTTTCCCCCTATTCGCTGGCGACCTGATTCGCTTATTTCATCCAACCCTCGACTTTCTTGCTATCACCGAAGATGAAGATATTGATGAGAACAGCCAAATCATCAAAGCGACCAACCCCGATGGACAAGGGAGTTTAATCGTTACCAACGGTCCTCAAGAAGGGCAAACCATCCCGCTCTTACTTGATGAAGTGACCATCGGACGCGCAACCAGCACCGCAACATGGGAAATTCTCTTACAAGACCCATCCGTATCGCGCCCGCATGCCCGCCTCAAAAAAGGTGATGACCATTGGTTACTCATTGACCTCAATAGTAGCAATGGCACATCTGTTAATGGCGCATTGTTATCTGCCAATGCCCCTGAACCACTCAAAGATGGTGATAAAGTCGAACTCGGTGGCTCAGTGCTTTTATTCCGCACTGGCTGGGAATCGCCTAGCAAGCCTGGTAGTGCAGCATCAAATAGCTTAACGAAACCCATGCAAGAATGAATGTAAAATTAAAGAATGACAGTTCCTTACAATAGATAAGCATATAGTACTAATGGCTTATAACAACAAATACGTTAGAATATGATAACGTAGCATAAATGATGGTGAAATATTGGGGGCAGACCTAATGTGGAAGTACTCTGATGATAAAAACAATATCGTGACATTGTTCAACCGCCAAGCCCTGCGCCCAGCGATAGACGATACATCACGTCCAAACACAGGCGAAATTCCTGATACGATTTACTTTGTGATGCCTGATGGCACAGAATTTCCAGTAGACCCCAGCCAAGATGTGGTTCTTGGTCGCCAACCACGCGAAGATGACCCGCCTGTCACCGTTGACCTCGAAAAATATGATGGTCATGACTTAGGGGTGTCGCGCCATCACTGCATGATGAAAGCTCTCAACGATAATCTGATACTCGTTGACCTCGATAGCATCAACGGTACATTCGTCAACGGACACCGCGCCATGCCCTTAAAACGGTATGCTATTGCAGATGGCGATACCGTTACAGTGGGTCGTATTTCCCTAGAAATTCGCTTTACCAAACGAAATCGACGCTAAATTTATTACAACATTCCCCCAACAAATAGCTCTTATCAGCGATGGTCGCCACTTATAGAACGACCATCGCTTTTTGTTTCAGTAGGTCATTTAACCATGCTGTATAAATGATACCTCACCCCAAACTGCTACAATCCCCTATTAGTTGCCCACGATTATCTTGCACCCAGCCCATGTGACCATTCGCCTCAATCTGATAGAACTGCCCGAATACACGTCCTGCACTCTCCCACCAAGTTTCAGATTTACTAATGACCGCATATGTACTCCCAAATTGCAAATACGTTATAGGTGTGCTTTCGAGGTCAGTAGCAGGCAAAACAGGCACATCACCATTCGCAGATGGACTAAATTGACATGTGCCAGTATCTGTTTCACTATCCGGCGTGCGCACATGCAACGTCGGTGAATAAATGAACGTGTTATCTTCCAAAACACCTGTCACGATAATATCACCAGAGGTCAAACCTGGAACAGCCCAACTGACAGTCATAGTCCCATCTGTGAAATCAGTATCCATGCCAAGAATTTGCTCCCCGCCAGCATCAGGGTAAAACGCAAATTCTACTGACGTCACATCATAGAAATACTCAGGGTCAACACCTGTCCAGCTCACAGTGACTGTCGTACCTGCTTCCACCACATAATCGCCCCAATCATCCGGTGTCCCTGCTTGGATATTCGGTCCTACCCCAAGTGCGCCTAATGGACCAACCACAACAGGTAAAATGTCTATATTAAGTGTGGGTGATTGCATGCTGGTATAAGATTGTCCTGATAACCGAGCAACAGCCCTGATAGTGCCTGCCTGTGTTGTATGCGGCGTCCAAGCAATGGATACCCCGTCCGAAAGTAGATTATCAATCCCGACAGGCTCATAAGAAGTGGGCGTGTCATTAGATGCATAAACAAAAACAACTTCAGCAATGTCTAAGCCTTCAGGAATACCTGTCCACGTCAGCGTCACAGCATTGCCATCATGCACCAGATAGCCCGCAGTTGGTGTGTAATCCGCAGGCGAAATAGTCAACTCACCCACAACCTCTACATCATCACTCTCGGACTGATTAGGAGTGTTATCGTCATTGCGGATAGGTGTTGGCGTCGGTTCAACGGTAAGAGGCACATAGAGTTGCTGTCCTACCGAAATCAGATTGCCATCATCCAAGCAGTTATACACCGTCAAGTCGGCAACTGTACTATCGTAGGCAAGCGCAATACTAGAAAGTGTATCGCCACCGATAACCGTATGGACTGGCAAATCCGTTCGCACCGTGCAATCCGCAGGGCTATCCGATGTGCGCTCAATTGTCGTTCCTGTATTTGCAGAAGCGACTGCCACCTGTGATGCAGGAACAGGGCTGACGTGTGTCGCCACTGTTTCCGATTGTGCAAGCGCATCATCTACACTTTGCGCCGTTGCTTGAATATCTTCAGCCGTCAGTGCATTCACAACCTCAGTTGGTTGTACCGTAACTCCCACTGTGATAGGTGTTTCGAGACTTTCTTCTTCAATAGATGTTCCTTCGATCCCAGCACAGGCTGCCAGCAATAGCAACACAGGCAACCACATCATATAACGTACAAACATATAACGCCTCCTTGTGTGTATGTAATAGTTCTATACCCATGAACGCCAAACAGATAGCAAATGTTTCGGTGCGTAGTCTGCGCGTAGCCTGTGCGTAGGCTAGTCTTAAATTGCCTTTTAAGCATGTGAAGAAATCGTGAGGGGTCTTTGTGGTGAGCATTAAATAAAACAGAGTAGCGTGTGTGCGCTACCCTGCTAATGGATGGGATGCATCAAGCGTCCGTCTCCTATGTTGTACATGAATAATGTACTCGTGTCCGTTATATGAAAGGGTTCGTCGTGCGAAATATCTGCCCAAGGACATCTCACAGATTGTTGTAGTAACGCTCTCATATGGTCTTAATATAGCACAAGATAGCGTATCTATGTGTAAAGAATTGTGCAGATAAGAAAATTTTGTACGTTTTTTACGATTTACCTTTGGGTATTTGCACAAATGTTCAGTGAGGAGAAGGCTAAGAGGATGTGTAAATGAGATGAATATCCAATCGACGCAGGAGTCCAGCGCATGTTCAGCAAACGCAAACGAGAGTCTACAAAACACCTTCGCATGGTAATCGGCATGCTTGCCAGCACCCTCTTAGCTATCGCCATGTTGCTACTCAGCCGTGCGATGCCTACCCATAGCGATTACGACACCGACGCCCTCGCAACAGCCCAATGGCTTGCCAATGCGCCACAAGCTGACCCCGCTTTTCTGCAAGTCCACACGGATGAACATTGTGCAAGTGGCGACACACACTGTTTCTATATTTTGCCAGATGCCATCGCACCAACTATCGCACGCGAAGACATCACGTTTACCTTACGCATAGACGGGCATCTTACCACGGACATACACCCCGAGTTGACCGACGATAATCGCCTTTACACTGCCCTACCGACAGATAGCCTCAGCGCAGGATTGCACCTCGTCGAAATTGACATTCGCACAGCCAACAGCAACACCTATCGGCACACATGGGCAATCAATCATCATACAGGCGAAGTGTCTGCACCACCGACCCTCGCTGTTCCCCCAACCTATGTGACGGCTGTGCCAGATTCACCGTAAAAGTCAGCATAGCACCACCCTATGCCAGAATAATTTGCTCTTTGGAAACATCACACAGCTATTTGTGTTGAATCACACCTATCATCCTCAATGACACTGTGTTGAGAGACAAAGCATATCCCTGAAACCATTCTCATGGGTAAACTTTCTGAGCCAATTAGCACACACAAACATCTCACTCATAGCGATTTCATCTACACACCGTATGCTACAAGCAATAGCCCATTGACTTTAATAAGCAAAACACATGCGTCGATTATACGCCCTTTTACTATTGCTGATGCTCGTTGGCACATCAGTTTCAGCACAATCTACTAGCACAGACGATGAAGTGATTGTCCTGCGCGATATTCCTTACGTGACGGATGGTGCGCCTCGACAAGAACTGGATATTTATCTGCCCCCTGGCGCGGATACAACTTTTGATTTTGCCCAGCCGTACCCGACGATATTCATGGTGCATGGCGGCGGTTTCGTGTTTGGCAGTCGTCGCTTGATGGTCGGCGTTGCCGAACGCTATGCCCAAGAAGGCTATGCTGTTGTCGCGCCGAGTTATCGCCTCGCGCCTGAGCATGTTTATCCGGCTGCCTTTGAAGATGTCTATTGCGCCCTTGCATGGACACTCGCCAACGCAGATGATTATGGCTTCGATACCAACGAATTTATCATGCTTGGAGAATCCGCAGGGGCAAATGCTACGCTCCTCGTCACACTAGCACAAGACAGCAACTTTTTCGCAGGCAACTGTGAACACCAAATTCCTGCTGACTTCGATATTCGTGCTGTTATTGCTGTTTATCCCCCTGTAGAACTGAGTACGTGTGACTGTGAATTTGCGCGGAGTATGGGCAGTACCTTCTTAGATGTAGACATTGCGCTATGGGATGAACCCGATGGCGTCTACAATAATTTCCGCGAAGGCTCACTTTTGTACTGGCTAGAAGATGAGAACCGCCTAGCTGACCTACCCCCTGTCTATTTGGAGCATGGCACAGCCGATAGTGTCGTGCCTATCAGCGAAAGCGAATTGTTCGTAGATGCCTACACAGCAGTCGGTGGCGATATAACGCTTTTCGCTGTCGAAGGCGCAGACCATGCTTACTTCACACGCGCCCGAACCGACATCGCACAAACAGCCTTTCTGCGCGTCGATGCTTGGCTCAATGAGGTACTATCACCATAACAAGGTTTTTGGGTGGGCGCTCTTTCGGGCGTCCAGTATCCTAATTTATACACCCATCAGGAAATCCCCGTAACTTCACAAGCACCTGACAACCCTATCAGCATTCCTCGTATATAATGGAGATAACACACATCATCAATAGATAAGTGCAAAACCGATGAACCATGCTGACCATGTTAACCTCATCAAAAAAGGCATTCCTGAGACAACAGCCCATACCATTTGGGCGGATTTGGGCAGTGGACGTGGGGCATTTACGCTTGCCTTAGCGGATTGCATCGGTGCAGAAGATACCGTGATTCATTCTATCGACATCGACATACGGGCGCTCAAAGCACAAGAAACCCATTTCAAAGCACGCTTTCCTACGCATGAAATTATCTACAAAAAAGGCGATTTCACACAGACACTCGACCTGCCTCCGCTGGATGGTATCATCATGGCAAATAGCATTCACTTTGTACAAGATAAAGTACCTGTACTCAAGCAAGTCCGTGATTATCTCAAGCCTGATGGTCGGCTTATTGTCGTAGAATACGATACATCGCAGGGCAACTATGCCGTTCCCTATCCCATCACTTACAGCACATGGACACAACTCACTGAGCAAGCAGGGTTTAGCGAAACAACACTGCTCGCCACCCGTCCCAGTCGTTTTCTCGGACAATTCTTCTCCGCGCTCAGTCGTCCGTAGATGCCCCTAAACCTACGCTATTCTATATAGACTGCAACGGTGCTTGATTGGATATAACAACTATGCCACCCTATACCTATCGTTAAACAAGAGAGGATAGGCACATGGAAGCTGTTCGCACCTTAGAAGCACTCGAATCCGCATTCGCGCAAGCTGACCCCGCACCCACCGATTCCGGCACAGTCGAGATGATTATTTGTCGCCCCGCGCATGGTGAACGCGATGAACTTGATAGCACCACACTCGACCCCGAAAAAGGCATGATTGGTGATAATTGGCTCACACGCGGGAGTCGCCATACTGAAGATGGGAGCGCCAACCCCGAAGCACAAATCACGCTCATGAATAGCCGTATCATCGCACTGCTTGCGAAAGACCGTGATGATTGGGCGCCGGCTGGTGACCAGTTTTTCGTAGATTTTGATTTATCACAGATCAATATGCCCACCGGGCAGCGTTTTCAGTTAGGCGAGGCGATACTCGAAGTGAGCGCCACCCCACACACCGGATGCGCAAAATTCACCGAACGTTATGGCAGTGCGGCGATTCGTTTTGTGAATAGCAAAGAAGGACGCTCCCAAAACCGTCGCGGCATTAACGCTAAAATCATCACGGGTGGTACAGTCAAAAAAGGTGATACCATTCATAAATTAGAGGACTAAGTAGGTCGTGCGAGGGAGATAAAAATGTCTCCCTCTTTTCGCTATTATGAATCAAGAACGCACGGCACGCGCTTTGAAAAATGTGTAAGAGAATGTGCCTTGTTCACTTGCCGTCTGATATAGCGCATTCACACCCGTATCAAATGCCTGTACACTGATGAGATTTGCCGCCACAGCACGTTCCCGAATACCTTCAATCATTGCGGTGAATGTCTTGCGTGTAAAACCATCAATTAAATGTGGACGACTACCATCTACATATACCATACGGGGCGATACCTGTACTTGCTCAAACCCTGAGGCGGTTAGCAACGGATATAATTCACGCCCAATATTTGCATTCCCGCCGGCTTGCGCTTGCAACGTAATCTGACAATCAATGACTGCCTGCGCGTATGTATTATCAGGATGAAAATAGGCTGACCCATGATCACCCTCAATGACCGTCATACTGCCACCTATCTTGAGAATATGGCTTAATGCACGCAACGCCTTTTCTGGCTCAGGTAAATGCTCCAGCACAAAACACACAAAAATATGGTCAAACGTTTCGGGTGCGAAATCCAAATTAAAAATATCTGCCTGCTGAAAAGAGACATTGGCAATTCCTTCTGCCTCGATGCGCCGCTTGGCTTCCGCAACCGATTCTGCTGATATATCGACAGCCGTAATGTCGGCATCTGGGCTTTGTCGTGCTAAAGTAACGGTCTGTGCACCGACTCCACACCCTGCTTCCAATACACGACTGCCTGCTGGATACTTTGTATCCCCGTGCAGTAGCTCAACAAGTGTTGCGGCTTGGTCTTGTAACCGCGTTGTTTCATCCGTATTATATCCATGTACATATGCTGATTGGCTCACAAGTTCTCTACCCTATAAAAATAGTTGTCTGTAATTGATGCAATATGCACCAGACACCATTATATCTTAAACGTAAAAAGAGTCGCCTTAGCGACCCTCCCAAGTAGATAGTACAATGTAAGGTACATCAATTTCCGCGTGCCTGTTGTGCATCCAGACACCGTGCATTACCCGTTGCTTGCAACCATGATGCCAAATCTTGACTACTGGTATATTCATTGCGTGCTTGCACGTATACACTGTGCCCAATCATGAACATATCCCGTGCTTCAAATGACCACATTGTAAAATCATCTGTTAACACACTTTCTCCATCAACATAATATGCCAATGCCCTTTGCCAATCGCCATCAGTGAGCGACAAACCCGTTTGCAAACGCGCAATCGCCGCTTGTGCTGCCGCATCATTATCACTCATTGGCGCATCAGCCAGTGCGAACAAGCCCCCGTCCGCATAATTCGGATTCCCACATGAGCTTAATTGCATCACCACAGCCAGATAATCCGGCGTGATGTCTGTCCCAGCCGTCCAACGTTCAAGGTCACTCGCCCACTGTTGTACGCCTGGTGTGAACAAAGGTGCAATGATACCTGATACTTCGCTTGTTTGGCTGACAGGTATTGTTTCTGTGGTGGCGACATTAGCGTCAGTTCCATTCCCAGAAAATACCATCCAAACGACGCCCCCCGTCGGCAAACCCAGCAACACCAATGCAATCACCGCATACACAGCAATATGATATTTCGCTGGTACACGCGCATCCATCTGTTCACTGATACGCCCTTTTGCCCCCCGCGCCAGCCTTGCCCAATCGACACGCCCCACAACAGACGCGATACCCTGTACAATTGGCATCACCCGTTCGCGCAAACTAACCGATTCGCTTCCCTCTACATCTGAATCTGAGACTGCATAGTCGTCATCATCAGAAGTATCAGCATTCTCTTCGCTATCGTGGTCATCATTCTGCGACATCATAGCCTCTGAATCGGAATTGTCGTCTTCGTGTACTGACATCTCTACAGACGCATCATCACTATCCACATCTTCTTCAACAGCCAATTCTTCATCATTATCAGTTGCCATCTCGTCTGCAACTGTTTCTTCTACTTTGTTGATTTCATCTACTGGCTCATCTACGGCTGTCTCAACATCTTCACGTAAACTATCCAGTTCATCTTCCAGTGTGTCATCTGCTGGAGCAGGTGCAATCATCTCTGCCATGTGCTTATTCCTCGTACCGTACACGCTATAAAACGTTAATTTTTTTCTTGATAATATTTTAAATCAACATTTAATCCATTAATCATTGAGATACCCGTGAGACAGCTTACAATTTCGTTACATAACACGTCGAAATTCGTTTAGACGGCATCGCACCACATATTGTAGAGACGCCATACTTGGCATCTGCTTCCACTTGGTACAATATTTTCCAGACTACCTTCTACCCCTACGCCCCACTTTGACGTATACTATAAGCACATCTGTTCACAGAAAACCCTCCTAAACAGCCTATGGATTCCATGACCCTCACCGGCATCGTACAACACATACTATTCAGTAGTCCCGATAGCGATTACACCATTCTCAAAATCGTGCCGGATGACGAATACAACGTCCAGAACGAAGACGGCACAGCAACTGTCGTAGGTGATATGCCCGATTCACCCCAATTAGGCGACGCTATCAAATGTGACGGTGGCTGGATAGACCATCCCCGCTACGGACAGCAATTTCGCATTGTATCCTACGAGCGCGTCCAAAAATCACCCGCCCATGTGCCTCCGACATTAGGCACGAATACACCGGATAACATCGTGCCGATGCCAGGCATACAGGGCGAAAAATTACGCGGGACAGTCATGCGCATCACCTTCTACAATGAGAGCAATAGCTGGGGCGTCATCAAAATTGACCCCTTCGATGGCGAAGATTTCCCCGAAGAGGCACTCGCTTATGATGGCGCGATTGCTGTTGTCGGCGTCATGCCCGAACTCGTAGAAGGCGAAGGTGCAGAATTTACAGGCAAATGGGTCAACAACGAACAATACGGCAAGCAATTCAAATGCGAAGCCGTTATGCCCATTTCTCCCAAGAACAAACAGGGCATCATTCGCTATATCTCAGATACGGTCTACGGCATCGGGGATGTGACTGCCACGCGCATTTTTAATCACTTTGGCGAAGACACACTCGATATTCTCGATAACGACCCTGAACGTATCTACGATGTGCCAATGCTCAAACGTAACTTGGCAGAGAATTTGCTGGAGGCGTGGAGTAAAAATCGTGCCGAACGCCAGACCATGATTTATCTACAGAGCTTCGGCATCACCTCCCGCCTAGCAAAACGTATCATCAACAGCTACATCAACGGAGATGACCCCGTGCCGATGGCATCCATTGTTCACCGTGTTAAAAATGATCCCTATACTCTCGCGGACGATATTCACGGTATTGGCTTCAAGAAAGCCGACCAGATCGCACTCGGCATGGGCATTCCAGCGGATGCACCCGCCCGCCTACGCGCTGGCATCGTCCACACGCTCTCCCAACTCGCCCGTGACGGACACACCTACGCGCCCCGTTCTTTGCTGATTCAAGAGGCACGGGTCAATTTAGGTGTCGATACGCCTGACGACATTTTACAATCTCAACTAGACGAACAATTGCTTGCGGGTAAATTGCTCTCCGACCATCTCCCAGATGATGATCCCGCTACAGAAACCGACTTGATACGGGCGATTTATTTGCCTGTCTTTTACAATGCCGAAGTCGCCGTAGCGAACAAATTGCGCGTGCTAGCAAACAGCCCCAGCCCCATCATCACCCACGCCCAATCCATAGACGATTGGGATAGCTTCCTGAGTGACCTCGCCGACGAGAGCGACATTGACCTCTCCGCTCAACAACAAGGCGCGGTCACAGGCGCGATGTTCAGTAAAGTGAGCGTCCTGACAGGTGGACCCGGCACAGGCAAGACGACCACGCTCAAAATGGTTATCAATGCGCTGGATGCGGAAGGCTACGAATACATGCTTGCCTCCCCAACGGGACGCGCCGCCAAACGACTCGGGGAAGCGACAGAACGCGATGCCTCGACCATTCACCGTCTGCTGGGATTTAATCCGGCATTTGGTGGCTTTGATTATGATGAATCCAATCCGCTCGAAGCCGAGATTATCATCATAGACGAAGCCTCCATGATTGACCTCCAACTCTTTGATTTTCTGCTGAGGGCGATTGCGCCGGGCGCCCATCTGATGCTGGTAGGCGATATTGACCAGCTACCCAGTGTGGGCGCAGGCAATGTGCTGAACGATGTCATCAATAGTGGCATCGCCCATGTGACACGCCTGAATCAGATTTTCCGCCAAGATGACGACAGCCATATTATCGTCAACGCCCATCGTATCAACGAAGGCGAGATGCCCTACACCGACAACGAGAGCAAAGATTTCTTCTTCTTTAATATGAGCGACCCAGACGACGCCGCCGAGATGATTGTTGACCTCGTGTATAGTCGGCTGAAGCGCGTGCTGGGCGAATATGACCCCATCCAAGATGTACAGGTGATTGCCCCCATGTATCGCAGTGGGGTCGGGGTCAATCGACTGAACGAATTGCTACAGGAGACGCTCAACCCACCTGGACGGACTGCCGAGAAAAAATTTGGCAAGAAAGTATTCCGCGTGGGCGATAAAGTGATGCAGACCAAAAATAATTACGAGAAGGATGTGTTCAACGGGGATATTGGCTTTGTGCGCGGGATTGATGATGACGAGAATACCATCAGCATCTGGATGGACGGGCGCATAGTCGATTACCAGTACGAAGACGCCGACGAGCAACTGATTCATGCCTATTGCATCAGCACGCACCGTTCGCAGGGGAGCGAGTATCCGGTGGTCGTCATGCCCGTGATGACCCAGCATTACATGATGCTCCAGCGCAACCTGCTCTACACCGCGATTACCCGCGCTAAACAGATGGTCGTCTTGGTTGGCACGCGCAAAGCGATTTTCGTCGCCGTCGAAAATAACAAGGTCAACGAACGCTACTCTGGTTTGTTGCCCCGTTTGCGCATGGATGCCAGCCGTGCGAATCGGATACAGCCGACCTTATTATAATTTGCCCGAAATAGGGCATTGTAGGGACACGATCTATCGTGTCCGTTGTAAATTACCCTGACAGTGTGACTTACGGTTACATGATACGCATTCATCCATAAAACGTATCTGATTCCCATTTCTGCGGGTTGTTTAATACATACTCGCGTATTCGCTTCAAATTGGCTTCGTTGCGGATGATATGGTCATGATACCGTGATTGCCAAATTTTGCTGGGCGGGTCATCTAATATACGGTTAGCATAACGGGTTACGGCTGCTTTGTATGTTCCAATAATCGTGCCTAATTTGGGTCTCGCGGACGGCATGGATGCCGTCCCTACTGGCTTCCGTGCCTTCGTAGGGACACGATCTATCGTGTCCGTGTTTACGGAATCCACAGACGCATCCATAATGAAAATAATCCCATGCACATGATTCGGCATGACCACAAAGCCGTCTAACACAACCTGTTCAAAATGATTAGGTAAGTCGTACCACCGCTGTTCAGCAATGTTTCCGAGACGGAACTTTTGCATTTCATCATTTACCACATCGCCAAACAAATAGTCCTTACGATGTGTACAAATCGTCACGAAATATGCGCCTGACTGCGAATAATCATAGCCCTGCAAACGTGGTGATTTCCGTTGTGGTAATTTTTTCACATATCCCAACTTTTCGTAGGGACACGATCTATCGTGTCCGCTGTAAATATACACGCCCATTATTGACCACCACATCACGCGAGTGACCAACCAGCACACCCTATCATTTTATATGCATGTTGGTAATGTATTGAATTGCCTTCTACCCAGCGGACGGCATAGATGCCGTCCCTACATTCATTTCCTCAAATACCCAACCCTCGTAGGGACACGATCTATCGTGTCCGCTGTAAATATACACGCCCATTATTGACCACCACATCACGCGAGTGACCAA
>JBCBKJ010000048.1:0-42374 GCA_038522085.1 Chloroflexota bacterium
CCCTACAAGGGTTCTATGGTTCAGAATGGCTCATAAAATCGACATTCTTTTATCCAAAGTTAATGGTGATTTTAAATAATGGACATCTCATTGGATGTCCCTACAGAAAACCTACTGCTGATTTTCTCTGTGTCTCTGGTGGTGAAAAAGAAAGACTGCTATCCGCGCTGATGTGGAAAAAAGCCCTAGTAATTATGCGCTCAGATAGTAAAATGCTAAACCGTTCCGTTCACTAAACGTAAAATCAATTATCACATTCATCAATGTGGTGAGTTGCGGCTGACTCACTTGTATTCTGTGTGGAAGAGGTTCACTAAACAATGGCATCTTATCATGGTCCAAAGGCAAAGGTACAACGTCGCTTCGGCGAAATGCTGATAGCACGTCCAAAGTACGCTCGTATTCTTGAAAATCGCGCTTTCCCACCCGGTCAACACGGGCGCGAGAAAGCATTCCGCAGTGGACGCCGAAGCAACTTCGGTCTCCAGTTAGACGAAAAACAAAAACTGTCGTTCATTTACAACATTCGTGAACGTCAGATGCGTAACTATTACAAAAAAGCAGATTTACAACCGGGTACAACCGGTAACAACCTGCTCGTTTTGCTCGAACGTCGTCTCGATAACCTCGTTTACAAAGCAGGTTTCGGCGCAACCATCTGGGCAGCACGCCAAATCGTTGTTCACGGACATATCCTCGTCAATGGCAAGCGCGTTGACCTGCCATCTTATCAGGCGGCACCGGGCGATGTTATCGAAGTAGTGGACAAAATGAAGAAAAATGTACACATCGAAGAATGGGTTGAACAGGTATCTGCATACCCACCCTACCTTGATGTTGATAAAAATAGCTTCAAAGCGACTTTCACCCGTATGCCAGAAGAAGGTGAAGTCCAAGTGCCAGTGCAAGTACAGCTTGTGGTTGAATACTACAACCGCCTTACCTAATATGGCACACGGTAAAAACGAAAAACGAAACGCCTCGCAAACAAGCGAGGCGTTTTTTTGTTCAGTCGGTATTGTCTAATGGGACGACTATCAAACTTTCTAAATTGTAGAAACGTGCCATACAATTATTTATCCAGAAGGTCGGGTCATCTTCTGGCGCTTCGAGAACGAGGCTGTCTTCTATGTTGTATGCTAATTCGCTAATCGTGATGGTTGTGCCATCTGGTGTATCTAATAGTACTTGATGCCGTTCATCCCATGCTTGTGCGTATGTTTGATAATTCGGGTAGAGCCTTGCCAGCGTATACAGCGAGACGGCTGGCGTCCAAACGAGCAAAAATGCGATGACTATCAACAAAGGCAACCACGTAGCCGTGCGTCGTAAACGTGATAGTAAATTGTATTTTTGTGCATACAACAAGGCGATATAGCCCCACACAATGAACATCGCAATTTGCACAACTCTCGCAAAGATAACAGCCCGCATGGGTATCGCACCATTCGCTGCGTAGAAACT
Organism: Chloroflexota bacterium; assembly: GCA_038522085.1. Classification (GTDB taxonomy): domain Bacteria; phylum Chloroflexota; class Anaerolineae; order Aggregatilineales; family Phototrophicaceae; genus JAUZRW01. The sequence goes on from JBCBKJ010000048.1 coordinate 1,465, forward strand.
CGGGTAAATGACAGCAAATATCAGGCTCATGCCAATGGCACCCGTTACCCAAAATATCCGACTTGCATGATTTGTACCGAATAATTCATTGTTTTTATGATCATGACTGTTTAGCATGCCCCAACCCAGAATTACCAAAAATAAGATAGCCAAATAAGCAATCGCATAAGTCTGACCAAAAGTGATGCCAAGAGGTTCGCCAAAGATATAGACAAAGGTATTAACGACACCACCGGGCAGGGCTTCGAGTACGGATAAGCTGGTGGTCGCTTCAGTTGCCTCTGCAATATTGGCGCGTCTTTCATTTACGCCAGGCGATAGTAGTACAACGACAAGTGCTGTTGTCAAACTTGCTAACGCCGTTACAATGACGCTGGTGTATTGGTGGCGCTTTGAATGCTTAATGAGGGGTGTCGCCAGTAGCAAAAAGCCAAATAGCAAACCGAGAGTCGTCAACACAAGCTCTGTGAAACCACCCAAAATCAGCATGAAAATGGCTGTCCAAATAACATATATCACGAGACTCGGTGAAGAACGTTCTTGTTTGAAGAATTGCCAGAATGTCCCTGCATAAAAAATGATAGCGGTGATACCCCACGTATACGGGATTTGTGCTGCAAACCAAAATGCGTGCTGATAAGAGGGCATCGTGCGATAAAAAATGAAGACGAGAAGTATTGTCCCTGCTATGATGTGAATTCGTTGCAAGGGGAGTTGGAAAAAATGCTTGGCTTGTGTCAGCGTATAGAGTGTTGCACTAAAACATAGCACGAGGGTTAGAGCTGGCAACCATGTTGTCACTGACGGATGGAATGGTGCAAGTGTATACTCAATGAAGAAATCAGTGTAACGTGCATTCCATGTCATGTACTGTATAGCAACACCCTCAAGTGGTCCATATGCCATCCCAGCGACTGCTGAACAGAAATCATCTGCGACCATACGAACCTGTGTGCCAAGAAAAGCATATAACCCGAGTACGACGCCTGATAACGCAACACAGATAACCAGACTATAGCGAAAGAGACGTTCGGCTGTTGCATGTGACTTTTGCGTCATAGATTTGACCTGCTCAATTGAAAGAGAATAATGATCTTCAATAGACAGTATAGCGCCAAATGTTCAGCCTAAGAGTTGATACACATTCATCATGCCATCACGGCAACCTGCAAGTACATAATGATTATCTGGGCTGATAGCGGTACTGGTCACGCGGTCTGATGGTGTATCAAAGGTGTAGATGTGCTTGCCTGTTTCAATGTTCCAAATCGTGAGCTTCGATTGATGCGTACCTAAGAGGGTGTGGCGCTTATTGGGCATCAACAACGCTGTTGAAATGCCTGTGTTGGTTTCGATGGTGCGCTCTACTGAGCCATCTTCCCATGCCCACAGCGTAATATCACCATCTTCGGAAATGGTGACTAGATAATTGCCAGAGGCATCAAAACCTAAATTCGTGACATCGGTATCTAGCGTGGCAAAATCGCGCACAATATCGTTATCTTCAGTCTGCGCCAATGTACGAATACGGAGCGTATTTTGTCCGTCGGTTGTCGTCTCGCTGGATACAAATGCTGTGCTATCCGGTAGCAGGGTCATACTGCGGGTGGTTTCGTTGTCGTCCCCAAATTTTTGTAATTCCTGACCACTCACGCTATCCCATATGCGAATTGACCCGTCTTCACTACTGGAAAGGACTGTTTTGCCATCCTCTGATACGACAAGGCTTGTCACCTTGCCATCATGCCCGCGAATGGTGCGTACTGTTTCACCTGTTTCGGCGTTTAACAAGATGATATTACCATCTTGATAGCCTGTGACGACGAAGTAGCTATCTTTGAACGCTGTGATAGTCGTGACACCACTTGCCATCTGCGTTGTGAATAGGGCATCGTCATGGAGTAATGAGCCAATGCGTAGACTGCCATCTGCCGCGCCGGATACAAAACGTTCGCCTTCCGAAACAGCACAAATCGCTGTGACACGGGTATCATGCACACGGAAAGTACGTATAAGTTGAGCGTTCATAAAATAAATCAGTCTCCTTTTGCCACAGCAACAGCGGATGCGAGGTCTTTGGAATGGGTGAGGCTTACGTCCCACTCTGTAAGCCCTAATTCCTTTGCGAGGCTCGCCGCCGCGCCGTGCAAATGTAACTCGGGGCGCTTGCGTGGGTTATTGACTCGTATTTCGATTTCTTGCCAGCTAACATCACCGATACCTGTACCGAGTGCTTTGGCAACGGCTTCTTTACCTGCTAGTCGTGCTGCTAGGCGATGGGGCTGGTCTTCACAATCTTCACGTTCGCCTGTGGTAAAAAAACGATTCAGAAAACGCTCGCCTAAGCGTTCGATACCGCCAGCAATCCGCTCGTGTTCAATAATATCAATGCCACACCGTAACATACAAACTCCGTAAATTGATTTTAGTGACCCTGTACTTTCGTCCTATTACGACCTTAATAACAAGTGATTGTAACGACATTCTAGCCCAAATTAATCGCAATCTGACGCCATGTATGTCACAATTGCTTGCAAAACCTGAATAGTAACAAAAATTAAGTTTGAAACCCGTTAGTTTGGGTTAAACTAAAGCTGTTCATACGCCCTAGAAAGTGACACACCCTTATGGTCGATGCCCAGACAGATTTGCGACTTACTCTGCATATTCTTGCGTATTTTTCATGGCAACGTGAAGGCACGCAAACCTTTGATATGCAACGTGCCGCTTTACTTGCCTTGCTCGAAGAGTGGGCGGCGGCACAAGGGGCTGTCGCATCTCCGAAGGCAGAGACAGATACCCTGCTTCATTTACCTTTATTGCTGGGCAATCAGACTATCATCTTAGATGACGTTGCCGATATTGACAACGCCTTCCTATCCATCCTATTACAAATTTTAGAGACACAAGAGCGCGGGATTTCAGCGCAAATAGGTCCTTTCTACTTGCATCTTGATACCCTGTTGGCAAGTGGTGAAGCTCATATTCGGAGTTTGCTACAAGGCAAAGTTGATGCTGCGCGTTATGATATGCGTCCTAAGACGGTTGCACTCTTCCCTGATGCTTACCAACTAAATGCGCAATTGCCACAAATTTTGCAAGGCTTCGGGGTCAATGGTATGTTGCTCCCTGTTGCACACCCTCAGATGCCGATTCCGTATCTGTGGCGCTCACCGGATGGGAGTGCTGTCTTAATTGTCAGCAATATCAGCATGGAGGAAGAGACTTCCCCGCAAGATAGCATAGAACAACAACAAGCTATCCAACCACAGGGTCCATTTTTGTGGGTGAACGAGATTACAAAATCAGGTGATTTCATTGGTGCGCGACGCATACGTGGGGATTTTGATTTGCTCGGTGGCACATTAACCCAATATGTAGATATTGTGCGCCAATCGCTCCCTGATGCCTTCCGACCTTATTTTCAGGGCGAATTGCACTTAGATGATGGTACGATACGCTCAGGACGCTACACATCACATATACAACATAAGCAACATATCGTGAATTTGGATGCGTTGCTCACGCATCGGACTGAACCTTTGTTAGCCTTGGCGCTTGTCTATGGTGAGGTCGCTTATCCGCGCATTCAGCATACACTCTTGGGACAAAGTTGGCGTTTGCTCCTGCAAAATATGACAACCAACACCTATGTCGGTGCTGTTGCTAATGCTGTTGTAGATGATATGGCAACACGCAGTCGGCGGGTGGAGAATGCCAGCCAGCGCATCATCGACACGGCACTGACTGCGCTTGATGGTACACCTATTGCATCAACGAGTGATATCACGACGGATGAAACTTATATTACGGTCTGGAATTTACACGGACATGCTGTAGAGCAGGTCGTCACACTCCCCCTTGTGTTGCCAGCACGGCGCTATCCGCAGATACTGAAAGATAGTAGCGGGCAAGAAATTGCGTTCACTTGGGACAATGACACACAAACACTCGCATTTCGTGCTAGTGTGCCATCGGTTGGCTATGCTGGATACACGCTTGAACTCAGTAGCGATAAAACAGCCGCGTATAATCAGCGTCGTGCAGTTGCAGGGCGTTCGATTGGTGGGGCATCAACCGCATCGCTTGTCTTGGTCGGCGGACGCCTTGATTGGTCATTCGATGGTGGCAGTATTATCGACCTTTTGCGCTATTTTGATGGTGGGGATGCAGGGGATGTTTGGCACTATGCTGAACCGCAACCGGATGTCGTGATGCAGGGGAGTTTGGTGGATGTTGTACAAATTGAGGCAACGCCTACCTACGAGCGACTTATTTTCCGTAACCGTATGCGCATTGCTCCCGAACTCAAAAATGGTGGAGAGCGTGTTAGAGGCTTGCGTGTTCTCGATATAAATACGACTGCCACCTACCATACTGATATTGATGGCTTGTACTTCAAGACAACTTTCACGAATACGGCAAAAGACCATCGTCTGCGGGCGTATATCCGCACAGGTATCAGCGCACAGGCACTGTATACGGATAGCGCCTTTGGTATCACAAAACGGCGTATCATCGGTGATGATGCCCATCCTCAATGGCAAGAACACCCGCTTCAAAATGTTGCTGCGCTTTATGGTAAACAATATGGCATGGCACTTTTCACACGGGGCTTGCTCTCTGTTGAGCCAATCGAAGAAGAGGGGCAAATTACGCTTGCCTTGACGCTCTTACGTGCTGTCGGTTGGGTAGACAAAGCGAATGAGATGGCATCGCAGAAGGCGCAACAAGAAGGGGAAGACTTTGAGGCTGAATTTTTGTTGTTACCGCTCGCAAAAGCTCATAATCCAGCAGACCTCATGCGCCGTGGTATGGCGTTCCGTGCGCCTTTGCAAGCCTATCAGTATGCAATCGCGCCTAAGCGTGGCACGCATAGTTTCCTGAAAATTGAGAGTGAGCAAGTGGTGCTGACGGCGCTCAAGCCACCGCAATATCGGTCACAGTCACGCCAAGTCGAAGCTAATGTATCTACTGAGACGAAAGAACTGATTGTGCGCTTGCTCAACCCAACTGATAGTGATGCAGAGGCAAAACTCATCCCTGCGCAAGCGCCCACAACTATTGAGCAAGTATCACTCGCAGAAACCTCTGTCGCTGATTTAGCACTCACAGATGGATATATCACTGTCACAGTCAAACCATATCAGCTACTCACCTTGCGCATGATATTTTAACCTTTGATATCAATAAAGCGAGTGAATTATGCGTCATCGCCAAGGACGTCCACAATAGTTTCAACATTGTATCGCATGTAGTCCAGATAAGTCGATGTTGGACCATCCGCATCGCTCAACGAGTCACTGTACAGCAAGATCGTCTCGATACCGACCTGCTCCGCCAATGTGTCTGAGATACGACTGGTGTTAGATGCCTCAACGATAATCGTCTCAATATCCTCGCGTTCGATAATCTCAATCAACTCTGCCAACTCACGCGCACTGGGTTCAGCAAGTGTTGAACCACCCGGTAATACAACACCGACAATCTCGAAGCCATAACGCTGAGCAAAGTAACCGAGAAAGTCATGATTCGTCACCAAGCGACGGTTTTCGAGTGGAATCGCCTCAACAAGCGCTTCAATCTCTGCATCTAATGTACGAAGTTGCTCCTGATAAGCCAGTGCATTTGCCGTATAAAAATCAGCATTCTCCGGGTCAAGCTCGCTTAAAGCAGAGGCAATGTTATCCGCCCAGATGATGACGTTATTTGGGTCAGCCCAGAAGTGCGCGTCACATGGACCGTGTACGGCATCCCCTTGAATCGAACAGTCAACACCTGCACCAAGTACACGCCCTGTAACCTGGGAGGTCGTATCCAGCGCATGTGGATCAACAACAGCACCAAAAGACGCCATTGAGCTAATGGTGAACCCTAAATCAAGTTCATCCGTGAGGACTAATTCGTTTTCACCCGCGTAAATTTCCAGCAATGTATTACTTGCTGCATTGCTAATGTAGACCATATCGCCACTTATAGCCATCACAGGCGCATCTTCAGTCGGGGTAGGCAACACCACAATTGATTGTCGCACCGCGCCATTTGCCATATCTACAGACAAAAGTTCACCTGCAGTTGTCAGCACAAGTATCTGATTGTCGCTCGTTGGGTGCGTTAATGGCTCGCCTATAATTGTATACATGCTGGTGTCAAATGACTCAGGAAGGCTTATTATCGCTTGATCTTCACCATCGTTCAGCATAATTTCAGCATTATCTAGATCAAACGCGGCGTCTATCAGTCGTGTGGTATCAATTTCGTTGGCTGGAAGCACAAAATCGATTAGCTGTGGATTGACAAGATAAGGGTCGTAATGGTCAAAATGCGCAACCATCCGAAAACCACTATCAATAACATTGACAGCGTCTGATGTTACGACAAAGCCATAGCGGGCATGTCGCGCACGTTCAGCATACACAGTTGCGGATGCATCGAAAGGATAAGTAGCAATGATTTCATCACTGAATACATTGAGAACATGGACATTGTTCTCTGTGTCTGCCAGCAACATGCGTCTGGGTGTCAGCCCTAAATTACCCGCGCCTCGATCAATACCATAGGCAAGAACCGTAATGCCATCGGACACTACGACGGGTTCTACTGGGCTAACCGTTCTCACTATATCAATCATCGTTTCTTCTAGGTCAGCACCATTAATTAACACTAAGTCTGCTGTTTCTAGAGGGACAAGATCACGGGCTGTTGGGTTAAAGGCATGAACATCAGCATTAGGTGGCATCAATGAGACAATGTTTACACGGTCACCTGCAATGTTGCGTGTCACATCCGCGATAATTGTCGTAGTCGCTACTACTAATGGACGATCATCTTGTGCCTGAGTATTGGGCATTATTACGAATAATAGGGAAAACACAAAGAAGAGTGATAATCGGTTCATGGGTTTCCTCAAATAAAATCAAACCGGGAGCAAATTACACTCCCGGCTGGTTATCGTACTTAGTTTAAGGTGTTAGTTGCCAATCGTAGCAATGGAGGTAATGTTAGCGCCTAGTTCCATCACGGCTACCTCACTCATATCGCTCAGACTGATGATGTGCAACGTCCCTGCAATTGGGTCACTCAGGTAGGCATAGCCATCTACAATCTCCAATGCTGGGCGTGGTACTCTGGCATTTTCATCCTCTGGTTCTGCGTATGCAGTGACAATTTCAGAAGCAGTTGCCACAACTTCACCTGTGAGAGCTTCTACCGTGTGCAACGAACCATCCTGTGTCAACACGATAACTTCATCTGTATTGAGAGGGTTGAATGCGGGAGGCGCCAGCCAGATATTAAGTGGCAAGGTGATTTCCCTGATTGTGCCTGCATCAACATCTACCAAGGCATAGCTGTCTTCACCCCAGTTCCCGAGTAACAGACTCGTCTCTTCATGGTAGGTGAAGTTACCGATGCGTGCTTCAGCATCTTCTGTAATTTTGCTGGTCACCCAGTTATCACCACTACGACTGATAATTGCAACGCCGTCATCACAACCAAAAACGACGCGCCCATCGCCAAGAATCGCCTTACCATGCAGACCCGGGCAATTGTCGAAAGCAGCAATCATCTCGCCTTCCATGTTAAACACAGCAGGCCCAACAGGCAAGAAGCCTTCTGGCGTAGGATTGGTAGCAATTAGAACATCATCCAGCATCACACCTACCCCATGATGTGATTGTCCTGTGAAGAAGGTTGTTGCCGTACCACCACCGTTAAAAATTGCTTCGGTGAAAACGGTAACACTCCCATCACCATCGTTGAAACTGACTACGTGGTCGCCATAAATATCAAAATGAGTTGGCATCATCGTTTGCAGAGTGAAATCTAACAATGTAGGTTCGCCCAATGCTCCATCTGCAAAACCACTATCAATCACGCGCACCATATTGGATGCTCGCAACACAGCGAAGACATATTGACCACTTGGTCCAACATACAGACGTGGTGCTTCATCCATCTCTTCGTGCATATCTAAGGCGGTGACAATTTCGCCCGATTCTGTATCCATCACATGCACGATACCCGTGCTGTCTGCAAGCAGTAGACGTGGAGCCATTTCCAACAAGTCTTGGGCATTGATGGTCATTCCCATTAATCCCAAAATCATGATTACAACCAAACGTGAAAGCATCTTCATAGAATTTCTCCTCTTGTCAATCTAATAGAGACTTTGTATCATTTACGTCATCTAATTGATACCAAGTCTCATTTAGAAAAGCAAGGTGTGCATGGTAAATCGGAAAAATCAACTTAAACTGGCAAATCATCAGCAACAAATAGCCAGAACGCTCATTGACCAGCAGATGTGGTGCTGGGGATGTGATGTGCGTCGGGCAGAAGGCAATCTTCTATTGGGCTATGGTGGAAAGAAAAGACCGTCACCAAACCCACGCTACAAAAGTGCTTACGTCTTCCAACTGCAAGACGATATGACGCTCAATTTATGGAGTTGGGGTTTATGGATTGCTTGTCCTCAGCATGGAAGCCTATTTCTTGGTCGGTCACGTTTTCGACTGTGCTACATCCGTGAAACGATTTCTATTCCCAATGCGTGGTCTAAGCGCGACCTCGCATTAACAGAAATGCCTCTGACTGATGATGACCGCCTACATGCCCATCATCTGTTGACGGTTGCCTTGCGTTGGATTGGTGATTATGAGGCATGGGTGGGGGCTGAGGTTGAACCTGAGTATCGGGAGAATGCCCTCACAAAATGGCCTCAGCGCAAGCGTAACAAAGGTGGTATTCCAGCATCAGAAATGGCTGATAGCTGGTATGACTTATCAACATCAATCATCAATTAAATCAATTTAGGAGATACACATGGCTAAGAAATCATCCGTCGCAAAACAAAAAAGACGCCAAAAAATGGTTGAAAAGTATGCTGAAGAACGTAAACGCCTCCGCGAAGCAGGTGATTGGGAAGGTTTGGCAAAATTGCCAAGAAATTCCAGCCCAACCCGCCTTCGTAACCGCTGTGGCGTAACCGGACGTTCGCGTGGCTACATCCGCCGTTTTGGGTTGTCTCGCATCACCTTCCGCGAAATGGCGCTCAAGGGCGAAATTCCAGGCGTCACGAAATCAAGTTGGTAATCTTCTGGTTAGCGTACCTAGTCATCAACAACATCTGAGAGAAAAGTGAGCAAGTATGAAAATTGCGTACGTTTTCGCAACAGCAAATGCGTCCTCATACAAACTGGCACAAATGATATTGCCTCAGCTTGAAGCAGATACACACGGAGTCGACGTTGTTGGCATGTTCTTCTTTGACGATAACACGTTGGTGTTGCGTCAGGGTGATCCTGTCGGCGAGCGATTGGCTAAAGTGGCACAAGATAAAGGTATGTTGCTGATGATGTGCGATATGTGTGCCTTGCAACGGAATTTGGCGCAAGGCGAACCACGCTGGTGTGCGCCTGATGGCAGTGGTCGTACTGAACCAGGTGAGATACAAGTTGTAAATGTAGTTTCTGGTGTGCAGGTTGGATGCTTTCCAGACCTATACACGGCTCTAAGCACGAATCCACCCGATCAAGTTATCACGCTATAGGAGAATCAACGATGGAACTAAAACAAAAGTTACCCGTTACCGTACTCTCAGGATTTTTGGGAGCAGGCAAAACGACGCTATTGAATCATGTTCTCAGCAACCGCGAAGGCATGCGTGTGGCGGTTATCGTCAACGACATGAGCGAGGTCAACATTGATGCCCAGCTAGTCCGTGACGGCGAAGCGAACCTCAGCCGTACCGATGAAAAATTGGTCGAGATGACTAACGGGTGTATTTGCTGTACCTTGCGCGAAGATTTGCTACTCGAAGTGGCACGCCTCGCGGGTGAAGGACGTTTTGATTATCTGCTTATCGAATCAACAGGGATTTCTGAGCCATTGCCGGTAGCGATGACCTTCTCTTTCCCGACACCAGATGGCACAATGAGCTTGATGGACATCTCACAATTAGATACGATGGTGACAGTCGTGGATGCCAACAGTTGGTTAGACGATTTCCGTGAAGGTGAACGTCTCAAAGCAATGGATATGGCAATCAGTGAAGAAGATGACCGCACCATCTCTGACTTGTTGATTGACCAAGTTGAATTTGCTAATGTGATTCTTCTCAACAAAACAGACCTCGTATCTGAAGATAAACTCAATGAGTTGGAAGCCGCTATTCGTAAGCTCAATCCTGATGCTAAATTGTTGCGCACCCAAAATAGCGCGATTGATATGGACGAGATTGTGAACACGGGTATGTTCGATATGGAAGCTGCCCAACGTTCCGCAGGGTGGTTGAAAGAGCTTGAAGGTGAACATACTCCTGAAACGGAAGAATACGGTATCAGCAGTTTCGTATTCAAATCACATAAGCCATTCCATCCACAACGCCTGATGAACATGCTCAAAGGCGAACACATGGAAACTGTCTTGCGTTCAAAAGGATTTTTCTGGATTGCAAGCCGTAACAATGATGCTATCAACTGGCAACTGGCAGGGCGTGTAGCGCGTGTGTCCTATGGTGGGCAATTCTTGGCAGGGACGCCAGAACATCTGCAACCAAAAGGACCGTATGTTGATGAATACAAAGAGGAATTTTGGCAAGAACCTTACGGAGACCGCCGTCAGGAATTGGTGTTCATTGGTATCAAAATGCCGAAACAAGAGATGATAGCACAACTCAATGACGCTTTGTTGACAGACGCAGAAATCGCGCTTGGCGAAACGGGCTGGGAGATTTTGCCTGACCCCTTCCCAATGTGGCAAGTGCAAGCGATGGAGTAAAGCATGCTTGATTGGCTGATTATTGGGGGTGGTATTCATGGGACACATCTCGCGCATGTACTTGTTAATAAGTTTGGCGTACCAGCAGATGCCCTGCGTATTCTTGACCCTCATGAAAAGCTACTGGCTGCATGGAGCAAACGCACTGAAAATACGGGGATGCGCTACTTGCGCTCCCCGCGTGTGCATCACATTGACCTTGAAGTGAGTTCGCTGGAACGCTTTGCGCATGAACAGCAATCCGATGATGCTGATTTCTGGATTGACCCGTACTATCGCCCCTCTTATGACTTGTTTCAGCAACATTGCCAGCATGTCGTTGATAGCTACCAGCTTGATCGTTTGCATGTTCGTGGTAAAGCACTAAGCCTGCACCGTACCAAAGATGGCTGGTGTGTGGATACTGCAAGCGATAGATTGACAAGCAAACATGTGTTACTGGCAACTGGACGCCAACGATTGCTCATTCCCGCTTGGGCGGAACACTTAATTACACAGAACGCCCCGGTACAACATGTCTTGGATATGTCTTTTGATAAGCAATCTATTGAGCAGGGTAGCAAAACTATTGTGATTGGGGGCGGTATCTCAGGTGGGCAGATTGCATTAGAACTCATGTATGACCGCGATGTGAGACTTATCACGCGCCGACCTTTGCGCCAGCATGATTTTGACACGACGCCTTGTTGGCTGGGTCCTGCCTGTCTGACAGCGTTTGGCAAAGCCGATTATGACCGCCGTCGCTGGATGATAGGGGAGGCACGTCACTCTGGAACATTGGCGCATGACATTCACACCAATCTCCAGACAGCGTTTCAAATGGAACAGGTCAGCTACAGCCAAAATACGGTTTCCTCAGCAGAGTTGACGACAGATAATCGTATTGCGCTCACGTTTGCTGACGGCTCAGCTTCTACTGTCGATCATGTTATATTGGCAACGGGGCTACAATCTGTCACACCTGAGCAAACGTGGCTTGCTGATACTATCAAACGCTATCAACTACCGCTTGCAGACTGTGGTTATCCAATTTTGAATCGCAAATTATGTTGGGCGGATGGTTTATACGCGAGTGGGTCTTTAGCAGAGCTGGAACTGGGTCCTGCTTGTATGAATATTGCTGGCGCACGCGCTACAGCCAGACGCTTAGAAAATGTTTGCCAGATTTGATAATAGCTCATTTAGGATAGTGATGAGTTCAAACATCTTACCTAATGTTCCGTTTTGGTTAGGTCAATAAGGCATGAAATCCGTTGCACTGGTTACATACTCCGGCAGACCGGAACTTTCCCCTAGTGACCAGACCCTGCTGAATCCACTGAAAAAACGGGGTATCCAAGTTATACCTGCCATCTGGAATGATACAACCATAGACTGGCGACAATTTGACGCGGTTGTTCTGCGCTCTTGCTGGGATTACTACAAACATGCACAGGCATTTCGTCAGTGGCTGACACAATTGCAAGACTTAAGCGTACCTCTGTATAACACTCCAAAAACAGTGCTATGGAACATGGAAAAGACCTATCTCCGTGACTTAGCCCAGCAGGGTGTGAAGACTATCCCGACTATCTGGGCAGATAAGCCAATTAATCTAAGCGAAACAATGGAAACAAGAGCATGGGAGCAGATCGTCCTAAAACCAGCGATGGGTGCTTCTGGTTATGGCATTCATGTGGTTGCTATTGCTGATGCTCATGAAAAACAAGCTCTACTTGACGCTATGTTGCAACAAGGTCAGGTACTGATTCAACCTGTGATTGAAGAAATACAGAATGGTGAGTTGTCCCTCATCTTCTTTCAAGATGAGTTTCAGTATGCCATTCGTAAAATACCAGGCGCAGACACTATATTCGTGAATTCTGCTTATGGGGGTAGCTATACAGCAAGCAATGTTGACGATGACATCGTTAAAGTTGCGCAATCCGTTTTAACTGTTGCCCATGAGCATACAGGGCAAGATACATTTTTGTATACCCGAGTCGATGGCATCGTGGTTGAGACTGACTTTGTCCTTATGGAACTGGAATTGATTGAACCTGGTTTATTCATGGACATTGTATCTGCTGATGTGCCAGAACGATTTGCGGATGCTATTGATGCTGTGATTGCAGAAGAAAATAAGGATTCTCATGATAAATGATCATTATGATATTGCAATTATCGGTGGAGGACCGGCTGGCTTACAAGCCACTTTGATTCTCTCACGCACTCGTAAGCGCATTATAGTATTTGATTCACCAGAACCCCCTCGCAACGGCGCATCGCATGGTGTGCATAACTTTGTTGGATTGGATAGCTTGTTGCCGTCCGAAATTCGAGCGCAGGCTTGGCAACAAATCAATGTTTATAATAGCGCCGAGCTACGAGAAGAACGCGTGTCTGACGTGCAAGCACATGAGCTTGGTTTTGCTGTTAGTAGCGATAAAGGCACATCTATCACCGCGAAACACGTCATTCTAGCATTAGGGTATCGGGACGTGTATCCAGACATACCAGGTTTTATCGACTGCTGGGGCAATACCATTATTGCTTGTCCGTTTTGTGATGGATATGAGAATCATGATAGGGTGTGGGGATTGGTCGCATCGTCACCATTGGCGCTCGAACATATGCCAAAAATGCACCAAAATTGGACACCACAAGCAAAAATTATCCTCACGCCACAGGTCACATTGGATGATGAATACCATACTGAACTCACTGAGCAAGGTATCTCTGTCCATGAAGGAACAGTCGCTGAGATTCATCATGACAGTGGGAAAATCAACTCGGTAACACTGAGTACGGGCGAGCGCGTTGCATTGGGTACGCTGTGGTGGCGACCTGACGATACCCCTCAACAGCTTACTAAAAACATAATAGCTGATTTTGAGCTTGAATTAGACGAGCAAGGTTATATAAAGACGGATGATTACTATCAGACAACTGTTCAGAGGTTGTGGGCTGTGGGTGATGTGAAGGGTTGGGCGACTGCACTTGGCGCGGCGAATCAAGCTAGTCAAGCGGCTTATGCGATTGCTAGCCATTGGTATCAGGATAGACATTGAATGACAACTTACGATAATCATCCTAGCTTCGCAGTTGATGTAGGTGCTGGACAAGCGTATCAGACTGACCTTGAAGCACTAAGTGGGACATTGTCAGCCTATACGAATGTCATCGAATTAGGGTGTGGTAGCGGTGTTTTTACACAGTTTCTAAAGTCAAATTTGCAAACGGTGGTTGGTGTTGATAAGAGTGAAGCTCAACTCGTGCAGGCACAACAGCGTCTACCGGATGTTGAATTCATCAATGCAGATTTCACATCACGGCAATTTGTTGAGGATATGGCTAAACGTGGGCAATACTTTGATTTGATTGTGACTCGGTATGTCATTCACGAGTTAGAAGACCCTATAGAAACGTTTTTGTTGTGGAAATCGTTTTTGGCTGATGGTGGTAAAATTCTGTTTATAGAAAACACATGGATACGTCGGGATTGGGGATGGAGTAATTGGGGTCAACTTACTGATAGTCTTCCCCTTGCATGTACACAAACATGGGCAACGGGTGCTTACTGCCTCAAAAAGGCAGGTTTTACTATCTCAAAATGTGACTGGATGCACAATGTCAATCAACTAGAAAGCACACGTAAAGTGACAGGTTTTAGGTTATACGCTATTTTCGCGGAAGCAAATGCTGATTGAAATGATTGTTAACCTCAATTTTAGATAAGTGAATGCCGATTTTGCGAGTCATTTACAACCATAGAACTTGTGTAGGGGCAACATCTATGTTGTCCGCTGAGTCGAAACTTTGCTTTTCGATACCAACAGCTCAAGATTCTATGCTAAAACGAAACTCACGCTTAGTCAGTTAATAGGCAAGGTCACGCGGAAAGTCGCGCCACCCTCGTTATTATTTTGTGCGTGGATAGATCCATTATGGAGTGTGGTAATTTCGCGCGCAAGTGCCAAACCCATGCCTGTCTCTTTGCGCGACCCCTCGCTAGGGCGACTGAACGGTTCAAAAATATCATGGGGTAACAAGTCAGCTGCGATGCCTTCACCGTCGTTTTTGACATGAATGATGGCGTTGCGGTTGCCGAGTGTATCTTCATCGACAGTCATGCTTATATCTACTGTGCCTTCTTCTTTTGCATAGTTGATGCCGTTCAAAATGAGATTGCTCATCATTTGTTTGAAACGGCTACTATCGACCATCGCTATTACATCATCGTCTGGCATGTCATAGTGTATGGCTACCTGACGCTCGTCAGCAAAGGACAGATGCGCTTCGGTGGCTGCGTGTATCAGGGGTTGGAGCGCATAGTCGCTTTTCGCAAGCTCAATTGACCCACGTTCAAAGCGTGAGAGGGTCAGCAATTCTTCGACCAATTCACGTAAATACTCTGATACCTTGTCGAGGCTTTCTAGATGGGTAGCTACTTTATCCGGTTGGCGTCGTAAGAGATGCAAACGCAAGATGAGGCTTGTCATGGGTGTACGCAATTCATGGGCGGCATTGGCAATAAACCGCGCCCGTTGGAAATACAATTTGCGCTCTTGACTGATGTCGCGTGCAATTGCCACCATGCGTACTGAATCATCACCTGGCAAGCCTACCAGCGAGAAACGAATATCGGCATGAAATTCTGTTCCGTCACGATGGCGCAAGCGCGTTTCATTACGTCCGACATCAATATCTGTGCTTTCCTTAAATAGTGCCTCAAAATTCTGGGCAAGTTCGTTTTTTTGCTCTACCCGAATCATGGAGAGGGGCTGTCCTTTGAGTTCATCTGCATGATAGCCCACCATATTGCAGAAGGCTGGATTTGTGTATTGAATCAAGAAATCTTCCATGTAGAAGATGCCTTCGCCTGTCGAATCCAAAATTGCTTGCAAGCGACTTCGCTCGAATTGGAGGTCAGCCGTGCGTTGTTGAACCTGTTTCTCTAGGTGCTGGGTATGTTGACGTAGTTGTGCTTCTAGTAATTCATTTTTCAGCGCAATACCCACATGATTTGCCACTGTAGAGATGAGTTCATGTTCACTTTCAGAGAACTCTGGCTGGTGGCTATCGCGCAAAGCAAGCAATAAACCGCGATTTTCAATCGTTGCGGCAATCGCATGTTCACCTGTCTCTAGTTGCATGTAACCATTTGTAGGTAAGCTAATATCTTTTAGGGGCATTGTCGCATAGGGAATTTCCGGTTGTGTGACTATATTGCTGAAATACTGCCATGCTTCCTCGCTTTGCATATCATGTTGGAGCGCATGGCGTAGTGTGCCTGTTGCGACATTGAACACAGTAATCATCAGGCGTGTTTGCTTCAACGCTGAACTCATAATTAACATGACTTCTGGTAGCGAGTGGTACAAGCTATCTGCTGAAAAGAGCAAATCTTGTGCGGCGTACAGTGTCTCTGTACTGATGAGATTCTGTACTAAGATTTCTTGTAAACGATGGCGCTCTTCAAGGTCAAAATAATATTGCTGATACAAGCGTACATGCACCAGTGCAGTTACTGCTTGTTGCGCCATTGCAATTGCCTGATGTGCGTGTTGTTTTGAGAAAAAATGAGGTGTTACAGAATCAATGTATAGTAGTCCAATGGGTACGTTTTTGTAATTTAATTCAACAGCCATCCACCCTCGGATATGGTCAGTATCCGCCATGTATATCCATTCAGGATGCCCGATCACATCATTAATCACATGCGCCACACCCAATGAGGTCTTATATGTTGCATCGACAGGTTGTGGCACTGGTTTACCAATATTGAGTGTCAAGGTTTCCAGAGACATCTCTACTGTGCGTCCCTGCGCTGCGACAAATTTTAAGTCGTCATTGTGATACAAAGCTATAGACGCGCTATCATAGGGAATAACAGCATACAAGGTATCCAAAAATTCTTCTAATACACGGTCATTGAAATGCGTATTAATGACCATATCTGTCAGAGCGGGATTTTGCTGAATCATTTCGGCTCTCTGAGTGTGGCGGAATGAAACAGGGGTAGCTTCTTTGTGGTGTTGCTCCCCAGACGATACTTTCGCTGTGTGAACGGTAATCAGATGATGTGTATTGTCCAATAGTGGTAATGACCCGATGGATACATCAACCCAGTGCATGCCTTGTGTCGGGTGGGTGATGGCGAGGCGTTTTTCTGCTGGTGGCTCATGAGATGTTGTAGACTGTTTATCGAGATAAAATTGAAGCGCATTTCGGCGTGTTGATGGATGCAATAGAGAGTAGGGTGTATAGTCATTTATTAAGGTGTCGGCTGGCAAGCCAAACCACGCCTCTGCTTCTGCATTAACCATCACAATACGATTGCGCTGTATCACCAGCACAGGCGCACCAATCGCATGAATAATGTCTTGGACTACGGTTATCGACATGAGCATCGTCTGTATTCTCATTTTGCTTTACGATAGTATTTTTAAATACTAGGTTTATCTATAAAGGGGTGCGGATACTAATTGAAACTACTGTATTTGTAATATATTATCTACACTAGGCTTTGCGTTTGCTTGTTTCGTACTTAAGGCTGATATGTAGTTTGTTATCAACACATCACCTACCCCTCATTGTTATTATAACTGAAATATACCCTACAAAAACTTAAAGAATGAGCGAATACCGCAGATAGCACGATAGTCTCTTTGTCTGTGCCAAGATACGTGGCATCATGTAACATCTGAGTATTCACCCTATCACATCGAAACCAAAGGTGTTTGCTATGGTCGCCCCACAGATGACACGCTGGCGTCATATCATTGTTTTGTTTACAGTCATCTTCGTCAGCTTGCTATTCTTTTATCATCTTGCATTTACCGATATGATTTTAGCGCGTGGGGATACCTACACCTATTTTTATCCCTATTGGGACGCCCGAAATGTTGCTTTGCGTGCCGGCGAGTTGCCACTCTGGAATCCTGATATTTTCATGGGTGTGCCTCTGCTGGCGAATCCTCAACTTGGTACACTCTATCCCCCGAATTGGCTCACAATTCCGTTCACTGCGCCGGATGGTATTCGTATGAGCATTTTGCTACATATCGTTTGGGGGGCATTGGGAACATGGATGCTCTTTCGGCGGGCTGTCTCTGAGGCGTGGTTGCCTGCGTTTGTCGCGGCGTTTACCTTTGCCTTTGGGGGCTATGTTGGCGGGCATGTTGAGCAAATCAATCAGCTACAGGGAATTAGTTGGTTGCCTTGGTTGCTGTTTCTCTGCTATGCCTTGTTTAACAGCGAAAAACGCTTGCGCTATGCTCTGCTTTTAGCGATAGCATGGGCATTGCAGTTATTCAGCGGACACACACAAACTGTTTTCATGAGTGGGATTGCACTCGGTATCCTGACGCTATTTCCTATGATAGATAGGCTCGATTCGTGGCGAGAGTATATGCGTGCAAAGGGTGTTCATCTGCTGATGCTGGCTGGTGTTGCTATTATTACTGTGATTTTGGCACTGCCTCAGTTGTTACCCACGCTTGAACTCACAGGTATGTCTAATAGGGGCGATGGCTTGACTGCACAAGAGGCGACAGCATTTTCGCTCCCGCTACACTATGTCGGACGGGCATTGCTCCCTAGTTACGATGGACAACTCTTTAGTGAGTATGTCGGCTATATTGGCGTGATTGCGCTCGGACTGGCTATTATTGGCGCATTGACGAAACCTACTAGCACACAAGCACAGTCTACACGCTGGGTATGGATTGCATTGGCACTGATTGGGTTACTCTTCGCTTTCGGACGCTATAACCCGCTTTATTTGTTGATTGCTGACTTGCCAGGCTTTAATCTCTTTCGTGTGCCGGCACGCTGGTTGGCGCTCCATAGTATTGGCTTAGCGATGCTGGCAGGCTACGGCACACTCGCCCTGCAAAACAAGCAACTTACCCGTCGCATTATTGCTATCGCGTTTGCTCTGATTGGTGTGTTGATGCTGATAGGGTATTTCGCGCCCATTGATGCTGTAGACATCGTTGGCTCTGCACAACCGACACGCTGGACATTGCTCGGCTGGGGTGTGGGGCTTGGTCTATTGGGTGTGCTGATGTGGCTTTCGACACGCCGAGATGTATCTGTGTGGGTACTGTGCCTAGTCGTTGCAGAACTCTTTCTCGCATCACGAGTATTGCCACATACGGAACTTGCTCCGCGTGATACTTATTTGGGTCAACGTTTTACGATTAGTCAGCTACTGGCTTTTACAGATGATAGCATCGTGCCACCGCGTACACTGGCTATCAGTGCGCGTCTATTCGATGTTGGTGATATTGGTGCTGTCCGTGAACGCTATACGTTGTTGGGCATGGATAACGAGGCACAAGCAACAGCAACTACTGCACTCAAAAATCAGGAGACGCTCTTTCCTAACCTGAGCATGACATGGGGGATTCCGTCTATAGATGGCTTTGGGGGTGGCTTGCTCCCGACGGTTTATTATTCGCAATTTACATCATTGTTGCTCCCTGACGGCAGTCCGCGCATACAAGATGGGCGCATTGGCGAGACGTTGTCAGAGCCAAGTTGTCGTGGGGCATGCGTGCCGGAGATGCGCTGGCTTGCCTATATGGATGTGCAATATCTCATCACGGATAAGAATTTTGATGTGGTTCATGAAGGCATTTTTTACGATACATCACTGTTTGAATACTGGTCAGCGCCCCCCATAGAACCTGATTTTATCTATGATGATGTACATGTTCTTTGCCTCACGCCACCTGCGCGCGGAAATGTAACAAATTTTGATTTTCAGGGTACGACTTACTATCGTGCTGTGATGTCATGGGAGACGATGACGGCGAATTTTTATGCACTGTGTGATGATTTGCTCGCTATCACTGTGGTAGAAAATGAGTCTAGTACATTTTTACAACTGATGCCCCCGAATATCGAACGAGTACTCTCTAGTGATATCAAAATCTATCGCCTGACGACACCGACAGCACGCGCACGGTTGGTTACAGAGATGGCAATCACACCTGATAATTGGGAGGGTCACGAAGCTGCCTTGATGCAACTCGCAGATAACCCGCAACTAACTGTCGTACATGATGCGCGTGAAAATATAAGCACATCAGGTACAGTAACGATTACTGAATACAGCGACACAAACATTCGCTTACAAGTGGATGCAGATACAGCAGGGTATCTTTTGCTGACCGATGCTTATTATCCTGGCTGGCAAGCGACAGTCAACGATATTCCTACAGAGGTTCATCGTGCGGATGCTATGTTCCGCGCTGTACAAATCCCAGCAGGGGAGAGCGAAGTGGTATTCAGCTTTGTGCCGAGATTGTGGTATCGCGCTTTGTGGTTTGGCTTATTTGCGTGGATTGGTGCAAGCGTGCTACTTGGATGGCTATTTTTGCGTAAAGCCTGATAAGAGACACCAAATTTACACAAGGAGCAAACGACTATGCATGACCCAGATTTCACCTACGATACACGTCTTGCGATGCCTATCGAGACAGCAACACAAAATTTGTCTGAGAATTTACACCTCAAATGGAATTTTGGTTTGCTGTATGTCGATAAATACACGGATGAGAGTGGCGCACCTGTCAGCATCGTAACTGGACTGCACAAAAAAGACGAAACCCTGCATCATATTCGTGTTATCTTAGCGGAAAAAGATAAAAGCACACTGGTTAGCACATCTATCTGGAAAGTTATGATGGCTGGCTATCCTTTGCCCAAATCTATTGCTATCACTGAAAAATCTGATGCTGTTGACCTCATTGACGAGGTAATTCAATTCTGTGAGATTCCGTTCAAAGAAGGCAAAGGCATTGTTAGCTGGTTGAGCAACTTGTTCTCCGGCACAAGCGAAAAACGTAAATACGAAGATACGCAAATGTAACATAGCTTATGTGTCTCAGATGCAATTTGCACGTACACTAGATTCGTACTGTAAGCATTGGAGACATAGTGGCGAATGGCTAATAATAAAAAGTTTGGATTACTCCGTAGGATACTGATTGCACTCGGATTATCTAAAGCATCATCTGACGAGGTTGTTGCTTTTGTTGATTCTCGTTTTAATAGCAGAGAAGAAACGTACACACATAGTCGTAGCGAGACTGCTGATACAGAGGTAGATATTTTCCCTTATAATCTGAGGGATGACTTTTTATCAGCGGCTGAGTTCAGCTTCTTCAAAGTGTTACAACATGTCATTGGCAATAAAGCTGTGATTTGTACGAAAGTCAACCTAAGTGATATTTTCTGGGTGAAGTCAGATGATTACAGTAAATATCGAACGTATACGAATAAAATTGACCGTAAACATGTTGATTTTCTAATCTGTAATGCAACTACAATGCGTCCCCTTTTTGGTATTGAGCTTGATGATAAGAGCCATCAGCGAAAAGATAGACAAGCAAGAGATACCTTTGTAGATGGTGTCTTTGATACTGCTAACTTACCCCTACTACACATTCCAGCCCAGCGTAGCTATCGGACAAGTGATATAGAATTGCAAATTGCGCAGTTTTTGGATGTCCAATCAAACTCCCAACCATCGACTGATAATCACATTATCGAAACATCCGCATTTATGAAAATGTGTCCTAAGTGTGGAGGGGAGATGGTGTTGAGAGAAGCAAGACGTGGGAAAAATAAGGGTAATCAATTTTGGGGATGCTCAAATTACCCGCAGTGTAAAACGATTCTCAAGTACAAAAAGCAACCAACTGAGTAGTTGTGTACACAGTTGGTCAGTTTCTTAGCCAGCAACCGATACCACTAATTTATCAGCGTGCAGATAGCGTGCCGCCGCGTTACGCACGTCTTCGCGGGTGATGCTGAAAATGTGGTCGCGGTATTGCACTAGATAATCGAGTCCGAGTTCGTATTCGACCATCGCATGAATAGTCGATGCCAAACCATAATTACTCTCTAGGCGCAACGGCAAGCGTCCGGTGAAATAGGATTGATTGTCTTCAAGGTCGATGGCACTCACTAAGGTATCAGTTAGGCGAGCGATTTCAGCACGCGCTTTCTCGATAGTTACAGGTACATTTTCTGGCGATACCCCAGCCGTGATTGTCCATGCGCCACGTCCCACGCCACCATCCAAGCGACTATAGGCATAATAAGCGAGTCCGAGTTGTTCCCGAATGACATTGCCGACGCGCCCCATCATGCCAAATTCACCAAGAATACTATTGGCAATTTGTGCAGATAGATAGTCATCAGCTAAACGCGAAGGACCTGCCACGCCCAACACAATGTCTGCTTGTGTTTTACCAGCAATATCCGTTTCGACAGTGACCAACTCACTCAGTTCAGGAATTACAGGTAAATCGACGGTAGCAAGTTGTGTCTGTGGTGTTTGCCAAGTACCGAGTTTTTCCTGTAATGTAGCAATAGTCTGGTCTGAATCTACTGCACCGACAACCACTAATAGCATTCCCTGTGGTGAATAGACACGCTCATGAAACGCTTGTAAATCGTCGGCAGTTAGGCTTGGCAAGCTCTTTAGCGTGCCATAGGTCGAATGATGATAGGGGTGATTTTCAGGATATAGCGTTTCCCGAAAGGTGCGCCCTGCCATGTAGCGTGTATCTTGGCGTGCATACTGTAATTCAGTGAGGCGCTTGGCACGTTCTTCGTCTACTTCGGCTGGGTCAAATGCTGGATGACATAAGGCATCCGTGAACATGTCCAACAAGGTGTCAAAATCTTCTGCGAGTGACCGTCCGCTAATTGTCACGCGATGTTTGCTGGCGTTGGTGTCGAGTTCTGCGCCTATGTTCTCTAGCGTCTCATTGAATGTATCAAAATCGCGGGTTTGTGTGCCACTCAAGAGCAGGGCAGCCGTTATAGATGCTACGCCTGTCTGGGCGCGGGGTTCGTAGATGCTACCTGCTAGCACGGAGCCATATAGAACCACAGAAGCAGAGGTCGGATTTTCGTATACCAGCACGCGCACGCCATTATCGAGCGTCACATCACGTATAGTTGAGGTATCTGGAAAAGCGTAACGGGGCATGGTCATTGTGCAACCTCCGCTTCGGCTTCGTCTGCTTCATCGTACATATCGTCATAGTCATCTTCGTCCTCATCGAGCATAATTGGCACGAGCCAACCCGTCACACGATTACGAGCGTTCAAGTAGGTTTGCGCGACACGCTGAACATCTTCTATCGTCACTGCGCCTAAGCGTTCCAGAAAATCATCATACCAGTTCGGGTCATCAATGATATGCGAATGTGCCAACCAATAAGCCTGATTCGTCACGCTCTCGCTACTATATGCAAAGGATGCTTTTGCCTGTTTTTTCGCTTTGTTCAGTTCGGCTTCAGTGATGCCATGTGTCTGCATGTGGTCTATCTCCGCCAGAATGACTTCTTCAGCGTCGGCATGCGTGTAACCATCATTGAGCGTCACTGTGATTTCATACAGATAGGGGTCAATCGACTCTGATAAATCACCATCAATGCTGGCGGCAATGCCGGATTTTACGAGTGTTTTGTAGAGACGGGCTGTTTTGTTGTCGATGCTTCCGCCCGAACCTGTCAGCACACTATTCAGCACTTCCATCGCAAACCAATCACGCTCGGTACAGGCTGGCACACGATGCGCCATGCTCAAAAATGAGGTCATGCCGGGACGCTCAACAGTCACGCGACGTTCGCCTTGCTGAGATGGTTCAGGGCGTACAAATGCTGTTGGCTGGGGTGTGTTTTCCAAATGTCCAAACTGTGATTTGATGTCTGCCAGCATGTCGGCGCTATCGAACGCGCCAACAGCTACAATTACTGCATTCGATGGCGTGTAGTAACGTTGATAGTGCGCGTACAAATCGTCACGGGTCATGGTCTCTAAATCGGTTGAATCGCCAATGATGGTGTGATGATAGCCATGTACCCGAAATGCTGCCGCCTGCATTTCTTCACTGAGCCAGAACATAGGATCATTTTCGCTACCTTGTCGTTCGCTGATGACCACCGTGCGCTCGGATTCGGTTTCTTCGGGGTCAAAGAGGGCATTTGCCATGCGGTCAGCTTCGGCTTCTAGCGCGATGCCAATTCTATCGGCGGGCATGGTTGCATAATACATCGTGTAATCCATACTCGTGAATGCATTCCACTGACCACCAGCGCGGTCAATTTCGCGGTCTAGCGCACCCATTGGGAATTTGTCTGTTCCTTTGAAAAGCATATGCTCTACCCAATGCGAGATGCCTGTTTGTCCGGTTTGTTCATTTCGGCTACCAATTTTATACCCGACCCACAGGCTAATCACGGGCGCGGCATGTACCGGACGCAACACCACACGCAAGCCATTGTCGAGCGTTGTTATGAGAT
Source organism: Chloroflexota bacterium (assembly GCA_038522085.1). GTDB lineage: Bacteria > Chloroflexota > Anaerolineae > Aggregatilineales > Phototrophicaceae > JAUZRW01. The sequence goes on from JBCBKJ010000048.1 coordinate 25,557, forward strand.
CTGATTGTGTCACAGGGAGTTACCTTCGTTACGATAAGATACATAAATAGACATCTGCCCATTTATGAAACATGTGTTAAGTCTGTTTAGTGTACTTGATAGACGCATTAAAGGGCAATCATGTTACTGTGAGGATGTTAATATGTCGTAGAAATTGCTTGTGGTGTAACATGCTAATATTATTCTATCGTAAGTCCCGTGCCTCTCTGTACATCTATTGTATATAAGTGACAGATAGGAGCGATACAGTGATGAGCAACAAACCCTTTGAAATTGGTCTCTACACATTTGTAGAGTTAACACCCGACCCCGCAACAGGCGAAAAAATGACCGCCCATCAGCGCGTGCAAAATCTGATAGCGGAAGCAGAACTCGCTGACCAAGTTGGCTTGGACGTGTTTGCGATTGGCGAACATCACCGTGAAGAATTTGTCGCCTCTGCGCCGGAAGTTTTGCTGGGGACGATTGCGGGACGTACTGAAAATATTCGTCTCAGCAGTGCTGTAACCGTGCTGAGTTCTGATGACCCTGTGCGCGTGTTTCAGCGGTTCGCCAGCCTTGATTTAGCATCTAATGGGCGGGCAGAAATCATTGCTGGGCGTGGCTCATTCATTGAATCGTTTCCGCTGTTTGGCTACGACCTCAATGACTATAACGAGCTTTTCAGCGAAAAACTGGATTTGCTCAAGCTGATTCGTGAGGATGAATTTGTCACATGGGAAGGTGAGCATCGGGCGTCGCTGGATAAGGCTGGTGTATATCCGCGTCCGTTGCAAGACGAACTCCCGATTTGGGTGGGTGTCGGTGGCACACCCGAATCGGTTGTGCGTGCTGCCAGCCGTGGTTTGCCGATGGCGTTGGCTATCATTGGTGGGATGCCGGAACGCTTCCGTAGCTTCACGGATTTATATCGCCGTGCCGCCGCGCAGTACGGCTATCATGATTTACCACTGAGTGTCAACTCGCATGGTTTCATTGCCGATAGCAAAGAGCAGGCAATCGAAGAGAGCTTCCTGCCGACTAAAACCGCGATGGACAAAATCGGGCGTGAACGGGGTTGGCAACCGATGCGTCGTGAGCAATACGTCGCGTCGGCAGATTTGCGTGGCGCGAATTTTGTCGGTAGCCCTGATGACATCATCGAGAAAATTCTCTTTCAGCACGAGATTTTCGGGCATCAGCGTCTTTTGCTCCAACTGAGTGTCGGTACAATGCCACACGATAAAATCATGCACGCGATTGAATTGCTCGGCACGAAAGTTGCCCCAGTTGTGCGGGAAGAAATTGCCAAACGTGAAGCAACGCCCACCACATAGCATCAACGACAAAAGCAATGAGTGGCATACACATGTATGTCACTTTTTCTTTTCCAACTCATCTCACAGTGTTTAAAATGGTCATTCAAGATATTTGCTGAGATAATCCTTGACTTAGAGTCAACTCAAAGTTTTAGGATACCGCTATGGCAAATGAATATACCATTCAACAAGCATCTAAAATGACCCAAGTCAGCGCACATACGCTACGGTATTACGAGCGCGAAGGCTTACTCAATGTTGCACGAACATCAAGCGGTCATCGGCGCTATACGGATGATGATATTGGCTGGATACGGTTCATCATGTTGCTGAAAAGTACCAACATGCCGCTGGCAGAGATTGCACAATTTGTAACGCTGGAAAAAGATGGGCATCGCACTATTGAAAAGCGACGTACTATGCTTGAAGACCACCGAGAAACATTAACCGCCCATATCGCACAGTTACAAAATTACATGAAAGCCCTAGACGAAAAAATTGTCTACTACAGTGAAGTCAATGATGTGTTGCTGGATTGTGTGACCAATACGCCAGAATCTAATGGTGTTGCTAGTTGCGATGATAATTATTTGCCATAAATTGATGATGACACAACAAACAGGTGAAATTTATGAATAATAAGCGATTGGGAAATAGTGGTTTATACGTCAGCGATTTATCGCTTGGCACAATGCTCTTTGGGGAAGAGAGCGGACGCAGTACCCCTGAAGATGAAGCGATTCGTATGGTGCATGCTTATATCGACCATGGGGGCAATCATCTGGATACAGCAAATGTCTATGCAGGTGGACGCAGTGAGGAAATTATTGCCAAAGCTCTCAGCAATGGGCATCGCCAAAAAGTTACGATAGCAACAAAAGTCCGTTTTGGGGCGAGTCCAGAGGCTAATATGGGCGCAGGATTGAGCCGTCGCGTCATTATGGAACAGGTAGAGAGTAGTCTAAAACGCCTGAATACGGATGTCATTGACCTCTATTACATGCATGGCTGGGATCCGCATACGCCCATTGAAGAGAGTCTACGAGCATTTGATGACCTCGTGCGGGCTGGCAAAGTGCGTTATATCGGGGTCAGCAATTTTAAGGCGTGGCAGGTGATGCAAGCACTCGGTTTGAGTGACCAGCATAGTTGGGCGCGTTTCATTGCCGCGCAGTATCAATATAGTCTCGTCGTGCGTGATATTGAATATGAATACAGTAGCCTATTTGAATCACAAGGGATTGGCTGCATGCCATGGGGACCGCTTGGTGGTGGCTTTCTGACGGGTAAATACAAACGCGATGAGCAACCGACTGAAGGACGTATTGCTATTTCATCCGATGATGTTGAAGAAGCGTGGGAACGGCGTGCTACAGAACCCAATTGGCGCATCATTGATGCTGTAGAAACGATTGCTACGCAACGTAACGCGACAGTGCCACAGATTGCGCTGGCATGGTTGCGGGCGCAAGCTATCGTCAGCAGTGTGATTATTGGGACGCGAACGATGGCGCAATTTGAAGATAATATTGCCGCTGCACACCTTGACCTGACCGCAGATGAACTTGCCGTACTCGATGAAGCCAGTGCATTGCCCGAAATGTATCCTTATCGGATGATGCAAGTCTACGGGATGGATGGCTAGTGATGAAAGCAATTTCTTTTTCGGAACACGGTACAGCCGATGTTTTACAACTGGTGGAATTAGATATTCCGTCGCCAGAATTGGATGATGTTGTTGTTCGTAATCACGCTATTGGTGTTAATTATGTTGATGTACAACATCGACAAGGTGGGATTTACAATGATGTGCCTCTGCCCCTAATTCCGGGTATCGAAGCGGCAGGTGTGGTTGAAGCGATTGGTGATGAGGTCACACAGTTCAAAGTAGGTGATAGGGTTGCTTACGCGGGTTACATGGGCGGTAACTACGCAGAGTATACCGCTGTGCCAGAAGACCGCTTATTTCCCATACCTGATGATATTGCGTTTGATATTGCCGCCGCGACTGTTTTACAGGGCATCACTGCTTATGTGCTGACGCATGAGGTGTATCCGGTACAAGCTGGTGATTGGGTACTCGTTCATGCGGCGGCGGGTGGGGTAGGTAATTTACTCGTGCAGATGGCACATAATCTTGGTTCAGTGGTCATCGGTACAGTATCAACAGATGAGAAAGCGCAGTTCGCTCGTCAATTAGGAGCAGACCATCTGATTAACTACACCGAACAAGACTTTGAGCAGGTGACAAATCAACTGACAAATGACCTCGGTGTGCATGTCGTTTATGATGCGGTTGGTAAAACAACATTTGAGCAGAGTTTAGGTTGTTTGCGCAAGCGAGGGATGTTGGTTATCTATGGACAATCGAGTGGTACGATACCTATGTTCGATGTCAATCGCTTGTCCGGTATCACCCCAAATAGCACAAGAGGTTCATCGTTTTTGACATGGGCGGCAGGAAGTCATTATATCGAAGAGCGAGATGACTTACTGAAGAATGCAAGTGCTGTTTTCGATTTGCTACGTGCTGGACAGATTCAGCCACAAATTGCCGAAAGATTTGCTTTAGCTGATGCTGCTGAGGCACATCGTTTGCTGGAAGCCCGTCAGGTTATTGGCAAATTGATTTTGATTCCGTAAAATTGAACATATGTAGCTGGAGATTTAAACCTCCAGCTACTGATTTTTCACTTACGCCTAATTGAAGAAATCCAGCAATGCCCCTAAATTACGGAATGACCCGATGAGTTGGTCAATATCATCTGCATAATCGTCGGCGTCATCCCCATAGAAAATGGCAACCGCAATCGCATTATTCGTGAAGCGCAAGACAACTAAGGTGCCATCTTCGCCATCGACATCCACATCATATTGGATAGCTTCGCGGTCAGCTTGCTCGTATACGTCTTCGCTATCTTCATCAATGGACACTCCAAAGGCATCGTCCCAATCAAAATCGAGAGTATCAATGACATCTGAAAGGACTGTGCCATTCGTGACAGCATCGCTTAAATTGACCAGTATCACGGTCGCATCGTCATTATCTGGCGCACCGAGCGTCACATACTCAACCTCATCACGGATACGGGGCGTAATTGACCAGCCAGTCGGCGCGATGAAACGGGCATCTCCCTGAAAAATATAGGCACTCGGTACACTTGCACCACCTGTTGCTGAATTTGACGGAATGGCTACATCACTGGCGACTTCTTCTGTGCTATTGAATGAGGCGATAATGGCATCTTCGATGTCTTCATCCACTTCGACAGTGATGAGCAAACCGAACGTGCCGTTATCAAATTCAATCGCCAGCACACTGCCTGACAAGGCGAGGTCGATGGTATAAATCGTCACTTCACGTCCATCTTGATCGAACGTGAAAATCTCGTCTTCATCGACAGACGCGCCTAATGCTTGTTCAGCAACGCCTGCAACGGCTTCGGCAGGGGTAGGGGCAGGATTATCAGGGAATAGGACGTTCACCAGTGGGTAATCAATGGCGATAATTTGCTCGCCACTACTCCCTGCGAGGATGAGTAGCTGATTTTCTAATTCGGCTGTCCAGTCACTCGGGTAGCTGATGACTGTGCCTGTTTCCTCAAAAACATATGTCTCTTCGAGTTCTTGTGCTGATACACCCAACACACTAACCACAACGAACATCATCACAATAATAAAACGTAAAACCGTCTTCACACGGAGCATTGTTTTCTGCTTTCATAGACTAAATTTAGGGTCACTTGCGAAAACACTAGCACGGAAACGTGAAGATGGGATGAACGTGTGTTAGTTAGTAGGCGAGTACGTTTGCTGATGGCTGTCTAGCAAGCGATTGTCGTCATTGTTGATTGTGTCTTTGCTTGACTCTGCGAGGCTATGATTTGCTTGTGCGACAGCAACCGTTTGTGCCAGTTGATGTAACAACTCTTTTTGGTCAGCGCGTAGATATGCCCAATGCAATGCCAGCACAGCAAGCATCAAGAGGGCGAGGGGCAGGTACAAAATAGTGAATAAAATCAGGGGTAAACTCAGGGCGACGAACGTAGACATAATGGTTAGCAAAACAGCATATTGCCCACCATAGCGCACATAGCCAGCGATGTGTGTTTGGTCGCTTGCTTCGTCATAGGTGATTGTACCGATGGCGTGTCCGCTGATGGCATAGCTCCCACGCCCAAGATAACGTTTTTGCTTGATGTGAAACGCATAGCGATTATCAGATTGCCGACGCACATCAACAGTACGCCCAACGTCGTTGATGAGTTCTGGATAACAGACAATGCTACTCATCTCGCGGGTGAAAAGGCGTGGCATCCCACTCACGCTATGTTCAAAGGTATCACTACGCAAAAGCCGATGCCACGCACTAATTTGTTCCGCCTGTTTGCGCTTGTTCATGCGTAGACGACCTAATCGGGCGCAGGAACAGAGATGATATCGCCTTCTGCCGCCCGACGCAAACGGTCACGAATGGCTAAACCGATGCCTGTCTGTTCTGGCATTTGCACCATGATGACATCCAACTCAGCCGCATCAAGTTCGCGCATACCAGAGAATAAATTTGCTGCCATTGCATTGTCACTCTGACCCAGCAACACATACTGCGCCGTGATACCTTCAAATTGCAACACATCAGCATCTAAAACCATAATGCCCACTTTTTTGCCCGCGTCCAAAAGTGATTGTGCTTTTTTGCGCATTGCTTGCCATACAGCATCGACAGGCGTATTGTCAGCACCTGCGAACACGAGTACATCGGCATTGGGTGAATAGTGCTTTTTGAGTGTACCAGGTGCAGGTGCAAGCTCATCATCTAGTATATGGCGTGGACGAAATGCCAGCGACGGAATATAACGGCGCAATTCTTCTAACGAAATGCCACCTGGACGTAACAGCGTCGGCACACTGCCTGTTAAATCGACAATTGACGATTCAACGCCAATATCGGTGTTGCCTCCGTCTAATACGACATCCACACGCCCGAACAAATCGTGCATGACATGTACGGCACTGGTTGGGCTGGGTCGGCTGAAACGGTTGGCACTCGGTGCGGCAATTGGCACACCACATTGCCGTATCAATGCTAACGCGACAGGATGCGCAGGCATGCGTACAGCGACGGTATCTTGCCCAGCCGTGACTATATCTGGCACAAGGTCGCTACGCTTGAGTACCATTGTTAGCGCACCTGCCCATAATTTTTCGGCGAGTGTATACGCAATATCAGGAATGTCTCTCGCTACCAGTCTGAGCTTATCGAGGTCATCCACATGCACGATAATGGGGTCATTCGCCGGACGTTCCTTCGCCTTGAAGATACGTTCTACCGCTTCGGCATTGAGCGCATTTGCTCCTAAGCCATAGACAGTCTCGGTTGGAAAGGCAACTAAGCCCCCCTCAATGATGACTTGTGAAGCTAATGCCATCGAAAGCGGACTTGGGTCGTCGCCATCTATTTTTGCCATGTATGTTTCAGCGGAATAGCCCATGTGCAACCTTTTGTTTTAGCGTCTGTTTAGAGATACAAACTATCCGTGCTTAGTATATACCCTGAGCGATGCCTGTGTCCCCCTAAATGCTGGGGGTTATTAACGTAACACCTCATGAATACGTGCCAGCAAATTGCGAGGCGTATCATCATGGGGCGCAAGCCGATTGACCAGCAACATTGTAGCTATGACGACTTTCACAAATATCAGCGAGAGTAGTGCAAACGGCGTCGCATTAACGTCAGATGCCATCAGGAATAAAACAGGCAAGCCGACCATCGCCACTAGTGATAGTACGACCATGCCAACTATCCATAGCAATAAGCCTTCACGAACAGCGACTTCGCAATCCACCCGTGTGAGTGTGCCTTCCCAACGGCGCAAAATACCATCGCCTACGGCGCGTACCTGCCCACGTTCATATAATTTCGCTGTAAAATGCACGCGGTCAGTCGTTGCGGGCTGGAACTCAATGCGAATGTTCTCGTCAACTAACGCGCCCAATGCTTGTTGACATTGTTCTAAGCTAAGGTCAGAAATAAATTGTGCTTTGCCTTCAAAGCGTCCTTTGCGTTTTGCCATGTTTAATACCAATAAACTGGGTTTTCAATGAATGTGGTATGACCTATCACATCACACCATGATTATAATTATATCAGCATACTTTGGGTTTTCTATGAGTCTCTGCCGACGCTGCAAAACCTTATGTTGCGCAGGACGCGCTTTGTGCTACATTGTCGTTATACGATTATCAATGCTTGTATAGATAGGAAGGGCATCTGTCCCTAGACAGATAACACGAATATGAAAAATATTCTTATCATCGGTGGCACGCGCAATATGGGCTTCCACCTCACACAAAGTTTGCTACGCGAAGGACATCACGTCACCATCCTCAATCGTGGTATGAGTCCTGATAACCTCCCTGACAGTGTTCATCGTCTCCGTGCAGACCGTACCGATTCTCAACAGATGAAACGGGCGCTGATGGGGAAATCTTTTGATGTCGTGGTTGATTTTGTGATGTTTGATGAACCGGAAGCACAGGTGATGGTGCAATTGCTCCGTGACCGTGTGGAACACTATATTTTCATCAGCACTGGACAGGTGTATCTTGTGCGTGAGGGCATTCAGCGCCCATTTTCAGAGGACGATTATGCGGGGCGCTTGCAACCCCAGCCAAAGCCCAACACGTTTGCATTTGAAGAATGGGTGTATGGCGTGAATAAGCGCAAAGCTGAAGATGTGTTCATTCAAGCGCATGAAGATTTTGGTTTCCCAATTACGTCGCTTCGGTTGCCGATGGTCAATAGTGAGCGCGATACTTTCCAACGTCTCTACAGTTATATTATCCGCTTGAAAGATGGGGGTCCTATTCTTGTCCCAGAGACGCCTACTTATCCGTTGTGTCATATTTATGGGCGTGATGTGGTATCTGCGATAGAAAAACTGATTGCGACAGGGGACGGTATCGGACGCGCTTACAATATCTCTCAAGAAGAAACGGTCACGATAGATGAATTTTTGGGCATTCTCGGCGAACACATGAACGTGACACCTCAGATTGTGCGCGTGAAACGGAGCTTGCTAGAAGCCAACGGTTTCTTGCCCCATTGCTCGCCCTTTAGCGAACGGTGGATGAGCGAACTTGATAACGCCCGTAGTAAAGGCGAACTTGGTATTCGTTACACACCCTTGCACGATTATCTCGGTACATTGGTGGAACACTATACCAGCACTGAACAACAAACACCTGTTGGCTACAAACGTCGCCACGCAGAGCGTCAATTAGCACAAGAGCAACTTTCCAGCCAAGACGCTTAACCACATCATTAAGTCGCTGATACCCCACTTTTTGAATCTCAGACAAATATTAAAGCCCCTCTCCCTTGATGGGAGAGGGGTTGGGGTGAGGGTGAAATGACTATTTCTCTGCTTCTTGTCGCCCGCGTTCCCACTCAATCATCTGTATAAAGGCATCGCGGTCACGGGGCGCACCATGCCCATCAATGTACATCTCGCAACCGACCTCCAGAAAACTATCCAGCATTGCCAAATCTAAATCTTCATCGCCCTCAGCACGCATGTGGTATGGCTCGGGGTAGTAGCTATCCCCGACAAACATCACATTTTGCTCTGGTAGATGCACCACGATGGAATCCTCTGCGTGCCGTCCACCAACATGCCAAAGTTCAATCGGCATTGTATGGTGGTGGAGGGTTAGTGTGCTGGCAAAGGTCATGGTAGGGCGGGCAATCTGTAGATGATGCCAGTTAGGAATCGCGTCAATCATGGCATTATTGCTGATTTCACGCTTGGGATTGTCTGCGATTTCAGCTTGCAGTAGCTCCACGCTCCAATCACGTTCAGCAAATTCATTTAATTTTTCAGCACATTTTCGATGGGCAATCAATTGTGTTACATCAAAAGAGGTTGCCGCAAAGCTATGATCCCAGTGATGGTGGGTTAGAATAATACCTGTGATGGGAGGTAATCCGTGTGCATTCACCACACTGATAATTTGACGTGCATGACGCGGACTATTACCAGCATCAATGAGGATGGTTTCATGGTTACGACGCAGAACGCCAATGTTCGGTTGGATGACATTGGGCGTTTCATCACGCGGATAAATAAAAATATTGGGCGCTATTGGCACTAAGTCACGCAAGGATAAAATCTCTCTAATAGCTATGTCCAAAACTTGTGAAAATAATCCTACGTTAAAAGTTCCCCATTGTGAAGCAATATCATATATGATTGATGCAGATTATTATGTTGAGCCTATAATCCACCTGTCATCATCGGGAAGAACTGAACATCTATGAGCCAATCATCCGAAAAACAAGTCGAAAAGCTGAAACAAGCCCTCTCAGAGTTGCGTGCAAACCGGGCGCATTTCAGCGAAGTTGCTTTTTCAACAATCATTATGGTTTTGCTAGAGAAGTTGCGCCTCGTCCAGACAGTTGCCCCACAAGAAGATACCATCACGCCGACAGATGATGAAATTCGTCTTGTCACTGTGATGTTCATAGATATAGAAAATTCGACAGAGATGCTTCAATTGCTCGATACGGAAGATTGGAAAGTGGTTATTGATGCGGCGCATGACCAGATTGCCGAGGTGGTTGACCAGTGGGATGGGCAAATTGGGCAGTATTTGGGAGATGGCGTGTTGTGTTTCTTTGGGGCGCAAAATAGCCGTGGTGAAGATGCGCGTCATGCGGTGTCGTGTGCTTTGCAAATTCAATCGGTTATCGGGCAATATGCCCAGCAAATGCACAACTTACATGGCATTGATTTCAATTTGCGTATTGGCATCAGCACAGGGCGCGTTGTTGTCGGGATGATTGGTCGTCAGACAGTCAAGCAAGAACTACTCGCACTGGGTCCGGCTACAAATCGCGCTGCCCGTCTACAAGGCATTGCCCCAGCCGGCGGTGTTCTGATTGATAGTGCCACGTATAATCGCATTCGGCGTGATTACGTCACTCAAGCAATGCCGCCTGTCGAATTGAAAGGTTTTGATAAGCCGATTGTCAATTACACTGTGCTAGGTAGACGCGCTCAACCAGCGACCCAATTTACAGGTACACGGGTTGCGAATATCGACCTACCTCTTGTTGGGCGTGATGAGACCCTCGCACTGGTTGGGCATCTGGGTGAACAAGCGATTGCCAATCGTCGGTGCGAAGTGGTTACGCTGGTTGGTGATGTTGGGATGGGCAAAAGTCGTCTTCTACAAGAGATTGTCGAGATGACTGATTCGACTTACATGCCCATCATCATGAGTTCACAATATGAAACGCGCAGTAAATCCCAAAATTTGCTTTGGGATATGCTGACAGCGCAGTGCGAACTGGCGGATGATATGCCAACCGACTTAATTTGGGCGCAAATCGAAGCCTATGTCACGGATATGTGGTCTGAGCCTGATGCACCGACTGCCGCCCAAGCGATTGCCTATCTCGCCGGATTTGATATTGCACCCCCAAGTGATGCTGATATTACGCCGACTGAATGGGCTTTGCGCTGGTTTGACGGTGTCGCGCAGGAGCAACCGATTGTCATTTTGGTCGATAATTTGCAATGGACAGATACGCAATCTATTGACCTCATTCAGCAAATTGCCTTGCGCTTGAGCAATCGAACGAGCCTCATTATTGCGGCTGGACGCCCTGAGTATGCCGCCCTGCACCGCAAATATATGTCAGGGATAGCGCATCATAGTTATATCAACCTGCAACCGCTTGTCCCTGAGGATACACTGACGATTATTGATGCTATTTTCACACATATTGAGCGTGTGCCTGCGTCGTTGGCGTATACGATTAACGAGCGTGTCGAAGGCAATCCGCTATTCGTGCGTGAATACTTGAGCATGCTATTCGACACGAATGTTTTCCAGCGCACGAGTGAGGGAAAATGGCGTTTTAATATCATCATGCTTGATGAAGCCCTCACGAGTTTGCCACCTGGTTTGCAAGCGATTCTACAAGCGCGGCTGGATGATTTACCCCGTAAGGGACGCCAACTGATACAAGCCGCCGCCATCAGTGGACAACGTTTTTGGGCGAGTGCCATCAAGAGTATGCTCGAAGTTGATGACTTGGATGCCATGCTCAAACCTTTGCTCATGCGTGGAATGATTATTAAAGACGAGGACAGCACGTTTGATGATGAAGATGCTTACCGCTTCCGGCATCGTATCTATCGGGATGTCGCTTATGATATGATTCCGCGTGCTAAACGCGAGGCATATCACGATACGATGGCAATGTGGCTTTTGGAGCGGGTCGCCCGTAAAACACGTTATTATCCCGTGCTGGCTGAACAATTCTTGCACAGTGGGGCGTATCTCGCCGCGATGCACACGTATTTGGAAGCATCGGAAGTGCTAGTGGAGCAGGGCGAAAACCGTGCTGCTTTAAGCCTCATTGAGCAGAGCTTGGGAATTGCTAATAAAATTCCGCGTGAAGAAGCCTTACCGGTTGTAGCGCGTTTATGGGCGGGACGTAGCCAAGCCCTGATGCGCCTTGAACGTTACGACGAAGCAAGCGCCGCTAGTCAATCGGCACTGATGTTATTAGAAGAATTGTCTGACGACCAACTTATTACCACGCGCATTGTTGCCGAACGTATGCAAGGTTTGGCGCACCTCAGTTTAGAGCGTTACAACGATGCTTATGATGCCTTCACCCGTGCGCACAATTTATTGTCGCTTAATGCTACTGAAGAGATTGCAGGCGTACTGCTGGCGCTGGCGAAATTGTATTACTATCAAGGGCGCTTAGACGAAAGTTATGCTTATCAGAAACGTGCTTTTGACAAAGCGCAACAACTGCAAGATATTCACCTGATTGGGTCGTCGCTTTCGGGCTTGGGAAAATTGGCGGTAGAGCGTGGGCAATTCCAAGTGGCGCTACAATCTTTTGATGATAGCTTGCAAATTCATCGCACATTAGCTGTTCTGATTCCACAAGCGACGGATTTATTCCGCATTGGTATTGTTCACTTGCTGACCTTCAACTATGGCAAAGCATACGAGTATTTCAGGGATGCTGACCGTTTCTTTGGCTCTGTTGGCAAGGCGAACATGCTCATACAAGGCTACTGTGGGTATGCGCTTATCATGCTGGGACGCACAACGCAGGGTAAAGCCCTGATACAGGATGCCATCGAACATGCACCACATGACGTTAATATGCAACACACGCTTCAGTTTGTGCATCTCGCCAGCTTGTATGCCCTTGAGGATTATGTGACGGTGCGCGAACGTGGATTGGCATTCATCCAACGTCCGCAGATAAGTCCGGTTATTAAAGCCCGCGCACAACGTTATCTCGGTTTAGCATCGCATCGACTTGATACCCGCGATGCTCGCCATCATTTGGAATCTGCATTAGAAGCTGAATCTTACTATGGCGGACGTAATTTGTGGCGTTGTTATGCTGCGCTCGGTGAATGTACATCTGATATTGATGAACAGGATGACTATTACAAAAAAGCGGCTGACCTCATCATTGAGATGGCTTCTTCGCTAAGGGATTATCCTGATATGCGCGAAGGCTTCTTACGCTCTGCGCCTGTGCAGGATGTGTTTGAACATGCTGGCACGGTCAACCCATTGACCTTACCTTAGCCGGCTGGAATCGCTGTCGGCAATGAATCAGGTGGGGTAGGTGGTGTGTAACCAAAGATACCACTGATACCCGCTACAATCGTAAAAGTGACAAGTACCGTCAGTACAATGATTGCCCCATAGCGCAGTGCCTGTAATAAATTGTCTGTTTCGGCAGGGGTCAATCCTAAAAAATTGGTTTTATCCGACAACGTAGATGCTTTCTATTGCTGTACAAATGTCGATGATTATACTGTGCTTGGCTTGATGTATTTTTTGTCATTAGCCTTTGGTATTGTATTTGTCGCAGTATTTAAGTGCTTCATCCGGTAAATAATTATTAAATTTTTTGTACATTTCGGGCGCAGACACAGCAACGCCCCTACAAGAAGATTTATCGGACAAGGCATTAAGCCGTTGTTGCAAAGCTCGATTCAGACGGTGATGATTTGTCAGTACCTTCGGCATCGTTCGCTTGTGGAGCGAAATCGTTTAGCGGTGCAGTCGGTACTTGGGTGAGGTCATTATCTTCAGTGACAGGCAACGTGAAGATGAATGATGAGCCATTTTTGCCGTCGCTTTCCACCCAAATATTGCCACCATGCGCATCTACCGCGAGACGACAGAATGCCAAGCCCAACCCAACACCTTTTGGCGCGTTTTGGTATTTTACACGGCTGAATTTATCGAAGATGCTATCGCGCATGTCTGGTGGGATGCCAGGTCCATCATCTTTGATAGTGAACATGACGGCTTTATTGACCCGTTCGGCGCTGAGTAGCACATGCCCACCATCAGGTGTGTATTTAATCGCGTTTTCGGTCAAGTTAATAATGACACGCGAAATCATATCATCATCCATCATGACAGGTTCTACGCTAGGAATATCAAGGTCAATGGTGATGCCATGTGATTCGGCTTGTGCTTGCATGAGTTGTAGTACATCGGTCAGCAAGACGTGGACTTCGCTTGGTTTTTTGTCCAACATGGTTGCGCCTTGTTCCAAGCGTTGAATATCGAGCAAGCTCTCTACGAGGCGCGATACTTGCTGGGCGCTCCGTAGACCGAGTTGCATGATTTTAAGCACGGCTGGGTTATCGTGTCCTTGTAGCAATTCAGCGAGTTTGACAATTGCCATGTGAATGCTACCGAGTGGTCCGCGCAAATCATGATAGACCATCGCTGTGAGGTCGCTACGCAATTGTTCCAGTTCCATCTGTACCGACATATCTTGCATCACCCATTCGACATATTGCGAGCCATCGAGTTCGATGTATCGTGCACGAATGAGTGTCGGAATCTGATTACCATCAATATCATAGGTTTCGGTGCGGAAGTGCTGTTCTTCTTCAGGGTCGAGTTCTGCTAGTTCTTCAGCCGAGACGACATTCACATCTTGGAAGGGAATCCCGCGTAGAACAATGCGCTGGAAGCCCAAAAATTCACACGCTTGATAATTCGCATCTACGATGATGCCGTTTTCGTCTGTGAGGACAACAGGGACGGGTGTATGCTCAAAGATTGCTTCGTAGCGTGTATCGAAGGTACGTTCTTTGAAGGTATCATGTTGTTTGAGGTTACGAATCGCATACTCGGCTATTTCTGTGACTTCTTCTAAGAAAGCCAAGCGTTCGGAGGTGAAATAATCAACATCATTGTGTGCAAGAATTAGTACGGCATCTACTTTGTTGTCGGTGCTGAATGGAATACCGATAGCTGACCCTGTTTGTGGGATAGCATGTAAGTCTTTATTGACCACCCAGCGCGGGTCAGAGGCGATATTACGTACTACAACTTGTCGTTGCCCATGAAAAACATGTCCGGCGAAGCCACGTTGTAAGAAGGCTTCCCATGTCGCCCGACTTTGCACTTCAGAAATATCATCGCTACCTATGACATAGATATGGCGCAGTTTATCATCTACATCGAAGGTCAATAAGCACCCATGATGTACACCTATACCTTCTCCACTGTGCATTAATAAGGTTTGTAGTGTGCCGTGTGTATCTAGGTGTTGTGCATGTAAGGCTTTTGCAAGCGTGTAGAGATTTTGGTGCATTAATTTACCCACTGGTATGCGTCCTCAAACATATCTTAACAATTATATTGTAAGGATTCGTAATAAATCAATAGAATGGATGACATGTGGACTTAATTTAAACGATATTCATACATGTTACTTACACTTGTAAAAAAGTATAAAAATTTGATTGTATCTGTAAAATTAACTATTACACAATTTTATAGAAAAGTGTAAGTGTTTGACTGTACCCCTTCGCATTACAACAAACATTACTGCTTGTCTGCACTGAGACGTATAGTACTTTTGGGTGGTGTTGCGTAATGCAAACTGTTATATGAAATTGATATGTTTTTTGTCATGTGCGCCTGTTATCTGCTATTGTCAGGCATGGGCGCAACGATTAGAGTGATTGCCAGCGAAGAATCCGCAAAAGATAGGCTCAGAAGATTATGGAACGCTCAATCATATTTGCGCTGATAGCATCGGTGGGGGCGCTGGTACTGGTTTTGGAGATGGTACGCCGGCAAACCTTGCGCGAAGAATATTCGTTGCTGTGGTTAGGCACGGCATTTGCCATGATAATCGTCAGTACATGGCGCGATTTGTTGCATGGCTTGGCACAGCTAGTCGGGATTGCTTATCCACCGAATTTGCTTTTCTTGATGGCGTCGCTGTTTACGCTTTTGCTTCTGCTGTACTTCTCAACTGTTATTACTCGTCTGACGCAAGAGAACAAAAAAATAGCACAGGAAGTTGCCCTCCTGCGCCATCAGATTGAGCGTTTAAGCGCGGATGATACCCGCCATCAGCAACAAGACCAGCAATCCACAACAGAAGAATAATACCTCACGGATATGCTTGCTGAGTGGGTTTGTGTCAATGACCTCGATGCTCGGTTCATCTGGTGATGTGCCGATTTTACGACGTAGAGCATAAATGGGTGCGATAAACCATGCCAGCACCACCCCGCCGAACAAGCCACCAAGATGCGCAGAGTTGCCAATGCGCACGCCACTATCGGTTGCATCTGCGAGGGCATTTCCAGTGAAACCCGCCAAGAAATTCACGAGCATCAGTATGAGCGAGGAACGCAACCGTTGGCGTCCAAATTCCCCAAATAGCTCACGATGGCGATACAGTAGTACCGCTTCTGCGCCCCAGATAGCGAAGACTGCCCCCGATGCCCCTAAGCCCCCTGTGCTGACAAACAGCGGGAACACACTCCCTAACAAGCCACCGAGAAAATAAATGAGTGCATAGCGTGTATGTCCAAAGAGGCGTTCTAGGTTGCTCCCGATGTAATACAAGCCAAGACTGTTGAAGAGAATGTGCATCTCGTTGAAGTGCAAGAACATCGAGGTGAACAGGCGATAATATTGCCCTTCACCAAGAATTAGCGCGGTATCGGCATAGCCAGCCACCAATAGCGTCGTTGCCAATTCTGGCATGATATAGCGCAACACAAAAATACCCACATTGACCGCAATCAGTGCATACGTGATAAGTGGGATATTTGTTGCGAGTGGAATCGGAATCCCTTGCCCTTCATTTTTGCGCTTTTCAGGTGGCGCATCCGACAGAGGATGGTCGCCCTGCTGGGGTGGATTATCAAATAAGGGATGGGAGGGGCGTTCTTCAGCCATGCAAAGTCCTATAGTCGATTGTGCTGTTGAGATTGTCATGATAGAGCAAAAGTATCAGGATTATATTAAAACATGCAGAATTTACGCCTGATGTGATGGTGTATATAGGTTTCGGAAGGTGTTTAAAGATAACAGTATTTACAAAGGATAGGCAAGTTATGAGGTTCTCTGTCACATTTCTATAAAAAAGCGATCTGCACACTAGCACATCAGGCGTAAATTCTGCATGTTTTAATATAAT
>JBCBKJ010000049.1:0-42039 GCA_038522085.1 Chloroflexota bacterium
AATGCTTGATTGATTTGAGATGAATTAAGTGACTGTTGAACATCCCTAAGCAGATCATAATCTAGATGACTGGTAAGAGAATTTATTCTTGTAATATCTGAAATCCTCTGAGCTTCACTTGAAGTATTTATCGAATGTCCTGATATATTTTTGATTCCTAATACTAAACTACGTTTACTAACCCGTCCTAACCCTTTGAACATAGAGATTCCATGCAGATGAGAAACACATTGAGGCAGTGAAATATCTTCTATCCTCACAGGTAAAATTGGCTTATTTTCCTGCAAAGCAACCTCAAGCTCTTTCTGACACCACTCAGACCTATTTGAAGTCTGCGAGACAAAATAGATCACAATCTCAGATTTACAAATTTCAGTTACAATCTCATTCCACCAATCTTGTCCACCTATTAAATTTTTAGTGTCGAACCAGACATGATACGTCGGCTCAAGATAATCAACTACACTTTTCACTAATTTGCTATTTTTTCTTGAATAACTCACAAAAATTCTCATACGTGAACTTCACCCTCTCTACTTACTACATACAGCAATTATACCAATCAAAGCAATATGTATATTTTACTATCCCTCGTCAATCGCTAACTCGCCCTCTATAATATGTCCGGCAGAAAGCAGACTGAACTCAAACCACTTTTAGGATGGGATATGGCACTCAATTTTCAACAAGCCATTTTGAAATTACACGATTTCTGGCAGGCACAGGGTTGTGTCATCTGGGAACCGTATAACGTGCAAGTCGGCGCAGGGACGAGTAATCCGGCAACCTTATTGCGCTCATTGGGTCCTGAGCCTTGGCGTGTCGCATACGTTGAGCCAAGCGTGCGCCCTGATGATGGTCGCTATGGCGAAAACCCAAACCGCATGCAGAAATATTATCAGTATCAGGTGATTTTGAAGCCTGACCCCGGCAATCCGCAAGAATTGTATTTGGAATCGCTGGAAGCACTCGGCATTGACCCGCGCAAGCATGATATTCGCTTTGTAGAAGATAACTGGCAACATCCGTCGATGGGCGCGTGGGGATTGGGCTGGGAAGTGTGGCTTGATGGGCAAGAAATTACGCAATTCACGTATTTTCAGCAGGTAGGTGGTACAGACACCGACCCTGTCTGCGTAGAAATCACCTATGGGATTGAGCGCATTGTACTGGCATTGCAGGACAAAAATAGCGCGTGGGATATTGAGTGGTTGGGCGACCTCAACTATCACGATGTCATGTTTGAAGAAGAAGTCGAACACTCACGGTATTATTTTGAAGTGGCTGATGTCGATGCCTTGCGTCAGGTATACAACATCTATCAACGCGAAGTGGGACAAGCACTCGAAGGCGATGCGATTATCAGTGCGCTGGATTACGTGCTGAAATGTAGTCATCTCTTTAACGTATTAGATACACGGGGCGCGATTGGCGTCACGGAACGGGCGGCATTCTACCGCAGTATGTCCAGCATGACGCGCAGTGTCGCACAAGCCTACACAGAAAAACGCGCTGAACTCGGGCATCCGCTCATGAAGATGATGGATAAGTGGGGTGTCGATTTACCAGAATTTGAGAAACCGACGCCTAAAGCACCAGAAAAGCCAGCAGATGTATTGCTAGAAATCGGTGTTGAGGAATTACCAGCCGGCGACGTTGATGCGGCACTGGCACAAATGCGCACACTTGTCCCTCAGATGTTTGACGATTTACGTTTGACATACAAAAAGCTGAGTCTATTTGCGACGCCACGCCGTCTCGTATTGCGTGCGACACAGGTATCACCACGCCAACCGGACGATGAATTTGTGGCAAAAGGTCCACCAGCAGCGGCAGCATTCCGTGATGGTGCACCGACAAAAGCAGCTGAAGGCTTTGCACGTAGCAAGGGTTTAGATGTATCACAATTACGGGTAGAAGAAATCGACGGTGGCGAATATGTCGTTGCGGAGGTCAAAGTTGAGGGCAAACCTGCAACAACTGTCTTGCAAGATGCCTTCCCTGAACTGATTGCCGCACTCAATTTTGATAAGACCATGCGCTGGAATGCAACAGGGGTCACGTTCTCGCGCCCGATTCGCTGGATTGTGGCGCTGTATGGCGAAACCGTGATTCCGTTTGCATATGCTGGTGTGATTGCATCGAATACGACACGCGGGTTACGTCCGTATGGGTCGCCAGAATTGGCTGTCAAAGACCCTGAAATGTATATCGGTGTGATGGCAGACCAAAATGTATTTCTCAATCGCAAAGAACGGCGCGATATTATCCTCGACCAGATTATCGGACTCGCTGATAAAGTTGGCGGGATTGTGCCGGATGATGACGATTTGCTAGACGAAGTGACCAATCTTGTCGAAGCGCCTATGTCGTTGATTGGGACATTTGAAGAGAAATATCTTACGTTGCCACGCGATGTACTAATTACGGTGATGCGTAAACATCAACGCTACTTTGCCGTTGAAGACGCAGATGGCAATCTGATGAATTACTTCATTGCGGTACGCAATGGCGACCAAGAGCATATTGATACGGTCACGAAAGGCAATGAACACGTTATTCGGGCGCGTTTCAGTGATGCGGATTATTTCATCAATAACGACGTCAAAAAGCCACTCGCGGACTACCTGCCCCGTCTGGAAACGCTGGTATTCCATGAGAAGCTCGGCAGTATGCGCGAGAAAAATGACCGTATTGCAACACTTGCACCCAAGTTAGCACCCTTGTTTGGTATCGCTGGTGATGATTTAGCAATTGCTGAAGAAGCCGCCCAAATTGTCAAAGCAGATTTGGCAACGCAGATGGTTGTCGAGATGACGAGTTTGCAGGGCAAAATGGGGCGTGAATACGCGCTACGTGAAGGCAAATCACAAGCTGTCGCGGATGCTATCTACGAACACTGGTTGCCAAACAGTGCAGGTGGCGCGATTCCCGCGAGTCCAGCAGGTACACTGCTGGCGCTCATAGACAAACTCGATAGCTTAGTCGGGCTGTTCGCGGCTGGTTTAGCACCGCGTAGCACCTCTGACCCCTTTGGCTTGCGTCGGGCGGCGTTGGGTGTAGTAGAAATTCTGGTTGGTAATCAGATTTCGGTAGACTTGCGCGATGTTATCAAAATTGTGGCGGATGCTGAACCAACAGATTTGGATAAAGCGACCCGCACGCAACTTCTAGAATTTATTCACGGGCGCTTGGATGTGTGGCTTGATGACACGCTAGACGTCACCCGTGATGTGATTCGAGCCGTGTTGGCAGAACAATCGCATAACCCGTATTACGCTTATATCGCTGTGCAAGAATTGAGCGCATGGGTACAAAAAGACGAATGGGAAGTCACACTCGACAATTTTGCGCGTTGTGTGCGTATCTCCAATAAAGAGGCTATCCAGCACGCGATTAAACCAGAGCTATTTGAGAATGACCACGAGAAAGCCCTGTACGCGGCATATCAAGAGGTTGAGAATGTGCTGAATGACGATAGCAATGTGGATGCTTTCCTGACTGCTTTCGCGCCGATTGTGCCTACGATTCAAACCTTCTTCGATGAGGTGATGGTCAATGTGGACGATAAAGCCGTGCGCAGTAACCGACTTGGTATGATGCAAGCGATTACCAATTTGCAAAGTGGGCGTGCAGATTTGAGTGAGCTAGTCGGTTTCTGAGCGTACATTATCAACAAAAATATATGCTATGCAAAAACGAGGTCGCCAATGTGCGACCTCGTTTTTTGTTGCAGAATGGGTCTTTAATATATGCTTAGTCTTCGTCCATCGGGACAAATTCGCTGATTTTGTTCTTCACCGCAAAGGCGGCGGCTTCCGCACGGTTGCTGGCGCCAATTTTAGATAAGATGCTACTCACGTAATTGCGGACAGTCCCCTCGCCTAAATACAATTTAACCGCAATTTGACGATTGGTTAGCCCTTGCGAAACATGTGCTAAAACTGCCATCTCTTGTGGGGTAAGGTCAGAGAAAGCGGCGGCGTGTTGGGCTTGGTTGGCTTTACGCACTTCTGCGAATACGCTGGCGGTCATGGCTGGGTCGAGCATACCTTCCCCACGACTAACGCGCTCGATGGCTTGTACGAGTTCATTATCGCCAATGCGCTTGAGGACATAGCCCGATGCCCCTGCTTGAATCGCCGCCATCAGCAATTCATCTTCCGCATAAGATGTGAGCATAACAACTTTACAGGTTGGCACAGCATCTATTATTTGACGACAGGCTTCAATACCAGAAACACCTGGCATACGAATATCTAAAACAGCAACATCTGGGCGATGTTCTTGTGCTAATTTGATAGCATCTTCGCCCGTGCCAGCTTCGGCAATGACACGAAAATGCCCTTGATGTTCTAGCAAGGCACGCAAACCTGCGCGTACAACAGAATGGTCATCAGCTATGAGAATACGAATTGTGCGCACCATGAAAACCCTTTTTTGTTTACCTACATATATTTCTTTAGTACAATATTAGCAATATATCTTTATTAAGCTACGTTATCAAGCATACAGATAATAGTGAGGAATGTCACTTTTTAATTATGAAAGACGTACTGAAACAACTGAAAGCGATTTCTACAGCGGTGATGTATGCCGCCGAAGCACGCGATCTGGAAGATGTTTTGGAGCGGATTGCGGATGCAGCACGCGAGCTTATCAAAACGAAATATGCCGCGCTGGGTGTGCCGGACGGACGTGGCGGACTCGAATATTTTAAGACATCGGGCATGACGGACGATGAAGAGGCGCTCATATCACATCGTCCACGAGGCAATGGAATGATTGGCGCGATTATGCGCGAACGTAAGGTCATTCGCCTAAACGATATGACGGGCGACCCACGCACGAGTGGTTTCCCTGCAAATCATCCTGAAATGAACAGCTTTCTCGGTGCGCCAATTATCGTTGCGAATCATTTATATGGCATGCTCTATCTCACAGACAAGTTAAACGGCGACCCATTTACTGAAGAAGATGAAACACTCGTTGAGACGCTGGCTGGTTATGCAGCATTGGCAATTGCAGGTGCGCAACTTTCACAGAGTAAAAGTCAACTCAATTTATTAGAAGAACGCGAACGTATAGCGATGCAATTGCATGATGGCGTCATTCAATCGCTATATGGTATCGGGATGCAGGTAGACCTGATGCGACGCAATGGCGAAACTGTCGAAAATCATCACCTTGATGGTTTAGTGAGCAATTTAAATGATGTTATTGAAGATATTCGTTCTTTTATTGGCAATTTGCGACGCAGAGAAACCCCGCTGACTGTTAAAGAATATTTTGAGCATCTGCGCGACCGTCTGCATCCACCCCGTTCTGTCGATATTCAGATTGAAGCCCCTGAAACCTATCCGTCGTTTTCGCCAGCCGCTTTTGAATCTATCTGCTTGATTGCGAATGAAGCAATGAGCAACGCCATTCGCCACGCCGATGCTTCACACATTGGTGTATTCGTTGAGCAAAATTCACAAAGAGGAACATTTGAAGTGGTAGTGGCAGATAATGGGCGCGGCTTCGATATGGTGAGTGCGGACAAAGGGTCAGGCTTGGGCTTACGCAATATGCGCCAGCGCGCGCGTTTGTACGGCGGGAGTGTCAATATTGAGAGTCAGCAAGATGAAGGCACGACGCTCAAGATTAACATCCCACTCGGTTTATACTAGGACATTACCGCAACGTTGTATCTGTAGAGGCGTTGCTGTGTCTGCGTCTGTGCGGGACGACACGCAGGACGTCCCCTACAGTGATTTCTCTTTTATACAATGCGTTATCAGAGAGGCATTTCCAGTTCGATTTCATCACGAATGGGAATGCCGCCATAGCCAGTAATTGGAATTTGAGGCTTTAGACGGCGCGATTGTTCAATAGCGTTGCGATGCACGGCGACGAGTTCAAAGCCTCGTTTTTGCCAGAATTTTAGGGCGGGCAGATTGTCATTGGTGGTAACCAGCCAGACCCGCTCAATTTTGGATTCTTTTGCGGCATCAATTAACTCGTCGACCAAGGCTGTCCCGATGCCCATATCTGGCACAATAGCATTCACAGAGACGATTTCACATTCTTTTTCCTCGACGTTATAGGTAAGCAAGCCAATTTTTTCCATCGTCACGATGGGGTTCTCTTCGGTGGCATCATCATCTTCCACGCCGTCCATCCCCTCTGCTGGTGGAAAGGAACGTTGCGCGACAAAGCCTGGTAACAAATGCCCATACAAAATACGTCCCCGCGTAACCATCTGGGTAGACCCCCAGTGTTCATCCAAAAAGTGGGCAACCCATTCACGATCTTCACGTTGTAATGCACGTAATGTAAAGGCGTCTTCACTCATGTATCTATCCTTCAGTGTTATATTGCAAAATAGTCACCTTAGTATAGCGATTTGCACCACAGTTGGGAAATAAGAGATTGTTCGTCGGGTAGCCGTAGATT
Source organism: Chloroflexota bacterium (assembly GCA_038522085.1). GTDB lineage: Bacteria > Chloroflexota > Anaerolineae > Aggregatilineales > Phototrophicaceae > JAUZRW01. Next base: position 6,439 of record JBCBKJ010000049.1, read on the forward strand.
TATATTACATAATTTAGCACTTTTGTTCGTATTTCAACTGGCGTATCTGTGCAAAATCCACCACAATAAGCATAGGATAATGATGAGGATACGCGATGGTAGATTATTTCACCGAAGTTTTCCCTGTTGCGACACAACACATTGGGCGTTTATACGCTTACAAGGTTGAGAGCAAATCACAGCACATCAGCCCGTTCTTGACACCGCTACTCGCTTACCTGAATGCCATGTCAGCGGGCAATTGGGTTTTGCTGGATGAGCATCTGGTAGCCGATGTGCATCTCGCAGACGATAAGAGTGCGAAAATTGTCAGTACGCTGAAAGAACGTTTTCCTGATACGGCAAAATCATTGATTAGCTTGCATGAAGATAGTGAATGGCAACCAACACTCACGCTGGCGGCAGAGTATATAGCTGGGTGTGCAGTATTACGTGCGGATGATACGTTTCGGCAGGTATTGCGTCAGCATGGCACAGTTGTCGGGTCAGCTTATGTGATGCGCGATTATCATGTGCGTAGCTGGGTCGTGAATAAAGAGCCTGCACTATCATTTACCGTTGAGCCTCGCACGCTCTATATTCCGAATGTACAAGCTGTCATTGAAGCAGAAACCGATGTTTTGGGCTTACAGGTCATTGATAAAACCCAACCACAACACATCGGCACAATAGAGAAGGTAATTGGCACACTCAACGAGCATCGAGAACGGTTGACTCGTGAGGTACTATCTGCCAGCATGAAAGACCTCATTGCGCAAGCAGCCGATAGCGAAGCGGTATTGAACGTGCAAGTCGGTGAGTATCGTTATGATGTGATTGCATCAGCCCTGAACATCATTTTGTCACCGGAGCAATATCCCCTATTTGACTTGCCAGCCAAGCCGATTACAGATGCCCATCAAATGCCACCGGATACCGTCGCGGGGATTGTATCGCGTGCATCCGACATTCTGAAAGACCTCAAACTGATTGATAGTGCTTACAACAGCCGTACACAAGGCGATTTATTCATCTACTTAAATCACACGCCTGATATTGCGTTTAAGAACCGTGTACGCCCGTTCAAACGCGAGACAATCGCGCAGGATTTCATCGCACATGGCATGATGGCTACCAAAACACAATTCAAAGACGCGCCAATACGCATTGCAGTCATTAATGCACTGGATGACACCATTGCAACTGACTTTGTCGAGGCACTGCGCCGTCAGATGGAACGTGATTTTGGGCTGACCATCGAACTCATCAAAGAACGTACTGTGCGCGTAGTATCCGAATCGAATTTAGCTAGTGCCGTGCGGGTCGTTGAAAAAGAGAATCCACATATTTTGTTAGCGTGCTTCGCTGATGATGATTTGCCCTATTACGAGTATGTCAAATCATTGACACTCGGCAAAGGCATTACACTACATGCACTGTATGAATCGACGATGCACAACCCTGATGCAATGGGCACGATTATGATGGGTGTGCTGGCAAAGACAGGCAATATTCCGTATGTGCTGGCAGAAAAGTTAGAAGAAGCCGAGTTGATTGTCGGCTTAGATTGGGTGCGCCAGCAAATGACACGCGGCGATAGAGTCGTGGGCATGAGCCGTATTTATCGGCGTGATGGCACGTTCATGCGCTACTTCATGGATGTGCGCGATTTAGAGACAGACGACCCACCCCCAACCGCGCTGATTCAGCAATTGTTCCCTGAAGCATTTTTCACGGGTAAGCGCGTCATTGTGCATCATTACGGGCAGATGACAGCGCCCTTATTGGAGGCGCTCATGGCATGGGCAGATACATTAGGCGCGACCTTCATGCCTGTAAATATCACTACAGATGCTGTACCCCATCTTTATGCCCTAGAAAATGGCATTGAGCGTCCGCCTTGGGGCAGTGTTTTCTTGTTGAATAACAAACGGGAAGCCTTGGTTGTATCTTCGAGTGAAGCGCCGGATATATTACCTATGCCGATTCATATTCATGTGCCAACAGATAACGTAGCACTCGATGGCGCTATTTATTCAGTGTTGGCATTTACCCTGCTCAATTATGGGACAACACGCATTCCACGCCTACCTGTTACCATCCAAAATGCGGAAAAGATTTCAGAATGGTTAGCACGCGGTATGCTTCCCGATAATATTAAGGGTGATGTACCGTTTTGGCTGTAATCTATATGATATTGTTATAGCTGTGTATCTCAAATACTGGTACGCTGATATTACACCTATCATAAATCAGGTTGTTATAGGTACAACTTATGCGAGTTGAAAACTAAATACGGTGTTTCAATTGCGGACGATGCAGGCATCGCCCCTACATAGTTGGGTATTTTTCCAAGCGTGAATGTTCGACAAACCAACAAAATGTAGAGACTGGGCTTGTTTTGTCTATTATTCCCGTATCAATTCTTTAAACAGCATCAGTGACTATGGCGGCAGATGGTAATCACAGGAAACAACCTCTATGCTGAAACGCATTTTTGATGTTCGTAATGGCAAAGACTATATCTATGCGGTATTACGTATCGTGATACTGCTTGCTTTTAGTGCCTTGCTCTTTTTGATGTATCCACGCACAGTCGATGACTTTGATTCTGTAATGGATATAGCGATTCCGGCGGCAGTTGGGCTAGGTAGTTTGCTAGTCGTTGGCATCGTCGCAGCCATTCCACAAATTCGTAAATACGCGCTTATCGTAGTTATCCCTGCGGATTGGGCGCTGATAGCCAGTTATGTATATTTTCTGGATGAGCCTGATTTAATGCTAGTGACGGGCATCACCATGATAATTGCCGTCTCAGGCATTCTGCGTGTTGGCGCATTGTTCGGTGTAGCCCATGCGATAGGGAGTGTGGTTGCTGGATTAGGCATGTATGCGCTACGTGATGATGTACTCATCAGTCAGTTAAGCCAAGACCCACTTATTTTGTTGCCAGCTGGGGTCTTTATCCTCACGATGTTTATAGTCTCGCTTGTTTGGTACTTGTCTTTGGACGAGGAAAATATGAATAGCCGTGTCAAAATCCGTGATGAAATTAGCGAATCGCGCCAGCAGATGGACGAAATGCGCGAACTCACCCGCGCCGTTGCCGAGATGGCAACAGAACTCAACTCCACATTGAATTTTGAGCGCATTATCGACACGAGTTTGAACGTTGGGCAGATGAGTGTACGGGCTGGCAAAAATTACCGCACTGTAAGTCTTGCTCTGATGGTCGATGAAAATGGTGGGTTAGTCATTGAGGATGCACGCGGTCTACCACACACCGATACAGCACAAACATTTGCAGGCGAACAGGGGATCATCAAAGAAGCCTTCGATAGTGGCGAGCCTGTCATCATGGGCAGGGGTGGAAATAAAGACCCTGAGCTAGGACGCTTAAGAGCATTTGCAAGCATGAAATCTCTGCTGGCAATCCCGCTACGCGCAAATTTTGAAACCTATGGTGTGCTGGTATTCGGTAGCGAGGGGCGTGATGCAATCAATGAAGACCATATTGATACGCTCGGTTCGATTGGTGTACAGGTAACAGTCGCTTTGAAGAATGCCGTGCTATACAACAATCTCCGCGAAGAAAAAGAACGTATCTTGCGGATTGAAGAAAATGGACGTAAAGCTCTGGTGCGCGATTTGCACGACATTCCCACCCAGACAGTCTCCGCTGTGGCAATGCACTTATCAACCATTCCGATTATTGCAGACCGTCAGCCGGAACGCCTTAAAGAAGAGGTCGAGAATATTCGGGGGATGGCATTGCGTGCTACCGAAGAAATTCGCCATGTGATGTTCACCTTACGTCCGCTGGCACTGGAAAATAGCGGCTTAGTCGCAGCACTTAACCAACTTTCCGAGAAGATGAATAAGACATATGGGCAACCGATGACGGTCAAAGTCGATAGACGCATCGAGGCGATGATAGATAAAGAAGCACAAGGGACACTCTTTTATCTTATTGAAGAAGCGGCGAATAATGCACGTAAATATGCCAAAGCCTCAATGATTCAGGTTTCGGGTGGTGTGAAAAATAACGCGGTTATCGTGCGTATACAAGATAATGGTAAAGGCTTTGATGTAGCCGCCGTGGGTGATAATTACGAAAATCGCGGTAGCTTCGGCATGGTCAACATGCGCGAACGGGCAGAACTCATTAACGGTACGCTTGATTTGCAAAGTACGCCTGGGCGTGGAACAAGCGTTACCGTGCGCGTGCCACTAGAAGACGAACATCGTTCTGAGCGTGTACCCATTTTGCAAGCGCGTCGCAAGCAATATTCAGGTCCGATGTCTCCTACGAGATAAACGCTTGTCAGGGGCGCAGGCAGATATTATTCTGGTCGCATGATGTAGACATTTAGCAGATTACAAAGCGAGATTATGCCTCTCGCTTTTTTGTATCTTAGGGAAAACAGACAGCACATGAGTCATTCAGATAAAGCGGCATTGCGCGGTGAACCGAGTTATGTATGGCGAAGTGGACAAGAACGCCGTTTACAGATGATTGCCCAATTCGCTCAACTAGATGGTGCGCGGGTGTTAGACGCAGGTGGTGGCAATGGGATGTATGCTTCGCAGATAGCACGTCAGTACGATAATGCACAGGTAGAGCTATTCGATATTGAGTGGGAGCGTGTGCAGGAAGCGGGTAACAACGGCGTGGCACATGGGCTAGTATCAGCTGGGGAATATTTACCCTATCGCACAGGTACGATGGACACAATTATCTCCAACGAAGTGATAGAACACGTCGTAGATGATAAACAAGCGGTAGCCGAAATGGTGCGCGTGCTGAAAGTGGGAGGGCATCTGGTCATTTTTTGCCCCAATCGCTGGTATCCAGTGGAGCAACATGGGCATTATTGGAATGGCGAATATCACTTTGGCAATACACCGCTCATCAATTACTTACCGGATGTTTGGCGCGATAAACTTGCGCCACACGTAAAAGCCTATACACGACGCAGTTTGCGCGGACTGTTTGCAGATTTGCCAGTTGAGATTGTGCATCATGGTCGGATTTACGGGGGTTACGATAATCTTGTACCCCGTCTAGGTAAGCCGATGCTATGGTTTCGTGACTTTTTATATGCACTGGAAGGCACTGTTTTCGATACATGGGCATTGTCACATTTCATTGTGGTGCGTAAGAAAAACAAATCATGACAAAATCGTTAGGCGGAACAAACTGCACGCGACTTAAAAACGAGTATACTTAAACTATATTCATTAACACATTATCTAGTCGCACTCACAGCGAAGGAACGAACTTTTATGGCGCGTGTTATCATTCTCGGCTCTGCCGCCGCCGTCAACGACGCAAATCACGATTACACACATTTTTTACTGGTTGGCAAAGAAGATAGCCCTGTTTTGGTCGATGCGGGGTCTAACCCGCTGGGTAAAATCCAAAAGTTAGGGCTGAACGATGAAGAACTCGAAGACATCATCTTGACGCATTTTCACTCTGACCATGTGGCAGGTGTCCCTAATATGATGATGCACATGTGGCAGTTAGGGCGTAAAGCACCCCTGCGCATTTATGGTTTGCATCATTGCCTCAACCGTATTGAGGACACGATGGAGGCATACGGTTGGCAAGAATGGCCCAACTTCTTCCCTATCTCATTCATTCGGGTGATGCACCGCGAAAATGCCCCCCTGATGGAAAACAAAGATTTTATCTTCCGTGCATTTCCAGTCAAGCATTATGATGTGCCGACGATTGGGATGCGTATCTACAATAAACACACAGAAAAAACACTCGCTTACAGTTGCGATACGATGCCCTTTCCAGGTCTGATTGATTTGGCAAGAGATGCGGATGTGTTGATTCACGAAGCGACGGGTTACGATGGCTTAGGACATTCAAGCGCCCGCCAAGCAGGGGAAATTGCACAAGAAGCGGGCGCGAAATCGCTGTATCTGATTCACTATGCCGTATGGAATGCTGACCCCGAACCGCTCGTCGATGAAGCACGCGAAACGTTCGATGGTCCAGTACATTTGTGTAAAGATTTTGACGAATTAGAGTTTTGAGCGTGTTTATGCCTGTTGTGCTGCGACGACAGGCTCTACCACTGCATGTAAATACTGAAAATCATCGCGTGGTGGCATGATGTCATATACATCAATCACTTGACAATCAAATTTACCAATACGCACAGTATCGCCAACCGTTGGGCGTTCTGGTTCATTTTTGATGCTACCAGGCGCTGTGCCATCCCGTACAACGTAGCTCACTTTATAAATCATTGCCTGCCTCATCCCTTTGTTATGCTTCAGACGTGGAGCTGTGTGGTTGTTGCGCGTTATGACGCAACTTGAATGATAAGTCTTGGGCGATATTACGCATGAGATAGAACCCAATGCCTGTATTCATTTCACATAGCTGAACGAGCGCGTCATTTTCGATGCTGAACAGTTGTGTTGGGTCATCGACTGCGACGACTGTAGCTGACCGTGTGCCTTCATCAACGAGTGTCATCTCGCCAATGGTTTGCCCAATGCCAAGATACACCACAGAGGTATCTTCACCTTGACTATCGCGGGTCAGGATTTCTACTTGTCCACTGCTGATAATATACAGTTTATCAGCAGAATCACCCTGTTTGCAAATGGTCGTCCCAGCCGAGAAGGTTTCTGTATGGATGATAGAGACAATTTTTTCGCGTTGTTCATCAGAAAATCCGCGAAAAATATCGACTTGTTTTAGAATATTGACGATGTCCATGACTCGTCTCTTTCTCGAAAATTGTTAGGCACAACAAACAAATAATAGAGATATGTGTTAATTGTCGATGATTTTCATCAGAAATTTATCTATATGAGTAAGAATCTTACACGCTTTTTACCCATTAGGTATACACTCTATACTGTACGTTCGTAGTGTATACAGATTAACCGTAGCATACCACAAAAAATCTTTCCGGCGCACACACTATCCATATGCAAGCCATCGCTCGGAAAGCTAACATACACAAATTGTCGAAGGATTACATACATGAGCGACGAGTTAGAGCGCCTAATAACCGACCTTCTCTCTGATAAGGGTGGCAATAGTAGCGCAACCATCAATCGTCCAGATTCGCCCGATCAAGATAGTACATTGCGTGAGGGCAAAGACACATTTGATATGCAAGAAATTCCTATTCTGCCCTTGCGCGGGATGGTCGTCTATCCACAAACAGCCATACCACTAACCGTTGGTCAACCGCGTAGCATCACGCTTGTTGACGATGTGATTGATGGCGAACGGCTGGTTGGTTTGGTCACGGCACATGACGAAGAGCAAGAGACACCAGGACCGGATGAGGTGTATCGTGTTGGTACACTGGCATCTATCCACCGATTGTTCCGCGCACCCGATGGCACGATTCGCCTATTGGTGCAAGGTATCGAGCGTATTCGCGTTACCGAATTTACGGGTGAAGAACCGTATTTGACAGCAACGATTGTGCCAGAACCGGAAGCTGAAACATTTGATGCGGATGAACTGACGATTGAAGCCTCTATGCGTAGCATTACCGAACGCTTCCGTGCGTTGGCAGACTTAATGCCAAGTATCCCTGATGAATTGGTAGCCTCTGCGACCTCAGCCGACAACCCCTTGCAATTGATTTACTCGATTGCAACGTATGTCCGCATTGATATTGACGACGCGCAACGTCTGCTGGAAATGGAAACACTCGAAGAAAAAATGCGCTTCATCCTCGAATTGCTGAACAAAGAAATCGAGGTATTGGAGCTAGGTCGCAAGATTCAGACCGAAGCACAATCCGAGATGGAAAAAACACAGCGCGAGTATTATCTGCGCGAACAAATGAAAGCGATTCAGCGTGAACTTTCTAATGGTGAAGAAGATTCGACAGATGCCGAGCAATTCCGGCAACGCATTGATGAATCGGATATGCCAGAAGAAGCGCGAAAAGAAGCCGAACGCGAACTCAGCCGTTTGACCAAGCTATCCGTAGCGAGTGCAGAATATGGCGTCATCCGTACATATCTCGACTGGCTGACGAATATGCCTTGGAATGAGCGTACAGACGATAATCTGGACATCGCTCATGCGCGGGAAGTATTGAACAAAGACCACTATGGGCTGAAAGACATCAAAGAACGTATTCTCGAATTTTTGGCGGTACGCAAGCTACGTAGGGAACGGGCTAATGAGTTGGAAGCCTACAACGATACTGTGCGCAAAGAACGCAATGGTGCGATTCTGTGTTTTGTAGGACCGCCGGGTGTTGGTAAAACATCGTTGGGTGCGTCGATTGCGCGTGCAATGGGACGCAAATTCGTGCGTTTGAGTTTGGGTGGTATCCGTGATGAAGCAGAGATTCGTGGTTTCCGCCGTACGTATATCGGTGCGATGCCTGGACGCATCGTGCAAACGCTTCGTCGTCTGGAAACACGCAATCCGCTGATTATGCTGGATGAGGTTGATAAGCTCGGGCGTGATTTCCGTGGCGATCCTGCCTCTGCCCTGCTGGAATTACTTGACCCAGAGCAGAATAGTGAATTCCGTGATACCTATCTGGATGTGCCGTTCGATTTGAGCGAAGTTTTCTTCATCTGTACTGCAAACACACTGGATACGATTCCCGGTCCATTGCGTGACCGTATGGAAATTATCCAATTGAGCGGATATACCGAACAAGAAAAATTGTCGATTGCGCGTGAGTATCTTGTACCACGTCAGGTGCGTGAAAACGGTCTGCGCGATGAAGAAATCGACTTCAACGACGATGCCCTAATGACCATCATTCGGGATTTCACTCGTGAAGCAGGTGTGCGTAACTTAGAGCGCGAAATTGGACGGGTAGCACGCAAGGTCGTCACAAAGATTGCCGAAGGTACATCAGAAACAGTTGATGTCGATGGTGATTCCGCAAGCGATTTGCTGGGCAAACCACGTTTTGGTCGGCGGACAGAATTGGAAGACCGTCTGACTGTACCAGGTGTCGCAACAGGTCTGGCGTGGACGCCTGTCGGTGGCGAAGTGTTATTCATTGAAGCGACGGCGATGCCAGGCAAGAATGGCTTCAAGTATACGGGTCAATTGGGTGATGTGATGCAAGAAAGCGCCCAACTCGCCCTCAGTTACTTGCGTTCGCGCTCAGAAGAACTGGGCATTGATGGTGAATTTTTCGGCAATCATGATATTCACTTGCATGTACCAGCCGGCGCGACCCCCAAAGATGGTCCATCAGCAGGTATCACCATGACAACTGCTCTTGCATCTTTGCTGACCAATCGCCCGACCAAACGCAATATCGCCATGACAGGTGAGGTCAATCTCGGTGGGCAGGTATTGCCCGTTGGTGGTATCAAAGACAAGGTACTTGCCGCACATCGACTAGGTGTTGATACCGTGATTCTGCCAAAGAAAAACGAGGTAGACCTTGATGAATTGCCGGACGAAATCCGCGAGTCAATGACCTTCCACGCAGTCGAGCATATCGACGCTGTTCTAGACCTAACGCTCGAAGGTGCTGGACAGTCTACCGCATCATAAGCTACACTAAACAGTGAGTATTGTACTTTCAGGGACACAAATACTGTGTCCCTGTTATCTATCATGTATTGATTGAACGAAGAGGGAAACAAATTGTCTACCGTGATGATTGTTGATGACGATAGTACAACTACGTCATTGTTGGAGACGCTATTAGAATTAGATGGTTTCAAAGTGATCGTTGCGCGACGCGGCGCAGATGTCATGCCTAAGCTAGGCGAGTCGATACCCGATGTGATGATGATTGATTTTCATCTGAACGACGTAGAGGGTGTTGATATTATTAGAGAAATTCGCGCTCATGCCGACTATAAACATATTCCTATTGTAATGGCATCAGGCATGGATAAATCTGATGTTGCATTAGAAGCAGGCGCAAATGAATTCCTCCTCAAGCCCTTTGAACCAGCCGACCTCCCCATTCTGTTCAATCGCCTAATTTCTGGTTAACACGAATTTGAGAATGAGATAACGTGGGACGAAGTAAAAATAGAATGCAGTGGTATCGGGTGGATTTACATTTACATACGCCCGGTAGCATTGACTATAAAGACAAAGACGCAAGTTATATCGACATTTTACGGCGGGCAGAGTATAGAGGCATTGATATTATCGCCTTCACTGACCATAACTCGGTTGGTGGCTGGTCTGCGATGCAAAGAGAGATTGAACGCCTAGAATTTTTAGACCAAACCGGACGCGCCGTCGCAGATGAGATGCGCCTACTGGCAGAGTATCGACGTTTATTAGATAAGATTTTGGTCTTACCAGGTTTTGAATTTACTGCCACTTTTGGTTTCCATATTTTGGGCTTGTTCGCGCCCGATACCCCCGTCAATTATATGGAGCATTTGCTCCTGAGCCTGAATGTGCCTCAAGAGGTTCTCCAAAATGGGGACGCCGCCGCAGGGGCAACCGCTGATGTGCTGGATGCCTACCGAGTGATTAATGAGGCAGGTGGTATTGTCATTGCCGCCCACGCAAATGCGGCTCATGGTGTGGCGATGCGTGGCTTGAGCTTTGGTGGGCAAACACGTATTGCATACACACAAGACAAGCATTTGCACGCGCTCGAATTAACGGATTTACACCGTAAGGGACGAGGTAGCACGCAACGTTTCTTCAATGGCACGAAGCCCGAATACCCGCGTCGTATGCACACCATACAGGGGTCAGATGCACACGCGCTAGATACCTTCAAAGAAGGTAAAAATACGCGCTATGGCATCGGTGAGCGTAGTACAGAGATGCTACTGCCTGAACGCTCGTTTGAAGCAATTAAAGAGATGTTCGAGGGAACTGACTTCTCGCGCCATCGCCCATATAACCCTGATACGAAGCCTTATGATTATATTCTTGCCGCCCGTGAAGAAGGGGCTAGCCTTGTACAGTCGTTTCATGAATCTATGGAACGGCAAGGTGGCAAGTTGCATGCTATTGTGGCAGATGTGTGTGCTTTTGCGAATACGAATGGCGGTACAATTTACGTTGGCTTGAGCCCCAATAAGAGCAAACAACCTAAAGGACTCAGCGCGGTCAATGACGCGATGAAAGTCATCGAAAATGAAATTGACCGCCTTATCACCCCAGCCGTCAATATCGAAATTGATGTTCAGGATGTGCAGGGCAAAAATATCGTGCGGATACTTGTGCCGTATGGTGAAGATCGCCCATATGCGATTAGCGATAACAAGATTTATCTGCGTGATGAAGGTGAAACCAACCTCGCTGTGCGCGATGAGATTGTGAGTTTGGTGCGTCAGGGCATGGTGCTATCCAAAGATGGCGACGGTGCTGTTGAGATACACGACCCCAAAGATGACATCCTGCGCATCAGTGGCGGGGGCGCGTCTATTCCTGATGCGGTTTTGCCGGATGAACCCGCGAACGAGAGCGAAGCCGATATTGGTCCACCGCGTAGTGGCGTAGAAATTGCTGATGTCGAAGAACGCAACGGCACGTTCTACTATACAATGCGCGATATGCGGAATGGGAACAAAGTTAGCAACGTCACACGGTCTTCAGCACGGCGTTTGTGGCATTATGCTATCAAACAGCATGAAGGCAATCCAGTAAAGGGCAACCGTGTCGATTGGGTTGGTGATATTGGCTTATGGCGACGTTACGAAAAAGCCGGTAGTACACGCTATGACCTCGTACAAAGAGATAGTGGGCGTATTCGGGCTTACTATGGCGTCACCGAAAATGGGATGCATGGTAAATGGATGCACTTTTTGGGTGAGGATGATAGCTAAAAAGCTAGGTAAAAGAACAAAGGTAAAAGGTGAAATGAAACTCGCCTAACATTTTGTTCTTCATCATCACCCATCATTACAACGAGTAAGTGAAAGATGTGATAAAGGCGAACCTCACTAACAGGTTCGCCTTTTTTGTTGCTGTTATGGGTTGAGACGTAAGACGTAGATGCTATACGGCGGGAGGGTTTCATTAATTGGCGTGTATTCAGTGAACCCACCTGTTTCTGTGAGTTCTGGCAGATTAGTTGTGATCTCGCTGGTAGCATACAAGACATCCACACTACTAACACTTGTCAGCGGACTAGATTCAACTGCAAAGGTATAGGGAGTTGTTTCGCGGTCATCGAGATTTAGGACAACAAGTAATGTCTCTTCGTCTGTACTACGCAGGTAGCCCCATGCGGCACGATAGCTACTATCTACCGGTATAGTCGCGCCATATTGCAGAGCGGGTTGGCTATTGCGTAGATGAATCAGGCTTCGATAGTGACTGAGCAAGGAATCAGGGTTATCTATTTGACGGGCGATGTTGCGAATATCAGCATCTTCTTCTAATGGAAACCATGGCGTCCCTGTGGTGAAGCCATGATTTTCGCTCTCGTCCCACGGCAGTGGGCGGCGTATCTGACGGTCATCTTCGGTAGCATTGGTGCCTGTCATGCCGATTTCTTCACCGTAATAGATAAAGGGCGCACCGGGCAGGGTCATCAGCAAGTTAGCGACGACGCGATTTTGTCCTTCATCTTCACCCAGCAAGGTGAGCAAGCGCGGCTGGTCATGATTGGTGGAAAAATTCATGAATGTGCCAGGAGCAAGTTCGCGCAGGGTTGTTGCCAGTTGGCGTTCGATATTACGCTTGTTGCCGAGTTGTGCCGCACCGATAATTTCTTCTGCGAGGGCAAATTCAAAAGCGGCGTCCACTGCCCCATCTTCTACATAGCGACTGATGGTATTTGATGAGTTGACAAAAATTTCGCCGACGGTGAACACATCAGGGCTGACTTCATTCACGAAGGCGTTAAATTCAGCTAAATACTCGCGGTTGGTTGGTGAATCTGCAAGAATGGGACGCCCATCCACTTCAATTTCTATCACATAACGAATCGCATCCATGCGGAAGCCATCCACGCCAATATCTTCCAGCCAAAAACGGGCAATCTCGTTCATCTCTTCCGTGACGGCGGGATTGGTATGATTGAGGTCTGCGAGTGCAGAATCAAAGGGGCTGTAATACCAGAGGTCATTGGTACTGTTGCGCCACCATGTTGTCGCGCCCCAAGGTCCGTTGTAGCCAGGATTTTCTTCTTCCCAAATGAAGTAATCTTCAAAGGTTTCGTCGCCTGCGACGGCGGATTGAAACCACGGATGTTCCGTTGAGACGTGGTTATAGACATAATCAATAATCACGGCGATACCACGCGCATGTGCCTCGTCCATGAGTTGCTGAAAATCTTCCATTGTGCCGTAATCACTCTCGACACTGAAAAAGTCAGTTGTCCAGTAGCCGTGATAGGCGTTGCTTTCCATGATGGGCAGGAGCCAGATGCCTGTGATACCTAAATCGTCGGTAGTGTTGGGGTCGCCATCGTTGAGATAGTCGAGGCGTTCGATGATGCCCTGAATATCGCCAATGCCATCACCATCGCTATCGTAAAAACTACGGACAAAGAGTAAGTACCAGACGCGCTCTTCCCACCAATTCGGCTCACGCGATAGGTCGGCGTCTTCTTGGGCGCTGACAGTAACAATACCACCTACTAGCAATAGTAAACTCATACACAGTAACACTAATTTTCGCATTGCTTCACTTCCTCACGTACAATGATTTGACTGATATGATTATAGTATGCCAGATAATTTTAGCGAGTGTTTTGGGAGCAAACGCATGGGATTCATCATCACCGGTGGTGCAAGCGGGATTGGGTTGGCGACAGCACATCTGCTACACAGCAAGGGCAAGGCGATTATGCTATGGGATATTAACCAGCCGGCGCTCGAAGAACAGGCTAAATTGTTGCATGCGCCCTGTGCTGTCGTTGATGTGACGGATAGTGATGCTGTCATACAGGCGATGCAAACAGCCAGCGAACAACTCGGCAAAATCACAGGTGTTGTACATTGTGCAGGGGTCGCACACGTTGGTGCGTTTGAGGATTTGACTATTAAACAGCATCAGCAAGTGATTGATGTGAATCTTAAAGGTACAGTACATATCGCGCATGCGGCGATTCCCTATCTAAAGCAAACACAGGGGTCGCTGGTACTCATCGCCTCGTCGTCTAGCTTTTATGGACCACCCGATTTTGCAACCTATGCGGCGACAAAATCGGGCGTGGTGGGTTTGGCACAGGCATTGCGTTTAGAACTCGAAGACGCAGGTGTGCATGTGGGTGTGGTTGCGCCCCATTTTACAGAAACGCCGATGCTCAAAGAATCGAAGAAGTCTCCGATGTTTGAGGGCGCGAATTATACGTCTACGGCGGATGACATCGCTGTGGCGATTGACCAGATGATACGTTTGCGCAAGGCTACGGCGATTCCGGGTGTTATGAACAAGCTGAATTATTTTCTCGCTACGCATTTGCCCGAAGTCGGCACAACGATTGTGCGGGCTATCTGGAAACAAGGTAAACGCAAGCGTAAATGATTTTAGTGCGTTTGCTCGAAAACGACAGTCGCGTGGATGACGGGATCGCCAGAGCGCCAATCGGCAACCGTATCGTGTGTGTCGATGATATGAGCAGATGGGAGTGCCTGCTGAATACGCTTTGCCCAATCGTGAGCGGGGTCAATCGCTGTGGACATTTCTGGCACGAAAAATTCAGCGACATAATGGTGTGTCTCGCGTTTGAGAACGACTTTTTGTGCAGAGACACCTAGCGTATCGAGATGGCGACGCATGGCTCGTCCAGAGAGCATACTATGGATACCTTTCAACTGTGATTTTGTGGGGTGAAGGTGTTCATAATTATAGAACAAAAGTTCCATTTTGTCGAGTTAGGAGAGCGTTTAGATTCTGGGTTTTGTTTGCTTGCGTTAACTTTTTTTGGTGTAAAATTATGGTTCAATCGTGTTTTGTTGCCGTATAGCGCAATTACGCAATAAAACTAAAAAGTTCGTTTGGATTTGTTAACGAGTAACTTTCGGGGTGCGTATTTACAAAAGCCAAGATGGTCATTTGACTAATGAGTGGTGTTTACCTCTCCCCCAGCCCCTCTTCCGCGCTCGTTCCTCACTTCGGAGAGGGGAGCCTCATAGGACTTATTAATAGGTTATGGCTTACATGAACTCAGGGCTATCTATCTGTGGTTCGTTGGTAAGGTACGGTCTGGTTTGAGTATAGAGAATTTGGTATGTGGTGTGCGGGTGATATGCCCGTTGATATGATTTTTATTCAGTCTTGAGGCACAAAGACCTCAAGCGTGACAAGTTACGCTGGGAACAAAATTCAATGCCCCAGCGTATGACATATTCCGAAAAGCGATTTAGGAGACTGGCAAACTCTAAGCCCTAATCCTCAATCCACGCCCGTGAACGCTCTACCGCACGCTTCCATCCCGCGTACATAGATTCACGTTCATCTGCGCCCATTTTTGGCTCAAATGTCTTTTCGATGCTCCATTTTTTTGCTATTTCGTCTTGCGAATCCCAGTAACCGACAGCGATACCTGCTAGATATGCTGCGCCAAGTGCTGTTGTCTCTGTAACGGCTGGACGTTGCACAGGCACGCCGAGAATATCTGCTTGGAATTGCATCAGGAAGTTATTCGCCACTGCACCGCCATCTACGCGCAGAGCAGGCAATTCTAAACCACTGTCGGCTTTCATCGCTTCGAGGACATCCCGTGTTTGATAGGCAATGCTTTCCAATGTGGCACGTACTATTTGTGCTTTACCACTCCCGCGTGTTAAACCGACAATCGTTCCGCGTGCATATTGATCCCAATACGGTGCGCCTAAACCAACAAACGCTGGCACCATATACACCCCATCTGAACTATCGACACTCGTCGCAATCGCTTCGCTCTCAGCGGCGTTATCCAGCAATTTCATCTCATCTCGTAGCCATTGCACTGCCGCGCCTGCAATGAACACGCTGCCTTCTAGCGCGTACTGTGTCGGTTCTTCGCCAATGCGCCACGCAACCGTCGTCAACAAATTATTGCTGGAAGCCATCGGTTTTGTGCCTGTATTCATCAGCATGAACGCGCCTGTACCATAAGTTTGTTTGGCAAGACCTGGTTCATAGCACGCTTGCCCGAAGGTCGCCGCTTGTTGGTCGCCTGCGATACCGGCAATTGGCACAGCAGAGCCGAAAATTTCGGCGTCAGTATCACCATAGTGCATACTACTACTGACCACCTGTGGCAACATCGCCATCGGAATATCGAAGCGGTCAGTGATGGTTGTACTCCACCATTTCTTGTGGATGTCATATAGCATCGTACGGCAGGCATTGCTGACATCTGTGATGTGCAGTGCGCCACCTGTTAGTTTCCAGACCAAGAAGCTATCAATCGTCCCGAAAGCCAGCTTACCCGCTTCTGCTTTTTCGCGTGCGCCGTCTACATTATCGAGAATCCATTTGACTTTCGTGCCACTGAAATAGGCATCTGTGACCAAACCCGTCTTCTCTAAAATGGTCTTATCGAAACCTTCTGCACGCAATTCATCACAAAAACGCGAGGTGCGACGGTCTTGCCATACAATTGCATTGTGAATCGGTTCGCCTGTTTCCTTGTCCCACACGACAGTCGTTTCACGTTGATTGGTGATGCCTATCGCCGCGATGTCATAGCCTTTTACAGCCTCGCGTGCAACAGCTAACTGTGTTTCCCAGATCGCTTGTGGGTCATGTTCGACCCAACCCGGTTGCGGATAAATCTGCGGAAATTCTTTTTGCGCTGTCGTGACAATCTGACCTTCTTTGTTGAACACAATTGCCCGTGAGGAAGTCGTACCTTGATCCAGCGCCAGAATAAAATCGTTCATAATAGTCTTTTCCTATACATGTATCAATCTATGTACATAGTATAGAAAATGTCTGGCGCTTTGCCACTACCTATCCCATTTAGCGTTCGACGCTGTACAAATCACCACTTTCGCTATTGAGGTCAACGACAACTTCTTGCCCCCCAAAGCCATCGACAATATCATGCGCCCGTACCATGACGCTGGTCACATCGGCTGGGATAAGAATATTGCTCTGACTGCGCGTGAAAGGTTGTTCGTTTTCGTGTGGATGCAACAAGACACGGGTGAACGCATCACCATCATTCGGGATAATCACTGTGCCATCCGGCAACACCACATCCCAACCATCAGCGTAATCTTCCCATCCTGTATCAGGATGACGCACCGTGACATGGAATGTCCATCTATCATCGCCTGTCGCAACCGCACGGACAAATTCCACATCTGCATCAGCAGCCGACGCGCCCTCATCATCAGCATTATCCAGTGAATCCGCCTGATACTGGTTAAACGCCGCACAACCGGTCAACACGAGGACAACACTCGTGAGTAATAACCGTAACATCATGATTTCTCCCTAGTTTTGCTTTTAATCTGCTATCAGCCTATCGAAAAATCATTGCTTTCACATTAACATCAACTTGTCGGGACTACCTGCCTGTTGGTACTATGGCATCTGCGATGTGTACATGACACTAGGATAAAATTATGCGGAAATGGTTCCCGCTTATCATCATAGGCAGTATCACGCTCCTGATTGACCAAGTTGCCAAATGGTGGGTGATTAATAACATGCTCCTCGGAGAAACGCGCCTGATTGCGCCGTTCCTGCAACCCTATCTGCAAATCACACGGGCAACAAATTCAGGGATTGCATTTGGTATTGGTGAAGGGGGTAGCCCCGCATTTTTGGTGTTAGCAGTGATTATCGTGGGATTATTGCTCTACGTTTACACGAATACAGAAACACAATTTCGTGTGCAGTTAATAGCACTCTCGTTTGTCATCGGGGGCGCACTCGGCAATATCATTGACCGCATACGCTTCAATCATGTTGTGGATTTTGTGCATATCACCATCCCTGACTTTATCTCCAACGTCAGCAATTTTGCCGACCATTTCATCATCATCGGGGTCGTTATCTTGCTGATAGATACGTTCCGTCAGCCACAATCCGAGCCAGACAATACGCCAGCCGACGCAGAAAATAACAATGAGATGCCATCCATCAGCACAGAAATATCATGATGTGGATTGTGCTTTTTTATCACGTTGCTGTTGTGCCTTGATGAGCTTATTGAACTCGCGTATCCAGCGTTCGGCATTTTTCATCTGCTTGCGAGCATCTTTGTCAGCTTCGGCTGTCTTGGCGTAGATGTCTGCGGCTTGTTGCATCCATTCTAAGGCTTGTTCATTATCGCGTTGGCGATGGTGCGTTAAAGCGATGTAATAATGAATTTCTGGACGCTCACTGTCTGCCGCCCAAGCCTGTATGAAATGCTCGCGTGCTGTATCAAAATCATCAGCATAATAGGCGACAGCCCCTTTGCCATAATTCGCCAGTATCTCGTAAGGATTCATCTCTAGCGCACGGTCAAAATCTTCTGTTGCTTCGGGATACAAGCCATCTTCCAGCTTGAAATAGCCCCGTGTTGCCCAATATTCTGCACGGCGTGGATAGAGGTCAATCGCATTATCCATTTCCAAAATCGCTTTATCTAAGTTGCGCTTTTCATACTGCCCGATAGCAATGCGATAATATTCATCTGCTTCATAGCGCGTCATGCCAAAGCGTGCGCCCAATCGTGCCATAGGTCTATTCTCGTATCTGTGTCTATTTTTGCTTATAATCAGTGTAACACACACTCATTTTTTAAAGAGGACACACAATGGATTTTGAACTTAATGATGAATTAAAAATGTTTCAGCGTGCTGTACGCGATTTTTGCGAAAATGAGCTCAAACCCCATGCCCCAGAAGCCCATGAAACAGGCGAACTCAATTGGGATGCGATTCGTAAAATGCCGAGCGTCGGGTTAACGTCACTGCAAGTCAGCGAGGAATACGGTGGTATCGAAATTGATACCATCGGCGCAAGCATCGCCGTCGAAGAGATTGGGCGCGTCTGTGGCTCAACTGGCTTGACCATCTCCGCGCATAATGGGCTTGGCTGTGGTCCGATTATGAAGTGGGGAACAGAAGCACACAAAGAAAAGTGGTTGCCGATGCTCACTAGTGGCGATTACTTAGGCGCACTCGCGCTCACTGAACCGCAAGCCGGAACTGATTTGCTCGGTGGCGCAACAACCCGCGCCGCAAAAGACGGTGACGAGTGGGTTATCAATGGCACAAAAGCATGGATTACCAACGCAAAATGGGCGCCTGTCATTTCTGTGCTAATTCGTACTGATAACGACGCTGGCTCACGCGGATTCAGCCTCATTTTGGTAGAAACAGACCGTAAAGGTTTGACCATCCATCCCCCAGAGAAAAAGATGGGACTCAACGCCAGCAAATCGCACATGCTCACCTTTGAAAATGTCCGTGTACCCATCAGCAATACATTGGGCGAAGAGGGCAAGGGCTTCTACTACACGATGGAAACCCTCGATAGCGGGCGGGTCAGCATCGGCGCATTGGCATTGGGTTTGGCACAGGGCGCATACGAAGCGATGGTGCAATACGCAATGGATAGAACCGCCTTTGGTGAACCTATCGCTAATAAGCAACTCATCCAAGAGAAAATCGCGCAAGCCGCTATGGAAATCGAAGCCGCACGTACCCTCGTCTACAAAGCCGCTTGGACAAGAGACCAAGGCAAGGATTACACCAAAATAGCCTCTATTGCTAAGCTCAAAGCCACCCTCGTCGCAGAGCAAGTGAGCTACGATGCGGTGCAAGTGCATGGTAGCGCCGGATACAGTCGTGAATACCCCGTAGAGCGCATCTACCGTGACCAACGCCTCATGCAAATTGGCGAAGGCACCAACGAAATTCAGCACATCGTCATTGCGCGTAACGTCCTGAAAGAATTTGAACAGGGCGTTCTGCTTCCAGCATAAAATATGGATTTTCGTGGGGACGCACTTCTGTGCGTCCGCCATTCTATGCCCAAACCAGTCTAACAGGAGCAACCCATGATTGTTATCGCAGGCACAGTAAAAATTGACCCCGCAAAACGTGAAGACGCCAAAGCTGTCATGAAAACCATGATGGATGCCACCATGCAAGAAGACGGCTGTATCACCTACCAATTTTTGTTCAATCCGTGGGATGATAGTGAAGTCTACATCTTTGAAGAATGGGAATCCGCAGAAGCTCTCGATGCTCATTTCCAAACCGCGCACATGGCGACTTTCCGTGAAGCCCTACCTAATTTCGTCACGAGTAGCTTCGACATCAAACGCTATGATGTGAGCGAAGTCAGTAATATGTAACGAGGTGCTACCAACCTACCTGAAAAGTGCTTTTACAGTCTCTTATGCACAGAAAAGGTTTTGCCAATGCCATTTGATGAACAAATGAATGAGGCATTTCAGGCGTTCGATACCGGTAATTTTGATAGTGCTGAAGCGCAGTATCAGGCATTGTTAGAGACGCTTGTGCCAGAAGATGCTGATAAGCGTAACAGTGTTTTGCACATGTTGGGTTTTGTGTATGCGCAACAGGGCAAGTACGTAGAGGCGCGTGCGAGCTATCTCGGTCTACTGGATATAGCTACCGAAAATACAGCCAAGCACATCATCTATCATCAATTAGGGATGGTCGAGCGTATGGCTGGTGAAGATTATGCACAAGCACTCGTTTATCTTGTGGAGGAATCCGCCCTGCTAACAGAAACCATGCTCGCTCAACGCAGTGCCAATCACTATGAAATTGGGCATGTGATGATGCTGATGGATGACACGGATATGGCAACGCAACAATTCCAAGAAGCGCGTGACCTCGCACACACGGCAAACGACGCTATCTGTTTAGCGTGTGCGTATCGTGGGTTGGGCGATGTTGCCAAACAGACAGGTGACGTAGACAGTGCGAAAACGCACTACGAAGCAAGCAAAATACAGTTCATGCAAGCAGGCGATACGATTGGGGCAAGCGAAATAGACACACGTTTGGAAGGATTGACCGATGGCTAAGATACTGGTCGCGGGTTTAATCAATATCGAGACAACAATTAAGATGGACGGGTTTCCGATTGACTATCAGCCTGTACGCTATCCATTTCATGGCGTGAATACGACGGTATCGGGTGTGGGTTTCAATGTTGCTAAGGCACTCACGACGCTGGGACATGAGGTGCGTTTTGCGTCGCTGGTGGGTGATGATTACGCTGGGCAATTGATGCGGACAGTGTTAGAAGAAAACGGCATCGCAAGCGATTATGTCCTATCAGTGTTGGATGCGACACCCCAATCTGCGATTCTCTATGATGAGTCGGGTCAGCGGATGATTAACACTGACTTGAAAAATATCCAAGAAACGACCTATCCACTGGATAAACTGGATTTGGCAGATATTGAGCTTGCTGTACTGGCGAATATCAATTTTAGCCGTGCGATGCTCCCGATTGTGAAGGCGGTTGGTATCCCGATTGCGAGTGATGTGCATGTCATTCGTTCGCTGGATGATGAGTATAATCGTGATTATATAGCACAGGCGGACATTTTGTTCATGAGTGATAGTGGCTTGCCTGTCACGCCCGAAGCATGGGTCAAAAGCCTATGGGAACACCATCAGACAGCCGTTATCGGCGTTGGGCTAGGTGAAAAAGGGGCGTTGATTGCAAACTATACTGACCGCTCTATACGCCGTCATCCTGCCAAGCAATTACGTCCGATAGTAAGTACGGTTGGGTCAGGCGATGCCTTATTTTCTGCGTTTGTGCATGGCTATTTGACCGAGCAGGATTTGAGCGTTGCTATGCAGAAAGCGATTCTGTTTGCAGGGTACAAAATAGGTACAGCAAGTGGCAGTGACGGATTCATCACTGCCGAGTATCTGGATGAATTGTATGCGACACACTATCCTAGCTCGTAGCCGGAATCGTTAGCGAATCTGTATCACCGACGGGTTCTTCTGCTTCAACAACGACTTTGCCTGGCACGACCATTACAGGGCATGGCATCTGCGCGATAACTTTTTGCGTTACACTACCAAACAACCATTTGCTGAAACCAGTACGTCCGTGTGTGGTCATGATGATGGCTTGCGCACTCACGCGCTCTGCAACAGCGTTAATCGCTTCGGCTGGGCGTCCGACTTCAACCACACAATCCACACGGTAGCCTTTACGACGCAGATTGTCAGCTTGTCCTTGTAGATATTGCAACATGCGCTGATTCATAACATCGACTTCTTCTTGTCCGATTTCCCGCGCTGTAACGACTGTCATGGGAATATCGACCAAGCTATAGTCATAATCCGCGAGTAATTCCAGCACACTCACTAACGTGATACGTCCGGCTGCTTCGACCACATTCGCCGCATAGGGTAATGCCTGTTCGGATAAAGCTGACCCATCAAGAGGTACAACCACATTATTTAACATTCTGCGTGACCTTTCGCTCATTACATCTTTATGCTTCTAGGATAGTGCTTTCATATCGTGAGCGAATAGTAACGAAACGCTATAGATATACAGTCAAATGACACATTTTCTGCTGTATAATCGGGGAACATCTCACAGAAACGACGACACATACTATGCCGACACTGCTTTACATCTCACATGCCCGCTTCCCGACAGAAAAAGCACATGGTTTGCAAATCATCCAGAATTGCGAGGCATTTGCGTCGGCTGGGTATGATGTTCAACTATGGGTGGGCAATCGTCGCAACACAGCAGAGATGAATGCTATCGGCGATGTATATGCGCATTATGGTGTAGAGCGCACCTTCATGATGAGCCGAGTGCCTTCGATTGATTTGTATCCGTTGGTGGGCGAGAATCTACGTTTGCAGTACATCGCATTTTATGTGCATCTGCTGACGTTTAACCTGATATTGTTACTGCGCTTGCTGTTCACAAAAGTGGATGTGCTGTATTCGCGGGATATGCTGACGCTATTGATACTGAGCTTATTTTTTCCGGCAGAAAAACTCGCTTATGAAGCGCATCAGTTCGCAGGGTCGGGACGTGGTAATTGGCTACAGAAACAGGTTGTCACGCGGGTTGGACATGTGGTTACGATTACACCACAATTGAAAGAAAAATTTGTCACACAGTACGAGGCTGAGGCAAGCAACATTCATATCGCGCATGACGGTATTCGCGCAAAGCGATTTGAAAATGTGCCAGATAAAGCGACAGCCCGTGAGCGTATTGGTTGGGCAAAGGATGCGTTCATTGTTGGCTATTTGGGGCGCTTACATACGATGGGCATGGATAAGGGCGTGGGTTTGTTGATGGGTGCAGTTGCCGAAACAGATGTCACACTCGCGTTGGTTGGGGGACCCGAAGATATGGCACATCACTTACAGCAAAAATGGATTGATAATGGTAATGACCCTGCGCGATTTGTCTATGCGGGGAGTGTATCACCGGATGCTGTGCCACTGTATTTATCTGCCTTTGATGTATGCGCGATGCCTTTGCCTTGGACAGAACATTTTGCGTATTTCACGTCTGCACTGAAATTATTCGAGTATATGGCATCGGGACGGGCGATACTAACAACGAATCTGCCAAGTATATTAGATGTGGTGACGCATCAGGAAACGGCGTTTATCGTAGAACACAGTGACGAAGACGCACTGAAAGATGGCATAACGACACTGTATGAAAATCAAGAGTTACGCGAGACAATCGCCCAAAAAGCACAAGAAACGGTCTTTGCAGAGTACACATGGCAGGCGCGTGCCGAGCGTATTCGCGCTCATATCGAGCGTGCAGGGTTGGTACACTGATGCGCATTTTGCTCATGAATGACCGTATCCCACCAGAAAATCGTGGTGGGACTGGGATTGTTGTCTGGCGGATTGCACAGGCATTGCAAGCACGCGGTCATGAGGTACATGTCATCACCGCGACAGATAAGGCGTCATTTGAAGAAACCCGTGATGGCATCCCGACCTATCATTTGCATGTACAGTACAGAGAACGTTTTTCAGCATGGTTTTCACTTTATAATCCACAGGTCAATGCACCGCTAAAAGCCCTCTATGAGCGTATCCAGCCGGATGTCGTTCATGCGCATAATATTCACCATGACCTGACGTATTACAGCCTCGCGCTGGCTCATCAGCAAGGGATTCCCGCGATATTTAGTTCGCATGATGTGATGCCCTTTGCTTATCACAAAATGTCGCATTTCATTGACCCGATGCGCTGTGGGGTGCAATCGCCTAAAGACTACAAAATGCCACCGTTCTATAACCTGAAGCAGATGCGCTTTCGCTATAATCCGTTTCGCAACCTGACAATCCGCACACTACTCCGACACTATACTCAAATCCGCACGGCACCGAGCCAAGAACTCTGTGATGCGCATCATGCGAATGGATTGCCTGAATTTACCTGTGTGCATAACGGAATTGATGTCCAAGATTTTGCTGTCGCAGAGGATGTCGTATCTGCGTTGCGTGATAGATTGGGGTTGGCAGATAAAAAAGTCATTCTCTTTGCTGGACGCTTGACAGGCGCGAAAGGCACTGCGCAATTGTTGGCGGCATTGGCGCAGGTTGTAGAAAATGTGCCGGAAGCCGTATTACTGGTGTTGTCGTCTGTGCCGATTGCCGAGCAGATAAAAGGCAGTCCGTATGCCTATTTGCAAGACAAGCACATTGTCTCGGCGGGGTGGCTGGCAGGTGATGAACTGGCGGCGGCGTTTCGGTTAGCGCATATCGTCACAGCACCGAGCATCATCTTTGATACCTTCCCAACGGTGAATTTAGAAGCGATGGCAAGCGAGAGTGTGCCGATTGCGACCTGCTACGGTGGCTCGCATGAGGCGATTGTGCATGATGAAACGGGCTATATCATCAATCCTTTTGATACAGATGCTTTTGCTGAAAAAATCGTTTACGTTCTGACACACGATAATGTGCGACACTGGATGGTAGCGCGGGGGTATCAGCGTGTGATAGAGAAATTCAGCATTGCGGGGCAAATAGATCGCTATCTTGCACTGTATGACCAAGCCCAAATGACTATGAAAGCAGGGACATCATGAGCAAGAAAGATGCTCTTGCGACTATTCTAGCGCAAATCCCAGCGACGAGAGGCACGAACGATACCGTTAAGCTCATCAAGGTATTGAAAACATACGACGACCCACGTGCTATCGGTGCGCTGATTGACTACACACAGTACGATAGTGTACCGATTGTGCGCACAGCTATTCATGCCTTAGCGAACTATGCGCAGTGTGATGACCTTGTTGCCTTGCTCCCTTTGCTGAAACATGAGCAAGCCTTCATACGTAAAGCAGTGGTAGAAACACTTGGTCAGTCAGGATGTGGCGACTTTGTACCACACTTGGTTACACTATTGGGTGATGATACGTTAGATGCACTGGTACGCGAGGCGTTGATTGCCCTTAAAGTTGACCCCGATTTCTTTTAATATAATGGTATTTTGAATGAGTATAACCTGTGCATTTGAGCTGATTTTCGGGAGCGTATGCAGGCACGCCCCTACACCTTTTACACTCAAGTGCGTAAAAGAGACAAACGCAATCTAATGTGAGACGACCTCACGAGGAGCATAAAACAAGCGATGGATACGCAAATACTCGATATTTTACTCGTGCTAGGTGGTCTGGCAGGACTCTATTTTGGTGGTAACTGGCTCGTCACTGGCTCATCACGGCTGGCGTTACGTTTCAATGTGCCACCTATCATTGTGGGACTGACAATTGTTGCGGTGGGGACATCTGCGCCGGAACTTTTCGTAAGCGTGGGCGCGACACTGCGCGGCAATCCTGGCATTTCACTTGGGAATGTGATTGGCTCGAACATTGCGAATATTGGGCTGATTCTAGGTTTCACAGGCGCGATTCGGGCGTTGACGGTGCGCGAAATTCTAGTCAAACGTGAAATTTTCATTTTACTGACGATTACACTATTCACTACCTTGCTCACCCTAGATGGGCAACTGAGCCGACTGGATGGCATTTTGCTGATGAGTGGCTTTGCATTGTTCAACTTTATCTTTTACACGATTGCCCAAAGCACAACTGAACCCGTTGATATTGAGTTACCAGATGAGGCACTCACAGAAGATGGTGAAAAACAGAAAACCCCTGCCTTTATGGATATTGTGTATATTTGGGGTGGGATTACGTTGCTCGTCATTGGTGGGCAGTGGATGGTTGAAGGGGCGACCAACATCGCACGTAACTTGGGTGTGAGTGAATTGGTCATCGGCGTGACGCTGGTTGCTTTCGGTACGTCGCTCCCTGAACTCGCTACATCGGCAACAGCTGTCCTCAAAGGCGAAACAGATATTGCAGTGGGGAATGTGATTGGCTCGAATATTGCGAATTTATTGCTGGTTCTAGGAGCAACCTCGTTCATCGCGCCGATTGCTGTCGGGGCTACAGAATTATCGGTTGTGGAATTTGTCGTGATGATTGGCTTCACTGTCTTGCTGATACCCTTTGCCCGTAACCGTGTCTTATCACGTACAGAATCCGCGTTGTTCTTGGGTGGCTACTTCGCGTTTATTATTTATAGCTTTATTTAGACGGTTTGGTTTCGTCTGCTGATTTCGATAGTGGATGAGTATGCTAAATCAGCAAAAGTTTAGGTAAAAGGTGAAAGAGCAAAGATGAAGTGAATTTCACCTTTAGCAATTTTTTGGACAACGCGAGCATTGTCCCATAGATGTCAAGTTAGGGGCTTTTTCGGCAAACGAGGACAGCATACTCAATTTTCTTGTCTGACCCCCTCCGACGCTGACGCGCCACCTCCCCGAAGCGTCAGGGAGGGACTTTTGTAGTTATTCCTTGCTTAGTTGTGTGCTTGAATGATGATATTTTTATCTAGGCGACTTTTGAGCTTATATGAACATGATTTTTGCTAAAGTTTACCCCTATGGAGCAATGCCTGCGTTGTACCTACAGATATATAATTCGCTGGACAGTAATTACGCCTCAATTTCACCTCTTACCTTTTTGATTTTCACCTGAATGAATAGCCGTCATGTAAATCCAGAAGATGAGGGCGAATTGCAGAGGCAAGCGCAGATACAACGCCCATGCAGGGGCAACATCTGCGAATTGGGCGGAATTTTGTGCCATGTAGATATTGGCTGGAAACACGGCGAGCGTTACGAGTATCAAGAAGTAGCCTACCCATTTACGCCACTTGGCGACTAGCACAGCAACCCCACCCACGATTTCCGCTACACCACTCAGGTAAATCAACATGAGATGTGCAGGGAGATAGGGTGGCATCATATCCATGTAGAAATTCGGGTTGATGAAGTGATTCAGCCCTGCCACGATGAAAACCACACCCAACCCCACAACGGATATTTTCTTGCCGAGCGTGTCTTCTTGCTGAAAAGCGATTTGCATAAGCGTTGCCTCTTTGCTGATGTGTGAAAGTGACTATCAGCTTATCAGTTCACAATCCAGAATTATCATCTCTAGCAATTTTCTCTTCTAATTCTCTAAAAGCTCTGGTGGTGGTTCTTCAGAATATACATCATAGAGACAGTCATCAGTAATGCGTGGTGGCATATTATTGGGCAAGGGAGATGGGTTATAGTACAACGAACTATCAAGCGCACGATTAGCGGGAAAAATTATTTCATCAAGCAATATGAAATGGTCAGGGATTGGGGTATCGAGAAAGCTAGCCATAACTGAGATATAATCTGCTGTCTCGCGGGGTAGCCCACAATCTGCATGGCGATAAGAGACAAGTGCTTCGATGATATAACTATCGCGGAGATTGTAAGGCAGAAGACCTGCGACGTATGTATTGATGCGCACTAGACGATCAGGCGTGTCTTCAAGGTTTTCCCAGTGTTCAGCAATAATATCAGCTTGTCGATCAAATGTGTGGGTAAGTATAAGCGTATACTCACCTAAGCCTTGGTCTGTATACTCACCCATATTCATCCCATTTAATGACGTAGTATAGGTATAGATAGAATTTGCAATAGGTAAACACCACATAATGGCGAGGACAAAATAGAGAAAATTTCGCTGTTCTGACGATTGGTTGAGAACACTCGTGAATCGCACTATGTACATGCTAACAAGCCATGCCAAGAGCGGTATGTAGGGGACAAAAAAACGCATACTAAACATCATATGGGTTGTTGTTGCCATTGTCAGACCATAGAGTAACTTCAAAGACAAGCCTAGAATAACCCCATACCAGACGATGTTATCTTGCCAGTGTGACGCTGTATATTCTTTAGGTACATCACGATGAGCGCGTCTGAGTACGTTTGCCAAGAGCAGGTACGGAATAACTGGTATGAGTATGAGGAAGATGATTATATAGGAGGCATTAACGACTACTATTATTGGGTCTGCCGTTGGTGATTTTACGTAAAAAGAGACCGGCAATATATCGCCATAGTAGGTATGGGCGAATACAAGCCAAGATAGGGTAATGAGACCGCCTGCTATATAAGCTGGTAGGATGCGTTTTAAATCGCGCACTTGCCACGCCGCAACAATGACGACAGGTGCGGCAAATAGCACTGCATCGTAACGGGTAATCACTGCTGTGCCTGCTAAGATACACAGTAACCAGAAGTTGCGAACTGGATTCTTTTGCAGACCATCTACTACTAGTCCCATCATGGTGACAATAAACAAGAGTAATCCGGTTTCAAGACCACCAATTGACCACATCCAAATGGGCGCAGCAGTGAATGTTATGGGTACAAAAATTATCAGTGCAATCGGATATTTCCATAGCCGACGTACTAATGCTAGCAATGAGATGATAACGAGGCAAAGGCTCACAATTTTCCACGCACCAACACTACTCCCTGTGACGATAAATAAACCTGTTGCTAAAAGAGCGTGTAAGGGTGAAGTGAGCGCACTTACTGGTTCGCCAATGTTGAATACTAATCCGTTACCCATTGCCAAGTTTTCTGCATAACGCCCGACGATATAGGCATCATCCACAGTGAAATGAAAGAAAAATAGCAATGTGATGATAGCGATGATGCTACCTAGCCCAACACTTATGTAGCTTAGTTTCCGCATGATGTTTCCTCGATGGTTTCAATCACAGATAATTGCACTTACTATCTTACATGGGAATCAAGCTCATAGAGACAGTCGTCATTGATACGTGGTGGAATGTTATTTGGCAAGGGTGTTGGATTATAGAATAAGCGAAACCGTTCAATGCCCTGATGAAATGCAAAACTGCGTTCATCAAGTAAAACGAAATGTTCAGGAATCGTAAGCTCTAGTATATCCATTGTGACAATATAATCAGCCGTTTCTAGAGGCAAGCCACAATCTGCATGGCGGTAGGATACTAGCACCTCAATGATGTAACTATCGCGCAGGTTGTAGGGCATAATGCCAGCAGACCGCGCATGGATTCTTACCGTGCGGTCAGGACGGTCTTCGAGATTTGCCCAATGGTCTGCAATGATTTTACCATGTCTATCAAACGTGCCATACAACAGCACTGGCATATAGTCACTTAGGCTATGATCTGAGTATTCTCCTATATTCATCCCATTTAGTGATGTGGTGTATGTATAGATTGTATTTGCGATAGGCAAGCACCACATAATCATAAGTGTAAGATAAAGCGTGATACGATATTTTCTTTCTCGGCTTAGTATAGATTCGAAGCGCACCATATACATACTGACGAGCCATGCGACTAGCGGAATGTACGGCACGAAGAAGCGCATACTGAACATCATGTGTGTTGTTGCCATCGTCAAGCCATAGAGTAGCTTCAAAATTAAGCCCAAAAGAATGCCATACCACACGATGCTGTCTTTGAACTGGAATCTTGTCTCTTCTTTCGGTGCGTCGGGGTTGCGTCTGAGCATGTTTGCAAAAAGTAAGGACGGTATCACAGGGATAAGAAAGAGGAAAACAAATATATAATACGCATTGACGAACATTATAATCGGATGCGGATTAGGTTGTTTTGTGTAGAAGGAAACGGGCAATATATCACCGTAGTATATATAGGCAAATATGAGCCATGATAGCGTGATTGCGCCTCCGACTATATAGGCAGGCACAATGAGCTTCCAATTACGTACTTGCCACGCGGCAGCAATGACGACTGGGGCAGCAAATAGCACCGCATCATAACGGGTGATGACGGCTATGCCTGCAAGAATACACAGTAGCCAGAAATTCCGCACGGGATTTTGTTCCAGCTCTTGGGCTGCCAGCCCCATCATGGTGATGATGAATAATAACAGACCTGTTTCTAGCCCTCCAATTGACCACATCCAAATGGGGGCAGCAATGAGTGTTATGGGCGCAAAAATTATCAGTGCAACAGGATATGCCCACAATTGACGCATCAATATAAGCAATGACAGGATGACTAAGCTGAGGCTCACAATTTTCCACATACCCACACTGTTACCTGTGCCGAGAAATAAACCTGTTGCCAGCAAGGCATGGAAAGGAGAAGTTAGTGCGTTTACAGGTTCGCCAATGTTGAATACTAATCCGTTACCCATTGCCAAGTTTTCTGCATAACGCCCGACGATATAGGCATCATCCGCAGTGAAATGAAAGAAAAATAGCAATGTGATGATAGCGATGACGCTACCTAGCCCAACACTTATGTAGCTTAGTCTCCGCATGATGTTTCCTAGATGATTTCAATCACAGATAATTTCACTTACCATCTTACAGTGGTAGACTCACTTGGTCACTTAAGGTTTATTGCTACCCTTCTATATACCCAACGCTTGAATAAATTCATCGCCACTATCTACAGAACCCGTATTTTCTATCTGTTTATACGGTTTGCAACACTGTATCTCGGTTTGTTGTGTTCCTCAATATGCCCGTAAGCTACGCTTGCGAGATGAATACAAGCTATGCCATAATCTAATGAGAATTAAATTAATGAAATAGGTGAGATTTTTATAATGGCAACGATGAAACGTACTATTTTTGAAGACGAACACAATATGTTCCGCGATGCGTTCCGTAAATTTGTGGAGCAAGAAGTCGCGCCACATCATGAAGAATGGGAAAAAGAAGGCATTGTCCCGCGTGAGCTATGGCAAAAAGCAGGCGAATATGGCTTTTTGGGGATGGATGTGCCGGAAGAATACGGCGGTGGGGGTGTAGAAGATTTCCGTTATAACACCATAGTCACCGAAGAACTGATACGTGTGGGTGCGAGTGGTCCTGGTTTTAGCTTGCACAATGATATTGTGATTCCGTATATCTTAGAATATGGCACGGAAGAACAGAAGCAACGTTGGTTGCCGAAGATGGTATCGGGCGAGGTTATCACGGCAATTGCGATGACAGAACCTGGCACGGGTAGCGACCTTGCTAGTGTGCGTACAACGGCTATCCGCGACAAGAGCAACGGGCATTACAACGTGAGTGGGAGCAAGACATTTATCACCAACGGCATCAACAGTGATTTTGTGCTGACAGTGGCGAAAACCAACCCTGAAGAACGTCACTCTGGTGTGAGTTTGGTCGCTATCGAGCGCGAGATGGAAGGCTTCACCCGTGGGCGTAACTTAGAAAAAATCGGCTTGAAAGCACAAGACACTGCCGAGATGTTCTTTGATAATGTCTGTGTGCCTGTGGAGAATTTGCTGGGCGAAGAAGGGCGTGGTTTCTATTATCTGATGGAACAATTGCCACAAGAACGGCTATCAATTGCGGTAGGAGCAGTCGCTGGGGCGCGGACGGCGCTCGATTGGACTGTCGATTATGCTAAAGAACGTGAGGCATTCGGGCGTCCAATTGGTAAATTCCAGAATAGTCGCTTTAAGTTGGCAGAGATGGAAACAGAGGTCACGATTGCACAGGTTTTCGTTGACCATTGCATCATGCTATTGAACGAAGGCAAGCTGACCACTGAACAGGCTTCAATGGCAAAATGGTGGACGACGGAGTTACAGAACAAGGTCGCTGACCAATGCTTGCAATTGCACGGTGGCTACGGCTATATGATGGAATATCCTATCAGCCGTGCGTGGATGGATGCACGGGTGCAGTCGATTTACGGTGGCACGAACGAAATCATGAAAGAAATTATCGGGCGTTCGATGGGTTTCTGATACGCTTTTTTGTGCAGAGGGATAATACGCTGGTGTTGTCCCTCGTCTGTATATTATTCCGCTTGATTTTCGCGTTCGGCTAATTTTTTGGTCGCTTTGGACAGAAACCGCTGGAGTGCTTTTTGTTCTTTTTCGCTGACGGCACTTTCGTTTTTGAGCAAGCCTTCTGCCGCTACAACGCGCAAGCGCAAATTCTTGACATGGTGCTTCACAATATCGCGCAAGATATTGAGTGCTTCGTAGCCCCCAATATCGGCTAGAAGCATGATAATTGCCTCGCCCTGTTCTTCTGTGACACCTGCATAAAAAGCATCTGCCAGTGGCTCAACAGTATCTTCTTGTACAGCCATCAAAATCATACGCGCCGCCATGCGATGTACGGGCGCGGCTTGCAAGAAGCGGTCTACTAGCGCGTCGTATTTACCAGCCATGTGTGTTATCCCCTGCTACATCAAAAAGAGCGAACCACATTCCGCGTGATTCGCTCTTAATTATACCGTTTTCTAACCCTGCAAAACGGTAAAGATTTCACTGAATTTGTTAATCGCCACTTGCAGTTGCGAGTTGATTGTTGCGGTCAAAGATGGACAGAATCGGATTCGAGCGTGATTGCATGTGGTCTAGCACGGTGACAATCACGAAGCCGACCAACGACAAGCCAATTGCCATGATTATCGTGTTGGTATCGAGTGTGAGTGCGGTAGCGACATTGGTCTCTTCATCAACAGCGTTGGTAGCACGGAAGAAAATCAAGCGCATAGAGCCTGCCATAAAGCCGACAAGGAGCGCAATCGTCACTTGCTCGTATTTGTCGAGTAGCCAACTCAGCACCCGCGAGAATGCGAGCAAACCAATCCCTGCCCCAGCCGCGACGAAGAATAAGCTGACGAAATCACGGTCATCAACTGCACCGAGAATAAAATCGTACTGACCAAGAATGAGCAACAAGAACGAACCACTGACGCCAGGCAAGATGAACGCGCAGATAGCAATCATGCCACTGAAAAACAACACAGGCGCACTGTGTCCGAAGGTATCTCCAACTGTACCAAGTGCGGGATTCGTAATCAGGTAGGCAAAAACGCCCCCTATAATCAATGAGATAATGGGACCGATACCCCATTTCACTTTTGCGCCGATAGCAACAATGGACGCGATAATCAAACCTGCGAAAAAGGCAAAGAGCATCGTTGGTTCGGTTTCCAGCCATTCTTCAAGCAAGCTAGAGAGCAATAACAGTGCCGTTATCAAACCAAAACCGAGTGCAATCAGGAAACGCAAATGAAAATGGTCAGCGACAGATGACAGCGATGGTTTATCTTCGCCATCTGTATTTGGTTTACCACCTGTGAAAAAACCAAGCGCCAGTCGGATACCATCTAAGTTGAACGACTTGATAGCGTTGATGAGGGTTTCGTAAATACCTAAAATGAATGCCATCGTTCCGCCAGAAACACCCGGCACAATATCTGACGCGCCCATTGCAAAGCCGGTAAGATAAATCCGAATATATTCAAGCGGACTACTCGGACGTGATAAATCCTGTAGTACCTCACTTGTTTTATGTTGAGTTGTATCTGTCATTGACGCTATTTAGCCTCATCTATCCTTGTAATATGGGCGCGTATAATGCCGGAATTGGTACCAACCGTCAATCCCAAACCGTGCTACAATCGGCGTCACACACACAACGCAACAGGAGTTTTTACAATGACTTTTCTTCCTAGACTTATTATTCATGGTGGGGCGTGGGATTGGGAGGATGCCCTTGATGCGCCAAAAACAGAATCACTGCACAAAGCCCTTTCTATTGGCTGGAACGCTTTACAAGCTGGTAGAAGCGCACTGCAAGCCGTCGAAAAAGCGGTCAATTGGTTGGAAGATGATCCCCTATTCGATGCAGGGACAGGCAGTCATCTGAACGTGAATGGTGTGGTAGAGATGGATGCCCTGCTGATTGACGCCGAGAGCAATCAATTTGGTGCTGTGGGGGCAGTGACCCGCGTCAGGCATCCTATCACGCTGGCACGTAAAATTATGACGAATACGAAACAACATTTTATTGTGGGCGCTGGCGCGGACGAGATGGCATCTAAATTAGGCATGCGCTTGATACCGAATATTGCGCTGGTGAGCGAATCTGAGCAACGCTATTTCTTGGAAGGGCGCACGGATGGCGCATCCGATACGGTTGGGGCGATTGCGATTGATAAAGACGGGCATTTAGCGGTTGCGTGTTCGACAGGTGGGACGCCCCTGAAGCCAGCCGGACGCATTGGTGATACGCCGATTTTTGGCGCGGGGGGTTATGCGGATAAAGCCTATGGGGGTGCGGCGGCAACGGGCAGAGGCGAACATGCGATGCGCTTGATGTTATCGCGTTATGTGGTGGATGCGATTCAGGCAGGGAAAACAGCCAACGAAGCCGCCCAAGATGCGATTCAACACGCAGAGACACGTATCCCTCATTCGATGCTGGGGACGATTGTGATTGATACGCAGGGCAACATCGGTGCGGCACATAGCACGCCTAAACTGGCATGTGGCTGGATAGATACGGATGGCAATCCGCAGGTGACGATGCGCGGTGGTATTGTGCAGAAAGCGACGGAGTGAGCATGCCGACGGTAAAAACTGCACGAGCAGAGATTCATTACAAAGATTATCGCAAAGAGGCTAGTGATTCACCGCCTGTGGTGCTGGTGCATGGGGCGGGAAGCCAACATTTAGATTGGGCAATTAAGACGTGCAGAGGCTTGAATGCGCTGGCGCTGGATTTGCCAGGACACGGGAAAAGCCCTATACCCGGACGCGATACTATCAGTGCGTATGCGGAAGATGTGAAGGTATTTGCGGAGGCACTCGAACTGGATGCTTTTGTGCTGGTCGGGCATAGTATGGGTGGGGCTATCGGACAGCAATTTGCGTTGGATTATCCTGATAGGTTACGGGGCTTGGTATTGATTGCGACGGGCGCCCGCTTGATGGTCAATGATGCGATTCTGAACGGCATCACGGAGACACCCCAAGCGACTGCCGACCTCATCATGAAATGGGCGTGGTCAAAAACGGCTGACTCAAATTTCAAGACACAAGGCGCGGCACGTCTTTTGGAGACACCAACAGACATCATCTTAGGGGATTATGCGGCGTGCAATGGCTTTGATGTGCGCGAACGATTACACAAAATTTCCACGCCGACGCTGGTTATCAGTGGCACACACGACAAAATGACCCCGCTCACATGGAACAGGGTCATTGCAGAGGGTATCCCGCATAGCAAAATTGAGGTCATTGAGAATCAGTCACACATGTTACATCTGGAATGCCCTGAACAGGTCACGCAGATGATTGAGACATGGCTACGCGAGACGAT
Source organism: Chloroflexota bacterium (assembly GCA_038522085.1). Taxonomy (GTDB): domain Bacteria; phylum Chloroflexota; class Anaerolineae; order Aggregatilineales; family Phototrophicaceae; genus JAUZRW01. The sequence continues at coordinate 41,775 of JBCBKJ010000049.1, forward strand.
AATCACCTGACTGCGTTTTCTTGCTGGATTCACTATCTGATTTGTAGGTGCATTTCTACAGATTGAGTACAATGATAGTGAGTTCAGTGAGGGAGCATGTTCAATGGCAGATGTATTTATTTCGTATTCCAGCAGCCAACGCGATTTTGGGCGCAAATTACACAGTGCGCTGATTGGTTTGGTTCATCCTGATGGGCGTCCATTTGATGTGTGGATGGATTGGGAAGATATTCCAGTCACGAGTGGTTGGTGGGCGCAAATTCGG
>JBCBKJ010000050.1:0-41855 GCA_038522085.1 Chloroflexota bacterium
CAGCAGATTCCATTGCGGAATCTGGCGGTACGAGTCTAGCCATGATTTCTCCTTTTATCTGAGAATTATTTCACTTATTCGTGATTATTAAACAACACCACACATTATAGAAATTCTACGTAAGGGCGTCGTTATGACATGTTAACAAAAATCAGACTTTTTTATAGTGATAATGCACAATAAAGTGTCTGTTGTATGTTCTCTTTTGTATGCTTTTCACAATTTGACCTGTCAATTGCTACAAGATGCTCTCTACAAGTCAGATTCTTAATCCGCTATCATGCACTCAAACCAGTCAAACGATGAGGACAACACGCATACATGGTCAAATCGGCACAGGGCGATACCAACATCTTCAATATCACAGACCCAGAAAAATACCGTTGTCAACTTGTGCATTATCATAATCGCTTATCACGGCTGTATCTGGCTGTATACAAAGGCACAGACCGCGCATCTGCCCCTGTGTTCTATTTATTGTTCAGTGATGTTGGGTATATGGAATGTCCAGTTTCGTGGGCAGGCGCACAATTTGATATTGCCTCCGGTGATGATTGTATTGCTCTCATGCTCGATAGAGGGCTGATCGGCGCTGCGATTTTGCAATTCCCGAATGCCTATGCCAGCATCACTGACCATGCCAAGCTCTACATCGGACATACTAAAGGCGATAGCCCGATTCGTATCATCGCCAACAGCGCCAACATGCTTCAAGAACTCCCCGCCTCAATGTTGTAGCGTGGCAGTGTCGAAAGTTTTGAACAGCCTGTTCAAAACTTTGAACAGGTAAAGGTACAAACGTAAAGAAAATAATACACAAACGATTGCCTAACACTTGCTACTTACTTTCGTATAACATAAACTGCGCACGTATCTAGTCATTCTGTCTATTTTTAAACAATATTTCTTGTAAGTAATGGTTCTAGCAGAAGTCAACTAGATAAGATAAAGTAGCAACATCGTAACGTTGATTACTATTTATTAAAATTTTGATTTCGTAGCATAAGTGGAGACAACATGGCAACACACACACAAGTCTTGCCGGACTCAGAACCAACCCCCGAATTTGATAGCCAGTGCCTCAAATATGTGAATCTATGGCAACAAGGCGACTTACGCGCTGCACAAGTAGTCACGAACCTTAAGCAACTTGCTGAGGACGCAACCCAAAGCGGACACCTTGCTAACCAAGGGCGTGCCTATCATTTACTAGGCTATATTCAGCATTATCAAGGCAATTTATCTGGTAGCATCGCTTACTATGACAAAGCCCGCCGTCTCTTTGACCGTGTTGGCAACCGTAAGCGCGTCGCAACAATGGACTTGAATCAAGGCGAAAATTACCGTTATCGTGGTGAACATAAACGTGCGCGTCGCCTTTATCAACAAGCCTACAACACAGCCCAAGCACTTGATGATGTTCGTCTACAGACGATAGCCATTGCCAATGAAGGACTGACCCTCATCAGCTTGGAGAAATGGTCACAAGCAGGGGATGCGCTCTACGAAGGTTTGGCTCTGTCCGAACAGTGGGCAGACGATGATGCTAACCTCGATGCACTCCGTACAGAAGTCTATTTCGGGCTTGCACAGGTCGCCCTACAGATTGATACCCCCGAAACGGCATGGGCATCAGCGCGTCAGGCACTCATCACTGCCGAAACCAGCCAGAGCTTACACAGCGTCGGCTTGTCGTATCGTATTTTAGGCGATGTGCTAACTGTACTGAGCGATATTCCTGCGGATGCTCAATTCGATACGCCTGATGAATACTACCGTGCCGCACTCGATACCTTCCGCGAAATTGACGCCGAAGCCGAAATTGCTCGCACGATTTTCAGCCATGCCAATAGCCTCGCCAAACGCAAACGTCGCACCCCAGCCGCCAAACGCTACCGCGAAGCCATGGCAACGTTTAGTCGCTTAGGCATGACAAGCGATGCTGCGATAGCTGCTGAAGCCCAATTGCGGGTGATATAACAGCTTTGTAGCAAATTCTTTCATCACATCAACATAACAATCAGCTAGAATGAAATCATCAGGCGAGGATAACCTCGTCTTTTGATTATATTAACGGTACGTGAAATCTGGTATCCTAGTCAGAAATATGCACCATACAGGGAACAGGGCAACATGACAGACGCGACCCCACAAACAGACGAACAATTCACCGAACGTTACCGCGCTATCATGGAAGCGTGGCAATCAGGCGATATGAACATCCGACAGGCTGAAAAAGACTTGCTTGCTTTGCTGGAAGAAGCACGCGCCAGTGACAATCCGATGAATGATGGCAATGTCGCGCTTAATTTGGGCATCCTACACGGTTACAACGGGCAACTGAACGACAGCGCCAATTATTTTGATATGGCACGCGAACGCTTTGCTAAAGCGGGTGCTGACCGTGAAGTGGTTGTCTGTGAGTTGAATATTGGCGAAGGCTATCGCTTGCAGGGGAATTTCACACGAGCGCAGATGTTTTTTCGTCGTGCTTACGAAGGGGGCAAAGGCTTAGATGCGACAGCTTTAGTCGTGGTTGCGCTCACCAACGAAGGGCAGATGTGGCTCAGTATGGGCAGTGACCGCAAAGCGACCTCCTGCTTAAACGAAGCCCTCGAACTCGCGCAGAATCCCTATCCCGATGAAGATAGTGACCGCCAACGCCTTGCACGGCTTGGGGTACTAACTGAAATTTACCATGCTTTGACCCTCATCAGCTTGCGTGCTGATGATGCCGAACAAGCGTGGGAATACGCCAAAAAAGCCTATCAGCATGCCCAAGAAACAGAACAACCTATGCACTTAGGATACGGCAACCGTGCTATCGGGGATGCACTCACAGCGATTGGTACTGTCCCAGCCGATGACGATTTTGATGGCAATCCCGATTTGTACTACAAAGTTGCACTCGATAGCTTCAAGAAAGTCAAAATGGAAGGTGATGTTGCCAAGACCTTCGTTGCGCGAGGCAAGAGCTTGATTAAACGGGGCAAGAAGACCGCCGCCGCCCGCCTGTTGCAACGTGCGCTGGCAATCTTCACTAAATTAGGCATGACAGACGATGCGGCTAAAACAGCCGAAGTCCAAATGGAAGCTACACTCTAAGTTTGCTTACCGACCATCTTCAAATAGTGATTGACCTCATACTGACTGCCGATAATGACAGGCGTGCGGTCATGGATTTCTGTCGCCTGTATATCGAGAATCGGCTGTGCGCCATCGGTGGCGATACCGCCTGCTTGTTCGGCAATTAAGGCAAGGGGCGCACATTCATACAGTAAGCGTAATTTCCCCTGTGGATACTCGCTCGTCGCTGGATAGAAATATACGCCGCCCTGATGCAATATCTGATGAAAATCCGCCAACAACGCCCCCGAATAGCGCAATGAGTACGATGTGTCCGCCGCCATGAAGCGGTCACTGTAGGCACGGATGCTATCTTCCCATTTGCCATAGTAACCCAAATTCGCGCTGAAAATATACCCGCGTTCCGGCATCTGAATCCCTGTGCGGTGCAAGATGAACTCACCAATTTCGTTGTTCAGTACAAAACTATGCACACCATCCCGCGCTGTATAGACCAACATAGTCGAAGGTCCATACATCACATACCCAGCCGCCACTTGGTCGCGTCCTTTGCGCCGTAGGGCATCTTCTTGGGAATAGCGTTTCGCATTATCAATGTCATACACGGAAAAAATCGAGCCGATAATGCCATTCACGTCGATATTGCTACTGCCATCTACGGGGTCAACCATCAGTGCGTAGCCTAATGAGGATTGGTCGCTGTCGAAAGATTCCGCCTTGTCCATCTCCTCCGAAACCATAATGCCGACCATATCCACATATTCAAACGCTTCCACAAATGCTTGATTACCCAGTAAATCCAGTTGCTTCTGCGATTCACCCTGTACGTTGACCTCGCCTGTTGCGCCAGTGAGGTTGTTCAGCGCGGCATGGCGCATCTGCCCAGCAATGATTTTGGCGACTGTCCCAATCTGTGCCATAAAGCGCGTGAATTGTCCGGTAGCGTTCGGAAAATCACGTTGCCGTTCGACCAAGAAGCGGTCAAGCGTAATCGTCTTTGTGCGTGATGGTTGTGACATATAAGAAACTCCTACTGTAAATAGGTACTATTTGATTACAGCATAACCTACCTCACGCGCCCTGTATACAAGCTCACGTATAGTTTTGCTGAAAGTGCTGAACCGCGCCCCAATCCACTGCGATGTTATCAGCCGTCAGACTACGAATAGCGACCCAATGCGGATTCACACTGAATTCTTCTTCAATGGTCGTACTTTGCAGTGTCCCACCTGTCATCGTCGCACGGTAATAAAAGCGGAGTGTGTGCCAATGATTGCCACTTGGCGTCAAGAAAAATTGCTCGTCCATATAAATCATATCGTCTATATCTGCCGTGATATGGCATTCTTCCATTAATTCGCGCTGGAGTGCCGTTTCAATTGGCTCCCAAATGTCGATGCCCCCACCTGGTAAGTCATATTGTTTCGTGAGCAAGTTATCCAACACCAAAATCTGGTCATCACGAATGACCAGCGCGTATACCCCAGGACGCCATCTGAGCTTATCTGTAACGAGTATCGCGGCATTACCCTGTATATCTTTGCCTGCTATCTGGTCAGGTCGCATGAAAGCCTCTCCCTATTTATTGTGAACTGTGCCATAACGCACAATACCACACCTGCTAAAATTATGTGCTATCCATGAGTAAGCGTAGGCTACGCGCTCAAAATATGCGACCATAGTTGCGAGATGCCACAAACCGTGTATTCTTTGTGGTATTGAAAAAACAGACTACCAACAAAGGATTGATTATACTATGTCACGCTCATTGCTCATTTTGCTCATGCTCTTTTCGCTCACTCTTTTGGCTGCCTGTGGTGGCGGTGCAGATAGTGGCGATGATGCTCCTGATGAAGATGCGTCTGCTGAAACGGCTGACGATACCGCAGAAGAAACAACAGATTCCGATGCAGACCCGCTTCTTTTTAGAATGCAAGGACGCAGTTTCCTGTTTGATGCAATCGAAGGTTGGACATCAAATTTTGGTGGGGCATCACTTGCCAATCGCCGTGTTACAGTTGAATCTAATGCGATTGTGCCAATTGAAGACGGCAGCACCGCGGAAGATGTCATTGATGCAGAATCTGCTGTTCCACTGGCAGAGCTAGAAGTCAGCGAGGTTAATGGTATAACCTTCTATACAAATACTATGCTCGATATTCCTCGTGTTTTCTTTGAATATAACGGCGAAATCATTGAAATCAACGTGATTAGCGTAGGCTCTGGCATCACAGCCGAACAACAAGCACAAAACTTATCGGATGCGCTTGACTTGTTGAGTACCATCCGCGAAGAAGGCTAAGCATATGTCAGGGGTGCTGAGTTTGTGAGTGCATCTCTGTGTGCAAACAGCATCACACCATAGTCATATCATCGACAGGGCGTACAAATGTGCGTCCTGTTTTGTGTTACACTAAATCCCATAATCGAATGTACGCAAAAAGGTAATACCGTGCATAAATCACTATGGGTAATAACAACAACTTTGCTGATACTTGTACTATCTGCCTGTGGCAATGCGTCAACGGATAGCGACACAAGTAATACTGGCACAAACTCCGAAACCGAGTCTGTAGAAGTGGTGTTCGGGAGTGATACCTATCTGGTCGAGACAGTAGGCAACTGGAGTCTATTGGCTGGTAATCTTAGCAATGTTGATATGACGCTCCAATATCTACCAACGCCTGATTTTGGCATGTCTCCCGAAGAAACCATCAGTACCTTGTCTAGCACCTCTATAGACGAACTCGCGCTCACCGAAGCCAACGGACAGCAACTCTACGTACAATCCGATGCAGACAACCAGCCGTCACGCATTTACGCGGTTTACAACGGCGAAACGGTTCTGCAATTCAATGTGATTACAATCAGTAGCGCAGAAAATATAGACGCGAGCTTGCAAGAAGCACTCCAAATTCTGAGTTCAGCACAGTTGCAATAGCGATCTACTGTAAAGACAGTTGTAGGAGCGTACTACAGTGCGCCCGAACCAAGATTGCAGTCTCAGATGACAACAAAGCATGTCACACACAAGAAATCAAAGCGTAAACAGTCACCTTTGCAAAGGCGTAAAATCAGCCTTTTGATTTTGCTTCTTATTTGTTTCCCTATTGGTATCGTCATCTTTTTGTTTTTGATTTCCCCACAAGAAGAGCCAGTATGGGTTTGTAGTAATGATGCGGTTGTTTATAACTTGGATGGCTTTCTCAGCTACTTCGATTTAGAAGGGACATATACACTTGAGATTGACACAGGGTTAAATATTGAGCCTGTCATCTTTCCAAAAGGGTTAGAGTACACAAGCGGAACAGAGTGCGGTATAGAGATAGTTTATCGAGATAGTATATCAGGTGTCGAATTGGTGAATGTCGTTGTCAATGAATCGTTTGTGTCTAGTCGGGACGACGAGCCGTATTTCAGATGTTGGGACTACCCTCAACCTGAAGGATATGACCCTGATTTCCAGACAATTTGCGCCTGTGAAATCAGTATTGAAGGCATTGAATTCACTTTTCGAGTTGCAACTCAATATACTGAAGATGCAACACGCGCAATCACCGAGAGCATTGATGTAGTACCATCAGGCTGAAAACTGATGACTAAAAACTGACTAACTCTCAAACCGTAACGCCCGCATCCCATTCAGAATGACCACCAAAGACATCCCCACATCCGCAAAAATCGCCGCCCACATCGTCACGCCACCCGTTGCCGCCAAGCCCAAAAAGATGAGCTTCATCGCAATGGCGAGTATCACGTTCTGCATAATGAGCTGACGCGCAAAACGAGATAAGCGCATCGCAAAGGGCAATTGCTGTAAATCATCTGCCATCAATACCACGTCGGCGGTTTCCATCGCTTGGGCTGTGCCTGCACCCCCCATCGCCACACCAACCGTCGCTTGGGCGAGGGCAGGCGTATCATTGACGCCATCTCCAACCATCAGCACCTGCGTATGTTTTTCTAGTAATTCGCTGATAGCCGTCACTTTATCGTCAGGGAGCAGAGAAGCACGTATGTCCGTAACCTGGACATGGTTGCCGACTGCCTGTGCAACGGTTGGGTTATCGCCTGTGAGCATGACGGTTGCCATACCGAGCTTGTTCAACGCGGTAACGACATCTGCACTGCTCTCGCGCACTTTATCCGCGACAGCAATATACCCCCGCACCCGTTCGCCATCATGTAGGAGCATCGTCGTTTGTCCGCGTTGTTCGGCATTGTCAATGAGCGCACACAGTTGCGGACTATGACTGTATTGGCTATCGAACAGCGCATGTGAGCCAACGACGACTTCTTGACCATCAATCATGCCCCGAATACCACGCCCACTCATATTCTGAATGTTATCGGCGTGTGCATAGCGTGTGAACACATCCCGCTCGCGTGCCGCATCAACGACCGCTTGCGCCAGTGGATGCGTGCTTCGGCTTTCGACAGCCGCCGCGAGTGCCAGCACATCATCACATAAATTGCAAAATGCGCCTGTTTCGCAATCAATACTGCGCGTTTCCATGACGACAGGTTGCCCCTCCGTGAGCGTACCTGTCTTATCGAAAGCAACGGCTTTGATTGTGCCAAGTGCTTCTAAATACGCGCCCCCTTTAATCAGAACGCCATTACGGGCGGCACGGGTAATCGCACTGATGACGGTGACAGGTGTACTAATCACTAATGCACACGGACACGCAATCACGAGAATCGTCAACGCACGGTATAACCACCCTTGTCCATCAGGCGTATTCAGCAACGGTTGGCTGAAAAAGAGTGTCGGCACAACGGCAATCAGCGTCGCAAAGAGAATCACGGCTGGCGTGTAGTAATTCGCAAATTGGTCAATCAGACGTTGGGATGGGGCATGGCGTCCTTGCGCTTCACTGACCATCTCAATGATGCGACTCAGGGTATTTTCGCGCACTGTCGCCGTCACTTCGATGACCAGCATGCCATTTTCGTTGATGCTCCCTGCAAAGACACTATCCCCTGCGGCTTTGCTCTGGGGCATACTCTCGCCCGTGATGGCGGCTTGGTTGACGCCACTATGCCCGCGAATCACTGTGCCATCCATCGGGATGCGTTCGCTTGGCTTGACCAAAATATGATCGCCAACAGCGAGTTGTTCGACTGGTACGACGGTTTCGGCAGTGTCTGTTACAAGCGTGGCATTATCGGGTTGGAGTTCTAACAATACGCCAATGCTATCCCGAGCGCGATTGGTGACGTAGCCTTCGAGTGCTTCACCAATGATATAGAAGAAAACAACTGTCGTCGCTTCTATGAATTCGCCTAATAGCAATGCACCAATCCCCGCGACACTCATCAGCAAATCAATAGTAAAGCGTCGATTGATACGCAGCGCCGTGATACCTTTTTTCGCAATCGGATAAACGGCAATCGCTAATGCCAGCGCATAAATCATTTCGCTGATAGGCGTGCTGACAAAGCCGATAATCAACGCAACGAAAACCAGTAGCGCACCTACAAGTGCCATTTGGGTGTCGCGTCGGGAGCGTATGTAATCCCAAAAACCAAGAAATCCCCCACGTGATGGGGCAGGTTTATCACGTTTTTCAGTTGTGTTATCGTCATGGAGCGTATTGCCAAATTGTTGAGCGCGATTATTGAGCATCTCAAATGGCACATCGCCTTCTACGCGCAATTGCTGTGTCGCAAAATCGACATGCGCCATCACGATGCCATCTAGTTTGCGAATGCCCGTTTCTAGCTCTTTCGCACAACCAGCACAATCCATCCCGGACACGCGATAAGCACGTTCTTTTTGTGCAGGATACAACGTATGCCCGAATGTCTCAGTGCGTTGTTTGAGCGCGTCATATGTCGCTTCGCCCTGCACTGTAAGCGTCAATGCGCCAAAATTCACGTCTGCGGATTGCACGCCATCCAATTTACGGATGCCTGTTTCTAGTTCTTTCGCACAGTTCGCGCAGTCTAAATTACCGAGTTTGTAGGTGTTTTGTGCCATGTTGATACATCATCTCAATACATGCGTTTCTACACATATATTGTAACATAATTGCTTTGCTCGTATACCCCCTTAGGTATCTGTTACACAAAATGGGATACCGTCTCAATACTTTGTGTATATCAAAACTCATAATTACAATTGCAAATCCCACGTATTCAAATCTGTCACAAATTGGTGGGCTGTCATGTCGAGGTGGATGGGTGTTAAGCTGGCATAACCTTGATGGACTGCCCAAATATCTGTGCCGACTTCATCTACTTTGCCTGTTGGGGGGCTACCGACAATGCGAACGATATTGCCATCGCGTTCAATTTCATCATGGTAGAAGCGCACACCCTGCCGTGTAATACGAATCCCTTTGACATCGCCGGCTGGGACGTTGAGATTAAGAATCGTAAACGGTGGCAATGAGCGTTTGCCGTTGATGATGCTCTCGACAACATAACGGGCGATTTTCGCGGCGGTAGCGTAATCTTCTACTTTGTCCGCGTCATGATTCGCCAGTGAAATTGCTAATGCCGGCACACCATGTATGGCGGCTTCAAGTGCGGCTGTCACTGTGCCACTGTAAGTTATATCTTGTCCCATATTTTCGCCTCTGTTGATGCCAGAGACGACGAGACGTGGTGGAAAGGGACGCAAGCCCATTGCACACAGCGCGATACAATCCGCAGGCGACCCATCGACGGCGAGTGCAGGCATGCCATTCGCAAGCGTGACATCTTCAATAGGAATATCATTGTAGAGCGTTTTTTTGTGTCCGCTGGCGCTTTGGTTACGGGCAGGTGCAGAAATTTGAATATCACCAAGCGGTTGCAATGCCTCTGCGAGGGCTTGTATGCCGGGCGCTTGCACACCGTCGTCATTGGTGAGGAGTAATCGGGTCATATGTACAACTTTCAAGAATGAATTTTCGTATATGCGGAAAGTAGTGTACCATGAGTATCAAAGGCGAACCTATCACTATTTGAGTGATAATTTAAAATCCATTTTGCTCACAGAAAGTTAACTTTAGTAATGTAAGTTGAGACTGTAGGAAGCGTCGGAATCTGCTAAGATACGGATATAAATTATTAGCTTCCTGCCCGTTCATGACCCGTAAAGTTATTATTTAACCCTACGCTAATGGGACGATAAAAGTAAACAACATTTGTTACCAGGCATTTGTGTAAAATGGATGTAGCTACATAGGTGGGTAATGCCCCACACTAGAGCATGTAGCACGCTAGTAGCGAGGATACACAACATGGCAGAAGACAGATCGTTCCAAGTCAGCTACCTAGAAGGTGTAAGCAAATTTCAGGGCTTGCGCACGAAAGCGTTCTTATCAGAGATGATGAGTTTGTTGCGTGGGCAATCTGCAGAGTTATTGAGCTTCGATGATGTACGGGCGCGGTTGCGCTTACGTGAAGAAAGCTACAAAGGCTTACAAGATATTCCGCTTGATAAGATTGTGGGCAGTGTCGGACGGCACAAAGATTTTACGGGTGCGTTCCTGCCTAAAACCAACGAGATGAAAGAACGCTGGAGTCGGGTTTACGCCAAGATGAACAGTCTGGAAGGCGTACCACCCATTGAGGTTTTTCAGGTGGATGATGTCTATTTCGTGCGCGATGGTAACCATCGGGTGTCCGTTGCGCGGGAGATTGGTTCACCGACGATTCAGGCGCACGTCACAGAATTACCGACAACGGTTGATTTAGAGCCAGGCATGACGCTTGAAGATTTGAACGCGGCGGCTGCATATGTCAATTTTTTAGATGAGACAGATTTGCGCCGTACACGCCCTCATCATCAAACAATGCAATTAAGTGACCCATCGGGTTATGCCGAATTGATGAGCCATATTTATCTGCATGGACAAGTGCTAGAAACGATGCATGGCTATGCGATACCAATGGCAGACGCGGCGGCAGATTGGTACGACAATATCTATCGCCCAGCCGTGACGCTCATACGCAAGCATCGCGTGTTGGATTTGGAAGGCAAGAAGCACAATCATAGCGAAGCCGACCTCTATATCTGGATGGTTGACCACTTGCGCGATATTCGACGGGTACACGGGGATGATAGCCCAACGCGGAAATTCAGCGATGCGATTGTCGATTACCTAAACGAAAAACGCATTCCTATACCGAAAGAATTACTCCAAGAAGATGACGACACAGTGGTATTATCCCGTTCGCAGGTACGGCGGATGTTGCCTCAGCATTATAGTGGCGGGAATATGCACAACGCACAGGCTGGCTAACAGTCCGCATACAACTGAATAGCATCAAGGATGGAGACGCACTGTAGAGACGGTGCGTTTTTTGTTTTGGGGTGTAACAGTGCTGAGTTCTGAGGACTGGGTAATAAGCAGGTTATTTGCGTGTATAGTCGCTAATATTTTCACCCTAAGACACGAAGGTCACAAAGAAAACACAAAAAAGGGACGCTACTCATGCGCCCCCATAAATTGACAGTTTTTACACCATGTGTTTCTGCACTGAACTAACTAAGCTAGTCGTTGCTGGCACTGGCGACCAGTTCATCACGCAATTGGATAGCAGGCGTGAAGTTGCTATTTACAGCGAGTGCTGTACCGAGATTTGCGAGTGCGCGGTCTGTATCGCCGAGTGCGGCACGGGCAAGTCCGGCGTAGTAGTAAGTTTCTTCTACATAGCAGACACCATCAGGATTCTGGCAACTTTGAATGGTTTGGTTAGCAAGTTGCAGAATTTCGTTATAACGGAACTGTGCAACGGCTGGGTCATCGGCAGCTTGGGCGATTTCGTAGTATGCTTCGTAGGGTCCGAATTGATACCAGAGCATACGCCAAGGCAAGTTACCTGTGTTGCGAGCTTGGTCGAATGCAGTAGCGGCGGCTGTGTAGTGCTGTAGTGCCGTTGCTTCATCCCCTGCTTCACGGGCAAGACGTGCCAAATTGACATAACCTGTCCCAATGTTGAACCATGCGTGTGCATCAGTCATATCGGCTTCGGCTTCGGAAACAGCGCGGTTAATCGCTAAAATATTGTTCGTTTGTTCGTCCGCGTGGTCGCCAAGCAAGGTCATGAGTTCAGCTTCGCGTTGTGCTTCGTAGAGAACAATGTAGGTATAGCTGAAATGTTGCCAAAATTCTTCGATATGGTCGTAGCTATAGATGGTATTCGCGCCTTCGTAGCTATCATGTGTCGTGAAAGTCTGATTGTTGTCGTTATAGCCAATCATCAACAAATAATGCCCCATCCAGCCTGCGCCCAAGTTTGGCGGGTCATAGCCTGCTTCGATGATAAGCGGGAAATCATTCGCTAACAACGTGCGGATAGTATCGAGGTCGCCACCGTAGCGTTGGGTAGCATAAACAGGAATTTCTGGTACTTGTGTATTTACAAACTCGGTCATCTGCCAAGGGCTGACATTTTTGTCCTCAATATTCGGTTTGAGAAATTCTTGCGCACGCACTTGGTTATCACTGTAACCAAAATAGCTGAGTGCGATGGTCAGTGTGGCAGGACCACAATTATTCCAGCGTTGCGGTTCATAGGAAAACCCAGAGAGTGTATAGCTTGCTGGTAGCTCAGATTCAGGGAGTTCGGCAGGTGCGTCTTGTGCGAAAACGCCCATACTTGGCAGAAGCAATAATGCCGCCAAAATAAGCAAACGCCATATGAATTTAGTCATGGATAGCGACCTCAGTAAATTATCAGACTCACAATACGTTCTTATTATACAGACAATGCCTTACAAGGAAATGTCCTTCCACATGACGACTACCCGACGCAAGAACTATGATGGTCAATTATGAAAAAGGTTAGCAAATTATGCGATAATAAGATAATATAAGTACGAAATGAGAAAAACAGTCTGTAAATGACGTGAATAGACATTTGCAATCTATTTAGTTAGATTTTAAGACATCATTCAGGCAACGGGGGCAATTTTTGTGGGTATTCATATTGCGTGGGATAAAAAAGCGTCCATCGCCATTCGGATTGATATTATAGGCGATTGGACATGGCAAGAGTATAACGAAGCCTCGATAGAAATTCACAAAATGATTGACTCTGTTAGCCACCCTGTTTATTTGATTGCTGATTTCCGCAAAAGTGGAAACACGCCCCGCAGTGCAGGTAGTATACAATATGTGAAGCGAGCGCGAGACAGCCGCCCTGAAAATTATGCTGGCACGATTAATATTGGCGCAGATGTCGTTGCACGCACAACCTTTTTCTCTGGTACATTGTTGAGCCAACGTGGCAAGCAAGATGTGCATTATGTCGATACGCTCGAAGCAGCCTACAATATTGTGAGCATGATATAAGGTTAGCTGACGCCAAAGACCAACCGCCACAGGAAAAATACCCCCATACCACCCACAATCGTATAGAGCAAATTCTGGAAACGCCATGCAATCAGCACAGAGGCGATGCTGGCGTACAGATAAGCATTCCCCGCGTCTACACGCACGACACCTTCACGCACCATCGCTTCCGGCACGCTGATAGCAGTCAATACGGCGACAGGTACATAGCGCAAAGCACGGAATAACCTATCCGGCATCGGTACCCGCCCCACTACGAGCATCGGCAAATAACGCGGAAAAAATGTGACGGCTGTCATGCCAGCAATGAGAATGATTTCGGCTGTGGTCATGCGTCTGCCTCCTGTAGTGATTCAGCAACGATACCTGCGATAATGCCTACCAGTGAAGCAATCATCAGACCGCCATTATTAGGGACATCGCGTGCAAACAGTGCAACAATGCCAGCGACTATCGCACAAACAATCATCGGGCGTGTTTTGAGCAGTGGCACGACAATCCCAATGAACGTGACAACCAATGCAAATTCTAAGCCTAAGTTTTCGATGCCACTGAGCTGTGTGCCAGCAACTAAGCCTATCACCGTCCAGAGTTGCCAGTTGAGATACATCGCAACCGATGAGCCGAGATGATACCAGCGCGGATGGGGTGCGTCTTTTTGGGGATAGTAGTTGATGACGATGGCGTAGGTTTCATCAGTCAGCCAGAAGGCAAGCGGGAGCATCCATTTTTGCGACACATCTTTCATGTAAGGACCCAGCGAGGCACTGTAGAGTGCATGGCGCAAATTGACGATGAATGTCGTCAGGATAATGAGCGCAATACCCAAGCCATCTGCGAATAATTTTGCTGCGATGAATTGCGCCGAGCCAGCGAATACAAACACCGAAAAGCCCATCACACCTGCCGGAGATAAGCCAGCCGCGATAGCCGTCACGCCGAAAATTGTACCAAAAGGTCCCGCGCCGACCATCAACGGCACAGTATCACGCATGCCATTGATGAAGGCGCTTTGTCTTGTAGCTGGTATGATTACATTTTCACTCATTCGTCGATTCCTAAATGTCAGGTGTTAAGAGAGTTTTGCTCCTGTCCGGCGCGTTCTCGTGCGCGAGACACATCCTTGAGATTAACATGCTGTACGCCCCGTGCTTGCGCTAAACCAAACTTTGGCATATTCCCATAGATACACTCGTATTCACCTGCACGCACCATATACGTTTCATGCCAAATTCCAACTGGATGTTCCGCACCAAATTCTTTGTAAAAACGCATCCACGCTGGATAGTGCAATTCATCGCGTGAACGTGCAAAGCGTTCGAGGTCATCGAACGAACGCCAGTAGCTCATCAGTATTGTTTCAATGGGCAGGAAGCGGAAGAAATTCTCACCACCGAGAAAGCCTGAGTCAGTTTGTTTGTAAAGTTCCCTTTGCATAGCAGGCATCGAATCAAACACCCACTTCGCTCGAAATAAGTCGCGCATTCGAAACCGTGCGCCAATCAAAAATACAACGAAATCCCCTTCAATTTGTGCTGTATAACGCCCGTAATACAATTGCTTTGCCATCTGCTCACTCCTTAAAACGTTCACTTATGAACGTATACGTCTTGGTCACTCCTTTGTTTCAAAGACCTATACTACAGAGAACTATAGAAGCCCTTTAACTTTACAGGCATGCGTCACTCATTGACACGTTCCAATCGTGAATTGTCCAGGCGGTACGCCATGCACGCGCTTGAACCACTTTGTCAGGTGGCTTTGGTCAGCGAAGCCAACCGAAACAGCCACATCGGCTATCGGCATGCCTGATGCTAAGAGTGTTTTGGCACGGTGCAAGCGTATCTGAATCAGGTATTTGTGCGGTGGCAAGCCTGTATGTTGCTTAAACAGCCGTGACAGATGGTACGGACTGAGCGCGACTGCTTTCGCAATATCTTCAAGTGCTACATCCTCAGCGTAGTGCGCGTGTAGATACTCGCGTGCTTGCACCACAGCGCGGTTATCACCAGAAATGTACAAGGGATTTTTACAGTCATGAGCATAGCGACTGATTAATAGTGCCAGTGCATCTCGCAGGAGAATATCTTGCATCAGACGCGGAGCGTGGTGTTCCATGGCACGATGAAGCACGCGCAATTGTCCGGCAAGTTGGGCATCACGTAAAACAGGGCTGTTAAAAAATGGCGTTGTCCAGTCTGTGCCTGTGATTTCACGCGCAATCTGACGCATAAGCGTGATACCTGGATAGAAGGTGCGGTACGACCAACCGGCTTCGTCCGTTGGGTAGCCACTGTGAACTTCACCTGGATTAATCAGCACAATTTCGCCGTGCTTGATTTGCTGTTTACTACCTTCGTAGTGAAATTCGTAGCCGTTGCGCTCAATGATACCGATGACATACTCTTCATGAAAATGCAGGGGGAAACGATGCGTGACGTAAGTCGCCCGCAGGAGTTCCATATCACCAAAATGGGGTAGTCGCCAAAAATTAGCGCGTTCAGTCGGTTGCATAGTCATGAGATTAGCTTACTACATGGTGAACAGAGATGTCTTGTCGATTCTTGCGGTATTGAGCGGATTTTGCAAGATAATCGCATGAACTGCTGTGGGTTTGGTCGTCTATTTCTTTCACCACAGAGGCACGGAGAACACAGAGAAAAGCAAAGATAGTTCTGAGGATCGAGAGCGTGTTTGCAAAAAATAATTCGGCAATTTGTATCGCCAAAAGTTCAAAAATTTTGCCTGATTATTCTAGGGTAAGTCAGCTAAAAGCGACCCAAAACCCCCTTTAAGTGGGTTTACCAAAAGCCTAACAGCACTCGGTTTTGAAGTGCGACGGTAAGCAGACAAAATAGTAAGCATACAATATTTGCAAACACCCTCTTAATTCTTAACTTGCATCAGTAGGAACAATATCTATCTTGTCTGCACCGAAAAAATAACCACCACGCTATCTTGTAGTCGTACCCATCAGAGCGTCCCTGACCTCAGATGACCACAGGTTTGGGGAGAGGGCATATCATCACCGCTCAATGATGAAGCTGCATAACCCCGCGTCTGCTTCACAGGTGATGATCACTTCATCGTCAACAACCACATCAAACGTTCCCTCAATCCAGAAGAAATTATCTTCTGAAATTGTCACGAGACTACGCACGAACCCGCATCCATCTAGCGTGAGTACGGTGTTGCTGACGGTGAAGCCACCAATCTGCAAACAATGGGTCGGGCGCAAGGCACTGATATTGACCTCATCCGCAGGCACTTCCCATGATTGACTGGCGAAAGCGTAGTCACCCTTGCGGAACTCTAAACCAAACAAGTCAACAATCGTGCCAGATTGGTTGAGTAAGGTGATATAACGGTCATCGTACACCAAGTTGACAGCTTGTGGTGGTACAGGCGTGAAAGTTGCTGTTGGTGTAAATGTTGGCAGGGGAGATGGCGTAATTGATGGCGTCAATGTAAGTGTCGGCGTCGGAATTGGCGTATTGGTCGCAAATGGCGAATTACCTTGTGGTGTATTGGTCGGGAATGCACTCACTGCCTCCACTTCAGTGCCCTCTGTTGCGGTAGCTGTAGGCGTTGTATTGGCTGCTTCGGCTGCATCTTGCAACGCATCCAGCGAAAATTGCAACCGACTTGACCAAACAGGGTTCACAAATACTTCTGATGTGGTGCGATGGTCATTCGCATCCCGATATTGAATGAAAAATGTATCGCCACTGACTTCCGGCAAATCAATACGTGGTTCCCAAGGTTGCCAATCAGCAATCGGTTGGCGGTCACCATCTAAAAGACGATAATCTGTTACTTCGCCAATCCAATCGCCACCACCCCATTCATTACGCTCATTGGTCAGGTACAAATCACCTAAATCAGGGTCAGCCAGCGCAGGCAATATATCGGGACGTCCAGCCAGTACAACAACGAACATGATATCTGTCCCACGCATCCGTGTCGCAATACCGACCTCACGATAATTAGGGTTCAGCGCACTCCGCGTATGAATATCGCTATTCATCCAGAAATTCATCGCAGAGCGAATGCTACCAATCGCCGTGATTTCCGTTACGGTGATGAACTCAGGATGTCCATAGGTGGGCCATGCAAACGTATCGTACTGTGAACGCTGACGCACATCCTCACCGTTTGTCCCAGCATGTAAATCAACCGGCAAACTCGGCAAGCTCATCACAAAATCGGCTTGTGCTACTGCCATTGATTCCAACACAGAGTTATAAACAACAGGCTCTAAGCCGGAGTTCAAGCGCCATAAGTTGATTTCAGACATCAAGTCAGGAATTTGTTCTTCGGGGATGCCTTCTTCTGCTTGGATATGAATCAGAAGCGATGCCAGCACAAAAAGACACACAGCTACTAAAATAGCTTTGATATTTTTCATGAGTTTACCCACGCGAAATAATGAAACGTTACTTAATAATATACTGTGCTAGATGCGCCAACACAAGCACATGCAGGTATGGATTTACAAACATCCCGTTTACCTAAGCCATTGAGTTTGTCGTATACAGACTGCTATCATGTGTTGTAAATGATGCAACCAAGACCTATTAAGTATACAAGGACACACTTTACATGAGCGAAAAATATACCCAACTCGTTAGCCGACTCAAGGAAATAACCAATCTTGGCAACGCGGCGGCTGTTCTCTCGTGGGATCAAGAGACAGCCATGCCAGCAGGGGGCGCGGCAGCCCGTGCCAGCCAGATGTCTACACTCGCCCGTATCTCACACGAGATGATGGTATCGGATGAAACCGCTCGCTTGCTCGATGACGCCGAAGCGGAAATAGATGGCAAGGCTTACGATAGTGACGAAGCGAGCATGTTGCGCGTGGTCGGGCAAGATTATGCCGATGCGACCAAATTGCCGTCAGAGTTTGTTGCCGAACGTACTAAAACTGTCGCCCTCGCACACAGCACATGGGCAGAAGCACGCGCCAAATCCGATTTCAGTATCTTTGCTGATACCCTCAAAAAATTAGTAGACATCGCGCTGAAAGAAGCCGACTATCGGGGTTACGATGCACATCCCTACGATGCCTTACTCGGTAAATACGAACGCGGGATGACCACGGCACAAGTCACTGAGATTTTTGACGGACACCGCCCGCAATTAGTTGACCTCATCGCCCGTATTGCTGATGTAGAACAAGTAGACGCTAGTTTCTTGAACCAGCCGTTCGCGCAAGAAAAACAACGTGATTTTGCGCTCAAGATGATTGAACACTACGGCTTCGATTTCAATCGCGGTATTCAAGCGGTGTCTGTACATCCTTTCTGCACCAATTTCAGCAAGAACGATGTCCGCATTACCACCCGCTTCCAAGATGATTTCCTCAATCCAGCCTTGTTTGGCATGATGCACGAAGCGGGACACGGCATGTATGAACAGGGCATCGCGGATTCGCTCGAAGGCACGCCACTCTGCAATGGCACGTCACTCGGCGTACATGAATCGCAATCGCGCATGTGGGAAAATATTGTCGGGCGTAGCAAAGGCTTCTGGTCATGGGCATTGCCACAGCTCAAAGAAACCTTCCCACAATTGAGTGATGTTTCGCTAGATGATTTTTTCAAGGCAATCAACAAAGTCAGCCCATCGTATATCCGCGTAGAAGCTGACGAAGCTACCTATAACTTGCACATTATCTTACGTTTTGAGATAGAGCAGGGCATCCTCACGGGCAAATATGCGGTTGATGACCTGCCTGAAATTTGGAATAGCACGTTCAATGATTTCTTGGGCATCACACCGACTAACGATGCAGAAGGGGTACTGCAAGATGTGCATTGGAGCGCAGGCTTGTTTGGCTACTTCCCGACCTACGCACTTGGTAACTTACTCTCCGTGCAATATTACAACAAAGCCGTCAGCGACCATCCCAGCATCCCTGACGAAATCGCATCCGGCAAATTCGATACACTGCTCACATGGCTCAATACGAATGTGCATCAGTATGGGCGTAAATTCACCGGACAAGAACTGACACAACGCATCACAGGTGAATCCATCCAATCACAGGATTACATCACCTACCTGACAGATAAATACACTGAAGTCTACGGACTTTAATTTCAACTGCGTCAGCAAGGTAGAAAGTCATATGGGAGGTGTGGATGCCTCCCATATAAAAAACTTGCAACCATACCCATGCCTCTATCGCACAAATCAAATACTCGCCTATACTAAACGCATCGACAATTTCTCAAGAAGGCAAGAGACTAACAATGGCTGAAAATTTTGATTTTGATGATAGTACCGTCGGCGAAGACAAAGCGAAGAACGACGAAAAGCTACCGACGCCTTGGTGGGGCTGGTTATTTATTGTCGTATGTGTAGCTATTCCAGTGATTGCAGTCGGCGGGGCAATCCCGTCTGCGATTGGGGCAGGTGCCGCGGCTGGGTGTTATAGCGTGTCCAAAAATCCTGAGATGAGTGCCACGACCCGCATGGGGGCATGTCTCGGCATTACGGTCATTGCATGGGCGCTATTCGGTGGTTTGATTTTCGCTGTGGCATCAATGACATAATCAAATAATTAAGCATTTCACAAAATGGAAAAGTCGCCTCTCTCCTAATGAGCTTGCGAGCCTTTGGGAGAGGGTTGGGTTGTAAGCTAAACGGCAGACCGAAACGGAATGGTTTCAGGGGATTGCGCCTTCAGTTGACGCTTGAGTTCCTTCGCCGCCATCGCGTACCCGCCTCTATCGGCATCCACAAAATGTACCTGACGTCCGAAGCGGTCAAATACGAGGCAGGTCATCAAGCTGTGGTCAGCCGTATGCACGCCATAGGCAAGCTCCCCCATAGATACATAAATATCCAAAAACTCACGTAATGCTGCACGTTGTTCCGGCGTACCGCTAATGGTCATGCGCAACATATCATCGAATTTTTCATGGTCCGTCGTTGAGTGAACGACAGCTACATATTTATCCCAAATTTTATCCACATATTTCCACAAGAAGTACCCGCCAATCGCCCAGAACATCAACTTGAGCATGTCGCCGATAGCCCGTGTGTGTGTTTTCCAGCCCGTTTCATTGAAATACTGTGTCGGCGTTGTCGAAACACTCATTTTATCCACACTAAATGGATGACGTTCATCGGCATCACCGTAAATATCAGTGATTTTGTTGATAACTTGGTCGTAAATTTTAGTATTCGCTTTTTCATCATGTGAAGTCGCTTTGATGAGCAAACTCACCACTTCGCTAGAGGCGGCAGGGTGCTTGCTCCATCGGCATTCATAGCCATCAAAATTTGCTTCTGCGTTGGGATTTTCGTCTACTTCGTAATCTTTGCCACTCATGGGTGATTTGAGAAGTGTATCGGCATAATCCAGACCACCGCCTGTAAACACAGGTTGCTGGAAATTATCGCTCGTATGAATTTTGCCGACCTTGATAGCATACCCAGCATCCAAAACATCTTTTACGGGAATGATGCCAGCGCGTACTTCTAACTCAAATACATCGCGTGCCAATGTTTTAATTGCTGCCAACGCTTCCCGAACCTGTTTTTCAACATATGGCGGAAACATAATAGACGCACCATCTCCCCCGAACATGAACGGCACATCGGTATTGGGGATACTATTCAGTACAGCCGTAATCGTCACAGCCGCGACAGTATTCACTTGTTTGTAGCGTCCCGCTTCAATCGCAATGGTTGAATTAACGACATCCGTGATAGCGATGTACCAATCTGTAGGCGCATCGACATAATAATCAGGATTCGTAATTTGCTTGAGTGTCTGCATTGCAGGGAGTTCGTGGAAAAACGTAGTATTGTTGCGAAATTCAATCACGCAGCATGACCTCAGATAACGTAAGTATGTGTAATGAATTACGTTAATACTAGCAAGATTGGATTAGACAAACATAATATAGAGACTCATATACACAATTTCCTAACAAAATATCAATTATCTTTATGCTTTTCTTCATATAAGTCAGGATATAATACTCGTTCAATTTATATAGAATAAATGTAATAGAAATTTAAACCCTTTGTTTTAATTTAAAATCAATAATTATATGCTCTCCGCATTTAGATATATTGTTCAATAATTGCTTGTAATTCACGGGCGCGATGCTGAAAAGTATGTTGCTTGAGGACACGCTCCCGCGCCGCCTTGCCTAATGCGAGACGTTCGCTATCATGTGCCAGCAAATAGCGATAGCGGTCTTGCGCTTCTTCACCAGAAGACACCACGATAATTTCTTTCTCAGGCTCATACCATTCTTCAATGCCCTCATAAGGATTCGCAACCATCGTCGCGCCGAGTGCGCCCAACTCAAATGGACGCATAGACGATGACCCATACACACTGGCATGTGCGCCCCGTGTAATGACGAGGTTCAGCTTGCTCCGGCAGACATATTCGCGCAATTTACTAAAACTCAAATAGGGCAATTGCTCTACTGCGCCTGTATCGCCTAGATTTTTTCCACGTACTGCAAAACGCATATCAGGCAATTGCTGACTTGGCTCAATCAGCATGGCATCAATCCACTCCGCACGGTATTCACGCCCATGTCCGAAGAAAAAGGCATCGTAATCTTGTGGCAAGTCCAGAGGCGCATATAACGTCGGGTCTGCGGCATACCACAGTGTATGCACTGCCTTTGCGCCCAGCTCACGCAAGTAATCCGCGCCACCCGTGCTATTGCTAATAAAAGCTGTGTATTCACTCGGGTCTGCTCCCTGATAAATACGGAATCCCGACGCGAAGCCTTTCATATTTGGCAAACTCGCTGGCACATCACCATCGTAATACAAAACAGGAATATCATGCTTTTGCTGAATCGCTGTCGGCACACCCACCACATGATTTAGTGGAATCGTCAAGAAAATGACCGCATCTATATCTGGCTGGTCTGTCAGTATGGTGTCGAGATGCCGTTGCCATAGGGGCGCAATCAGCGTTTGAGCTGTCTGACGGGTGATTTTCTCCGTGAGCGATTCGCTATCTTCATCAACGGTTTCACTCGTCGCATCCATCTGTACTGGACGTTCTGGCAACAATGCTCGCAAGGTATCACGCGCTATCTTGAAAGCATCCCCGTATAACTTGGCAGGGTTGGGTTCTGCCCGCCACCATAATGATTCAATCGCAGGACCTTGATAGGGCGTCGCAACGACCTCAACGCCAATTTCGTACAAACCCTTCATCAATTGCCACCATGCAGGGGTCGCGCTGAAAGGCTGGGTCAAATCAAGCGAGGAAACGACGATTAATACTTTCATGTGGGGCTACAATGCTCTCGGATAGGGCGGATAGTCGGGGTAGTATAACCTCAGCAATAGATAATCTAAAATATGCTTTTTTGCGATACCATAAGTGCCTTGTTCGATAAGTCTTTTTGTAGGGGCGTTGCTGTGTCTGCGCCCGAAATGAACAAAAAAATTTCATGACGATTTACCGGATGATGCAATAAGTACAAACGAATTTGTTCTTAGGGATGTAGAATCTACTTTTGAGCGTCAGAACTCAGCACTCAGTCCTCAGAACTTTTTCAACTGTACTTAAGCAGCTTAATGATAGGTTTTCAGCATCTCAGCGCGTCAGCTTGTCAGAAAAAACAACCGCATTAGCTGATCGGCTGATTAGCTAATGGCTGACGAGCTTCAGATAGCAGATTTAGCATGTTGATAAACACACGAGGTATAGTAAGCGGTGGTTAGCCTGACAATGCCACAATTCATCCACTGTTAAGACTATGCTATTATCCACACCTATTGAATCCTTAGTGCGCCATGCTATAATCGCGCCCTGTTAATACAACTCGAAATTAAAGCGGAGAAAGCTATGCCGATACGTACCACAATCACTGCGCTGGCAATGATGCTCTTGGCGCTCGCCTTATTTGTGAGCGAACAACCAACGAGCTATGCGCAGACCAATTTGCTACAAAATGGTGGGTTTGAAGGACCCGGCTCTTATGTTGACCAACGTCCAGCGGGCGTCGAGGAATCCTTTGCGATTGCTGGTGGCTGGAATGGCTGGCAAACAGACACGCCGAGTACCGAGCCTTGGATGAACATCCCACCTATCGCGTTCCCACATACAGGGAGCTTCGTACAAGACGGGACAAGCCAAAATATCGGACGTGGTAACGGCACATTCACTGCCGCTGTCTATCAAACAATTGGTGGTGTAGCAGAAGGCACAACATTCCGCTTTTCAAGCTGGGTTTTCCAAGATAACTCCGCTGGCAATGGCGCACAAACACGCATCGGCATTGGTAGCAACGTCGGTGGGGATCCATTTGGCACGCCGATTACATGGTCGCCTTGGTTAACTGCCATTGATAGTTGGCAACAAATCAGCGTGGAAGCAACCGTACCAGCTGGCAGTGTCACCGTATTTATCTATTCCACACAACGCCTTCCCGATAATGCGAATCAGAATTATTACGACGATGCCGAACTCATCAACGTGGGTGAGGGTGGCGATGTTAACGTAGGCGATGGCTCTGAAGGTGGCGGTGAAGGTGACGAAGCCGCACCACCAGCACCACCAACTTCGACACCGCAAACCTTCGCGCCCTTTGTGAGTGCGCAAGGTGGTGACGACAGTGGGCGTATTGTCCATACTGTGCAATCAGGCGATACCTTAGCGGCAATTGCGGTTGCTTACGGTGTATCATCCTCCGAAATTCTCGAACTCAATGGGCTAACCAGTGAGCAAGCGCGTTTCTTGCGTGTTGGTCAAGAATTAATCATCAGCGAAGGCGACCCAGATGCCGCCGCCAGTGGTGAAGATGACACAGAGACAGATACAAGCGAAGAGTCAGCCGATTCAGATAGTGGTTCGGGTGGTGGCTTTGCATCACCAACCCCAGCCGAAGTTGCAGCCGCTACCGAAGAACCAACACCGATTCCATCGCCAACGCCTGTCCCAGAAGATACAGAAGACGCTGATGACGAAGAAGATGCAGATGTAGAACTGACAAAAGCAGAACCAACGTTCACACCTGAACCGACAGAAATTCCAGCAACGGCTACCGATGCACCATCTGCACCTGTTGATCAGGGCGAAGACAGCGACCCACTCGATATTGAAACGGGCGTCTGTGCGCTCATGTTCGAGGATGCCAATAGCAATACCATCCGTGATGGCGAAGAAGGCTTGCTGGCTGATGGCGTCATTGTATTGAGCGATAGCACAGGCGCAGTCATCGAAGAGTATACAACCGATGGCGAAAGTGAGCCTCACTGCTTTGAAGAACTCGCACCCGGTAATTATCAGATGCGTGCGACTGCGCCAACAGGTTTCGGTCTTGCCAGTAGTAGTCGCGCAGTGAATATCCAAGCCGGACAAGCCTTCACGGTGAGTTTTGGTGCAATTGCTGGCTTAGAAGTCGCCGAAGTGCCAACCCTCGTACCGGATACTGACGCTGACGCAGATACCGAAATTATCGAAGAAGATGCCGACGCATCAAATAATTTCCGTAATCTCGCGGGTATTCTGGTGCTAGGTCTTGCAGGTGTTGTACTCGTCGGCGGGATTGCAGTCGGTGTCGTTGTCGGGCGTAGCTAAAACGCGGACGTCCTTTTGGGCGTCCCATATGTGTAAACTTTAGCAAAATACGCCTCAGTAGGGATATTTTGTAGGGGAGGCAGGTCTGCCTCCCGCCCGCTGTTTATAAATCTGACTATCTAAGTGCGCTCATGAGCTTTTAAATGCTACAAAAGCCCCTCTCCCCGCAAGGAACGAGTATGTGGGATAGGGCTTGGGGTGAGGGCAAAAGCACTTGTCTTTTCTCTGTGCAGAGAACGAATAGCTGTGTCTAACACACAAATCAAGGAGTCAATGAGATGCGTCACAGAAGTAATCACTATGGCATCGTTATCATGGGGATGCTATCCCTCTTAGTGCTGACCCTGCTTGCAGGAACAGTCTTCGCCCAATCCACCGGACAACTCTGTGTGCGGGCATTTGAAGACCGTAATGGCAATACCCAGCGCGATAACAACGAACCACCGCTTGTACGTGGTTTAAGTGCCACCCTGCGTAATGAAACAGGCATCATTGTTGATTCTATCCTCATGGAAAATTCCAGTAGTTCTGCCAGTGGGACGCTCTGTTTCCAACAACTCGAAGCTGGACAATATAGCATCCGTGTCCTGAGTGCGGATTACACAGCGACCACCCCCAATGAATTTATTGCCGCTGTTAGCGATAGTGGTGTGCCGGATGTCCTGTTGTTCGGTGCGCAACTCATTCCTGTTGAAATGCCAGAAGTCGCAACGACCGTTTCTCAAGAAGAACGCTTGCGTGGGACATTGGTGCGCAGTGTTTTTGCGGGGATTGGTGCGCTGGTTATCATGGGCGCAATGACAGTTGTAGGCGCTTTGATTTACTTTTTCGCTTTGCGTAATCGTAGCCCGCGTCAGACAGGGGAGTACCAAGCCGTGCAAGGTGGTACAGCGAAATTTGCCGCCGCACGTTTATCAGGGAGTACCGGACAATATCGCGCTGTGCAAGGTAGCGCAGGACAACCAGCGAATCCAACACCCCAGCCCGAGGCGCGTCGGATGGATGCTGTGACATTCGATGATACGGACTTGCCAGGCTTGGCACAGGACGAGGGTGTTCGCAATATGTATAGCGACGATGACGACTTTGCCTTCGATGACCTCGATACAGAAGACGATACCAACAAGCCCTTCCGCCCACCTGAAAACTAAGCACCAGCAAGTTTAACGATGACGCAATGTAGGGACGCCCTTCTGGGCGTCCGCTATTTTACGCCCAAAATAATTCTTGGCGTACGTCGTAGGGGCAAGGCAATGTCCTTCCCGAACACCTCAAGATGTATCAACTCGTCTAAAACGGCTTCCGCACCACATTAATTTGGTTCACCCCCATACTTAATGGCATGAACGTCGTGCGTGTCATCACCTGCAAAAACGCCGGAAAGCCAAACAAAGCAAATTGCACTGCATTCGGTATCACAGGCAAATACGGCACATCCCACAAGCCATCCCCGCATTGCACGAGAACCTCAAAACCTGTATCTTCGCACCAGCGTTTCCACGTTTCCGGCACATGGCAATTAATATGCGTTTTGTCTTTACCAATTGCGTCTGTATCACGGTCTTTGAAGCGCCGTAGACTATATTCAGGGTGAGGCGTTGCAAACACAAACACACCCCCAGCACATAATGACGCATATACATCCTGAATCGTCGCCTGTGGGTCAGGCAAATGTTCTACCAGATGCAGAGCCACCACTGCGCTCAATTCACCCTTTGTAAAACGGCTGAAATCGGTAGCATCCCCAACAGAAATATCAGCTTTTGGCGCATTTTGTCGGGCTTGTTCAACCGCTTCAGGAATCAAATCAACACCGATTGCCGTGAAGTCATCTTGCAATAGACCCAGTAAATCGCCCAAGCCTGTTCCCATCTCATAGAGCTTGCGCGAAGCATCCCCAGCCGGCGCATAGCGATTCACCAACGTCGCGTAATACCGTCGTGCAAACCAATACATGCTGAACTTGCCCAGCGGACGGTCTGCATAATTCCACTTCTTAAAATAGTCCGCGTTGTAATGGGCACTCACATCTTCTGTACGTGTCTGAGATTCTGTCATGCTGATTCTCTCTAATTTGTAATCGTTAGAAGGTAATTGTAATAGGAGGGTCGCGTTTCAACCTGCGCCCATGATTTATTGGTGTATCTCACAAATAAATCTTCTGTGCGTGCGCCATTTTACGCCCAAAACTATCTGCTGTTACTAGCCTTTGTAGGGACAGCATCTATGTTGTCCGCTGCTTAACACGCACGAAAGCATAAATCTCTTAAAAAACACCTTAGCTTAACGGCTATGATGCCTGCATCGTCCGCATTATAAACCCCATGTTTAATTCTTAATTCGCATCAATCATCGGCTACTACGCCCATTTTTTGACGCTGACACGGATAATATCACCAAAAGCATTTGCGGATAGATTCTAAAGCTAATTCCGCCGGAAAGATATACGATACGATGTGATAGCACTGTTGAGTGTATCTGGGTCGGTGCATGTGCTGGCGACAAGCGGTGTTTGAATCGGGTCACTCAGGTTCGGCATCGAAATGATATAGCTGATACCCGCATCCATCTGAAAATCTGCATAGCCCACCCCACGCTCCGGTTTTAAGCCTGTTGAAAATAGACTTTGCCCATCTTCCCACTGAACACGCAAAGGTTCGCCCGCAACTTCTTGACCACTAGCATCATACACCCGCACTTCGACAATGCCGGATAGCACCTCATCGCAGAATGTCTGAATAATCGTACCATCGTATGTGCGTTGAGGCTCAGTTGTTGGCACGACGACCACACCACTCTCGGTAGGTGTCGCATCTTCAGGACCCGGTGTTTTGGTGGGCGGGGGAGGCAAGGTAGCTGTCGGTGTTGGGATTTCAACCGTGACTTGTAACGGGACATCGTTAGATGCAGGAATAATCGTATCCGCACAGCCTGAGCGCCCTTGTAGCTGATAGAACGTGCGCATCGCACGCACCGCACGCAAGCCAGAAGTGCTATCCACATAACCAGATGCCGCGAGGTCGCATGCCATCTCAGCAACGGTCTGGAAGGGGTCTGAACCTAAATTGAGCGCCAGTAACTCATCAGTCGCCGTCAGCAAATCACTGTCATAGGCATACTGGAGCATGATAGCAACGACAAACTGAGTTTTTTCACTTTCGCGTAATTGCGATGGGCGCGTGCTGACCTCTTGCGTCGGGTTGATGAAGTAGGCATAGTACCATGCGCCACCAAAGCCAATCAGCAAGCCAATCAACAATGCCCATGTGGAAAAGAAACGACGATTTCGCTGATATTTGCTATTGCGGTATACCGCACGTTGCTCTGGGACAGAAGCGGGTGGGGTAGGATGATTGGTTTGGCTCATGGGGCGCTCTCTCCTGTGGGTACAGCTGTCGCAGGTGTAACGGGGGCAGGGTCAGCGCAAAATTGACAGAAACTATCCATTAGCGGGGTTGCCCGTCCAAAGCCATCTGCCAGTGCCACCAATACGCGAATATCTTCAAGTTCGCTGGAATTGGTGATGTAACGTTCGGCAAGTTCTTGAACATACGCTGGCACATTATCCACACCCAGTAGCTGTAAGCGTTGCAGTGCGCCTGTCAGGTCACGGTCATTGACGTAACCAGACGCTATCATCACTGTGTAGCTATCTTGATGGGTGCGTGCAAGTTCAGGGAGCGTGCTGTTAGTATATGCAGGCGGAAAGCCCCAGCCGACGCCTAGCCCGATGCCGATGCCTAGCAAAACACCGACCACTGTTGAAAGGAAAACCCGTGTCATAATTACTCAATCACTTCATTGTGTTGTTAGGTGTCATAGTATCATAGAGCTTGGAAAATAAATTAAATTTCGTAGGGGCGTTGCTGTGTCTGCGCCCGCTCGGATAGGGACACAACTCTATCCCTATAACTTAAAAACTTCTAGGACTCTACATATGGCGTTCATTTTAGCAGATACAAGCATCTATGCTCAGGTGGCAATGCCTAATCGCATAACTTATTTACAGCATAGGTACAAACACATTCATCTATCAAAATAGGTCACGAAACATGACATCGAATACACTATGCGCTATTCGTACTCATAAAATTAACTTTGTCCTCATGGAATAAGCGATAGATGTTACAAAACTCAACCAATATCAATCTTTTTTAGGCAAGATTCAGTGTATAATGCAGTAAAATTGGCGACGAACATTTTTGAAAAGACAGACAGCATGCCTTACGTTATCCAATCTCTTCCACAGAAGTCTGTAGTCTCGGCAACAATTCACGAAACCGTTAATATTGATGAACTCAAATTTGTCCTGCGCGATATTCATAAGCGGGTAAAGAATCGTAGCGCCAACACCCTCACCCATATTGTGCTTGATACAACCAGCCAAGTATTCCCTAGCAAAATTCCTGTCAAAGGCTTCATGCTGGTGTTAGCAAAGCTCCACGAGGTTTTCTATCGCAAACGAACCATCGTATTGTGGCTTGCGACAGATAGTTCATATTATGATATGGCAGGTTATTATATCCAGCGAATGTGCGTACCCGTTCATATTCACTGCGATGTCAACGCAATTTACAAGCGCATTCACATCATGGAGAGCGAAACAGCAAGGCTCAATGAGAGCAAGTACATTGCGCCCTTCACAACAGGCATTGATGAGGTCATCACTCAAATTTTAGATGAATAAGGTGTCTACATCCCAAATAATCATTGCTTCGCCGACAAGAGGTTGCGCGACACCAAGCAAAATCGTTCCGCTTTCGCCAGCGCGTTCTTTTGCTAAATCAACGGCATCCGGTAAGATTTTCCGATACGAAACATCATCATGATACCTGTGCGCGATAGCAAGTGCTTCGTCTTTGTCTGGAAAATGAATATAGGGATGGATATTGTTTTCCGTGATGATGAGCGCGTCGCTCGCTTCTGCATACACCTGATACACACCTTCTACATCTCTGTCTTTTGGCACACCCATAATCGTAACCACAGGTTTGCTCAAACGTGCGCCCACACTCGTTAGAAAATTCCGCGCTGACTGCACATTAATTGCCCCATCAACATACACGGCTGGCGTATCTTGTAATTTTTGCAAGCGCCCGTGCCATGTGACATCTGCCAATCCTGCCCGAATCGCTTGAACATATTCCGGTGAACTATGTGCCACCCCTTTCAGGCGACTGTGCATATTACCAACGCCTTGTACCGCGAGTGCCGCGTTTTGCATCTGATAACGCCCAAAAAATGGCAAATCGACTTCACCATACCGTTGTAGCTTAAACCGAATACCAGTTGGTGTTTCGGCTATGAACTCGCCCATATCTTGCCGTGTGAGCCAGTAGAACTCGCTATCGCGTACTTCGGCTTCTTTGCTGATGATGTCTAACACAGGGGGTTCTTGTGGCACACTGTAAGCATAACTACTATGCGATATGATACCTGCTTTGTGCCATGCGATGCGCTCGACAGAATCGCCTAAATATTGGGCATGCTCTAAGAAAATCGGTGTGAATAGCGATACCTTGTTATCCAAAATCGACATATCATCGAAGCGCCCACCACGCCCAACTTCCAGCACAGCGGCGGTCACACCTTGCTCATCCCACCATTGAAGCGCAACCATTAGCAAAATGCCCTGTGGACTTAAATATTCGCTACCGACGAGCTTGGCTGTCTGCGCTTCGATAATGGGCGCGAGTTTATCCATAATGCGCATAAAATCAGCTTCGGGAATGGCACGTCCGTCTATGCGGATGCGCTCATTCCAAAAACGCAGATGCGGGCTAGTGATGAGTCCGGTTTTATGCCCCATATGTTGGAGCAACTTAGCAGCAATAGCAGCCGTGCTTCCTTTCCCTTTGCTACCCGTAATGACCATATATTGGCGTTGACGGTTGGCAGGTAAACCCGCACGCATCAGCATCTGACGTGTAGGCGTGAGGCTACGGGTGTGTTCATCTAAGCCCCGTTTGCCAACACGGGTACGGCGCGTGTGCATCATGAAATCAATCGCATCTTGAAAAGTAGAAAATCGCATAGCTAGTGATAGCCTTCTCTCGTATTTATTCAAATTGCTGTAATGCAAATGTTTATAACATAAACGATATGAACTCTAAAAAGGTCATAAAAAAACAGGTCAAATTCATCAAGAGTTTAGGCTTTCTGCGTAAATATAAGTACAGTTGAATTTGATGCGAGATTATGAAATCGCTTCCAAAATAAATATACAAATAATTTACATGTTTAATAAATCGTTATCTTTGTTCTATGTTACAATTAAAATAGGCACATACAAGAGGAGGCACTATGCCTATCGACATTCAATGGCACAAACAACAACCCCGTCTGATGGAACTCACGTTTAAGGGGCAATGGGACAACGAAGCCTTCGTTGATGCCCTCACAACGAGTACACAGGCGATTCTCGAAACACCGCATACAGTACACATGATTTACAATTTTAGCGAGAGTAGCACACCGCCTCGCGATATGTTGGCTGGTTTACACTTTGCCAACCGTGTTTTGCCCCCCAACCAAGGCGTGGTTGTCTATTTGAACGCAAATAGTGTCATCAAGGCATTCGTATTGATGGCAAAGCGTTTTGACCTTGCCGTGACGCGCTATCTCTATCATGCGGATAGCCATCAAGAAGCCTTCAAGCTCATTAAAACCAAAGCGGAACGCACACAAATGGGTCGCTAAGTGTGCGCTCGCCTTAGGTAATAAATGATTAAACGCTCACTCGCCTGCGTGTGCCGCTTGCAATGCTGGTAAATCGAGTTTGCTCATTTTGAGCATTGCCTGTTGCGCACGACTGCGTTGTTCTGCTGTGCCTGTCGTGAAGAGTTCGCTCATACCCATCGGTACAACCTGCCACGAGACCCCAAATTTATCTTTTAACCAACCACATTGTCCAGGTTCGCCCCCATCAGCTATGAGTGCATCCCACACACGGTCAACTTCGGCTTGGTTTTCGCAATTGACCATCAAGGAGACGGCTGGTGTCTGCGGAAATTGGGGTCCGCCATTTAAAATGTTGAATTGTTGCCCACCAATCGAAAAACTCGCGTTGATGATTTCCCCAGCTTTTTCAGGCATGGCATCAGGATAACGGCTAACATCTGACACAGCGAAATCTTCAAATACGGATGCGTACAGGTCGAGTGCTGCTTGTACCTGTCCATCGAACCAGAGCGTGGTGACAACTTTTTGCATAATTCCCTCTTTGATAGTGTTCATGGTTAACTTCCCTCTATTTACGATACATTCATTTTACGACGCAGATACTAAGCGCGTCTTGTACAAAATGGCAAGGTACTTGCTTGGCTATGCGCTGAAGAACGCAATTAACTCAGGTGCAAGAACAGACATATCAACACCATGGTCTTGCCCTGCTAAGGTTGCCGTCTTTCCGTGTAAAAGGTCATCTGCCAGTTGTTGAGCAGTTGTATGAAAAAAGGGTTCGCTATTTTCGCCTGTGATAACAATTGTCTTGGCTGTAACTGATAACCAGTGTCCAGTTTCCCACGGCTCGCCACGCATCATATCCTGCGATACCATGCCATCATAGGCAAGCGTGTGTGCAACTTTTTCCATAGAAGCCCACATAGTGTCTGCTTTCATGTAAGCAAGGTACTCCTCTGGAAGCATAATCGCTTGTGTCATAAAAATTTCGACGGCATGGCTACGATTGCCATCTGCGATGGTGGTATTCAACTGAGTGACATAATCTGCTGGGAGTGGTGGGCGACTATCATCCAGAATGAATGGAGGCTCGTAGAGAGCGAGTTTTGTGATTTTGTCTGTGATGTGTTGTGCAGCTTTCAGAGCGAGAATTGCCCCTGATGACATCCCGAAAACGAAGGCTGTTTCCCCTGCATAGTCAATTAGTGCGTCAATATCTTCGATTTCGCGCTCTACAGCATAGGGTGCTGTGTCAGTGCTATCCCCACGTCCACGTCGGTCATAATTAATAACAGTGAAATGTTCGGATAGCAGGGTTGCTAACTGCTGTTGACGCTCATCTTTACGGTAGCCGAGTGCGCCATCTACGAGAATGACAGGGTTTCCTGTGCCAAGTTGGTCAAATGCGATAGTCGTGCCATCTTTTGATGTAACAGTGTGCATCTTTGATTCCCCTTTTGAATTATTCGGACACTGTTATTGTATGACACGCACTGAGGACGGGTCTTGTACAAAATGGCAAGGTTAGCTATCACTGTCTATCAGAATTTGTGCAGGGGTATAGCCGATGAGTTTCTTCAAATAGCGGGTGAGATGAGGTTGGTCGTAGTAGCCTGTTTGCTCAATAGTATCGAGTATCGGGACACCAGCGCGCAACAACGCCGCCGCTTGTTGAGCGCGATGTATCTGATAAATATCATTCTGTGAAATACCTGTTGTCTGCAAAAAGCGATGACGCAGAGTACGAGGCGAAATATCGGGTTGCTCACCATTCAGCGTCGCATTTACGGTTGGTTCAACAGTCAGTATCTCTTCGTGTATCAGATGTTGCACAAACGTATCCACATTTTCATAGTTCGGAAATTGCCATGCCGTGCTGTGTAACCAAAATGTGTTGTCAGAAGCATTGGGCAGGGTCATTTCGTTGTCGAGTAGTTGACGTGTGAGTAGGTGTGGCATATAAACACCTACCTTGAAGCGAATCCATAGTATCTCTGCACCAGCCGGAAAGGTAACAACGCCGGATGTTGCATAAGGACCAGGGATGCGCAATTCGGTGTTCCCTTGATACTTGACCACAACCATATGCCAGTTAACTTCTGCGGGACGAATAGCAAAGCCCGCTGCCAACGTTCTGCCATATGTCACGCGGTCAATATAAGGGGAATCAGAGAGCCGTGCATCGTCCATCTGGATGCTCATTAGTCATCCTATGCTAGCTTCGCGTACATTTCTGTTCATGATTCACATGGTTTGTAACGTAACAATACAACCCCACCTGTAAATGATTTAGTTTCTACGAGATTGAGCTTCAAAGAGTCTTCTATACCATTATACAATGACTTACCACTTCCTAAGATGACAGGATTGATCAAAATACGATACTCATCTATCAGATTCGCTTTCATCATCGTTTGGGCGAGGGTTGGACTACCAAGTAACCACATATCTTTGCCTGATTGATGCTTGAGCTTGGTGAACGCTCCTTTAAGATTATCATTGATAATCATGTCTGCCCAATCATCAGAAGCTAGGGTAGTTGATACAGCGATTTTAGTGGCAGTTTGCAACCATGCCGAATGCTTTTTGTCATTGGTGTCAGCATTGGGATTGTCTGGCACAGTTGTCCAGTAACCCTTCATCATCTCGAAGGTGTTACGTCCATAGATAGCTGTATCGGTAGTGCTGTGAAAAGCATTAGAATGAGCGGCAACTTCATCATTGTAAACAATCCAGTCCATTTCCCCATTCGGACCCGCTACATACCCATCTAGTGAGACATGGATAAGAAATATGATCTTACGCATTGTGGAACTCCTCTTTATTCAATAGTCGAACATTTATAGCATAAATCAATGAAGAGTCCCTGTCTTGAACAATTTGGACAATACGACGGTTGTGGCTTTCCAACAATTTGAGAAGGGGTTTGTCCGATAAATCGCTTCAGCGAACGTGTTAGATGCGGTTGGTCAGCGTATCCTAAATCGTGGACAATATCGAGTATCGCTATTCCTTGCTCCACTAGCGACGCCGCTTGTCGCGCACGTTCAATTTGTTGAATTTTTTGAGAGGTCATACCTGTAGCCTGTAAAAATCGCCGACGTATCGTGCGCTCAGAAACGTTGGGTATCGTGTTTTCGAGAGCGCCTATCACCATTGGGTCTTTGCATAAGACATCAGCTTTGACCAATTTTTGTATCATTTGCTCGACATTATCATAAGTTGGTATCTCCCAAGAGAAACATTCCAGATGAAATCTTTTGGACTGTGCGTCCAGTTTCACGTCCGTATTAACCAGCATATCTGCACGAAATTTTGGAAGATACACACCATGTTGAAACTGAATTACAAGAAATTCTGCGTTCGCGGTTTCTAATTTTGTAAAAGCACTTGTACGAGCGCCCTCAACAGAGATATGAAATGTACAACCACGTTTCATGAATAATAGATTCCAATGGGTATCGGCTGGGCAAATAGGTGTATAGTTTTCGACGTTATACCCATGCCAAACACGGTCTATATAGGATGAATCAGATGTACGTCCCTCAAATACAGCAACCATTTATCTACCCTCATTTATCAGTCAATAGACTGCACAAATCATGTCAATGTTCACGTTCGATTGCATACAAATTCGCATAGCCTAACCCACTCGGTTGCGCCCAACTGAGCGTCACGGTGCGCGGACTGCTGGCTATGGCAGGTGCGCCAATCAGCGACC
Source organism: Chloroflexota bacterium (assembly GCA_038522085.1). Taxonomy (GTDB): domain Bacteria; phylum Chloroflexota; class Anaerolineae; order Aggregatilineales; family Phototrophicaceae; genus JAUZRW01. Next base: position 35,360 of record JBCBKJ010000050.1, read on the forward strand.
CAGTTTCCACAAGTGCTTCAACGTTCGTGAGTTGCCCATCTGTCATCTGCGCAAAGGATAGTGTCCTGCCATCGTGTACAGCGACAGGTAAGTTACTTTCTGGGCTATTCGTCGGTGTTAGCCATTGCACGACAGTATCATCCGGTAGGCGCAGTGGTTCAGGTGGGGTATACGCACTAGCGTCGCTTGCATTTGCCAATGATGCACTGCTGGTAATCACAAGGCGCGTATTATTGACACGGCGCACATGCCAAATGAGGGTCACTGTCTCACCATCATAGGCAAGCGAGAAGTGTTCGATGATGTCTGTACCGGAGATATTGGCAGTCACTACGCGCTGAACATCTGTTAAAACGGGGTCGTTACTTTCGTTGAAAGTTGCAGAGTACGCATCCCGACCATTATCTTCCAGCCAAAATAGATGCACTGTGCCGTCAATAGCACGTAGAAGCGCCGGATAATCACCGCCGATGCGCAAGCGTCCGCCCCCAAATGGACGCCCAAAAGCATCCACTTGATTCAGATAGAGATTCGTCGTTTGCCCCAAGCCCCCACTCCACACCACCCGAAACAGATTGTCATCTGTTGGCACGACGCTGTAATTGCGCGTTGGTTGGTCGGATAGCACGACAGGACCGAGTTCGGCAATCCCACCACGATTGAAACCACCAACTTGTACACGCAGGTCAAAATCCTCTGCTGTGCGGTCTAACCAGAAAAGCAGTATGTTATCGTCAGTGGTGAAGAGACGTTGTTGTAACGGATAGTAGGCACGTAATGCCATCACCTGCACATTACCTGCTTCTCCACGCGAGAAATGCCGTGCTTCTGTGCCAAATGCGCCTGTCCAAGTGAAAACCGAAGTCTCATTAGCGAGCAACGCAACTTGTGGCGCTTCGCGTTGTTCCGCTTGCCCGATGAGTTGAGGCGTGTCCCAACCGTCACTTAAAACGGGCGGTATCTCAACAGGGGGCAAGGTCGGTAGGGCATTCACTACCGATGGCGCTTCCTCAGTTGGTTGTGCGCTAGAACAGCCTATCAGCACAGTACATAATAGGGCATATCCGAGACAAAAGACGACTCTATTCATCACGCGGGACAACCTCAATCGTGATTTGTGCGGGGTCGCTCTGTTGCCCATCAGGACGATAAGCAATCACTTCGACGATATGCAAGCCAATACCACTCGCTAACCAATTCATGGACGTGCGGAACACGTCCACAGACGAAGATTCAATCGGTGAGGCGTCGTTGATGAGTACCTCGTCGATATAAAGTTCTACATTGGCGATACCTGGGTTGCTATCTCGCGCCACAATGTCAAAGTCAAATTCTGTGCCGACGACAACTTGCTGGTTATTCTGTGGCGCGAGGATTTCTACTTGCGGAATATCCGGCGTTGGCATAGGGGTAATCGAACCAGGCTCACCGAGATTACATCCGGCAAGCAAGCTCAAACTGATGAGTAAGCTAATAATGCGTATGAACACGGTGTAGTCACTCCCAATGACATGGAAACACGCTTTATTATACGCGAAATGCTTTGGACGTGTGCTAGGCGATTGTCCTATCGTGGCATCAACTCGCAATCGAATCAAGCGAAATCACATTGTTCTGTGGCTCAACTGGATACTCATCACGCCATGCCAACCAGCCACCCCGCAACGCCCGTGCATCGAATCCCATGTCAATAAGTCTACGCGAAACCCGCCCACTTGCGCCTTCATCAGGGCATTCGCAATACGTGACAATGACTTTCGAGGGTGTTTGTTCATTTGCCCATTCCACAATCATATCGGGTAGCACGCGCACACTGTTGGGAATTTGTGTATCCTCACGCTCATGATGCGCCCGCGCCCGTACATCTAACACGAGTGGCGGATTATCACTCTGCAACATCTGTGCAAGCTCTTCGGGTTCAATGCGTACAATATCATCCGGCGCACCTTCAAATAGACCAAGAAATGTCGATTCGCGCTCTTCTGCAAAGGTAATTTCAGATTCCGCGACTTTTTTGCCATACCAGCCACCCAACGGGGTCGCGGAACTACCGTGCAACAACACGGAAATCAACACAACGACGCCCGTGATAGCAAGTAAATTATCCGCACCTGGAATACCCCCTTGCACAACTAGTAATGCCAACAAGAGCGACCCTAAGCCACGGGGACCAAACCAGCCAATGAATAAGCGAGCTGTCGGACTCATCTTCGCACCAACTAAGACAATACGGAGCGCAATCGGGCGCACAATCACTAAGCCAATGAGGGCGAGAATCGTCACAGAGACTAAATCAACAGTCGTAATCATGGTTGATAACACTGCCCCAAAGAAAATAAATGCCAACATCATCAGCATTTCGGAAGTCACTTCGCCATAGTCAAGGAAGCAATCACACAAGGTCGAGTTGAACAATGTGACACCCAAGCCAGCAAAAAACGCTGCCAAGAAACCATCACCATCGACCATCGTGCCAGCAAAATACGCCGCCAGCACCAAGCCCACACCATACAATGCCTGATACTCCAACTGAATTTTGAGGCGATTATCTGCCGCTTGCATTACGCGCGCACCCACACCACCAATGATGATGCCCACCAGCGGACTGAGTACCAGAATACGCCCGATGAAGTTTGCCCAATCTTGCCAGCCGTCCAGTTGTGAATTGGCGACAGCAATCAAAATCAGCACAATCGGCAAGGTGACAATATCATTCATACCCGCTTCGACACTCAACGCCCGCCGTATTGAACGGGGAATGCGTTCATCACGTACCACATCACGCAATACCACCGCATCCGTAGATGCCAAAATCGCACCCAGCAATAACGACTGCGTGAAATCCAGCCCTAGCAAAGCATACGCCGCCAGCGCAACCCCACTGATAATGAGCAACGTTCCTGGAATCATCGTCATGAATGGCACATACCAATCAGCCCGAATTTCTTCCAGATTGAGATTGACTGCATCCAAAAATAACACGAGCGCAAGGCTGATAGTGGCTACGGCTATCAAAATCGGACTCTGTAAATCTATGCTGAGTACTGCTAAACCGCCTTCACCAAGCAGAAAGCCAATCCCTAAAAATATCATCGGGAACGATAGCGGGGCGCGTTCTACAACGCCAGATGCGAGTGCCGCCACAATGAGTACGACAGCGACTAAACCAGTGCCTTCAATCAGACCGGGCATACGGATAACCTCTCTGCGTATTGGTAGAATGTTGAGCGTGTATGCTGACTATTGTACCGATTCTGTGTGCGGATAGCGCCTAATTCGTATGAGGGCTTCCTAAATAGTGCTGTGTAGTTGGCGATTGACCTCTTATTCACCGACGTTGATTGACTTCATTGCCTATCTATCAGATAGTGAAAAGTGTGTTTGTCAACAAAAAATGGTTATAGCTATGAAAAGATTATTACAGCTTTGCACGATTATTTGTCTGTGTGGACTTTATTCACTGAGTATCGGTATTGATACAGCCTATGCCTGTAGTGGTGGTGCATTTTTTACGGTGCAGGGTTTAGTAGAAAATACCGAATACATGGTCAAGGCGCGGGCTGTTGAAAATGACCATGCCCATCAAAATGTCATTTTGCATGTCGAAGAGTATCTCGTAGGCGAACCACAAGGCGAATTTATCTTGCTGAATCGCCGTGACCCATTTCTAGTTGAGTATTTGCTACAAGGCTTATCAGGTGGCGGGGATTGCTTGGGCTTATACAGCGACTTGCTTTCAACAGGTTCATTTTACGTGTTTTTGGTGCGAGAAGCAGACGGTAGCTATCGGGTTATGCGTGGTTTTTTCAATGCGTCGATGTATCGTTTTCCAGAGGCAGATTCTACCGTAGATGTGCCATTGCAAGGTGAAGAAGACGAAGATGGTGAAGTCAGTGATATTTATGCTCAACGCGGAGCAGAAGAAGCGGTCACGGAAGATGAATTTAGGGCGATTATCCAAGAGCTGAGTGGGCAAGCACCAACCCAGCCGAATAGCTCGCGTCCGTATCCCTTGACAGTACCGCTACTCATTGAAACTGAATCAGAGCAATACATGCTCCCTGTTGATTGGGCGACACCCATTCTCCTATCAGAAGACCCATTTGATATTCAGCCACATCCGATGCGTCTTAATGGATTTAGTGAAGCCCTCCATTGTTCAGAAGAACCACAAGAAGCTACCCATATTTCACCAGATAATGTGAAAATTGCAGTTCTGTATGCAGATGACACAATATGCTTGGCATGGGATTGGGATAATAGGATAAGTGGGCAAGCGGTTTTGTTCTCTAGTACCTCAGATTTGCTTGCGGTGTGGGATGACTGTGAGCTTGTAATTTACGATGTGCGCGACCCTTTCGATGTCCATGAATACGCCCAACGCTCATTAGTGGGTACATCTTGCGATACCTATCATGGACTGGCGACATGGCATCCGCAAGGAACACAACTCGCTTATGTTGATGATGGTGATATTCTGCTCTGGGATATGCACAATCCAAGTGCGCCATCAGCCATGTTGGTCGAAGGTGATGCTGACACTAACCTGATACCAAACCACTTTTCACCATTAGGACGCTACCTAAATTATAGCAACGCACAAGGCACACAATTCATTGATGTTTACACACTTGAAGTATTACCCGATGGTCTGTTTTCGCCGGATGAGCAGTATTTCATCCATTATGAGTCTCCACAATCAACTTCGACGGGCTATGAGATATGTTGGCGTTTCGATTTTACAAACTGCGAAACATTTTCCTCTATGTATATTCGCACCTTTGATGAAACAGGGGAAGTAGCCAGTATCGCTAGTGGTTCTGATATTCGTGCTACTGTATGGACTTCTGATAGAACTTTTCTGCAACTGGCGTGTGCAGAAGGAGAAGATAATCAATGTGCTATTTTTGAATGGTATCAAGATGCGTATGACTGGCGCAATATCAGCCTGAGTGATGGCACAGCGTTTGCATATCAACAGGACGCCGATAGTTTAGCAATTTTGCAAGATGAACACACGATTTCAGTCAACAGACAGATAATCAACTTCGCTGATGTATCTGATGCACCGATTGTCGATATTCGCTGGCTTGACCCCTTATTTTACTATGATGATTAGCATAAAATCGGGACTACATAACACCTCTTTTTAGGCACAAAATGGTATAATTAAGGAAATGACAACGAGGAGAAATTTTGGTAGACGAAAATCTGCTTAGCGATCATGAACATCTTTGGACAAAAGATGTATCTGAGTATGTTATCGAACAACTCATAACCATTAAAAACGGAAAAAGGCATCTCATAGGTGAAATCATTACCCATCCACCCACACAGACAGTTTTAATTATAGAAATTGATAGTTTAAACAATGAAGTCATCCGTCGAATGAAAAAAGCTGGTGTTCTTATCAAGATAAATTTTATACGTGAAGACGATACAACATCAGAATAATCTAACGCACAATGCCGAGTTTTCGTAGCTCGAACAAAATCACTTTTTCAAACGGAATATCCGTTTCCACCATGAGGTAGTGAATGCCTTTTCGGGCGCAATCATTACGGATGCCATCGAGCCAATTGCTGAGGCGTTGCTGGTAAATGGCTCGCATACTGTCATCTACTGTGACATCTTGCGCAATGCCTGTTTCTACGTCTATCAGGTTCAAATCACCCGCGATAGGTGGCGTCACTTCGTCAGGGGAGAGCAAGTGAATAATGGCAATTTCGTGTCCCTTGCCAAGTAGCGCATTGATGCCTTCGATGTAGCCATCAGGTGCGAACATATCCGTGATGAGAATCAGCAAGCCTGCCCGACGCTCCCGAATCGCATAATCGCGTAATTGCTGATTGAGGTTAGCTGTGCCATCAGCCGTGATGTTATGCGCGTATTGCAACATCGGCACAATTTGGCGTTTTCCTCGCGCAGGACCAAAGCGTTGACTATCACTATCATTGAGCGTCGTAATCCGCAACCTATCGCCTGTCGTGAGGGACATATACGCTAGACCTGCCATCAGACGTTTCGCAAACAGCAACTTATTATGCTCAGGGTCGCCGGAATCTCCCTTGTTGTCATTGGGAAAACCCATGCTGGCGCTACTATCTATCAGAATATGCACCGCGAGGTCTTCTTCATCCTCTAGCAATTTGATGTACGGCTTCTCCAACCGTGCATACACATTCCAGTCGAGCTTGCGCAAATCATCGCCTGGTGTGTAATTGCGGTAATCAGCAAATTCGATACTTGTCCCGCGCTTGATACTGCGCCGTTCGCCTTTCATGCTACCAGAGCGAATCGTGCGTGCCGTGAGCATCAGCGGGTCTAAGCGCCGACGAATCATTTCCGGCAACAGTTGATTGTAATGGGCGCGGGTATCTGCCATAGCGATTATTTCCTGTAGCTGACGATTGTATATCTTCTTATATCATGATGGACGCCAAGAATGGCGGTTCTGTAGGGACAGCATCTATGCTGTCCGCACCAAAAAATCAAC
>JBCBKJ010000051.1:0-41706 GCA_038522085.1 Chloroflexota bacterium
CTTCAATATGGCGCTTGGACTCAATATTGAAGCTATTCCAGAACCCTTCGACCCGGATCGCCACGTCAAACGTAACAGCAGTGCAATCATTCTGGGCGCGGTGGATAACTGGAAAGCACGCAAAGCGATGTCGATTGTTGAAGGCGCGACATGGATTGACTGCGGTAACAGCCGTTACACAGGGCAGGTTATCATCGGCAATACACACAATATTGAGACCATGACACGCACACTGAAGCACGTCAAACCACAGACTACAGAAATCCGCCACCTGCCACACGCAGGCATGTTGTATCCTGAATTACTCGCACCCGATCCCGAAGAAGAACAACTGGCACAAACACTCTCCTGTGCAGAATTACTGGAGCTATCGCTCCAAAGCGCCACGGTCAACCAATTGGTCGCCAGTGTCGCCGCAGAATACTTCCGCAAAATCATGTATCGTGAAGACATCAAAACATGGTACACCCACATCAGCACAACGACACTCTCAATGCGTTCAGAACCGATTACGCTCGATAGCATCCTCACAAACACACCGGCGCTAGATCACATTACGCTCACTAAAAGCTCCAAATAGGGGAGGTGTTGCTCATTTACTTTCACCATCAATGAAACTTCACACGGTCTTCTCCTGACAGTCTCCGGTGAAGGCACACGCTATGATGACTCGCTACGCGATGCTGTTGATGCTATCGACTGGACAATCTATCTCGACGCGATCTTTAACGACGATGAAATCGCTATCCTGCGTGCTGCCAACCTTGCTTATCAGGCTTACACACAGGGTGCATGGATGAGCGAAAGTCAACTTGCCGGGCAAGCACAGGTCAATGTGATGCTCGATGTTGAATCGTCACCGATTAACCTGCTTGCCAGCAACCGTCTGTTAGAGCGTGTGCACATGCCATACGCCGCGTGGCAGTATCGCATCACCGATCTCGGACGTGAAATGGTTAACTCACACAGCCAGTTCAAGATCATGAACCGCCTTGACTAAATGCGCTAATTGTCAGACATGCTGTCAACGCTACTCATATTTACTCAACTTAAATCACCCACAACAACCGAATAAGAAGGAGGCAAAAAGCGATGCCCGATCTCATCAATGAGCGTCAGGTCTTGAAATTGCTCCAATCCGATCAATCCGCATTGCTGGTTAACACCAGTGGCGGAAAAGATTCGGATGCCATGCTCAAAGCGATCTGGGATTGGGCGCAACGCTATAAGATCCCACCGGATCGCATTCATGTCATTCATGCGCACCTCGGACGCAACGAATGGTCATTCGCGCTGGAGCATGTCAAAAAATATACCCGAAAAATTACCGGAAAAGATCCGATCATCGTGGAACGACCACAGGGAGATGTCTTGCAGATGTGGGAAGATCGCTACCAGCGCCTGCAAGAGCAGGGCAGAACGACGACCCCACACTGGTCAAGTAGTGTCCATCGCTACTGTAGTTCTGGTGCTAAGCGTTCTCAAGTGAATAAGGCGATTATTCGCATGTTTCCGCGTGACTTGAAAATCATTAATTGCATCGGGATTCGAGGCGATTTATATGGAATTAGATTCAACTTCAAGTATTTCTTCGTGATTGGCATCTATATGCCGTCAGATCGTTATCTGTAAGCCCTGTGAGAAGATGAGCAGTAGATTCATGAAAAGGGCAATCTGAAGCAAGACAACACCTATGGCTAAGGTGAAAACCGACTCATCTTCAGTTTGCAAAATCTGTTGGAGCAAGGTGTAAAGTAGAATATCAAGGCAAACACTCCCCGCTATCAGCCAGATAAGCTGAATCGCTGTGTTTACCTGCACGAAAATCAGTATCATCCCGATAAAAGAGAAACAGATAGCGAGTACCGCCAGCAAAAGATTGAAACGCTGAAAGGCAAAGATGCGTTGAGATGTCAGAATGCCCAGGCAGAGAAGATTAACCCCTAAGACGATTAGTGCGGTGTAAGCCTGTGCGGGTGCGGTAATCAGTTGCGCCAGCATGAGACCAGACACCAGACATACCAGAACCATCAGAGGATGTTGTAGCATAGAAAGCCTGTTGATGAATCGAGCTACGAGTAAGCCAAGCAATAAAAGAATACTTATCCCCGCTAGAAATACCACCCACGCTGATGGCAATTGATACGCTAGCCAGATACCGCATAGTACTAAGCTGGACATGATGCCCATATAGCTACCGAGCAAGATAAGTGGATGCCATCCTGCTGTCTGTTGATTTGCTTGTGTTGTCATTGCTATGGGTTCTCCATCACTAAGTTGACGCATAGTTGTATGGGTTTTGTTAATTTCCTATGTCTTCATTGTTTGCTATCTTATCAGATGTTTTAATGACTCAAGAATTAAGAAAAAGTCGAATACCGAACTTTTCTGTTTTGATATTTACTGTAAGCATACGAGAGTGGGTTGTTGGTGGCTATCACAGGATACGCAGTCAGACGTATATGGTTTGTCATTATTGTTTTGTTTATTATCAGTCAATTTGTCTTGCCTCTGACGTCTGTCGAGGCGCAACGCACCTGTGCGATAGATTGGTACGACACCTCCACCGATCCTTACACATTTTTGTATAACGAGCGCAATGAAAGTATCTGTGATTTCACAGATCCTCTGCTGTGTCCACCGGGCAGTGGTGTGGCAGGGAATATTGCCACTGGAGATCTGTGGTGTACAGGTGGGGGCTTGCCAGATCCACCGCCGAACTATCCTGGGATTAACGCAGGGCGAGCCTGTCTGGCTGGCACGACACGCACCGTAAACATTACGCCCACAGGAGATAGCCACGACTTACAAATATCGCCGAGCAATGTCATTATTGCGCTGAGTGGTACAAGCTATACCTTCATCGGGTTGCAAGAAAATGTTGCCTATCGTTTTCGCGCACGGGCTGAGAATGGGGCAGGGTCTTCGGGCTGGTCGAGTTGGACAGCTACAGTGCAACAGGACGAGAGTGCCCCGACCACCACCTTAGATCTGGTAGGAACGGCAGGTAACAACGACTGGTGGACAAGTGATGTGAGTGTGACGCTACCTGCGACAGACAAAGGTTGTTTAGGAGTAAGCGATACCTTTTACACCCTGGATACGGTTGCCAGTACGTACACAGGCACGGCTTTCACCGTATCCGGTGAAGGCACACACGATCTAGATTACTACTCCACAGATGGCACACACGACGAAACTGTGCAACAAGCCAGTATCGCTATAGATACCATCCCACCGACCTTGAGCCTGAGTCCAGATCGTTCACCAGATACCCTCGTCACCGGTTGGTGGAACGATGCGGTGACCATCACGGTGACGGCAAGTGATGCTACCAGCACGGTGGATACGATAGATACCAATTTGAATGGGGCAGGCTGGTCAGCGTACACAACAGCCATCACCATCGCCACAGATGGCACACACACCCTCGATGCGCGTGCATACGACATGGCAGGCTGGGAGACGGTGGATGGGTTGCAAGTGTCCATTGATATGAGCGACCCGTATCTGGGGTTTGTCTTTGAGCGTGAGCCTGACCACAATGGGTGGTATAACGATTCTGTCAGTGTAGCAGTGGAAACATCCGATGGTGCGAGTGGGGTGTACAACACCGTCGCCCGCCTGAGTACAGAACCTGCTTACAATCTCTACGAAGGCGCGTACATATTAGGGGGTAATGGGGAATATGTGTTAGAAGCGGCTGTCACTGATAATGCAGGTAATGTCACTGCCCGCCAGGTCACCGTACCGATTGACATCAGCCCACCGACAACCACGCTGACATGGGATGGTAGTGCGCTGACAATTGATACATCTGATAACCTCAGTGGTGTGATGGGCGTTACTTTGTCCATCAATGAGGTCGTCACGACCTACTTGGGCGAACCACTCACCTTCGATGAAGCGGGTATATACACCATTGAAGCCTACAGTACCGATATGGCAGGCAATGATGAGGGCGTACAAACGCTCACGATTGATTATGATCCTACCGCACTTGTCAGTGCGCCCCTTAGCCCACCCACCCTCACAGGCGAACTCAGTTGTGAAGCAGGTGAATATGCGGTGACAGGCTTTGCCAGTGCATCTGGTGGTTTGAGTGCAGTCTATCTGTTAGCCCAAACAGACACGACAGAGGCATTTGAGGTTGCTAATGCACGCTATGATTACACACCTGCCAGTACAGACGTTGAAGCTGCTGCGTTCTACTACACCCCTCAAGATGAGACTGAATACACCCTCACCCTGGTTGCGGAAGATGCGCTGGGCAATACGCGACAACGCGCTTTAGCGTGTGATACAGAGGCTGTGACGACCCTCCTGGTGGATATACCACCCCAAGGCGCTGGTGAGATTGATTCGCCCGATGATGAAACAAGTGCGTATATCAATCGTTATCCCTCCTCACTGGGCGATATGACAGGTAGTGTTCCAACAGGTAATGTTTTACCTGCTATCTCCGAGCCACGTTTGCCAGAGATGGCTATCTCTACGAATGCTATCTCTGCTTCTGCCCCATCTGTGTCAAATTACACTGCACCAGATACCACCGTGACCGTACTAGAACCTGCACCAACTGAGGTGCGGATTGTAGAAGGACGCGCCACCAACTTATCTGCGGAAGACCTAGCAACCATTCTTTCTGTGACCGGATTGCTGGCAACGGCAACCGCTGCTGTGGGCATACAGGTGAGTGATACCGCTCGTCGCAGACGCGAAGAACTCGAAGCAGAACGTCTGGCAGCCGAAGACCAACGCCAGAAAGACCTAGAGGCACAGGCAGAACGCGCACGCGAGAATGCAGAGATGAATGCCCAGATGCGGGAAGATGCCCAGAAAGAGGTGTTCATTGATGTGGAAGTCTCGGATGCTTACAAAGCATGGCAAGCACAGATTGATGCCATTATGTCCGAATACTATGCCCGTATTGAGCGTGGGCAACAGATTCTAGCCGCACGTCAGCAAGAGCAGATGATGGCATTCCAGGCGGTTAGTAATCTTGCACTGGGCAGTACGATTGCGGATTTGCCACAGGATATACAGACTATCTTCTGGGAGCTGGGGAATATGAGCTTGGAATATGCTCAGCACCACAACGAAGAGACAGGGGAAAGCTGGCACACCAATGTCGCAGATGGGCAGTGGGCGTTCCAAGACAAAGAGCGCCGTAATCTAGGCTTCTACCAATATCTCATCCGCACGGCTGCCGCTGAGGGAGATATGCAGGCAGTTATTGAGCATACCCAGAATGCGGCATCTTACATTGGTAAGACACTGGTAGACCGTATTGACCGTGAAATGGCGTATACAGCAGACACAGCATTGCATGATGTACAACGGGAACAAGCAAGAGTAGCCCGTATAGAGCCTCATAACTTGCTTGATGCAACTGAAGCAGGGCTAACTCACTCAGCAGGGGCTATCAACAGACGCGGTACGGAACTCAACAAAGAAATGGTGTTGCGTGACCAGTCACATATGACTGCTTTTGTTGACTTCCAAGTGAATAACCAACGGGGTAACAATGCCGCGACCATTCTACAGAACCATCAGGTAGTTGAAGCTCAATATGCAGTACCAGCACCTGTTATCAATACTGTGCCTGTAAACACAGATGCCTTACAGTATGCGGATATAACCGTTCCCGCAGGACAAACCACTGATCCGAAAACAGGTGAATCGATGCGTATGGTCACTACGCTGATTGACAACGGTGGTGGTGGTAATGGACTTAACTACCCTGACGAAGAGAGTGTAGAAGCTACAGCGCCAATGACAGCCGAAAATGTAGCATCTGTCGCAGGCGCTTTGACTGTCAACGAGGCAACACGTGGCACCTTTGTTGACTTAGTAGATTTTGCCAATATGGATAGTGACTTAGCCCGCCTCGCACAACTTGAGATTCTGGATATGCTCTCGACAACCTTATCTTCGGATGTAGGTGGTATTGCGATAGCTGCATACCCTGATGCCGATAACTATGCTGAAGGATGGAGCGATGAACAAATTGCAGAAGCCTATGCAGGTATTAGTCTAACAGTCGATGCCCTCACGGATCTTGCGCGTAACGGGGGTGTCTCTTATGAAGACCTGAGCGGGACAGTAACAGATGTATACAACAACTGGGTAGGTCCAACAGAAATACGCCTTATTGACGATACTGGTCTGAGCAATGTACGGGATGAATATGGAGATACACAGTGGCATTGGGGACATAATGAAGATCGACATATTGAGATATTAGATACAGTTTGGCGACCTGATAGTGACGATAATCTGATTCTTTTACCACAAGATTTTCATACCAATGCAAATGCCTATGGTGAATCACAAGGACAGTGGTTGCTCGTTGGGGAATTGGGTTTAGCGATTAACAATCGTGCTTTCGGATTGATGACCCATAACTTAACAGAAACAGGTATTGAAACAGAAGATCGTACCACGAGCGGGAACGACAATACCTTTTTGATCGGGCGCGATTGGGTTTATGACGAACAGGGTATTTTTAATTTTGCTACTTTAGGTGGACCCTCTGGTTCTGATCGCTATAACTACAGCAATGATAACCCTGATGATGAAATCCGCGATATGTTCAAGCAATGGGTATTCCTCAACGATTTCTTAGGCGATAATGACTTCCAAACAAGTGAGGATCTCATTGCTGCATTAGCTGGCTCACAGGGATATTTGACGGAAGAACCCAACCCCAATATGACAGAAGCAGATCCTTATGATGCACAACGCATCTTGGGAGTTGCTAATATGCTAGGTATCGAACTGACTGATGAAGAACGTGCATTTTATGCACAATGGTCGCGTGGCAACAATATCCTTGAATTAGAGGATTCTTACCAGATACCTCGGACGCTAGAAATTGAGACTGCGCTTCGTCAAGAGTTAGGTATTGATGATAATATTCCAATGAATTTCGATGGTCTAGTTGATTATTACATCCATCGTTATGATGAAGAACGTCCAATGATTGATACTTTCTTTGAACGTCATGCTTTCATGGATATGTGGCTTTCACAATCTTATGCGACTAGTACATTGTGGCGTGAACGTGAATTCCAGTTGCGGATGCTAAATGATTTTGCGATAACACATGACAATATCTTGGAAGCACCAGAACAGACTGAGCGTTTCACAGCACCAGATGGCAATACTGAGAATGTGTGGGATGCAACTTTACGAGTTGGGCAGTATGAAGATGATGAGCGTAATGTGTTTGGTGGAATGCCAACAGAACGTATTGATTTGCGGTCTTATCGGGATATGACCCCAACTGAATACATGCAGATGTATCGCTCCCAACGGGATACAACTTTCAGCTTATTGTCTTTGACAGATTGGGCAAACCCATTTACACAGATTAACACACGCATAAGTCCTGAGTTAGGCGAAGAAACACAACGAACAACGCATCGTGATTATCATCATTCCGTAGATCACTATGAATTATCTGCATATTACCCACCAGGTTTGCAGGCAATGAGTAGTGGTCAACTGAGTCAGTTATGGTCAAACGATATGCCCCGAGAGGCTATCCAGACCCTAGAAACGACGATGCGGACATATGATAGTTTGTACCCTGATGGTAATTATCCTGAAGGTTATGATATGTTTGGCTTTGCCACGGGTGATAATGACCCAACCGTCTTGAATTACAATGCGCTGGGACTCATGATGGGTGGCGCAATTGTGGCATCTATCGCATATGAACCTGTTGACTGGCTCGTCAGTGGAGCAGATTCTGTTGCCATGTTGCTCAACGGTAATGTAATAGGTGCAACCGCAAATGCTGCATTGGCAGTAGCTCCTGGTGCATTGGGTACAGTACGTCATGTGGTTGGGACAGGGGCTGACATTGCCCGAGGAGTGGGTCAAACAGCAGCACGTTACGGTCATGCATTGGTACAAGGCACTCCTCGTGTTTTACGCCAAACACTCACCGATATGGGAAATGATGTTCGTTGGTTCATCCGACAATTAACTGGAAGTGATGGGCGACCCATATATGCCCTAGTTGATAATGACGGAAATATTTACCAATATAGTGATAATCCTTATATTCTCATGAGTAGGTCAGATGACCAAATGGGATTTGATGATTATTTACGACGCGAAAATCAATCGACGGCTCAAGAATGGGATGATCTACTAAACCAACCCCCTGATTACCCTGAAATTGATAATACTCGTCCTCTTTCAAGTAATCAATATACGGTCATCTACGAAATTGAACTACCACCAAATGTGCCATTTTCAGGTGAGTCTCGTCCTCGTCACTTTCAAAGATCAAACGAAATACTGTATAATGCAATGGTAAACGATCCAAATTTGAGAATTACATTGGAGAATGAATATCCTGGCATATTTGCTAGCGTTTCACCTGGTAGTAGAGGTGCATTTCCTCGTAATCCTCCACCAGGATTCTCATGGCATCATGTCACAATGCAATATGGTCCAACTGGATATAATTCACCACCAGGTGTGATGCAACTAATTTCTCGGACTCACCATCAGTCACCAGGAAATGTACAAAGTAATTTACATCCATTACCTGATATAAATGGAAGACCAAATCAAGTTGGAGGATATGGACAATGGGGATGAAATATGAACGTAATTAAACTATCACCACTCAGTATACTATTAAAAGAAGTGTTCAAAAAACGCTACGGATATATTTATCTCCAAGGCAATTTCCCATGGGACAAAGATTCACTCGGGCTTATTTTTGAGACGGATGTATACGATGATGTTCTGCTTGAAGATATTAATCCAGAACTTATAAAAACAAAAAGACTAACTCGGGTCATGCAAATAAGTAGAGCCGAAGATGCCATAAGAAATGCTTTTATGCAAAAAAATGATGTAACTAGGGATGAGTTAGTAGCGTGTTTCAATAATCACTATGAAAATGATGGGTACTTAGATTTGTCAGAATACCGTAATAGTCGGAGTGAAGATACTTAACCATTTTTGTGTCGTGCATTGACTTATTGGATCTTTTTGACAATATCCCGTTTTTATAAACAGTGAGAAAGTCTTATGTATTAGAGCCTGTTTTCGATAAGTAATAAAAAGTTATAATAAGTGTAACCGTTTAAGCATTATACGGGTCATTGACAAGTAAATCATGGCTTCACTGATGTCAGGTCTTTCTTCATAGTCTTTGCTCAAACGCCGTGAATAGTTGAACCACCCAAAAGTCCGTCCACAATCCAGCGTTTGGGTATGACCTGAAATTGGTGTTCCCCCGCTAAAATGGTTCTTCCCGTCTTGCTTGAGCAATTGAATCTGCTCATAAAGGGCAACACGTCGATCCCGACTAGCTTTTGATGCTTGCTGTTCAGTTTGTGTGCGCCTGTAGACGGGACGCTTTTGAGCAAGCAGCACCTCATATTCTGGTGTGAGTGGTAGTTGTTTGAGGTGTGAATAGCAAGTTGTGAGGTAGCGTTGAAGCATTTGACGCAAGTTATGGAGTAAATGCCAGCGATCTGCAACCTGTGTTGCCTGTGGCGCACCCTGACGAATCCCGACAGCATAATCAGTTGAGCGATCCCGAGCGACGATCTCGATTTGAGGGTGCTGTTTTAGCCACTGTGCAAGGGTCTCAGATGTGCGATCTGGTAGCAAATCAATCACCCCGATGTTGTTCAAGATCAACAATAATCGTGCCGTAAGTTTTGCCTCGTTTGAATGCCCAATCGTCCACACCAATAATGCGTGGCGATATAACTCTAGACATTTGTTTTCTACGTAGAATACGTAAAAGCGTATCGCCACTTATGGCAATCTGGCTATATTTGAGTAGACGATAGCTTGCCTTAGCTCCGACATCTAATGCCATCTGATACATCAAATTGGTTGGTTTCTGCGTCCGACGTGCATAAGCAGGTAACCACGACGAGAGATTTTCCGCAAAGGTTCTTACCGAACAGCTATCGTTCGCAGATAAAAACCGTCTTACTTGAAGTGTTAATCGTAGGTGGCGACCTACACAAGATAAGTCTTGCGGATGACGGCGATACCAACCATGCAAAGCACGGGATACATCACCACATGTTGGACAGCTAGCTTGTTCACTTGTGCCTATCGCAAAAACTTGGATGCTTGTTTCAGTTTCTTCGACTGATGTGATTGTGAATCCTGGAATGGCATAGGGTAGACCTGTGATGATGATGCTTTGCCTGAACGAGTGAAAATACGAACCTCCATTTTATGTTTTCAGGTTGTCAACATAAAGTGCGGAAGAACCACTATAGCGGGTGAATGTCACAATCCAGATCATCGTACGAGGTTAGAACAAGCCTATAATGAATTAGGTTTAGATGATTTCAGACATGATAAACGAACAAACGGAATTAAAACACTTTGAATTGACAGCTATGCCAAGACCAATTTATCCACCGTTTTGAGCAACACGCACAAATGACCATCAAGTCGTTGATGATCTCGACTCAACTTCAATCGAGTCAAGTGATACAAACCCTGTATATGTCCCCAACTGGCGAGGTGTTTGCCCGGATGGAGTAGGTACATCTTGCAAGCGTTCAATCAATGCCTGAACTGCTTCTAACCCAGATTGTACAGCCGTTTCCATCTCGTCAGTAAGAGGGATGTTCTCTCTCAAGCGCAACAAATTCTCTTTTGCTTCCAATAGCTGTGCTTCGGAAGATACCTTTGGTATGTAATGTGAACAGCGGGCGCAGGCGAGCAGATGTGGACAGGTCTGGAAGAAATCATAAGTGCAATAACCGTGTATCAGATCATAGTACTTCCACGGTTTATCAGACGCTACCTCCTGTGCTTCAATCGCATCCCGATCAATCAGAACCTGTATCTGGCGCAAATTACGTTCAAAGTAGCCCGCATCAGTGTAAGCCTGTGCTAATTTTGCCGGGGTCAGCGCAATGTAGCGTTGTGTTGCATTAGCATCTTGATGTCCTAGCCACTCTTTGAGTTGCAAAAAGCTCATGGCATCTTCTGCATTGGCTAACTGTGTGGCAATCGTGGAACGTGCTCGATGACTAGTGATGTTACCAAGCGTATCCGATTGTGGGATATTCATCTTGCGACAGAGCGCAGGGATGAGTGTGCGGTTGATGTATTTCAACCCGATAGTTCGGTGGTTATAAGAGAAGAGAAAATCTTCATCTGTCGCGGTGACTGTGTCATAGTTTTTTGCTGACAATGGGCGTATCTGTTGCCAATGTTCAATACTTTTTCCAACAATCCCGTCAACCGCGATTGTGCGTCCGCGACCCGATTTACCCGGTGGTATCTCCAATAAACACACACGCTCATCCTGCCAGTGAATACAACTGAGGCGCAAACGGCGGATTTCAGAACGGCGTAGGGCAGCGAACAACCAGACAATCGCTAAGGTGCGGATCATCTCAATCGGATAATGTGGCTGTATTTTCCCGGATGCCAGATGTTCAGGATGAGCATACAAATCTTCTAATTCCAAATTCAGTCCTGCATAGAGCAATTTCGCCCAAATGTCCTCATCAATCACCCTGGGTTGTACCTGATCGAGTTGGTGCAGGTGGTGGGGCATTCGAAAACAGAGACGGGAATCAAAACGGCGTTCAATCCAGCCCCACTCCATACAATCACTGAAGAAGTTACTAGCAGCCGTTAGATGATCTTGAATTGCACTGACACTCAAGGGTTTGCCGATATCTTTGCGCCTGTTCAACTGTGTTGTCCAATCGCCCACACGCATCTCGCAAACCATGGCTGTGTACGACATCGCTGTATCCCGTGTCCAACTGGCAGGATCCGCTTTATCGAGATGATGAGCTTGCAACGAGCGCCCGATCTTCAATAGCGTGTAGAATTGGCGGCGGGCATACGCCGTTTTGCGTGGCGATTTTTCCAGCCATCGCTGACACATTCTTAGCCACTCTGACGGTACATCTGCTAGCACAGCCTCCGAAAAGTACTGCTTTTGCTTGCGATGCCAATTCGGTTGAATGGCGGCAGATAAGTGACCATTCCCCTTGAGATAATCAGCCAGACGCGCAATAGTCATCTTGTAGTTGGCAGACATTGTGTTTTCGTAGAGTTGCTGTAGAAAATCGAAACTTAGTGTGTCGAGTGACCAGCGAAATTGCTTCAGCAAAATGTAGCTGATACCCCCGGATAAACCGTAGTTACACCAGCGCTCGTCATAACCACGAGCTAAGAAGACCTCTCTCAATTCAGTGTAGATGTTTTCATAGGCTTCCTTGCCAAAAACCCAGCGAGCTACCGAAGAGGGACGCGAGCGATAAATAGCCTCAAAGCCAGTAAACCCGCGCAACAAATAAAAAATCGACAGAATGGGTTGTTTTGACTGCATCCTGCGATGTGGTGTATTGAGATCAGGATCATGGCTGAGGTAGTCAATCATCTCAGCATCCGTCCATGCCCAGATTGTGCGCTTGGTCTGTAGCGTGTGTTGCAATAATAGGAAACGGGTCATAGTCATCGCTTTATACTGAATTCCTAGGTGTTGAGTTGCATCCATGAGGGGATTCAAGATAGGGGTGAGCGCATTTTCGAGCGGGATGCGTTGGCGATCCCGGGTATTCAAAGCTAAATATGTGGTTATATGTTCAACTTGAGCTTCTGAGATGTCAGGCGTCTGATCATAAACAGATAAGTCTATGAGCCATCGCCCTTGATTGACCCGTTGCTGAAATTGTGTTTGCATGCTCAGTCCTTTCAGGTGATATCGTCTATGGCAACAAAGCTAGAAGATACTGTGTCAGGTGTCGGGATGGTTTGCAATTTATCAATCCATGCTTGTAAGTGTTTTAAATCGGTTGTCACCGCTTCTTGCTCCCCCGGTGTCAGTTCAATCGTCTGGTAGGCTTCCATCAGGTGGTCTCGTGCTTCCAGCATCTGCACCAGATGAGATCCTTTGGGCAGATAATAAGAACATTGCTTGCAAACCATGCGGTGCGGACAGCGTTGAAAGAAGCTATAGGAGCAATAACCATGTCCTAGATCATAATAGAGCCAGCGATTTTCTATCACCGAATCACCTGTGCGAATACCACCCTGGTCCACCAGAACGCGGATGCTCCGCAGATTACGCTCAAAGTAGCCCGCATCCAGATACGCCTGCGTCAGACTTTTTTGGGTGGTCTCCAGATAGTATTGCGTGCTTTCCGGCGATTGATGCCCCAGCCATTGTTGAATGTCTGTCAAACTCATTCCCTGCTCTGCATTGGCAAGCTGAGTAGCAATGGTTGAACGTGCCCGGTGACTGGTAATCGATCCGCGTGAATCGTTCTCCGGGATACCTGCTTTGTGGCAGAGCAGGGGAATCAAAGTCTTGTTGATATAACTTGTCCCTAATCCCCGTCCGCGATACATGAACAGGTAATCTGCGAATTCGCGTGATTTGGTATCCAGTATAGGAGCCTGTTGTGGGCGTAATGTTTGCCAGATCTCAATCGCTTCACCAACAATAACATCCACAGGTTTAAGTGAAGCGGGTCCGGTCTTGTTTGCTGGATAATGGAGCAAGCAAATACGGTTGACCTCAGTATTTGCCTCAGATGGTGGTGTTTGCCAGCGAATACACCCCACGCGCAGACGCATGATTTCATTCTGACGCAAACCTGAAAATAACCAGGTCATGGCAACAGCTCGTACCATCTGGATGGGATAGACATGAAATAGGGGTTGGTTTCTACCCTTGCGATGGAGATAGGCTCGCAAATCATCTTGGGTTAATTGCAGCGCTGCAGATAAGAGCTTTGCCCAGACATCTGGTTGGATCACACGGGGTTGTGGATAGACAGCATTTAGGATGTGAGAAGGTGTTGCCAGTGTTCGTTGAGGGTTAAAGTGGCGGGGAATCCATTGCCAATTCTGGATATCTGTGAAATATAAACGCAGAGCATCCAGTATCTTTTGTTTGCTGCTGGCTTTGAGTTCCTTGCCTATCCTGTGAGGTTGCGAACTCCATTCGTAGCACCGCAAGTGGCAGACCATTTTTACGTAATCCAGCGCGATCTCGCGTGTCCAGTGTTCGGGGTGCTGGACATCAGGATGTGTTGCAAACAACCAGCGACCTGCTTGAAGCACCGTGCGATAAATTCGTTGACGTGTACCACGTGTTAAGACCGATGTTTGAAACCAGCGCTCTGCCATCTCAACCCAATCGGTAGCGAGATCTTTTTTGAGCGTGCTGGATGAGGATACTGGTGGCGTATAGTGATAGGTATCCGAATAGTCCCCGTAACCCAGTGTATGCAGGGCAAGCGCAATCCGCTGATAATGGCGACTACGGGATACGATCTGATTATCTCTGTACATAGTAGTGAGCATTTGCGGATCAATGCGTTGGAGGTCGGCTGTACGGTGTACCAGCAAAACAATCGCGAGAACGGTATCAAAAGACGTGCGAATGTCCATGTTGGCATAGCCAATACCTGTTAAGGTCTCGTGTAGGAGCGTTCGTGCCTGTTTCCATTCGGTATCGTCAAAAATTTGTTTAGCAAAGACTTGAAAAGCAAATCCACTCAAGCGATCTAAGCGCGAGAGATAGCCTGCGTGGTACAAACTCCGTACGAAGGTGTTGCGAAACATACGACTCTCGCTCACATTCAGCAAATCGGAAAACTGTTCAATATAATTCCACCAGCACACTTCCTTAATGTCCATGAGCCATTGCTCTTCTTGCATCTGCACATACAACACGAGGTAGCTCAGCTTACAGATCTGGTATGTGAGTAATTGAGCGTCACGCCATATAGATAACAGGGGGTGCAAATGAGGCTCACAGGCAGTCTGTACCAAGGCAAACCATGTGTCTGTTTCCATCTCATCGTATTGTTGTAAGCAGGCTTGGATAACTTGTATATCTGCTGGTTGCATTCGTCTAATATTTTTATCAATAGCCATGATTGAAGCGTCCAATCATCTCGCGGGTGCGCCAAGCATGAATCTCATCCATCCCTTTCTGGAGCTTGCTGGCAATGTCGCGACCACTGAGGTGGATATAGACTAACGTCGATTGGATACTGCGATGTCCTGCGAAGGTTGCGATCTCGTGTAAATCCCATCCTGAACGAGCGAGATCCGTCAGGCACAGATGGCGTAGGGTATGCGGTGTGAAGTTCGGAATGCCTGCCAGATCGCGTAACTTGCGAACTTCTTTCCCCCAGGTCTCAAACGAAAGAGCCTGTCCATAATTGCGTGGTGACTCCGATAGAAAGAGGGCGCCATCCTCACGACTGATGGTGCGACGATGTGCTAGATAACGGTGGAAGAGGTCGTCAGTGACCGGTGAATAGATCACCACCCGCCCACGCTTCCCTTTGGTGGTTTCTGCCCGCACATGGATTGTCCGAAACGCTGGATCGATATCTCGA
The DNA here is from genome assembly GCA_038522085.1 of Chloroflexota bacterium. GTDB lineage: Bacteria > Chloroflexota > Anaerolineae > Aggregatilineales > Phototrophicaceae > JAUZRW01. The sequence goes on from JBCBKJ010000051.1 coordinate 15,387, forward strand.
ATCTGGAGCGAACATAATTCTTCTCGGCGTAAGGCTGTATCATAGCCCAGTGCCAGCATGAATCGTGTACGAATTGATTTGCCACTAGCAATATCCAGTAGATGTCGCCACTCATCATCTGTCGGAATCCATGGCAGATGACTGACTGTTGGAATCAATCCCCGTTTACCTCGCGCAGACGATCCCTGCACATAGCGTCCGCGTCCAACCGGATTGGTATCGCGCACATTTTCTTCGACGAGGAAATCAAAGAAGAGACGAATGGCTGTTAGACGTTGTTTCTGACTGGATAGGGCGTAGCCTGTAGTGCCCTGTACACGGCGTTTCTTATATCCCGATGGCACCGGACGTTCCGACAAATCCCGAATGTACAGCAGTATATGATCGCGTCCTGCCTTGATGGGATCAATTCCCAAATTAGCGCAGAACAACAGAAAGTCTTCCAGCGCGTTGCCATAAGCTCTGACCGTATTGGCACTTAAACGAATGATCTGAAATCTGAGCCACTCACGGGCAAGTGGGTGTTGGTGAATGAGGGAATAGCGAGCTATATCATCTTCTGTGAAATCCATGCTGACATCCTGACCTGTGTGAACCATGACCTATTCTATAGCGGACACCTAATTCCGCATAACTTATAGAATCGGCTCTCAGGAAGAGAGCAACAACGTTCAAGTATCAGAAAAAATCACCGACAGCCCCCACATTAAATCGCCATGTGTATACCTGGCTTCCCATCCATCAATGGACATTGGCAGATGTCTGGGCATCGCTTGGCTGGACTTTAGAAGCGTTGGCTGCCTTGCGAGCCGAGGTGCGCGAGACCGTCACACCGGGTGATTGGGCTGCCTTACGTGCTATTTGTGAGCAGTGGGGATGGGAATACGCACTCTCATATCCCCTCGGGAATTCACGCATGTCCTGCAGGCTGTGCGTGATGAGCAACCAATCTGATCTACAAAATGGTATTGCATGGAATCCCGAGCATTTCCGTGACATCTCTAAACTGGAGATACGCTCAGGCTTTTCGTTTCAATCCGGGCAGTGGTTATCCGATTTAGGACTAGACCACTTATCCGATGAGGAAATTGAAGCCCTGCGGCAAGCCAAACTGAGCAACCTCGAATACAAACGGCTGAACCAGCCTGATCATCCAACCCAATTACCGCTTATCTAGGAGGCTATATGCCCGATCACACGCAACCAGATACCAACAGCCCACTGTGGATGCATGTCGAAATGCACATCCAGAATCACTGCTTCGGTATCATTCATGACGATACCGATGTCCGCGCCAGTTACATTGGACAAGATCGTCCCTCACAAATTCTGCAAGCGATCCTCGCAACGGCAGAGCAGATTGCTAAGTCTCCTGTCCAACGCCATGCAAATGGGCTGCGCCGCTTGATTCTAGTGACCATACAAGAAGATTTACCGATGGTCACGGTGCAGGCAATCACGGCATTCTTATCGACGATAGGGGAGTACACCAGCCCGATGGCGCTGGATTATCTTGCGACCATCAAAACACTCCGTGAACTGAAAGATACCGCCAGTGCTGTTCATTTGTCGGTGACACAGGCGACTCATCTGCATGGTCATCAGGGTCAATTGGCATATGATCTGCTCAAGACTGCCCACCTATTGATTCTCGCTGCTGATGCGACCCTTAAACATGATAGCACTTACGCGCTTGAGAAGCTCGGCACAGCACTTGAAACGATGCAGTATGCCCAAACGTGCGCCCGGCGATGGCAACCGGATTACGGCAAGCAAGAGACTGAATAAGACACAGTCGTGATGATATGAGAATGAAAATGAGCCAGAACTGTTTCTGGCTCACTTGCGAAACACGGTATGGGTGCCTCGCAACAGTCTATTGAAGATTGGAGCAACCAGATGACTGCGCCAATCATATCGGCTGTGAGGAAACTGTGAGCTATCAGCAAGTGATTCACAGATAGAACATAGGGTAAGCGAACCTGTTCATCCCACAGACCACCAATCACATATCAAAAGTTGCAATTCGTCATATATAAATGTATCAATATAGGTGTATTGACGGATTTAACTAGAGACATTAAAACATACTTTGATGAAAAATGCTACACACTGCTTTGCCCAATTGAGCCGATTCGTCCACAAGTCCTATTTTTTAGCCGGATTGTTCGGCATCCCCACGGGGGGATGCACTCCTGAATCCGCAATCGCTGCGCGATTGACCCCCGCGACCGGGTTGGTGCGACGACCCATGTGCTTTCTGCGACCTACTGGCAAAGATACATCACCACACAAGCTGTTGACATCATATTCTAGGCGATCCAATTCAAGATTTTCCTATGAGCGGGTGCGCGTTCGATCTGCGTTGCTTGCCTCTGGTGGGGGAGGTGAGCCGCTGGCGCGGCTGTGCGATATGAATTGTTTACACATCATAGGAGTCAGTATGGTATACGTCTGGACAGGTCGAATTGGCGAGGGCAAGGACACCGAAATCAACACGACCTACAAATCTGCCGTAAGCCCTATTGGGAAATTGCTTGCACCTGAGAAAACAATCGTATTGGGACACAAGCATTACGTCGGAGATCAGCGTTTCAAGAACTACTGTAAAGTCAGTGATAGCGAGTATCGACAGCGTTACTTGTCGATGTTGCGCGGTCATTTTGATGGCAATCGCGACATGTTTCTTGAACTGTTACAACGTCATGAGATCACAATCACATGCTATTGCGGCAAACATAAGTCGTTCTGTCACCGCTACTTGCTCGCTTCATATGTGCTCCCTCGATGTGCAAGCTATTTCAAACTTGATTACACCTACATGGGTGAACGTTAACAAGCGTGCTGATGAGCATTGCTTGCTATTTCTACCAAATTAATCAAAAACAGGAGACACACTCATGTCGAATCGTCCACAAATCACAATCTTTACCGATGGTGGCTGCAACCCGAATCCGGGCTTAGGTGGCTACGCCGCAATTCTGACCAAAGCAGGCTCAGATGCAGAGAAAGTCGTGACCGGTGCAGTCCCTGACACCACCAATTATCGTATGGAACTGCTGGCGGTTGTCGCAGGACTGGAAGCCCTCACGATGGCATCGGATGTCACCGTTGTCAGCGACAACAACAATGTCGTGCGTGGCTTCAATGAATGGTTGGATGGCTGGATGGCAAACGGCTGGCGCAATAGCCGTAACAAAGCGGTGGAACATAGCGATCTCTGGCAACGCATTGACGCACAACGCCAACAGCACACAATCACACTCGTGAAAGTTAAAGCACACGTCGCAGACTATAAGGCGAGTGACATCGAGAAGATGAATAAACGAGCTGATGCCCTCGTCCACGCAGCCCGTCAAGCCTATCTGGATGAGCAGGCAGCCCATGAAGCAGACGAAGCGGATGCAAGCGATGAGACGCGCAACTACCGGCTCTATATCGCAGGCAGTCGCAAGACATCTGACAATATGCTGGAATACACGCGCCGTGTGGTCGCCCGTGCCATCGAGAATAACTGGACAATCGTGGTTGGCGATAATCCGCAGGGTGTGGATAACGAAGTCGTCAAAGAAGCCCGTCGTCTCTCGTATACCGATGTGATTGTGGTGGGTATTGCTGCCAAACCGCGCAATGGCGGTGTTCCTGAGGGCACCTACATTCGCTTCGGCAATAGCTACAGCGAACGCGATCAGGCAATGGCACGTAGTTCAGATCGCGGTATTTTCATATGGAATGGCACATCATCAGGTACGCGCACAGCCTATCGTTACATGCGTTCTTTGCAACATAAGATGCAACACCTGATGGATTTCGCCACGACATTCGCTGAAGAACGCGCACGCCAGAGTGCATAAATTTCTGAACGGGTTGGCTCATGAGAGCTTGCCCGTTCTGCTTTTTTGACTAAAGACGATCGATCCGTGAGGGCGATGGATGGGAGAGAATCATGATTATCAACAGCAAAACACAATTGGGTGGGGCAACATATCCGTTCCTGCACCGCTTAGGCAAACCGTGGATGATTCACTCGTGGGGTGTGGATGATGAGGATGTGACGAGCTACAACGCACCCATCGCCCTGCGCTGGATCAATGGTAACCGCGTCAATGATCTGTACATCGAGAATATGGATAGCGATACCTTTCTCGCTGCCACAGGCTTGCGCCCACAGATGAGCAAAGGTGGCTTTGTCCTCAGCAAACGGATCGCGCGCATCATGCGCCCGTACTTCATGTATGCCTTTTTTGACTCTTCTGAGATTACTGTGCGCTATCTTGACCAGACCGATCCTGATGCCAAAGTCTGGGATGGGGCAGGGCGGATGCGGCGTTCACTCCTGTTGCGGATTCTCGATCAGATGCCAGCTTTATCCGCCTCTAAGCGGGCAGAAATGGCACAGGAATTGCAAGGGGCAAGACGCATTGAATTCACCGCGATGGGTCTGGGCGACTGGAGCGAAAGCAAAGCAGGCGGTCAAGACAAAGGGCACGCCTTCGTCTTTGAGGATGACCAGCTCGAAGCAGATCTGGTTCTTCCACGCGATACCAAAGGCGAAATCACACTAGCAGATGGGTCAATCTTCATTGGCTTGTATCCCGTCCATCATGCCGATACGATGCGCCTCGATATTCAATCGCTGATTAATCTGTGGGGTTTCTTCCAGCATGAAGAACTCATCCAATGGTTACACGACGAAGGGCAGATGTTTCTGCAATCGACGCAGAATGGCAACATTGCCCGCGCAATGCGTCGCATTGATCAGACCGATGTGGCTGACGATGATGAAGCACTGGAAGCGATCACGAATTGGCATATTCGCGAATACCTCGCCAGTGGCGGTGATCCGCAGTGGTTCGGATCAATTGTCAAAGGACTGATCAACCAGCATCTAAAACGCATCAACTACAGCACACTTGGCCGCTTGCGCCTGCCAATTCCGGGTGGGCGTTACTATGTGATGACGGATGCCGTTGGCGACATCAGCATCGAACCCGGTTGTATCAAACTAGATCCTGATGCGAGTACGGCATGGATCAATGCTGGCGATTGGGTCAGCTATCAGGCAGACGTGTGGGGCGGGGCGGATCAGGATGACGCGCTCTGGGTGTATCCCTTTGTGGACTACGATGGTAGCCAGCAAATTCTAGCATGGCGCAGCCCCAACCAATTGGGTGAATATGTGCTACTTCGTCCCACTGAAGATAGCCATATTCCCGAATGGGAAACAATCGACACCACCAGCACCTTTCCACTGGCTGATTCGCGTGATTTGCCACCCCGTATCGACACTATTCAGGTCAAATATCAGCAACTGGTCGATCCCGATAGCGCAGGTGGTCTTGGCGAGTGGCTTGATCACTACAGCATCGAGGGGATGCGTTTCACGATCCAGCGTGCCATCCAGAATCGTGGTGCATTGGGACAATACTGTAATGCCTTGTTGCTTGCCCGTGCCCTCTACAACCAGTTGCCTGCCAATCCACCAGCACCGCTGGAAGATGTGATTGATGGTAGTGTCAAAACAGGCACGGATCTCGAACCGGTCAAAGCATGGTGCTACCGTGCGTCGCGGGCAATTGTCGAACAGGGCAAACCCGTTCCTGTCCGTTTGCAAGATCGTCTTTCGCTAAACAATGAAAAAGGGCAAGTGCCGTTAGTACCGGTCAGCAGTGAGAATCACTGGTTTGACCAGCTGATTGCTGCGATTGAGCATCATATCAGTTTCATTGAACAAGAACGCGATGCCATCATGCGCCGTTGTATGCCCCCGATAGCGGTCTTCAATGCTGCCTACCAATCGAGCGAGATGCTCTCAATGGGTGCCCGCTTCAACCAGCTTTACACCTCGCGCTTGCCGTGGGCAAAGTCCAAACGGCAGGTGGATCGTGGCATTGCGATTGAAGATGCACTCGAACTGGCACGCCAGCGTAGTACAAGCTATCTCAGTGAAGCAGGCGATGACGACGAGCAGACACAATACCGGATTCTGCTCGCGGCTGTTGCGCATTACTACGCCAATCCACAACATGCAGGCAAAGATGAGGCGGTCTGGCAACTAGGATCCAAAGCAGTCGATGGCACCCGTCTGGATGGGATTGCTCAGATGATGATCGCGGCATTGCGCCAGATTGATGTACTGGATGGTTTAACCCAACTCGTGAGCGGCTTCATCGTGCGCTATCCCGGTGCCCGACAAATCCCGATGCCACAGCAACCGGTCAAGATTGTGGGCGTGTGGTTCAACTACTGGCGTTTCACAGCCGCCCATCGTGGACTAGCCATTCCCGAACGGATGCAAGATGTCAGCGAGGCAGACGAGCAATGGGCAAAAGCGGAAGTCGAACGATTGGCAAACACGCGCTTCAAAGATATGACACTGGCTATTCGCCATGAGAATGGTCGTGCGATTGCCTACACGAAGCAGGGCAACCTCTTCGGCTACATCGCAAAAGAATTCACCCATGATGTCGGTGAGCAGATCACGCTGCGCTTTAATCTGTGCCGTGACGGAAACTATCTGACCGTTATCTCCTAATAACACCCTCCAATTGAGCGTCTACGGGCGCTCCTTCTCCAATCTCAATCTACCCATGCCAATCTTCTTGCTTGCGGCAGGCGCATGAAGCGACTGTCGTCGCTGAGCCTGTCGATTAAATACGACTTTTATGAGGGAACATCATGAATAACTTAACACCACTTGCACAAGCATTTGTCAAAGCAATGCGCCAGTTCGGGCGCGATGGTCATACCTATGCGCCGATTAAAGACTTGATGGATACCGTTCGTCAGCGTCATGCGGTCAGCGATACAGAACTGGTCATGGCACTGGCGGAAGCGGTTGATGAAGGTTGTCTGATCAAGACCGAGATTGAACGCGAAACGGTTGTCTATGTACCATCCGTCTTCCAGATGGAGAAGAGCGTTGCCCAACGTCTGCTGCTGATGGCAAACAAGCGTTTGCGCCCCCTGAGTCACAGTAAATTGTGTGCGATGCTCAAACGGGTGCGTCGCGGCACGACGCTATCTGATGAACAAATGCGGGCAGTTGAGGGTACGCTCCGTCACAAGATTGCGGTTCTCACGGGTGGTCCTGGCACTGGCAAGACCACAACCCTGAAAGCCATCCTCGATGTGGCAGAGGCAATGAACCTCAAAACTGTGCTGGCAGCACCGACAGGGCAGGCTGCCAAACGCATGAGCCAATCTACCGGACGCACGGCTTCGACTGTTCACCGCTTATTGGGCTACAACCCCGAAGCGAACGACTTTGCTTTTAATCCAGATCGCTATCTGTCGGCTGATCTGATCGTCATTGATGAATCGTCGATGCTGGATTTGTGGCTGACACATCATCTGTTGCGGGCATTGCACGAAGATACCCGCATCCTCTTTGTGGGCGATGTCAACCAGTTACCGAGTGTCGGGGCAGGCAATGTCCTGAAAGACATCATTGCCAGTGAGGTCGCGCATGTCTGCAACCTGACGACCATCTTCCGCCAGAGTGATAACAGTGTGATTGTGACCAATGCGCGAGCAATTAATAACGGTGAGATGCCACAGCTCGATAACCGCGCACAGGACTTCTTCATGTTTCGTTGTGAGGATGAGCAAGTCAGTGATCTGGTCACCGACATCGTCGCTAATCGCATCCCCAACGCTTTCGGCTATGCCGCAGAAGACATTCAGGTTCTGTCTGCTGTCTACAAAGGAACGGGCGGGGTTGATGAGATCAATGCCCGTTTGCAACGCAATCTGACCGATAGTGAATGGTCTGTGAGTCTCAAGCAGGGCACATACAAAGTGGGGGATCGGGTCATCCAGACCAGAAACAACTATGAGGTCGATGTGATGAACGGACAGGTCGGTCAAATCACCTTCATCAGCAAGCGCGATAAGACCGTTACCATTGACTTCGAGGGAAATACCGTCGTGTATGCCTATAAGACGATGTGGATGGTGAAACTTGCCTATGCTATCACGACACACCGCTCACAGGGCAGTGAATATCCGGTGGTGGTGATTCCCGTGACGACCTCAATGCAATTCGGTCTCCAGCGCAATTTGTTGTACACCGCCATCACCCGTGCGAAGCAAATGGTCGTGCTGGTGGGCAGTGATGAAGCCGTGAAAGCGGCGATCCACAATTGTTCAGCTGATGCGCGTTGGACAGGGCTAGCACATCGTATTCGTAGCGCATGATACCAGAGGGCAGGGGAGACGCTGCCCATACCGTTAAGGGCTGTCGCCCTTGTGTTCGCTGAATACATACCAATAACGGAGACAAGATCATGTTCGACTTTTTCACATCCTTCCGCCTCATTGCCGCTTTCCTCATCGGGTTCATCGTTGACGAAGACTTTCGTCTGGGTGATGAGCAAATCAAGCGTATCGTAGATGATATGATTGACGCAATCGTTCCGATGGGCGGACAAGAATATCATGATAACTACGGTTGCACCGTTATTCTCGAAGGGGATAACACCCGCATCGAAGCGATGATTGACTGCTATGTGATGGACATGGCATGGGTGAAAATCACGCTCACGGATGAGGGCAATACCGAAGAATTACTCATCTGCTACACGGTATTTGATGATGGCGACATCCAGTCCACCATCTCATATAATGATGCAGACCTTGTTGCATAAGTTCTGGCAGGGATGACCCTGCCTTCTTTCTTTTTTTGTTTGGATGTGGATATAAAGTGAGCGGGTAGTAGAGATGAATTCTATTTTTGGGACGGCTTTGGCACAAAATATGTCATGATCGTCAGGTGGAAATAATACGACTGCCAGCGATTAAACAGGGAATGTCTATCTACCTTTGAAACAGTCGCTATAATGTTCTGTGTGTAGTCACTGTTGAGGAGGTGGTTGTGCCAGTCATTCAAATTTTTGCGTTCCGTGGGACGGGAGGCTTCCAGAATCCAAAGTACAAATCTCTACCAGGATTGATTAAAGCAGGACATGTCGGCATAAAGTTCGAAGATGATTCAATTATCTATGGTTTTCATCCTTCGCGCAAAGCGGAAGAGGATGCCGGGGGTGAAGATAAATTATTGAATTTGCTCCTCCAGCATGAACCGCAGGAGGGGGTCTTGCAAGATGATACAGCAATTTTTCTACAGGCAAAAAAACTCAGTGAGTCTGGCGCAAGAACTGCAGTCTGGGTGCTTGATCGAGACGTAGATGATGAGGCGTATGAAATAATCAAGCAGCAAACCATTCAATGGTATACTGATGGTAAAGTGTTTCAATACAATCTCCCGAACAGCGATGGGAGTTTCAATTCAAATGAATATAATTGTGCGGTATTCCCTAAATTATTAGGGATCGACATTCCATTAGATAATGGCAAAGTTTACCTGTACATCCAGAAGATGATTGAATTAGGAGCAAGCGAATGGCAACCGACCCAAGGGTAAAACAATATGGTCTGTCTGATGATCCAACCTTTGATGCTATGATGCACGAGTTAGGTATTCTGGCTGGCGCATGGCGAGAAACCAAAGACACAGCATATGTCAAAAAGTACCAGATTCTCTGCCGTGCTTTGCTCGATATGGGGTGGGACGATGAACTCGATTTCGAGCTATTGCTACCGCAAGAGTTGATGCCAGAAGAATACTATGCCCGCTATCAGGACTGAACTAGATGGGCATATCGATTTGTGTTTAGATATTTGATCGTATATTTGGAGATGGAATCAACCATGTTAAGTGAACATAGTTGAACATCGCTCATTGTTCGTTGATCAAGCTCTATGTAAAGCTGACTGTAATTATCAAAGAACGAGCGCAAGTGATTGGCAGTACAAGATATGGCGCGCAAACGTTTAAAATTGGAAGATATGAAACCGTCTGGATTGAGTCGCGAACTTGAGAATTACACTGATGCAGATGCTCACAGACATGGTTACATCAGCCTTGACGTGATGCGACTGGAGTATAAGATCACTGAGATTGTCGGTGAGTGGCGTAGTACCAAAGACGACAGGCTCGTTCAGAAATACGAACGTGTGTTGTACAAAATGATTTTGAAGGGCTATGATCTCAATACCTTGCCTATTCAAGATCAATTACCCGATGACCTCATGCCAGAGCTTCCACCGCAATCTGTTCAAGCAGCGATTAAGCGTGCCTACGAAAAACAGTAGCGACTTTGAAACAAGTAACACCACAGTAGTCTTTTCTGAAAAATCTCTTGTTTGATGCATGTGGGAGCCACGATATGACAGTCGAAAGCACAGCAATTTCTCTCTACGGCTATTCCAACAATCCAGTTTACGACAAACTGATTGATAAGCTCGGTTATCTCGCAGGCTTATGGCGGAGACACAAGACAACTGAAATCGCAGATCAATATCAAACGGTTCTACGAACACTTATTCTCCTCGGTTACGATGATGAGCTTCCCGTTGATGTAGAACTTCCCGAAGGACTGATGCCGGTTGAATACATTTCTCTGTTCACCGATTAGATTCCCAACAACAAGATAGTAATTTAAAGCGGATCAGGCGAACTCAGATTGCATGGTTCTCTTTTTTGTTTTATGAACAGCCGTGACATGAAGTGAGCAGGTAGGTATCAGAAGAAGTCTGTTCTATGGAGCGGATTGACTGACATCCCCCTGCGGCGGATGCACGGGTCAATCCGGGCAAGCGCTTCGCGATTGCATCTCATCTGCGACCTCAGCCCAGAAATGATCTCTCCCCACCATATCAATGTTTTCACCATATCCTCAGTTCAATACCGTGTCGTGATTCTGAGTGCTGTCCGCATGAAACCCTGTCGGGTTTGTGCTGGACGGTGAGAGACTTCTCACTAGAGGTCTCTTGCCACATGATCCAGCAATGTGATAGGAGAATCGCTTATGTTTCCGATGAAGTCTTCGCGTTATCAGTTTGATGGCACATACGAAGATGAACAGGTTGTCGTCCGTTATGGCTGTGACCATGCGCTTGGCTATTGGGTCGAGGTGTGGCGTGATGGAGATGACACACCGCTTGTAGATGAATGCACGCTTTTCAACGGCTTGCATCACGGCAAGATGGTGGAATGGCTGACAGAGTTGGGGTGTCCCAACGAGGAGCATATGATGCTCGCAGCCCTTGACTTGTCCTTCTAGGACATCAGCACAGAGAGGTGGGTATCCTGCCTCTCACTTCACTTCTCTTTTTTTTCTTCAGATACAGCATGGACATAAAGTGAGCAGGTAGGGCATGGGGTGAGGTTGCTGTGATGCGGCGATGCCACATTCTGCGCGTACCAGATGTTACGCATTTCCAGATGTGTTGTGGACATCTGTATCAGCCAAATGCTAGAGCAAGTAAGAAAGCGCTTGTCAGCGCTAAGCCTGATGAGAAATAACTCTCACTATTTACGTATCTCACAGGAGAATTTGCTATGTCACTGTTTAACACAACCCTGATTGGTCGCATTGGTAACGATCCCGTCACCCGTCAAGCTGGTAACGGCACTGTTACGGAAATTCAGATTGCATACGAAAATCGTCGTGCAAATAATCCGGTGACGGAATGGGTCAAAGTGGAATGCTGGAATGGTCTCGGTACAGATGTAGTTGCGAAATTCGCCCGTAAAGGGGATCGCATTGCCATCACCGCAAACCGTTTCCGCACCGAAGCCTACACGACACGAGATGGTCAACCAGCATCGAAACTCGTGCTGATCGCAGTGGATGTGGAACTGCTGGGTGATAACCGTCGCGACGAACAGCCAGAGTTCTAAGACAAGCATCGTGAAGGGGCAGCCATGTGCTGTCCCATTTCCCTTTTTTTGCCATCCGGTAAGGCACTAGCTGTTGCTCATTTTCGGGTATAGGGTGTGGCTGTCGCCACAGTGCATGATGAAATCTTTGTTCGTGAGCCTCTTCGAGATGAAGGGGCTTTTGTATTGGAGACCCATCATGCTCAAAATAGCACCGTATGCTCACGAAGTATCTCGCACAACAGGTAGTACCCCGGATCAGTTCAAAGCTGGTATCGCACTTGTCAAAGAAGCCCTTTGTTCATTAGATCGCATCAACCATAGCGTGATTGCAGTTACCCGACACGACAATTATGCCCCGTGGTTACGACTGAAATGGAAAGTGGGTCGTGCTGCAACCTTCCGTGTGATTGTTGAACTGCGCGACGATGACGTGATTTTGCATGCCATCATGCCACGTACATCATCAACTTATGATGACGTCGAAGCCCTATGGAAAAAGTATCGTCGCAACATCAGGCAAGTTGCCAGTGTCTAAGGTGTGGGAAGGCTCTTCCCACTTTTCTCTTTTTTTTGTTGGTAAGACGCATGGACATAAAGTGAGCAGGTAGGGCAGATGAAGCCCGTAGGTTGCTGTCAGATGGTTGCACATCACACAAGCAACAACTAAACCTCAATGCTATTTTTCAACACCCTGTGCACCGTGAGCCTCGAAGCAAGGGTCTGTGCAAATTTACTGGTTATGCTGTTTCATCCGGGATGTTGCTCATCGCATTATACAGATGTGTTTCGCCGCCGATATTGGATACAGTGGCTGTCGCCACTCTGCGAGATGAATCGATTAATCAACTCGTAGGAGAGTCCAGCATGAACGCAACAATCCAAGAACTAAATGGTTTCGTCGGTAACGTCACCCGTCGTCAGAAGCAGACCAAATTCGGTGTGCGTCCGGTCACATCCATCAGCATCGGTATTCGCAATAAAGCGTCGAACACAGTCGCATGGGACTATGTCAATATCTGGGGAACACCCGATGTCAAGAAAGGGGATATCCTCAGCGTGAGCGATGTCAAAACCTTTGGGCGCACCAAATACGGCAAGATTGCCAATCATCAAGTCCGTAATCAACGTGACCGTAACTCCGCTACACGTCCAGCAGACAAACCGCGCCAACTCGCACTTCCGCTATAGAGACCATCGGTGGGCTTTATGCCCATTTTTCTCTTTTTTTCTGACCTGTCAGTTGCATAGCCTCTGTGTGGCTGTCGCCACAGTGTGTGACGAAAGCATATCAACCAATAGGAGCGACTCCCATGACTACCATCCACACCATTCTCGACTGTGTCCGCCGTATCCGTCAACAACGCGCAGAACTGCTTGTCTATGCAGAGCGCGTGGAAGCCATTGAGCAAGCAGAACCCTTCGATCATCCAACCTGGCAAGGGGTGACAGATGAAGAGGGCTGGTTGCAAGACGATCTGAACCACAATCTCGATCACCTGTTGCGCGATGCCAGCGTGATGACGAAACCAGTCGCATGGCAACTGGCATGTGAGATGAACAATCCACACGACTTCATGCGTGGTGCAGATAGCAGAACCTTCATCTGGCGTGGTAACGATTTTGACGATGAGGTTACACGAAAAGTGGTTTGGATCAGCGATGGCGAGAACCTCATCATCATTGAGGGCAAGCAGGTTTGGGTTGATGACGATATGGATAGCATCATCGACGACTGGCAGGTTCGGGTGCGCTATGTTGCGGGCTACTTCTGCAAGTGATTGAGAGGGCAGGCTGTGTGCCTGCTTTTCTCTTTTTTTCGTGATTTCGAGAACAGTCGCGCCATATAGTATGAAGTGAGCAGGTAGTCAGGTTGCGTGTATCCGTTGGGATCTGCGATCCACAACGGAAGGACGACAAATAGGGTATACTATGTGTGATATAAATCCGTCAATACACCCGTATATAGATATATTGAGTTGTTAAGATGACCGATCAATCTCAAAAAAACCAGAGTGCTTACATTAATTGGAAAAATCTTCCCGGAGGGTTCGACGCACTGAATACCAAACATATTTATTCGTCGACTAATGCCTACGGCATTCCAGACCTCGCTCATGCCCCGATCAGTGCTGTGCCTGAAAAATTAGCCCCATATCGTTCGCGGGTGCGCTCACCGGATGCGCTTGCAAACACGGGTGTTCATTTCTTTCTGGACGATTACCGCTTTGAATCCATCTGGCGACGACCGGTGCAAACCTTATCGGGTATTCAGAAGTGGGCGGTAGCACTCACACCAGATTTCTCGCTGTACTACAACGCGCCGCGCATCATCCAATTGTGGAATACCTATCGCACCCGCTGGGTGGGGTGCTGGTGGGCGATGAATGGTATCACCGTCATTCCGACAGTCAGCTGGGGTATCCATACCAGTTTCGATTTCTGTTTTCTTGGCTTGCCCCAAAAGAGTGTGCTGGCAGTCAGCACCGTTGGCACGCAAAAAGATGCCTCAACCAAAGCACCGTTTCTCGCAGGTTTTCATGAAATGGTCTCCCGATTACAGCCCAGTCTGGTGCTGAATTATGGCATTCCCTATGAGGAGATGTTCGATTGCGTGGAGCTGGTTGCCTATCCGGATTACTGGCACAGCGTCAAAGCTAAAGATCGAAAATATGGCACAGACGAAGCCTATCGCGCCAAACAGGCACGATCCGGTGATGATGATTTTGAACTCGACTTTTAGAAAGGATGGATGATGGGTGGACGAGGCACATCGCAACAGGGTGTTCCACCAGCAGAGGCAAAGGTCATTGGTGAATACGATCCTGCAACAGGGGAGTATCGACCCGTACCAGATGATGACCCGCAGCTTGAGCGCGAACGTGATGGTGGTGAGAAACCTTATGAAGTCCAGAGTCGTGGCGACTTTATCAACGGACGTGGCTATGCCTTGCTGGATAAAACGGGACTGGAATGGCGGGTGATCACACGACCTGCTTCGGAGATGGCAGTCTTTGCAGAAGACCCTGCAGATCGATTGGGCATGGAGAAACCAACCCTTGCCTGGTCTAAGGATGGGAAAGCGGTGCAGATCTATGTCGATGGCATGAGTACCGAACAATTCCTTGACCATCTGGGACTGGCAGTTGATCTGGATAACACAACCACACTCGGTAAACGCCTGTCGCGTCTGTTTCGTCCACAGGTGGCGACAGGCTGGTTCGATGCCGATGACATATCTATCAGCTATGATTTGAGCCAGCCCAAATTCCAGCGCGTGCCTGACCCCGATCATCCTGGTGAGACAATGGTGCAATGGGGAACTGGCAGTGGCGATGATTTGCCTGCTGAGGTGGTGGAGAAAGTATGGGATGGGGCAGGGGTGGTTAGCCGTGACATGCTCTTGAAAATGATTGACCAACTCCCGTCGGATATGGATCCCAAACTACGTTCTAAGACTATCCGTGAGTTACGCCATGCAAAGCGAGTAGAGTTTACGATCATGACCGAAGACGGGCAACTCAAAGGGCATGCGATGGTCAGTGAAAACTTGAGTACCGACTTTGTTGTCCCCGAAGATTTGAAACAACGGGTGCGTCTTACAGATGGCTCACAACGCTATGTTGCGTTCGACTTTCCTCACGGTCATGACCACATGCGACTGGATGTGCAGAGTCTGGTCAACTTGCATCCCTTTTTTGAACCAGAGCAATTGATGCAATGGGTGCGAGAAGATTTCGAGGTTTATCAAGACTCGGTTCGCACCGGAGATATTGCAGCAGGCATGGCGAAGCTCGATAACCATGTCACGATTGAGGATTTGCAGAATTGGGCGATCCGCGAATTTGCTGCCAGTGGTGGTGACATCAACTGGTCGGGTAGCATGGTCAGAAGTTACCTCAATGCCTATGTCAATCGCGTCAACACCATCAACGAACCCGACGGTAAAATCAAAATTCCTGTACCCGGTGGTCGTTATTATGTGATGCCCTCGATTGTGGGTCGGCGTGCCAATATGCCTGTGCAGGTTGCGCGTGGCGAAGTCACAATCGATCCTCAGACACAAACGGCATGGGTTAACGATCAAGACTGGATCGAATTGCAAGATGCTACTTCCTATGGTGACGCGACAGTTCCGATGGACGAGCGCTGGGGTGTTGCCAGCATTCTCGGTGGGGCAGACCATGATGATGCGATGTGGGTGCATCCCTTCACCGATCATGATGGTCAGCAAAAGATGTTGTTATGGCGTTCACCCAATGAAGCAGGGGAGCGCGTGGTATTGAAACCGTCTACACAATCTGCGACTTTGCCGTGGCAAACCGTTGATGGGGCAGTTGAGTTTCCACAGGCGGATTCGCGCAAGCTGAGTCCACGTCGTGACCAGGTGCAGGTACATGATCTGCAACTGATTGATGAAAGCGAACGCATCAACGATGTCGCAGGTTTGGAAGATCGGATGGCACGAGGCGAAGTTCCCTTATTCGAGGCGATGCAAAAAGCCGCCCGTCGTGAAGAGACCAATGCGGCACTGCTGGGCAGTGTCTGTAATTTGCAGATGGTTGAAAAAGCAGTGACAGGTGATGCACCACAAGTAATTCCTGCGCCATTGGAGCAAGTCATCGATCTGAAGAAGACCGGTGCCAGAGGTGAGCGTGTGGCAGCATGGGCATGGGAACAGCGCAAAGGTTATCTCGATCAGCAGACACCGATACCGGGTTTGCTAGCAGACAGGATTTCGACTTCTGCTCAACAAGCTGCCCGCACAGATGGCACACACTGGCTCGACCAACTGGAAGCACAGATGCAAGATCACATCGCGCACGCGCAGGCGGTGCGGGATACAATGGTCGCGGAGACTGCACCCCCGAAAGCCTTATTAGATTATGCCCACCAGCGACCTGACTTGATTCAAGAAGCGGCTCGTATCAATCAGTTTTATGCCAACGAACGGCGTAAGCGTCAGGAACTGGTCCGACGTGAAAACAGAGAGATGACAGCTGATGATTGGGAATACCTACGCCAACTCACGGCAAGTGAATTAGAGAAGACCGCACCGGAAGATCGTGGACGGGTCTTGATTGGTACTATTGCCAGTGTGTATATGCGCGATAATCCGGGCAATGATGGGGTTGCCTGGTTGCAGGGGATGCGTAATGAAACAGGCAATCGCGATGCGGGATTTGCTCAGATGACCATTACGGAGATGCGTAAGGCTGGTGTCCTCAATGAACTGATCCCTGACCCGCGAGGACGGGGACTCATTCAGTATCAAGCACCGCGTCGAACTGATGTCAGACCTGCGACCACGATGGGGATTAACGGTGTCTGGCGCAATGTCTTCGATATGATCTCTGAACACAAGAACCTACCAGCTTATGATGAGTGGGATACCTCGACAAAGGCAGGGAAGTCAGCCCGACGACGACAGGTCAATCTTGCCAAAGAAAAAGTACGCGAGTTCTTCCACAACAGTGAGGCACTGGAGTTAGAAGTGCGAGCAGGGGAGTGGAAAGGCAAAGCACGCAAAGAAGTTTATAGCACCCGTACTGGCAAGAAAGTTGGAACGATTGCGACCTCCGATCAAGCGCATTTTGAAGTAGGACAACGGATTATCATCTCGGGTAGTTTGCTCAATAACGATGCCAATGTACGGGCAGTGGTTGTGCCATCTGATCATCCAGCAGAACCTTCCGATTAATTTTCTCAACACACAAAAAATCACATCGTCTTTCAGCGATAGGTGAACGTATTGTGCTGTTTGTCAGGGAGTTATCTATTTTGGATAGCTCTCTTTTTGTTGTAGTGAATTGAAAATGGCAGCGCACCTTATTTTCTATCTCGATGCACCTTAATGTCAGACAGCAGGGCAGGGCAGTTGATGCGCTTCGCCATTCAACCGTTGATAAGGTTCGTTCATCTGTCGAATGAGGACGCACCTTATATCAACCTGCGGGATGGCTTCGCCATCACCAAAGCCGCACGCACACCATCTGAAGTCAGAGGAGGGTGCTTTTACACGGGAACGATTGAGGGCTACGCACCTAATCACCGTGTGCGGCTCTACCGCAGGTTGACACCTTTAACGTTGCAATGGTGAATTTCATATAATTTGAATGTTGTAATTTTCATCTTGAGACGAGATGTGCAGCCCATCCACAGAGACGGACTGCAAATGGATTTTCGTCTATTCCCAACCACCCTCACGAGTTATAAAGTCACGTTCACCAATATGTGTTAGTACCATTTCAGCAGCATTGTTGAGATGATACATAGCTGAGCCATATGTTGACAGACCATAAGTCGTTATGTATTGACCGTTCTGAACGGCCCACAGTGACTGCCAGATGGGTCCATTTTCAACTGAGGCACTCTCTCCAATAGTCCAGTCCCAGTAATGGTTGAATATAAAGTCAGCATCTACTGTATTTGCCACCTCAAGACTGAGTGATGTTGCCGATTCAAATGGGATGTCTTGTAAAGCCTCTCGTCGGTTGAACCCGACGTCCTCCAAAACCGTATCAATATTCATCCCAAAGCCTCTCACAAAGATTTCACCTTCCCCTCCGCTCATGATCAATGCGGTGGCATAGACTTCTTCATAGTTTGGCACGAGTTGCCTGATTCGCTCAATTGTGCCTTCGTATTGCGCGACTAACTCGTCGTGGCGCTCAGTACGATTGAGTAATGTTGCAACGTATTCTGAGAAAGGAATAGGATAAAAGTGGATTTCTGATGGTACTAAGATAGTGGGGGCGATGCTAGTGAGATCATCATAAATCTCCTCTTCAAAATTCCGTCCGATGATGAGATCAGGTTCTAATTCGAGTATACGCTCTAGATTAACAGCGCCGAAAGTTCCGACATGCTCAATGCCTTCACCCAGATAGCCTGGCCCTAGTCTGAAGAAGTTCGTCCCATCTTCTGAGGTACGACCGTGTGAACCAATAGGACGAACACCAAGTTCAAGCGCAACCATTGTCAGACCTTGGTCATGTAACGTGATGATACGCTGTGGGTCGGCAGGGATTTCTGTTTCACCCATGAAATGTTCAACTGTACGCATCCCATCAACAGGTGCAGAGATGGTGTAGCCGAGTATCTCGGTGTCTTCGACCTCTTGCGCGGCGAGTGGTACAACACTCACCATCAGCAGCGCCAGTAGTATCAAAATGGGCAGTCGGCGAAAAGTCATTGTATTTCTCCTTGTGTTTATATTGATAAACTCATCAAGTGATTCTTGACAATGCACAAGAGAATAGCGATTCAAAAATTTGACTACTACCAACCGTGTTAAATCATGTCTTCAACTCTATTCAAAACTTTGTTTCAAAACCGTGTTTTAGTTGTCCCATGAGTTAAAAAGAACTTTATAGACCTCTTCTGAACATAAAATTGGATACTGAATAAGGTGTAATAAAGTACAGCGTTAGTGTCACATGAAATTGTTCACTGCATTAGAATTGTATAAATGGTCTTATATTACAATCAGTTAATTGCCTTTAGCCATTTAGGTATGTCATTTGTTCAATCTGATAAATAAACCATCAGGCATCAGGCACGTTTTTTGTAATCACCAGCATGACATGGTATATTGTTTGGAATGATGTTTTAGACATCATTTGACTTACGATAGGTCATCGTTTTTCTCTGGAGGGTGTTCCACACCTCCCTAACCACTCTATTCTCACTCCCTTCATAAATTACATAAGGTCTTGGAGAACTGCGGACTCTTGCTTTACAGCATGGTGCAAGAGGCGCATTGCATATATACAAACATTTTCAATCTAAACTAGCCAACCGATTAGGATGGCAATAG
This sequence comes from Chloroflexota bacterium, assembly GCA_038522085.1. Lineage (GTDB taxonomy): Bacteria > Chloroflexota > Anaerolineae > Aggregatilineales > Phototrophicaceae > JAUZRW01. The sequence goes on from JBCBKJ010000051.1 coordinate 34,931, forward strand.
AGGGTGCAAATTAGTTTAGTCACCAGACTACGCAGATTTTGTGAGTGCACGCCGCTGATTAGTCATATGAATAGCTTCATCATATCTATCGTGCGTCTGCCATAGTTTCCAGAAGATACCTGCCCAGCAATTTGCCAGAGCGCGGTAAGCACGCGGTTTCGTGTGTCCACGGTCAAGTTGCGAGGCAAAATATTTTTCCGCCCACTGGCACTGGGATTTACTCTTCATGGCAAAATCAAACATTAACTTCCGTAGACTGTGAGAGCATTGCTGGCGAAACAACACTTGCTTGCGTTTGCCACTGTGACGGGTGATGGGCACTGTGCCCGCGACAGCTCGCAGATGGTCAGCACTCTTGAAGTTCTCCCGATTATCCCCGATCCGTGAGAGAAGTCGTGCAGCATTGAGTTTGCCTAATCCCGGGAATTGTAGCCACCAGTCAGCATCGGGATGTTGCAAGAAATGTTTAATCACACATCGTTCCAGTGCTTTTACTTCTTCAACTAGAACTTTCAAGATGCGTATCATGGAGCGTGTTCGTATGACGAAGCCATTCTGCCCTTCGGCTTGTATAGAAGCGCGTTGGAGTTGCTCGTATTTGTGTGGCACACGATCCATATAGGTGTAAGCATGTGATTTGAAGAAGCAACGAAGGCCTTCAAGAGACGCATCTTTGGCATTTTGTGGGGTAGGATAGGTCTCCAAAAAGTTCAGGGTGAGCTTGGTGCTCAGTTTTGGAAAGATGTCGAAGATCACAGGATAATATTGTTTGAGACTGTAGCGCAACTGCAATGTCAGGCGTTGTTTTTCACGCTGTAGATTGGCATGTGCATCAACGATCTGCCGTAGTTCTTGAACAAGGGTGCTGTCTTGATTGATCAGATGACAATCTGGATCATTCATACGTAGCAGGTTAGCCAGCAAGTAGGCATCGCCTCTATCAGTTTTACTACGGCGGGGACGATGGGAAGCAGAGACACTAGGTGAAATCACCTTCACATACCAGCCACGTTGAAGCAAGAATTCAACGATTAAACCGTTGGGTTTTTCAATCAGAATTTCGACCTGTACTTGGGATGTGAGAAATATCTGTAGTTGTTCAAATCCTTCAGCAGTATCCGGGATGATAAACTCAGCGAGTACATCACCTTTTGGTGACAATGCACAGATATCATGTTTCTTATCTGCCCAATCTATCCCGATAAAAGTAGTCATTTGATATATCCTTCCAATTGTTTTGTAAAAACTGAGCGGCACGCGCAAGTGGCATTCGCAATCTACGGCGCTCGAAGCGCAACACCTTTATGACCCTGATGCACGACCCGAAAGTGGGGAACAGTCAACCTTCTCGGACTTTGACAGCCACACCGATAATGGTTCTCACCACAATTGGGCGCTCATTACGGATAGTGTAGAGACATCGTGTGCTCAGAGGCAAGTTGGTTATGCGCATGTAGAAAAACCCGACGTACCTTATTGATGCACTTCAATGCAGATCATACGATATCCGTAGCGGTTCACCGCGCAGGTAAACCTGAGCGAACCTTACTCCTATCATAGATAGCGCCGATAAACACGTCGCCCCTGCGGGGGGCAAAAAACACGCTCAAGCGTGTTGTGTGGAACGCCACAAGAAAATGGTATGAGTCGGTAAAACAACTAGAAAGCACGCTATAGCATGTCCTGTCATGCGCTATTGTGGGGTGGTCAACCACCTCCAGAAGACAAATTCTGCACAGAAAAAGACGATTTCTGCACGTTATTGACTGTTATGAAGACAATTTGTGAACGACACAAGACATTCTCTGCACGTTATTTGGTGTCATGGAGACAATCTGTGAACAGGAAAAGACAATTTGCAGACGGGAGACACACATCACAAGACATTCTCTGTACAGGAAAAGACGATTTCTGCACGTTATTGACCGTTATGAAGACGATCTGTGAACGCTACAAGACAATCTCTGCACAGCGTCGTATGGCATGAAGACGAACTCTGTACACGAAAAGACAATTTGCAGACGACAGAAAATGGCAGAAGACATTCTCTGCACAGCAAAAGCTGGTATAATAAATCCGTCAATACACCTGTATATAGATAAATTAGGGCTTATTCCAATGACAACGACCAAAGATGATCGCCATTACACTCGCACAACCCCACAGGAAACCAGGTGGTTAGATGATCTGCGTGTGCGTCACAACTTCAGCAGTCGTTCCGAAGCCATTCGTTATTGCATCCAGCGCACCATCGAGGAAGAGAGTGATGCTATCGGCTCACGACGGTATTTCAGCCGGACGATGAACGCACGAATTGATGAGGTCATCAAGATGGTTGAGATGCACGGGGAGACACAATTCGTCGCCCTGACCGAGTTGTTTTCAGCCTTGCTGGTCTTGCTCAATGAGGGTGAAGAAACAGATGCCACTGAACCTGAGAAGATGCGCCTGGAAGTGATTCAGAAAGCCTACGCACAATCTCCTAATACGCAGCAGATGTTCCGTACCCTACAACGCAATCTGGAAGTCCAACGCGAGAAACTGGCAAAAACCAAACGCAAGCAACGACAAAAATCAACAACAGAGGAACAGGCGGTTACGAGTGAGTGATTTACATATCAGTGGCATAGACAAGGAAGATGAATAGCTTGTCATGCTGTCGGGACGCATATCTGTGATGGCACTGTTGTCTGCATCGTGATGGTGCTGTGAAGGCTAGATCATTGAAAAGAATGAACAGGGTAGGTTGGACACGATGCCGTTACATCAACGCGCCATGATTGCCAATCAGAAATTCATTTACAAGAAAGAAGGCGATCATCTGGCAGGCAAACTGAAATATTTCCAGCATAGAAATGACCGCAATACGCATGTGCGCCAGCATGATGATGAGGGCAATCCCATTCGACGCTGGGTGGATCATGGACTGGGGAGTAGCCACAGTGCGATTGCCACAAGTTGTGCGGCACTGGCAACGACCGGTCTCACCAATGATGTGGGTGCGCGAACGCTGGTGCTATCGCCACAGGTCGAGTTCATGCAGGCAATTGCGCCCGACCGACGGGCAGCCGTGATGGAAGAACTGACCGAGGCGACAGTGGATCGCTGGTTTGAGGCGATGAATCTGCCGACGGCGGAATATGCTTTCGTTGTGCATCAGGGCGAAGTCAAGACTGACAGACCTGATGAAATCGAGCAAGAGGATCGTGAATTCGTCCACAGCCATGTGGTGCTTGCTGCGACTGTACCGGGTTTGATGGAAGACCGCGATAACTACAAAGTCTATAAGGAGCAACTCGAACTGTTGCATCAAGCCAGTGCCGATGAGATGGAGCGCATCTGGACACGTGAACTCGGTGCTGAGCGTGTCGCAGAATTGAATCAAGACCTGCAAGACCTCACAGAGCGTTTGCAAGCCATTGACGAAGAGCGCGAACGTGCTGCCATCGAGCAGGCAACGCCAACACCGCATGAGATTGATGAAACCATGCTGGAGATTTATCAGGCAACGGGGATTGAACCACCGGAAGACTTGTTGGAGCGTGTCTACGATGCCCGTGAAGCAGAGGTGGCACAGGATCCTGTTGCGGGTCTGCGAGCCTTGGGCTTTGACATTCCGGATGAGGAAGTCGATATTCTGCGTGACCTCGAAGCACTGGGCTTCGATATTCCGCGTGATCCCATCCAGCAAGACCTGGATGACGATGTTGTGGCACTCGCACGCGAATTGGGCTTCGACATTCCTGATGATGAGTTGGTCGAGCAACTGCAAGAAGAAGACTTTGATTTGCTACAAGCCTATCGCGATCTGGGCTTCATCATTCCTGATGATGACATGGAAGTAGGACGTGATGACCTCGAAGAGATTATCGAGGAATTGCGTGATCTGGGCTTTGACATTCCGGATGACCTTGATGTCGATACGGACATGGATGATGCACCCGAAATCGCTGATGACATTGAAATTGAAATGGATTAGAAGGGAAGAGGGCAATGCTCTATTTTATCTTTCACGAAATGCGCGGGGTCGCGCTGTGGCTGATGATTGGTGGGGGTGTCAGCGCACTCGTTTTCTTGATCTTATTTTTGCTGACAGCAGGGGCAAGCATCCGCACCAGTGCCGAAGGTGGCAAACCGACGCGACTGGCATCCGCCTTCCGCTTACTAATGATCTTATCTACCACACTGGCAGTGGTAGCTGCCGTTAGTTTGTTGCTGGGCGAAACTGCCATCCAGCGTGCGCCATCCGGTCAGGAGGCACTGCATCCCATCCTACAATTCCTGATTGGTCCTGAAACGATTGATAGCAAAAAGGCAATTCAATTTGCGCTGATTACGTTTCTTGCTATCTTCACCGTCAATATTGTCCTCATTTCACAGACGGCACAGGGCAGTCCCTTACGCATCTTTCTGGATCGTTTCAGGGGCATCAAGCGCACGCAAGATACGCACGGGTCGAGTCACTTTGCGACTCCACAGGAGTTTCGGCGTTTTCGCAAAACCCAGCGCTCGGGTGTCAATTTCTATGGTCGCTTCATGGGTGATAAAACAGGTCCGAGAAAATATACCTATCTCGGTGACCAATTTTCCTTGAGTGATGAAGATGCGGCACGCGGGATCATCACGATAGGTAATCCGGGTAGTGGTAAATCGTCGAGTGTGATCTTGCCGATTATTTACGACTCGATGCGCTTGCGTCAGAATCTGGTCATCACCGATCCTCAGCTCGAACTGCGCGATAAGGTCGTCCGCTATGCGGGGGTGACCGGTCATCGCATCATCATTCATGACCCGACCAGTGATAAGCTACCGCGCTTCAACTTAGCAGCAGGGATTCAGACGGTCAGTCAGGCACAATCGGTGGCGGAGGTCTTGATTCCCAAAGAGGGCGGGGGCAGTGATGGTTTCTGGACGAAGAGTGCCCAGAATCTGCTGGCAGCCTGTTTGCTCCGCTACGACAATATTGGCGACATCTACAACGATTTCAGCAACTCAAAGCGCATGGCACAACGTCTTGGTGAGACGATTGATGATGCCCAGCGACTGGCTGGCTCGTTTATCAATTCGGTGTCTGATTCTGATGGCAAGTTTGCCACGAATGTGATTGCCACGCTTTCAACTTCGCTGGCAGGGTGGGCGGATGAATCGATCCGTGATAGCACCGAGACATCGGACTTCGATGCCCGTTTGCTGGTTAATGGTGAGCGACCTACCATCCTGATACTGGCGTGTCCGGGTAATCAGCGCAGAGTGATTGCACCCTATCTGGGTGCGGTACTGACCAAGATGTTGCTGGATCTCGATAGCATCGGGGAACGTGCACAGGATGGACAATTGCCTGTGCCTGTGAAATTCATCTTAGAAGAATTCCCAGCTCTCGGTGATCTGAGTGCGGTGGTTGAATTTGCCAATCTCGTGCGCAAGCGTCGCATCAGTTTTGTGCTTGCCTGCCAGACGATGGGGCAGTTGGAGAATATCTACGGACGCAATGGGGCTGAGACACTGCTGGCAGGTATGGCATTCCAGATTATTTTCGGGGGTTGTGACCAGAAGACGGCAAAATACTACTCGGATGCCGCAGGATCGGGGACGAATAAGAAGACCAACGAGGATGGTCGCACCAACGAACGCCAGCGCAAATTGCTGACACCGGATGAGATCATTCGTCCACCGCAGGGCAACTGCACCATCTTTGGACGCTACGTCACTGCTGAGTACGCGACCTATGTGATTGTGCTGTCCCGTTTGACACGCATCTACGAGCGTAAAGATGTTGCCAGCGCGGTGCAGACAGTGAGTAAAAAACGAGCGTTGAGTCGCGTGATGCCCCGACGGAATAAGCGCAAAAATGAGGAACTTCCAGAAGATGAAGTCCGCGATACGGTTGTTGAGTTACCAACCGAATCCAATGCGGGTGATGTTTCCGATAGAACGACAACGATTCCACAGGACAGCGATGATGACTCAACGACTGAACGCGATCTGCCTGTACAACCTAAGCCAAAGCGTCCTGTTGTGGTCAAACCGATAGGGGAGATTGCATAAGTGACTGAAATACTGGAACTTGAAAACGTGAGAGGAAACCCATGCCATTGAACCGGACAGACTTAATCATTGAAATTGCCCGCCGAACTAAAGTCACGGAGCGTCAGTTGACCCGCGATGAGGTTGCCCATGTGATTGACATCATGCTGGACATCTTTGAAGATCAGTTGACCCAACCTGATGGTGGCATTCGTCTGGGTGAACTGGGCTTATTGGGTGTGCATGAGCGCCGTATTCGTCCGGGGAAATCTCAGGGGACGTTGATCCACGCGGATACGGGTGAAGAAATTCAGCATACCTCACGGGTGCATCACCGGGTCAAGTTCAGTCCGACCCGCACACTTCGCGAGAAGCTCAAGGCGCGTGTGCCATTGTTTAAGTATGAGGGATAGTGTGCGAATCCAATAGTTGGTGATCTTGACGCGAGTTTGAATAATCCAGTCTACCGAGCAATGATGGTAGCGAGTGAGGATGGCTATGGCGTATGATAGGGATCATAGGATGACAGAGAGTATATAAACGATGGCAGATGTCTTTTGCATCGGGTGTGATATCCCGTTTGAATTAAATTATCAGGGCTTGTGTGAATCCTGTGCTGCTAAGCTCGAACGTGATCTCATCCGTTCACGGGATTGGGACTACTCAACCAGTGGCTGTATTGCTCGATAAGCTCGTCCCCCAAACCGAGTCGATGACATCGTGTCCTTTGCCTTCAATGATAAGAGCAGTGG